>CADAFP010000026.1 GCA_902787185.1 uncultured Bacteroidales bacterium | reverse complement strand
CGACTTGTTCTTGACCGAGGTCGTCACCCTGAAGTCCTCCAACTCGTTGTAGAGAAAACTGATGTTGTATTCCCCACCCCGCTCGTTGAGCCACTTGAGTGCCTCGCTCATCGACACGTCATTGAACGACCGCGTCACCCGCTGCCCAAAGACAGCCGTGGCGATGCACCAGCATGCCACGATAAAAATCATGCGCCTTGCCATCATTCCACCACGATTGTATTGCCCTCCTTGCTGATATTTACACTCTCGAACAGGTTGAGGCGCTCCAGCGTCGCATCCAGGTCCTCATCGGGCTGCCACACGAAATAGAAGCGCAGCGCGCGGGCGTCCTCGTTGCGGAACTCGACCTGCATGCCGTAGTGGGGCGCTATGTTTTCCATCATCTGGTCTAATGGCTGATTGTCGAACACGACGGGGTTGCCCTCCACTACTGCTACAGTATCGGCCACGCCTTGGCGAGGTCCTAAGGTTGATTCGGTCTGCGACTCGGGGGCGACGGTCTCGGTGGGTTCTTTGGCTTTATCAACGGCGTTGTGGCGCACGGCATGGATGGCGGCATAGGTGAAAGCCGAGAGCATGAGTACGCCGGCAATCATAGCGGCTACTTTGAGCCAACGACGATTTTTCACCGGGGCGAAATGCTCCTGTTCAAAGCGTTGCCACTCGGCATCGACATCAGGCTCAGGGATATCGGTCATGGCGCGCTTGGCCGTAGCCAGTTGCTCCTGCATTTCATCATCGAGCATGGCTGCCAACTGCTCGTCGGTGTAATTCTCAGGATGCTCGTGCATGTCGAGCAAAAGACGGATGTTGTCGTTCTGTTCCATTGCGTCTATAGTTTTGAGTTGTTGAAATAGGCATTGATTTTTTCCAATGACTGAGACAAGTGATGATGAACCGTCACACGGCTCACGCCCACAGCGTCGGCGACCTGCTGGCAGGTCATGTCCTGCAAGTAGCGCAGGGTGAAGATTCGGCAGGTGAGGGGCGGCAGGTGCTTGTTGATATAGTCCCGCAACTCGGCAAGCATCATCGTGTCGTCGGGGCCATCGGTCAAGGGCTCACCAGACGTGCAGTACAAGCCTGCAAAGCGCTCCTTCACCCGCTTGTGCCGAATCACGTTGATGCAGCTATTGCGCACGCAGGTCAACAGGAAGCCGCGGGCATTGTCGCTGCTGAACGTCATGCTGCCATCGAGCAGTGAGGCGAAGACATCGCTGACGACGTCCTTGCTCTCGTCCTCGTCATAGAGGAGCGACATCGCCAGGCGATACATTGCCGAGTAATGGGTCTTGAATAATATCTCAGTCTCTTGTCTTGTCATCATTTGTGAATCAATTACACACTATAGACGTTTCAAGAAGAGAAAAAGTAAAGACAGTTAACAGTGAACAGTTAACAGTGAACAGTTAACAGTGAACAGTTAACAGTGAACAGTGAACAGTGAACAGTGAACAGTGAAGAGTGAACAGTTAATAGTGAACAGTTAATAGTTAACCGTTAACAGTGAATAGTGAACAGTTAGCAAACAGATGGCATCCGCACGCCTGTTATTGTAGGGGTGCGGATGCCAATTGTTCACTGTTCACTTTTAACTGTTAACTGGGTTGTGTCAGTCTTCGGGGGCATCGTCGATGAGTTCGAGGAACTGATCGAGTTTGGGGGTGATGATAATCTGGGTGCGGCGGTTGCGCTGCTTGCCGGTCGCTGTGCTATTGGTGGCCACGGGGTTGTACTCACCACGTCCGCCGGCGGTCAAGCGCTTGGGGTTGACACCGTAGTCGTTCTGGAGGGCTTGTACGACCGAAGAGGCGCGCAGACAGGAGAGGTCCCAGTTGTTGCGGATGTTCTCACGATAGATGGGCACATCGTCGGTATTACCCTCGATGAGTACATCATAGTCCTCGTAGTCGTTAATAATCTTGGCAATCTTGGACAGGGTCTCGGCGGCGCGGTCACTGATCTCATAGGAGCCGCTCTTGTAGAGCATGTTATCGGCCAGGGAGATATAAACCACACCCTTGAGCACCTGCACGTCCACATCCTTGAGTTCCTCCTTGGAGAGGGAGCGTGTCAACTTGTTGGTCAGCGCCAGGTTGAGCGAGTCGCTCTTGGTCTTGAGGTCGGTGAGGTGACGGATATACTGGTTGCTCTCGTTGATCTGGTCCACGAGCTTCTCGATGGAAACGTTGCTCTGGCTGGAATTGACGAGGCTCTTGTCGAGAGACTGCTGCAGGCGCTCATAAGCGGCCTTAGACTCGGACAGCTGCTGCTCGAGCGAGGAGACGCGTGCGTTGGCGGCCGCCAACTGCTCCTTTGCACCCTGATAATTGACATTCATCTCCTTGAGGGATTCTATCATTCCCTGATTGCGCTGACGGCAATCCTCCAAATCCTTCTTGCTGGCACAACTGCTCACGAGCAAAAGACCTGCCAGCAGGGTCATCATCAAAACACTTTTTTTCATATTAGTGAATAAATAAGTAAATAATCTCATTAGTTTTTGCAAATTTATATATTAGACGTAGAATGGGCAAAAATGTTGCATTCATTACATAGGATTTAACCTAATTTGGTAGATTCTTACCTATTTTTCACACTTCACCGTCGCCACAATAAGCTTCCCCTAAAATGGGATAGCTCGCTGGAGCGAGCAAGAAATCAAAACAATTTATCTTCTTTTTATCGGCCGAGATCGGCCGATTATTGATGGGGAGTGGATCAGGGATTGGGTGAACGGTTAGTCGTGGAAATGAAAAAAAATTACTTTTTATTTGAGAAAAACGGCTGATGAAGCAATAATAGCCAAAAAAATCACTAATTTTGCCGATTAAAAGTGATACGAATGGACTCTCGCGAGAAAAAACAGTTGATACTCGACTCCAGATACCTGCGCATGACGCAGATTTGGGCCGAAAACTCATATTGCCGCCGCCGCCAAGTGGGCGCGTTGCTGGTCAAGGACAAGATGATCATCAGTGACGGCTACAACGGCACGCCTTCGGGGTTTGAGAACGTGTGTGAGGAAGACGCCGACCACTCCAAGCCCTATGTGCTGCATGCCGAGGCCAACGCCATCACCAAGGTGGCCCGCAGCAACAACAGCAGCGACGGCGCGACCTTGTATGTCACCACCTCGCCCTGCATGGAGTGCAGCAAACTTATCATCCAGGCCGGCATCCGGCGCGTGGTGTTCGGCGAGTATTACCGCATGCACGACGGTGTTGACCTGCTGTGCCGCGCGGGCATCGAGGTGATTCACCTGTGGAAGCGTGACGGCGAGTATGAGCAAGTGCCCATCACCGTCGAGAACAGCGAGAGCCATTATCAGGAAGTGGCACGAGAGTCAGTTAAAAGTTAGGAGTTAGAAGTTAGGAATTAGGAATTGGAGAATTCTTTTAAACCGATGAAACAGAAGTCCACACGTCAACCCATCTGGTTACCCCTCGCCATAGCCGCGGCGGTGGTGGTGGGCATCTTTATAGGCAGTCGTTTCGCCGCCAACAAGCCTGTTGCCGAAAACGACCGCAAACTCAACGCGATCCTTAACCTGATTGCGCAGGACTATGTTGACACGACCAACATGCACGACCTCATCGAGATGAGCATCCCTCAAATCCTGAGCAAGCTGGATCCCCACACCAACTACTTCAGCACCGATGAGCTTAAAGCGTCCACCGAGGACCTGAACGGCTCGTTCAGCGGCATCGGCATCTCGTTTGTCATGGTCAACGACACTATCGGCGTTGTGGAGGTCATTCCCGGCGGTCCCAGCGAGAAAGTGGGACTGATGGCGGGTGACAAGATTGTCATGATTGACGACTCGGTCGCCACCGGTTCCAAGATGACCAACGGCGAGGTGATGAAGCGCCTGCGCGGCAACAAAGGCACCAAGGTGAAATTGGGCATTAAGCGCCAAAGTTCCAGCAAGTTGCTGAACTTTACCGTGACCCGCGGCGACATTCCCGTCAATACCGTGGACGCCTTCTACATGATTGACAAGAACACGGGATACATCAAGGTGAACCAGTTCGGGCGCCACACCTATGACGAATTTATCACCGCGATGGCGAGCCTTCAGGAAGAAGGTGCCAAGCGTTATATGATAGACCTGCGCGGCAACGGCGGCGGCTTTATGGAGATGGCGGTGCTGATGGTCAACGAGTTCCTGCCCGCCGACCAGCCCATCGTGTTCACCAAGGGCCGTTACAAACGTGACGATGGTGAAGTGTGGAGCGACGGCAACGGATCCTTCCAGGATGCCGAGGTGGCAGTGCTCATCGACGAGTTCAGCGCCAGCGCCAGCGAGATTTTTGCCGGAGCCCTGCAGGACAATGACCGTGGCCTGATTGTGGGATGCCGCTCGTTCGGTAAGGGCTTGGTGCAGAAGGAATTTGTGCTGCCCGACAGCAGTGCCATCCGCCTGACGACCGCCCGTTACTACACCCCCAGCGGCCGCTGCATCCAGAAGGATTACAAGGACTATGAGCAAGAGATGCTGAACCGCTACCGCAAGAATGGCGAACTCTTCAGCCGCGACAGCATTAAAATCGATAAGAGCAAGGTGTACAGGACGTTGCACGGCCGCACCGTGTATGGCGGTGGGGGCATCATTCCTGACCTGTTTGTTCCCCGCGACACCAGCGGCATCTCGAGCTACTATATCGAGGTGATGAACGCTGGCCTGCTGCAACGCTATGCCTTCAATTACTGCAACAACAACCGCGCCGCGCTCAACAAACTCGAAGACTACAACCAGTTCCTGCGCACCGCCCCGAGCGATGAGGCGTTGACGAGAGACTTTGCCGACTTTGCCGCCGCTAACGGCATTCCGCCGCGATGGTACTACATCAACCAGTCACAGAACGTGATTGTGACCAACCTGAAGGCGCTGATAGCGCGCGACATCTTTGGCAACGAGGCGCTCTACCCGATTTTGAACCGCCAAGACAAGACCGTTCAGGCCGCCCTGAAAGCGCTGAACAAGCACAAAGCTGCCTTCCCGATTATGGACTAATGACATAACGGTAACCATGAAAACACGCCTGCCCATCTGGATAGCAATCGCCATCGCTCTGATCGCGTTCGGGGCAGGTGTGCTCATTGACCGTCAGTATCTGAACAGCACGTCAAAGTTTGGCGTCACCGACCCCAAAGTCAATGCCATCCTCGACCTCATCATGCGAGAGTATGTGGACACCGTGAGTCCCGATCAGCTCATGGAGAGGAGCATTCCCCTCATCCTGAGAGGACTGGATCCCCACACCAGCTACTTTGACGCGAAGGTATCCAAGATATCCAAAGATCATCCCGATGGCGTGATTCCTGACATCGGCGTTGTCCTCATCATCTTCAACGACACGATACATGTTGAATGCATCGTTCCTGCCGGTCCAAGCGATATCGCAGGCATCCTGCCTGGTGACTGTATCGTGAAAATTGACGGGCAACCCGCTGCCGACATCAAGAAAACCTTAGGCGAGGTCTTCAAACTCTTGAGTGGGCCCGATGGGAGCCAGCTCACGTTGAGCGTGAAACGCCATGGCTATCCCAAAATTCTTGACTTCACTGTGACGCGCAACAGGATTATAAAGAAAACCTTAGATTCCTACTACATGCTCGACAAGAACATAGGATATGTCAAAGTCAACCAGTTTGAACGCAACACCCATCAAGAATTTGTGCAGGCTTTAACCCAGTTGCAAGCCCAAGGCGCCAAGCGCTTCATGATTGACCTGAGAGGCAATGGTGGGGGCTATATGGAGATTGCTATGCTCATGGCTAACGAGTTCTTGCCGGCAGGACAGCCCATTGTCACCATACGCGGCAGGCGCAAGCAGTACAATCATCAATATAAAAGTGACGGAAAAGGGCAATTCCAGAATGTCGAGCTTGCGGTCCTTATCGACGAGTACAGCGCCAGCGCCAGCGAGATTTTTGCCGGAGCGCTACAGGACAATGACCGAGCCCTCGTCGTGGGGCGCCGTTCGTTTGGCAAAGGCTTGGTGCAGAACGATTTCACTCTGCCCGACAGCAGTACCATCCGACTCGCCGTAGCCCGCTACTACACCCCAAGCGGCCGTTGCATCCAGAAGGATTTCAAGCATGCCGAGACCCGCTATGAAGACGAACTGCTGGAACGCTTAAAGCACGGCGAATATTACAACCGAGACAGCATAAGGATTGACAAGAGCCAGATATTTACCACGCGGCATGGCCGCACCGTCTATGGCGGTGGCGGCATCATCCCCGACGTCTTTGTCGCTCGCGACACGGCAGGAATCACCAATTACTACATTGATGTTGAAAATGCTGGTCTGTTACAGCGTTTTGCCTTCACCTATTGTGAGAAAAACCGCTCGACCCTTGAGCAAATGAGCGACTACAAGCAATTCCTGCGTACGACGCCAATCGATAATGACATTATCAAAGAATTTGCCGGATTTGCCTCTGAAGCCGGCATACTTCCGCGATGGTACTACATCAACCAGTCTCGTGACCGCATTTTGACCAAGATCAAGTCAATTATCGCCCACGACATCTTCGGCCCAGATGCCTATTCTGCCATCGTAAACCGCAACGACAACACTGTGCAGGCAGCCCTCAAGGCGCTGAACAGGCATCAGGCCGCATTCCCCATTACCGAATAAAATGTGCTTGACAACGCCACGCGCTGTGGCGTCCAGTATATCAAAAACTGGCCACTTCATCATTTCAAGCTGGTGTTTGTCATCTTATACTACCGAAAACGATAAAATCCGTCAAGATATTTCCTGCATCTGAGCAAAGTGTGAAACCATCGTGCTATCTTTGCAAATAATACAATGTTTATTTATTAACTTTTAATTTCAATCACAATCACAATGAAAAAATTTTTGTTTTTATCCATGGCCATGATCATGGCTATCCTGTCCTTGGGACTTACCGCATGTGGTGATGACAAAGACGAACCCGAGAGCACCAATGCAGACCTCGTTGGAACCTGGAAAATGACTGGTACCGAAGGCGGTTACAGCTACACTTCGCTTATTCAATTCACCAAGGACGGCAAATTCAACAACGTTGAAATCTATACTGAGGATGGTGAGACCGAAGTTGAAGTAGTAAAAGGAACCTACACCGTGAACGGTGACGTCATCACCATTACCGAAAACTACGATGGTGAAGTTGACACGTATAGCGTGAGATTCCAGATCAAGGGCAAACAATTAATCGTCAGCCAGGCTGGTTATTCCGTTACCTACACCCAAGCCAAGAACAGTGAAATTGAGAAATATCTCTAAAATCTATTTGGATTAGGACATAGTTATTATGAAGATGACGAGGCAGGTTTTTCTGTCTCGTCATCTTCATTTCTTTAAAAAGGGAACTCATTAATTATTGAGCTCGCTCAGATCTCTTCTTACGAATGGTGACGGCTCCGTTACGGAAGTTGTACTTGTCACCTCTGGGAGTGAGAAAATCGATGCGCTTGCGCAATCTGGGACCCATTTTGTCCTTAACCACCCACTCACCATTGAGGGACGGCGTGGACTCACTCTCCACAATAATCACATCGCCCATTTTGAATCCATGTTGCTTGAACATGTCATGCGAGAGGGCGACCCATCGAATCTGATAGTTTTTCAACTTATCATAATTGATTCGGTCTCCACTTGCTGTTACCCAACCAGCACCACCCTGTCCCGGGTGATATTTGGTGGCATGCAACTTAAAATCCTGCCCCACGGCAGACACAGCAATCACAACAGCAAGCGCTAAAAAAAATCGTCTTAGCATAAGTTGTTAGTAATTGGTTTGTAGTGCAAAGGTAAGCCAAATATTTGAATTGACCAAATTTTCAAGGCATTAATTGCCCTCACCAATCATGCAACATAACATGCAAATAACTCATCCACAGACGATTGCATACAACAATGACGACGGACCGTTTTATCATAAAGAACAGCCCGTCGTGATGCTAAAAAGGACTAATTGTCATCCTCTTGAGTTACCAGGTCGCTGCCAACATATAGTCAACGATGGCCACAATATCTGCGATAGATACCGCGCCGTCCAAGTCGGCGTCGGCACCCACAAGATTGATTTCGGTAGTATTGGGGTTGAGCAGGTAATCGACGATAAGAACTATGTCGGCGATAGATACCGCGCCGTCACCGTCAGCATCCCCTCGCAAGGCATCATCATCGGCATACTCCGAAGGATCGCCTGGCAGTCGGGAACCTTTAGCAGCATAGACATAAAATCCATTCTCCCAATCAAAATAGACACCTACCGTGTAGTTGTAACCAACAGGAAGGGTATAATTTCCGTCAGACTCAGACAGGGGATTTGCCATCAAATTACCGATAACTACTTCCGTATTGTCATCAGCGGCGCCATACCTCATGCCGTCTATCATAAAGTACAAGGGTACTTGCCGCACCGGATCGATGCCAGGACGGTAGCCGCCATAGGTGGCATAGTCAAGGGCGAGAGTTGCCGTGTAGCTACCATCGGAACCTTTATAAAGCTCGAACCAATTCTCTTCTCCATTCCTGTCAATAAAGACTACCCAATTATCAATATAGTGAGGGTCTGGTTCTGAATTTTCCTTAGCTGGGATAAGGAAATAGTATTCTGTATTAGTGGTGCCAAGATATGCGTTTTCATCGGCCTGAGCCGTAGCCCAAAAGTTGATGTAGGTATCTTCTTCGGCACGTTCAATGGAAAAAATCACCTCATTCTCGTCAGTGAAGCTCTCGGTGGTCATATTCCCTGTGAAATTATCAATAAATTGGATGTACAGGGTAACGATGCCTTCACCATAAGCATAGAGAACTAAAGCGTCATCGGTCAATTCGGCGTAAATTTCGGGAGCAGGAGTCTGGTACTGTTGCTTGCCGGGAACGTAGACGGTTGCGAGGGCATAGTCGCTGACTTCTTTACCTTCTTCTTGAGCGGTGGCAGCGATGCCGAATTCTTCACCTTCAGGGTCTTCACCGTAAGGAATCTCCCATAAAGCCCCGTCTTCTCCCTCGGCCATCAACATGTCATCCCAATAGAGGCAGATGTGCCCATAACCGGTAGCGGTGACGACAACCGATTCGCCAGTGTCATAGTAGGAAATCTCGGGCATGGGAGTTACTTCATTAGCCCACATGATGCTGGCGGTCGTCAGCATCAGGAATAAAAACAGTAATTTTTTCATAAGCAAACAAGTTTAATAATTATACTAACTCATGCTGCAAAGTTACTACATTTTCCATTCATTAACAAAAAAATGGGAGAAAAAATGGCGTACTACAAGGTAACGGCGGCGAAGCCGCCGCCCACGGGATAGCAGGGGCGCAGGGGCGGGCCGTTTTATCATAAAGAACAGCCCGTCGTAGTGCTAAAAAGGACTAATTGTCATCCTCTTGAGTTACCAGGTCTTATACAAGATATAGTCAATTAAGGCAACGGCATCAGAGATGGAGACAACACCGTCATTGTTACAGTCTGCCCCATATAGGTCGATAATGGTGTCATCAGGACTCAGTATGTAATCGATAATCCTAACCACATCGGTGATGGTAATCACACCGTCGCCATCAGCATCACCCATATAAGAGGTGACATCGTCGGCATAGTCAGCTGGATTGCCATCCACTTTAGTTCCCTGAGCAGCAAATACATAGTAATATCCGTCCATGTTAGTTACCCCTAAAGTGTAAGTATAGCCAACGGGTAAGGTGTAATCATTGCCAGACATCAACTCCAAGGGATTTGCCGTAGCATTTCCTAATTGGGTCTGCTTCATGGGCTCATCGGCGCCAAATTGGTCGCCAACTAACATATAGTAGAATGACACTTGGCGAACAGGGTCAATACCAGGACGATAACCACCGTAGGTAGCATAGTCCAGGGTGACGGTTGTCACGTAGTTTCCATCAACATCCTGTTCCAACTTGTTCCAATTCAGATTTCCATTTTTATCCTTGAGTATCAACCACTGATCATACCAAGTGGGGTTGTAACTGAAAACAAAGAATATGCTGACGTGAGGAGATTCCTCGCTGCCATCAGTAATTGCGTATGCCTCAATTTGGTAGTAACCGGGTTCGTTGAAATTAATGGGCTCTAAGTATTCCATCCAATCGCCGAACACCCATTCTCCATTATCATCACTAACCCCGATGCGATAATAAATATCGCAGCCCTCGATTGGTTCAATAACAACTATGCCATGGTTAAGGCCATTATCATCAATTTCTTCACCAAAATTCATATTGGGGGCCGGAGTGATTGGAGGCAGTTCTCCGGCCAGAGTGGTGAACAGGACGGATTCGGTCCACGAGCTCTCAACGTTATTATTATTTAAGGCCTGAACCTGTACTTCATAGTTGGTCTCGGGAGTCAGCCCCTCGATAGTGCAGTTGGTGGCATTCAGGTCGTAAACATAATTCCACTCAAAGGGTTCCTCTCCGGGTAGATTAAGCAAAATGTTATCAACTGACAGGCCGTATAAGTCATTGCTATCATAGTGACGAATAGCGAAATGACCCATCTGGCCACCAAACTGTCCCAAGTCAAAGATGAACTGTGTCTCATCATAGGGAGCGGCTATTAACTCACTACTAATCAGGACATAGCTACTGATATCATTAACATCGCCTGTGGTTACATATACAGCAAAATTGTCGAAGAATTGTGGCGAGAAGGACTTTGCCCTAAACAATAACTCACCATTCAGCGGCACCTCGGGCGAAATCAGCCAATCGTCAGGTCTCAAGTACATACCGTTATGATCGCTCTCAGAATAAAACACAATATTACCATTTTGGGGTCCGATATTCCAGTTGTAGCCATCACCGTCAGCATCGATGGTAATCCAATCATCGGCACCAGCCGAAGAGTCAAAAATCCAGAAATACTGGTGATGATATTCCCTGTAGCGGAGATTCCAGCGGCTATCGTCATATTCTACCCAAGAAACAAGAGCAGTTTCAGCTGTAGGCACCACTGTCAGGTTTTCGGGGGTTGTGGGATCAGGAACACAGACTTCGTTGGTGTCCAGCCAAACGTCGTCAATGTTGAGCATGAACATATCGCTAACATTGTAGTGACGGATAGCGAAGCAGCCCATCTGGCCCTGATAGGGAGTCAAGTCGAACTTGTACTGTAAATATTCGTCTGTAGCTTTGTAGTCCGGAGAAATCTTAATGAAGTTGTCGAGGTCGGTTGGGTCGCCAACGCAAACGTAAACAGCAAATACCTCTTGACAGAAAACAGGATCCTGTCCCCTCGACCAAAACCTCAGGGTGCCGCCCAATTCAACTATAGGTGAAATCATCCAGTTGTCGGGGAAAAGGACACTTGATTCTTCCAGGGAATAGCTCAGGGATCTCATCATGCCATCGCCGCTAAAACAACTCATGAGACCATACTCAAGACCGTAGTTGTTGTGATACTCCCAGTTGAATCCATCGCCATCGTTGTCAACAAACGTCCAGTCATCGAGCTGGCTTGCGTCCTCAAAGTCCCAATACGTAGAACCTTTGGACATCCTGTGCTTGGCACCAAATTTCTCGCTTTTCACAAGAGTGGCATGTGACTTGGCCTTGGAACCACGATGCATCATAAATGATTCAGGCCCGTCTGCCTGCATCACTGGGATGACTAATACAGCCATCAATACCCCAAACATAAATCTTTTCATATGCATTCAAGTTTTTTGAGCCGCAGCTGGTCCTCATCAGGTCCGGCAGTGTTAATAGTTAGGGTATGGTAACAATAGGACGGGGTGAGAGGACAGAATTTTGCAAAGTTGGAAATAGCAAAAACACCCATTCCTTTTGTTTTATAAATGTGACAGATAAAATAGATACTACCACATCTCGCAAAGATACAACATTTTCTATTCATTAACAAAAAAATGGAAGGAAAAATGGCGCACTACAAGGGGTAACGGCGACGGAGCCGCCGCACGGGACTGAAGGCGAGGGACAGCAGCCGAGGGACAGCAGGGGGCGAAACGGCTGCTGCGGGGGTGTACTGGGGCGGGATTATGGGGGATTTAGAAGGAGTAGTCGAGGATGGTGGGGTTGAAGTGGATGTCGCGGTTGGTGAAGAGGTGGTCCATGGCGCCGTCAGATACCAGTTGCTTGGGGGTGCCAGTGAGGACTTGGCGGTCGGTGGTGATGAGCCAGAGTTCGTCGGCAAGCATGAGGGACTGGGATATGTCGTGGCTGGATAGAAGCACGGCCTTACCACGGTCGTGTGCCAGGGTTTGCAACAGGCGCATGGTCTCGATGCGGCTTGCCACGTCGAGGAAGGCGGTGGGCTCGTCGAGGATGATGATGGGCGTCTGCTGTGCCAGGGCGCGGGCAATCATCGCCTTCTGGCGCTCGCCGTCGCTCAGTGAGGCCATGTAGTCATTGGCCTTGCCGATGATGCCTGAATCCACCATTGCCTGTTCGACGATGGCACGATCCTCGTCGTCGAGGCGTCCCAGGAAGCCCGTGTGAGGCTGGCGGCCGAGGCCGACGAGTTCCCTAACGGTGAGGGCGCCCGCCTGGATGCGCTCGGTCGAGACGAGCCCGATGAGGCGTGAGCGGTCTTTCTGACTCATGTCATGCAGGTTCTTGCCACCTGCCTCGACGGTTCCCGACAAGGGGCGCTCGTCACAGGTGAGGGCGCGCAGGAGGGTTGACTTGCCCGCTCCGTTCTGCCCGAGCAGGGCAACTAACTTGCCCTTCTCAAGCACAAGATTCAAGTGTTGCAGCAAGGTGACCACTTGCTTAGCGTTGCGGTATCCCACCGCGAGGTCATGCGTTTGAAATATGGTGTTCTCGTTGTTCATCAGTTAAAATATTGAATGCGGCGTCGATTAAGGATGACATACAGGATAATGGGCACGCCGATGATGGGCGTGATGGCATTGATGGGAATGATGCCGTGAGGGTTGCTCACGCTTGCCACGGCACACAACAGGGCGATGTCGGCTCCCGCCAGTATGGTGGCAGGAACGAGACGTGAATGGTTGCTTGTGCCCAACGTCATGCGCGCGATGTGGGGCACCACGAGTCCGATAAAGCCGATGGGACCACAGAAGGCCGTCACAACGGCGGTGAGCACTCCCGTGATGAGCAGCAGGATGTTGCGCGTGCGGGACACATTGATGCCCAGATTGCGGGCATATCGGGTACCGAGCAAGAGGGCATTCAGGGGCTTGACCATGAGGGCCGCCCCGATGAGCGCAAGGATGATGATGCCCGCATAGATTGGCATCTGAGCCACGCTCACACCCGAGAAGTTGCCGAATCCCCACGAGACGTAGTTGTGAACGCCCTCCTCGGTAGCCACCGAGTTGAGAAGCTGCACCACGCTGGAGGTGAGGTAACTCACGAGGATGCCGATAATGAGCAGCATGGTGTTGCTGCGCACGATTGCCGAGAAGGCGATGAGCACCGACAGTACCACGCCTGCACCCAAGAGGGCACCGACAAGCACGGCCATGTAACTGCCCATACTCTCACCGAAAATGCCGCCCAGCGAGCCTCCTAACGCCAAAATGACGATGGCAACACCCAGTCCCGCGCCCGACGAGACGCCGAGGATGGAAGGTCCTGCCAACGGGTTGTTAAAGGTCGTCTGCAACAGCAGTCCAGAGACCGAAAGCGCGGCACCCGCCAGCGCGGCGGTGATGATCATGGGAATGCGGGATTGCAGGATGATGATGTCCCAAGCCTTGTTACCACTACCCTTGCCCGCAAGGATGTCAAGAATCTTGCTCACGGGGATATCCACCGAGCCAAACACGAGACAAGCCAGCGCCAAGAGCACAAGCAGGGCCGTGAGGGCTATCAGGGTGAGGATATATCGGTTGCTGGACATATTCAGTTAGAAATTAGAAATTAGGAGTTCAGTTGATGTGGTGGTACATTTGCGGTTGGTAATCAGGGAAGAGTTCGGGGTGCAGGATGGCGGCGAACTCACGCAGCAGCACCTCGGGGTGGAACGGGATGCGGTCAAAGAATCGCGTCTTGTCGGTGTCGCAGACATAGACGTGCTTGTTTTGGAAGGCCGCCATTTCCTTGTTGAGGTCAAAAGCGCCCTGCAAGTCCTTCAGCGAGTTGATGTTGGTCCACTTGATGAACCAGTAGTCGGCATTCTGGGCCACAGCGAGCACCTGGTTGAAGTCCAGTGCCAACGACCCCGTATTCTCGTCATCGGCCCACAGGTACTTGCCACCCGCATCATTGAGGATGCGCGCCATGTAGCTCTGTCCTCCAGGGACGTTCCACACGCCATTGATAACCATCTCGGTAACGACCGTGGGACGGTTCTTGGCCCCAGCAGCTTTGGCTTTCATCTCGTTATAGGCAGTGACGACAGCATGATAGAGGCTGTCGGCCTGATCACGTTTTCCCACCAGCTCGCCATAGAACTTCACCCACTCGGCACGTCCCATCGGGTCATACTCCAGATAGTCGGCACACTCGATGATGGGGATGTCCAGGCTGGTAATCTGACCGTAGCTGGCATCCTGATAAGGCGAGAGGAGGATAGCGTCGGGCTGCATATTGATGACGCGCTCCACGGTGGGATTCATCGAGTTGCCACAGTCGGCAATCTTGCCCGACTTAACGCCGTCGATGATGTCCTGATCGATGAAGTACTGGCTGTCCACCACGCCGCGCACCGCATCGATAGCGCCCAGTTCACGCATCAGGCTCGTGTGAACCGACGAATAGACCAACGCGTTGCTGACGGGCGTGCGCACCAGGGTTCCATCGGGCAAATCCTTGGGCAAGACCGAATCCCGCGGCACTAACACATAGCGGTGAAGCACCCCACCCTTCCACGGGTTGCCCACCGTGACCACGGTATAGTCGTCGGCCCGCTCCATCGAGAGCAGCCTGGCAGCGGTTATCACCGAATCCTGCTGCTCAAGGACGTTGCCAGCACTGTGGCCGCCACGCAAACAGGCGGTCAGCATCAATGTCGATAGGAGGAAGAGAATTAAACGGTTGCGATTGTGAGGCATCATTATTGATTGGATTACTCGATGTATTCGGTGATAGAGGGACGCATATAATCCTGAGTGGCACGGTTAACGTACTCGATAAAGAAATACTCGATGATGTTGCGCTTCTTGTAATCCTTCATGCCCTCGTAGCGCACCTTCAGGTCGTGATAATCCTCGAGCAACTTGCTCAAGTAATTGTGCGTCACCTTTTTCACATTCTTATACTTGAAGTCAATATAGTAATAGTCAATGTTCTCGCTCTCGCTTTCTCCCATAAGCATTTCCTTGACACTCAACTGGCTGGGATAAACCAGGTAAGCAATCCTCTCGTTAAAAAAGACGGGCACGAAATTGGTGAAGGAGGACACATCGCCCGTGAACTCATACTGGAGATAATCACTGTTGGCAAACCATATGCTATCCCCCAGCGAGACGGCCACAAAGCCATTTTCGCGAATAGTCTGATTCACCCGCTCGTCGTTGGACCCGATGAAGAGTTCAAATGGCGTATAGATTTCAACATACGGGTTGAGCAGTGTTGTCATTGGCTCCATGTCGAGCATCTGATTCCATGTGCCGTAGAAATAGACCGTGTCCTGGGGCAACGAACCAGTGGCATGTCCACAGAGGGCACTCAATGCCACGGTAATTATCGACAAGAGGTATTTGAGATTGGTTTTCATATCTTTTAGTTTTAAAATGTTTTCAACAGTTGATATAGTTTGCGTGTGGGCAAGCCCATCACGTTATAGAAGTCGCCATTGATGCCACTGATGCCGATGTTGCCAATCCACTCCTGGATGCCGTAGGCACCCGCTTTGTCCAAGGGGCGGTAATGCTTGATGTAATAGTCAATCTCGTCGTCGGTGAGGTTGGCAAAGTGGACGATGCTGGTGTCGGCAAAGGACTCGACGCGGTCCACAGTGGAGACACAGACGCCACTGATGACGCGGTGGGCACGGCCCGAGAGGGCTCGCAGCATACGATGGGCGTCGGCGTCGCCTGTCGGTTTGCCCAACACGGTTTCATCGAGCACGACGACGGTGTCGGCGGTGATGAGCAGTTCGTTAGGCTTCAAGGGGTGCCCCTCGGCCTTGATGCGAGCGAGATAGACGGGTACCTCCTCGACGGGCAGGTTGGCGGGATAGGTCTCGTCAATCCCCTTGATGGCCTCGACCCTGAAGGTCACGCCCATATCGTTCAAGAGTTCACGGCGACGGGGCGAGTTGCTTCCCAGTACCACATCATATTTATCGAGATTGTTAAGCATAGATAGACGTTAGACTTTAGTGCGGTTGATGATGGAATCGGTCAACAGGCGGTAAATGTCGTGTTTGTCACCGTCGAGCATCGCCAAGTGGCTGTCGATGACCTGCGTATCGTGACGCACGGCGGGCCCCGTTTGGGACTGTGAGGGCGTCAAGTGGTCGAGTTTCTCGACAGTGGTGCGGATGAGCGGTTTCATCGCGTCAAAGGGCAGTCCCGCCTCGGAGAGCACCTCGTCGGCGAGGGTCCACAGGTGGTTGGCGAAGTTGCAGCAGAAGACTGCGGCGACATGCAACTGTCGGCGCTGGTCGCTGGTGGCCTCATGCACATTGCAGGAGAGCAGTTCGCCCAATGTGAGAACGTCGCTCAGCGTCGTAGTGTCGCAGGCCTCGATAAAAAAGTGAACCTCGTCGAGGGGCGTCACCACCTGGCGAGAGAACGACTGCATGGGATACAGCACACCATAGCGTGAGCGATGGCCCGCGAACAGGTCGATGGGTTTGCTACCCGAGGTGTGTACCCACAGGGCGCCGTTATCGGGCGTTGCGGCGATGACGTCGGCGATGGCATCGTCACGCACGGCGATGATGTAGGCGTCGGCATCAGGGACCAGGGCAGTCAGGTCATCGGTAGCATTTTTACAGCCGACGGCATCGGCTAATGCCTGAGCATGAGCCAACTGGCGACTGTAAATCTGAGCCACCTCGCAGCGTGCCACCAAGCCATGTGCCAGACTTGTCGCCACGTTACCTGAACCGATGATTACCACACGTTTCATTAAATACAAGGCAAAGTTACTATTAAGACTGAAAATAGGCAAGAAAGTTTAACAATTTTACTTGTACAAGCCAAAGGCTTGCATTACCCCGACCACACAGAAGGGCCATGATTACAAGGTTAAAAAATAAAACCATTTTGATGATTTGATGATTGAAGAAATTGTTTTATCTTTGTCCCATAGATAATAATTCAACAGATGAAAGAGATTTATTTTGCAGGAGGATGCTTCTGGGGAACAGAGCATTACTTCAAACTGGTGAATGGTGTGAAAGAGACCGAGGTGGGCTATGCCAACGGGCATACTGAGAATCCCACCTATCAGGACGTGTGTACCGACAAGACAGGCTTTGCCGAGACGGTACGCATCGCCTATGACCCCGAGGTGATCTCGCTGGAGTTCCTGACCGAGATGTACTTCAAGGCCATCGACCCGACGAGTGTCAACCAGCAAGGGCACGACAAGGGCACCCAATACCGCACGGGCATCTACTATACCGACGAGGCCGACGTGCCGACGCTGCAGGCGGTGTATAACCGCATTCAGGCCGAGGTGAAGCTGCGTCTTGCCGTGGAATTGCTGCCCCTGAAGAATTTCTACCCTGCCGAGGAGTACCACCAGGATTATCTGGACAAAAACCCCGACGGATACTGCCACCTGCCGCTGGAGCTGTTTGAGATGGCAAAACGCGCCAACCGGTAAGCGATGCACGAGACATTGCTACACATCAAACAATTCTTCAAGACCTGGACTGGCCGCGACAACCGCTGGCTGGCGGTGCCATGCACCATTGCGGCCCTGCTGGTTCTGGCAGTTGCGGTCAAGAGTTGCCAGGGCATCGTGTACCTCAACAGCAATGAGCACAAAATTAACCGCCTGGGCTACCCTCTCGAGGAGGCCCGCTTGCTGGTAACGGTGCTTAACGAGGCTCAGGCCGATAGCCTCATCGCCCGTCAAGAGCATGACACCCTTGCCGTTCCCCTCGTCAAGGAGCGCTATTTCATCGCCGCCAACTTTGACCGCTACCTCGCCTATCACAAGAGGGATACGCTGGGCGCCTCGACAAGCGACATCATCGCCGTGGTCAACGTGGGGCGCGACCTTGACCCTGAGGAGTACGCAACGCATTGCGACACCACCAAGGGCTACCTGATGCTGGTCAACCGGCTCCATTACCTTGACGAGAACTACAAGCCACGCCATCTGGTAACTATCAACAAGAACTTCACCTATGAGGAAAACAAGGCCGACAGCGCAGCGGTCGAGGCTTTCGTGGCCATGCAAGAGGACTGCAAACAGCAGACGGGCGCACAACTGATGGTCAATTCGGCCTATCGTTCTTTTCAGCAACAGATTTCGACCTACAAGCGCAACGACAAGCGGTTTGTCGCTCGAGCTGGAAAAAGCGAGCATCAGACAGGCCTTGCCCTCGACATCACGTCGTTGCAGCATCCCATGCGAGGGCCATTCGACACCTCAGCGGAGGGGGTTTGGATGCGGGAAAACTGCCACAAGTACGGCTTCATCCTGCGTTATCCCAAAAAGCAATCGCACATCCTGGGCTACAGCTATGAGCCATGGCACCTGCGCTATGTGGGCGTGAAGACGGCGACCCGCGTCCACGACGAGGGAATCACCTATGATGAGTACTATGCCTTTTATATAGAGAACAGTTAATAGTGAATAGTGAACAGTTAACAGAAACTATAGAGGCTATAGGGGCTATAGGGGCTATAGGGGCTATAGGGGCTAAAGAGATTATTGAAGGAGGGTGTGATAGCGGGAGGAGGTGTTTTCTATTTTGAAATGGCCGCGCAGGTGGTGGCGGTCGCCCATGGCGGCGGTGACCATGCCCATGGTCATGCGCAGATTGACCTCGACACAGGGATTTAAGGCGATTTCTCCGTTTTCTCTCTTATAAAGCATCATGTCGATGCCTAATGGGCCATGATAATGTGGTGCGATGATGCTGTCTATTGCCGTTAACACGTTATCAACCACTTGGTCAAGAGCGGGATACTGATTGAGCAGGAATTGGTGCAATTCCTCCTTTGGGGCTACCCTACCCGCGCCGAACTGGCTGTGGAAGTCGCTGTCGAACACCGAATAACCGGTCAACAAGGTCTTGCCGTTATCAATTTGGCACTCGATGGCGAAATCCTGCACCCGGTCCAGCCCCACCTCACATAAGAGCGAACCCTGACGGCGCAGGGCTCCGTCTATCCAGCGGGGCACATGGTTGTCGCCATGCGGGTCGATGACGCGGTAGATACCCTTGCCGCTACCCGACCACGGCATCTTCAAGTAGCAGCCCGGGTGCGACTCCATAAAGGCGCTGACATCGTCAGGGGTGGTCAACTCCATCGGGCAAGGAGAAAACGCCTCTCCCAGAGCCCGATGCACAGCAATGGTGACGCGGCGATGCGACAGGTGGCGGATCCATTCCAGTTGTTCGTCGGTGGGGAGAAATTGGGGTGAAACGCCCAGGGCCGACAATTGGTGACGCAGCGTGGCATCCCAGCCCCAGGGGTGGATGCGGCAGGGATCTAAATCGGCAATTTGGCTCATCGGGATTGGGGTGACATCCAGGTGACGGTCGCTGAGCCAACGGCTGTCTTCATCAATCGGAGCATCGTCGGGAACCGCGACAAACGAGCCCGCTGGAGCCAGCCAAGCCGGCAACAGCCTCATGTCTCGTCTGAATTGGCGGGCAAACGGCGGAGCGGTATAGTTATGCGCCCCATGTGCCAGCGCCAAATCATGCTCAGGATTGAAAAGATAAACGTCAACCATAACCAATGTGCAAAGATAACAATCATTTTGCAGTTACACCACCCAACTAAACATGAAAATAGGTCGGTAATTAATGAGGATAGTGAAAAATGTGTGCAAACGATTGCGTAACTATCTTGCACGATAATGAGATGATTATAAGAGTTTAAACATGATTCTTGTATTTATTTGTCACAGTTTTTATTTTCTATTCATTAACCATTGACTGTACAAGATGAAAAACAAAATGACCAAATTCAGACTGTTTTTCCTGTTATTAGCCATAGCTATTGCAGGGCAGCAGGCGTGGGCCGCGTTTGTGGGGCCTCGAAATGACTTCCGTGACGAGAGTATCTATTTTGTGATGACGACGCGTTTCTATGACGGCGATCCCAACAACAATGCTCAATGTTGGGACGGTGCGAGCGCCAACCATGGCGACCCGTGCTGGCGCGGCGACTTCAAGGGACTTATCGACAAACTGGACTACATCAAGGCGCTGGGATTCACCGCCATCTGGGTGACCCCCATTGTCGAGAACGCATCGGGCCTGGACTACCACGGCTATCATGCGAGCAACTTCAGCCGCGTTGACCACCGCTACGAGAGCGGCGACACGACGTTCCAGACGCTCATCGACGCCGCCCATGCCCGCGGGATGAAAATCCTGCTCGACGTGGTGCTGAACCACACAGGCAACTTCGGAGAGGAGCACTTGTGCAAACTGTTCACACGTGACCGCGAAGCCAACCAGTTCAAGCTCAACGAGTGCATGCTGCCCTACACCACCGACTCGGTGGGCGGCCGTCTGCCGACCAATTACCTGAGTCTGCCCGCAGGTCAGCAGTATGACGCGCGGTTGAAGCAGATGAAGAATACCGATAACCAGAACCACGACAACCACAACTATTGGCACCACTTCGGTCAATTCAACTGGGATGACAACACGCGCTGGTGGGCACAAATCGCCGGCGACTGCGTGGACCTGAATACCGAGAATCCCGCAGTGGCCCAATATCTCATCGACTGCTACGGCTCGTTCATCAAGATGGGTGTTGACGGTTTCCGCATCGACACTGGTGGCCACATCGCACGCCTGACGTTCAATAAGATATACATTCCCGCCTTCCAAGCCTTGGGCGAGCAATACCGCAGCAAGCGTCTGAACGGGGCCGACTTCTTCATGTGCACTGAGGTGTGCGCCCGCTACCAGGGCAGCGTGACCTACCGCAACCAGCCCGTCTTGTCACCCTATTTCTACACCTGGGCCGAGAACAAGAGCTACAGTTGGAACAACAGTGCCGCCTATTGGGACACCAAGGCCATCTATGAGAGCACCGACCTGAGCACGCTCGACAACATCAGCTCGTGCCAACAGCAATATGCCGACAACCATACCGAGACGAGCAGTGCCATGCCCACCTCAAGCAACGCCACGCTCAACGGCAACAGCTACCACACTCCCGACGTGAGCCGCGCTTCGGGCCTGAATGTCATCGACTTCCCCGTGCATTACTCATTCCACAATATCTCGAGCGTGTGGAACCTCGCCATCAACGGTGACAAATACTATAATGACGCCACCTATAATGTCGTGTATGTCGATAGCCACGACTACAGCCCCGGTCCCAACGATAACATACGCTTTAACGAGGGCACCGAGCAGTGGGCCGAGAACCTGTCATTCATGTTCACCTTCCGCGGCATCCCGTGCCTGTACTACGGCAGCGAGGTTGAATTCAAGGCCGGCAAGACCATCGACCCGGGTGGCAACGGTTCGCTCAGGAACAGCGGCCGCGCCTATTACGGCGGCTATATCAAGGGCAACGTGACGACCAACGACTTTGGTGTCGCCAGCGGTGCCACCGGAAACCTCGCCGCCACGCTGAGCAAGCCCCTGGTGAAACACCTGCAGCGATTGAACCGCATCCGCCAGGCCGTGCCCGCATTGCGCAAGGGCCAGTATAGCACCAGCGGCTGTTCCTCGAGTGGTGGTTATGCCTTCAAGCGCCGCTATACCGACGGCACAACCGACAGCTATGTGCTCGTGACCATCAACGGCCCCGCCACCTTCACGGGTGTGCTCAACGGCACCTACACCGACTGTGTGACCGGCGACGTGAAGACCGTCACCGACGGCACGCTGACCACCACGTCGTGCAGTGGCAAGGGCAATATGCGCATCTATGTGCTCTCCACGAGCCTCACCCCCGCCCCGGGCAAAATCGGCACTGATGGTCCTTACCTGTACACCAGCAGCCCCAATGCCGGCACCGTGCTGAGCTATGACGGCACCGAAGAGGAGTTGTCGAGCAACGACGGCGAGGGCAACGGCACATCGCCGGTCGTTCCCATCGACGTGTATGAGCCCAGTTGTGAGGAGGATGACATGAGCGTGTTCCTCGAGACGAGCACCAGCGTGAGCAGCGTGACCACCTGGGTGTGGAACAGCAGCAGCAACTTCACCGGCGGCACCTGGCCTGGCCAGGCAATGACGCTGATGGGCACCAACAGCGACGGCACGCGCAAAATCTGGAAGTGGCAGTATGGGGGCACGTTGACCAGCACACCCACGGGCATCATCTTTGTCACCGACGGCCAACAGACCGCCGACCTGACCTTCCGCAACCACGGTTACTACATCGACGGCACCTGGCACCACGAGGTGACCAACTACACCTCGCCCGCCCCCACCCTGACGATTGACAAGGAGTCGGGCCATTATGAGGGTAGCGTGACGGTAACTGTCACCGCCAGCGAGAGCAATGCCGTCATCGTCTATACCACCGACGGCAGCACCCCCACCGCCAGCAGCCGCCAGGCAACTGGCCAAGTGCGCCTCACCTTCACCGACAACACCGTGCTGACGGCAGGCGTGCTCTATCAGGGCAAGGTGCGCAACGTGGTACAGCGCGAGTACATCTTCCACGGCTTTGTGCCCTACACCGCCACCGTCTATATCAAGGATCCGACCGTTGCGCCCAACCGCTGGAGCAGTGTTTGGGTATATGCGTGGGACGACTCAGGCGTTATCAGCGACACCTGGCCTGGCGTGCAAATCACAGGCACCAAAATTGTCAAGGGCCAAAAGTTCTACTACCGCACGTTCAACGTGGGCAGCGAGGGCTACACCTTCAACGTCGTGCTCAGCCAGGGCGACAGCGAGCACCAAAGTGTCGATGTGACAGGTATCACTAAGGACATCTATCTTGAAATCACCTCGACCAGCAACAAATACACCGTTGGCGACATCACCGACCAGTACGCGTTCCTGCTGGGAGACGTGGATAACGACGGCTCTTTGGGAATTTCTGACGTGACAGCCCTGATTGACCTGATATTTGACGGTCAAGCTGATGCCGACACACTGCAGCGCGCCGACGTCGATGGCGACGGAGTCATCGGCATTGCCGACGTCACAGGCCTCGTGGACCTCATCTTGAACTGATGACGGAATAGACGGAGAGGACGGAGATAACGGATTTTACGGATATTACGGAATCAATTAGGCAGGCGTGCCATCATTCTTCCATTTGGTAAGAATGATGGCACGCCTTGTTGATGGGTATTCAATCAGATGAGGGTGTTCCAGAAGTCGAGGTAGCGCTGGGCGACGACGGGGGCGGCGTTGTGTTTCTCGACGAAGGCGCGGCTGGCACGTGCCAGTTGCGGCAGCTGATCGCGGTGCTCGACGAGCCATGCGAGTTTGTCGTCGATGTCGCCCTCGACGAGGGGTGAGACGTTGATGATGGGTTTGTTGGAGGTTTCGCCGATGAGGTCATAGTACTCGGGCTCGGCACCTGAGACGGCAACCAGTCCCTGTGCCATCGCGATGAGGGCATTGGTGCCAGGGGTGTAGCTGTAGAGCTGGTCGAGGATGACGTGCGAGTCGCGCATGCGGCGGGTATATTCGGCATAAGGCAGGTTCTCGACCACCTCGAGCTCGGTGAGGTCAGGATAACGGGCGTGAATGCGCTTCATGGCCGCCAGGAGTTTGTCGGTGCCCTTGATGACATGACGGTCGCGCTGGATGCCGATGAACAGGCGCACCTTGTCGGGAACCTGCTCCAGCGGACGGAAATCCAGCGCCTCGATGTCGATGGGGATGCCACCGTAGGCCACGCGGTCGCCCAGGACAGGTTTGTAGGCAGCATAGTACTCATAAAGGCAAGCCACGGCACCGTCGATGCCAGCCAGGATGTGGTCGCTGTGCTCACGCATAAACGGTTCCTTCCAGTTATCCTGCTGTTGGGCGATGTATTCGCTGGAGCCGACGTAGGGCGACGGTTGGTCGCCGAGCTTATAGTCGCTGTAGCGGAAAGTGTGTCCGTCGTGGCAGGCGTCATAATAGACCATGTCGGTTGCCAGCGCCGAGAGCACGACGTGGCGGTTATGGGCCTTGAGGTAATCAAAAACGCGGGCAACGCGATGAGGCCTGAGGCGGAGGAAGATGGGCGAAGCAATCTCGACGATGTCATAGCCTGTCATCAACGGCAAGGCACGCTTGATGTCCCACAGGTAACGCAGAGTGCCCAAGCGCCCGGGACGCCGCAACAGGTTGATGTCACGCCCTGTGTCCATCCAACGGGAGCCGTCGGACGCCACCGTCGCCTCATGTCCCATGCGCCGCAGCTGCTGGGCGAGGCAATTATGCATATTGCTGGCATCGCCAGCGAACAGTATCTTCATTGCGCTTGCAAAGTTAGATTATTTTTTGCTTTTATCAAAAAAAGCAGTACCTTTACCACGATTTATGGAAGTCACCGTCATCATACCCGTATATAACCGTGCCGCCATCGTCAAGGAGACCTTGGAGAGCGTCGTTGCACAAACTCACCGCCCGCTGCAGTTGGTGCTGGTGGATAATGACAGCACCGACGACACGATGCAGGTGCTGGAGACCTTCAAGAAGGAGCATCCCGGCGACGGGTTCAATGTGGTCATTACCAGCGAGAGCCACCACACCGCCGGTGCCGCCCGCAACCGCGGATTTGAGCACGCTACGGGCGAGTGGGTGCTGTTCTTTGACAGCGACGACGTGATGGAGCCTGAACTGGTGGAGTCCTACGTGCACGTGATTGAACGCGCCGCGAAAAAAGGGAAGACGCTGGACCTGATCAGTTCCCGCTCAACACTCGTATTCCCTGACGGCAGCAGCCGTCAAGCGCCTTTCCACAAGGGCGACCTGTTTGCCAACCACATCCTGCACGGACAATTGGCAACACAACGCTATGCCGTGAGGCGGGAGTTCTTTGCCTCGACCGATGGCTGGAACATCGACCTGCCCGGGTGGAACGACTGGGAACTGGGACTGCGGCTGTTGCTGGCGGCCCCCCGTGTCGCCTATAACCGCGGCAAGTCGCACGTCATCATCAATCATAACGGTGCCGACTCCATCACGGGCACCGAGTTCCATAGCCGCCAGGGAAGGTGGGAGCACGTCATCGACGTCATGCTGAACGAGGTGCGCTGCTCTAAACTCAAACCCGAACACAAACGCCGCTTTGAGCGGTTGCTGCATTACCGCCGCTTGGTGCTCGCCGCACAGTATGAGCGCGAAGGGCATTCCGAACTGGCCAAGCCGCTTTGCCAGCAAGCCTACCACGCTTTAGGGAAAAGCTACAGCAATTCACGACGCTGGCGATGGTTTGTCGCACCCGTGACACGCCGCCTGTTCGCCCGCATCGCTTCGGGGAAACGCGGGTCGGCACGTGTCGCACGTTTGATTTATTAGGCTTTAGGCTTTAGGTTTTAGGTTTTAGGCTTTAGGGGATATGGAAGTTGTGAGGGAGGATTTTCCCAAAAATTAGAGAAAACATAAATGGCACATCAACACGAACACAAACACGAACATCAACATGAACACGAACACGACGAAGAGATGAGCTGGTGGAAACCGGCCTTGTCGCTGGCACTGCTTGTGGCGGGCATCGCCATGAGCGCGATGGACGTGGCGTGGTTCCAAAACACATGGGTGAGGCTGGCATGGTATGCCGTGGCATGGCTACCCACTGGGTTGGGCGTGCTGCGCGAGGCCATCGAGGAAGCCCGTGAGGGCGAGGTGTTCAGCGAGTTCTTGCTGATGTCCGTGGCCAGCATCGGCGCGTTTGCCATCGGCGAATTTCCCGAGGCCGTAGCGGTGATGGCACTATATTGCATCGGCGAGGCGTTGCAGGACCGTGCGGTGAGCCGTGCCCATGGCAATATCAAATCGCTGATTGCCTTCCGTCCCGACCATGCCGTGATTATAGAGAATAACAAGCGAAATACCGTGGCTCCCGCCGACGTCAAAGTGGGTGACATTGTCGAAGTGAAACCTGGCGAACGGGTTCCCATCGACGGTACCCTGACCGGCGAAGCCGCCACGTTTGACACATCGGCGCTTACGGGCGAGAGTATGCCACGCGTCATCGAGTGTGGCGACGAGGTATTAGCAGGCATGATTGTCAGTGAGAGCACCGTGAGGCTTCAGGCGACGCGCCCCGCCAGCGAGAGCGCCGTGTCACGTATCCTGCATCTGGTCGAGGAAGCCACCGAGCGAAAGGCACCTGCCGAGCTCCTCATCAGGCGGTTTGCACGGATTTACACGCCTATCGTGGTGGGTCTTGCCGCGCTGGTGGTTGCTCTGCCGTGGCTGTACTCCCTCATTGCGCCCGCCTATAGCTACAGCTTTGCCGAGTGGCTTCACCGCGCACTCGTCTTCCTGGTGATTTCGTGCCCATGCGCCCTTGTCATCAGCATTCCGTTGAGTTACTTTGCAGGCATCGGAGCGGCATCGCGCCGCGGCATCCTGTTCAAGGGCAGCAACTACTTGGACGCTATCGCAGGAGTGGATACCGTCTGCTTTGACAAGACGGGAACCTTGACGACGGGCCATTTTGCCGTGAGCGAGGTTGTCGGCCTGAGCGAGGCGCAGGTGGCCACGGTTGCCGCCATCGAGCAGGACAGTCCCCACCCCATCGCCCAAGCCATCATCAACCACCGCCAGCCCGCTGCGGCAACGGTCAGCGAGATGAAGAATATCGCGGGCTACGGCCTGAGCGCTATGGTGGACGGCGAGACGTGGCTGGTGGGAACGACACGCCTGCTGGAGAAAGAGGGCATCCCATACCCTAAAGAATTGCATGATATCGTCGGGACAATGGTCGCTGTCGCCATCGGCGGGCGATATGCCGGACACATCGTGCTGAGCGACGTGCCCAAGCAAGATGCGGCACGCGGCATTGCCGACTTGAGCCGCCTGGGTGTCGAGACGGTGATGCTGTCGGGCGACAAGCAGGCGTTGGTCGATGAAACGGCAAGGCAACTGGGCGTGCATCAAGCCCATGGCGACCTGCTACCCCAAGGCAAGGTCGAACACATCGAGGAGGTGAAAAAGAGCGGTCATCAGGTGGCCTTTGTGGGCGACGGCATCAATGACGCGCCCGTGCTGGCAATGAGTGACGTGGGTATCGCGATGGGCGGACTGGGCAGTGATATGGCCGTGGAAACCGCCGACGTGGTCATCCAGACCGACCAGCCGTCGAGAGTCGCCGACGCAGTGACGCTGGGCCGCCGCACGCGCCGCATCGTTGTGCAGAACATCGTGTTTGCCATCGCCGTGAAGCTGATTGTGATGGTGCTGGGCGTGTTGGGCGTGGCCAATATGTGGGAAGCGGTGTTTGCCGACGTGGGCGTTGCCCTGCTGTGCGTCCTCAACTCCCTGCGCTTGATGCGCTCATCAAACAACCATTAATTCTCAAACAACTTATCAGGCAACTTATCAAACAACTTGAACAACATTGAACAACAGGAACAACTTGTTGTTTTAGGCATCTACGCTCATTCTGCTTCATCCTGAGAGCTGAGTGAATAGCGGTCAAAAAAATATCGGGACCTTGCCGTTGCAAGCAAGGTCCCGATATTTTAATGGGTTGGGAGGCGCGGGATTGTGCGCCTCTACAGTGCGGGAGTTGGTTTTACTTGAGGCCGCGGTTGCGGAGCAGGGCATCGACGGTGGGAGCCTGGCCACGGAACTTCTTATAGAGTACCATGGGATCCTCGGTGTCACCGGCCTCAAGGATGTTGATGCGATAGCGGTCGGCGGTAGCCTTGTCGAAGCAACCGGCCTTCTCAAATGCGAGGTAGCCGTCGGCCTCGAGCACCTGTGCCCACAGGTAGGTGTAGTAACCGCAAGCATACTCGTCACTGGCGAAGACGTGCTTGAAGTAGGGGCTGCGATAGCGGAACTCGACGAGTGCGGGCATGTTGAGCTGGTTCTTCACCTCCTGCTCAAAGGCCTTGACATCGATGTTCTTCACCTCTTCGGGCGTCCAGGCCTTCTTGTGCCAGAACATATCCATCAGGGCGGCACCCACGAGCTCGGTGGTCATAAAGCCCATATTGAACTGAGCGCTCTCATTGAGCTTCTTCACGAGGCTGTCAGGAATCACCTCACCAGTCTTGTAGTGACGGGCATAGCTCTTGAGCACCTCGGGCTCAAATGCCCAGTGCTCGTTGATCTGTGAGGGCATCTCGACGAGGTCACGGTCAGTGTTGGTACCGGCGAGGCCGCGATACTGAACGCGAGTCAGCATGCCGTGGAGGGCGTGACCAAACTCGTGGAAGACGGTCTGAACATCGTCCCAGGTGAGGAGCGAGGGGGTGTCGCCCGAGGGCATCCGGGGCTCTTGACGGGACGGGGCAGGTAGTCGGTCATGAAGACGGCGAGGTGCTTGCCCTCGGCATCCTTCACGTCATAGACCTTAACCTCGGGGTTGTACTTGGGAGCATCGGGCATCTCCTCAAAGGTGATGCCGTAGAGCTTGTTGGCGGCAAAGAAGATACCGTTCTTCACCACGCTGTCGAGAGCGAAATAGGGACGCACGTCATCCTCGCTGAAGTTGAATTTCTCCTTCTTCACCTTCTCGGCATAGTAGTAATAGTCGCAAGCCTCGATCTGGGCGGTGTCGCCGTGGGCAGCAGCATACTTCTGCATGTCGGCAACCTCCTCGTCCACCTTCTTGATGGCAGGGCGCCAGAGTTGCATCAGCAGATCCTCGGCAGCCTTGGGAGTCTTGGCCATATAGGGATCAACGGCATAGTCGGCATAGGTGTTGAAACCGAGCAGGTTAGCCTTCTGCTGACGCAGGAGCAGGATTTGGCGGATGTTCTCGCTGTTGTCAAACTCATCGCCGTGGCTGGCGGTGGTGGTGTAGGTCTCGTACATCTTACGGCGCAGGTCGCGGCTGTCGGCATAGGTCAGCACGGGAAGGCGGGTAGCAGCAATGGCATTGAATGCCCACTGGCCCTTCTTGCCCTTATCGGCAGCGAGCTTGGCAGCGTTCTCGATGATGGTCTCGGGCAGGCCCTTGAGCTCATCCTTGTTCTCGACAAAGAAGACGCACTCGCTCAGGTCATGCTGGATGTTGTTACCGAACTTGAGGTTAACCTCACCCAACTTGCGGTTGATCTCCTTGAGGGAGTCCTTCTGGGCAGCGGTCAAGAGGGCACCGTTGCGCACAAATCTCTTGTAATACTTCTCGGTGAGACGCTTCTGGATGGGATCCATGCCCAGCTTGTCGGCGTTGTCATAGACGGCCTTCACCTTGGCGAAGAGGCTGTCGTTCATGTACATGCCGTCGCTCTGTGCTGTCAACTTGGGCAACAGCTTCTCGGTGAGCGCCTGCATCTCCTTGGTATTGTCGCTCTCGCCCAGGGCAAACAACACGCCCGAAACCCTGCTCAGGATTTCGCCACTGTTGTCCAGCGCCAGGATGGTGTTCTCGAAGTTAGGCTCGGCCGTGTTCTTGATGATGGAATCAATCTCGGCGTTCTGCTCCAGGATACCAGCCTCAACAGCGGGCTCGTAGTCAGCATAGGTAATTTTGTCAAACGGCGGGATGCCGTACTCGTTCTCATACTCCGACATAAACGGATTGTTCTCAGTTGTTGATTTTTTCTCGCTGCAGCTCACCAGCACGATGGCTGCCAGAGCAAGAACAGTGAATAAAACTTTTTTCATAATAATTAAATCACTCATTTATAATTAGTTAATACTATTTTTGCTCGGTATCTGCAGTCTCACTTGTGACATCGATGTCAAAGGTCACCATCAAGGGATAATGGTCACTGCTTCCGCCCTTGATGCGCTTGGCACGCAGGGCTCTCAAGTCGCCGCGGTACAGGACATGGTCGATGCGGTAACACAAGCCATGGCGGTTGTAGGTGTTGCCATATCCCAAGCCCACCTTGCTCCAAGCGTCCTGCAGGTCATCGCCAGCAATGAGGCGATAGACATGGGACGTTGAAACATCGTTCATGTCACCGCAGACGATGACGTTCTTGGGAGACTTGTCGATTTCCTGACGCAGGGCAGCGGCATTGTCGCCACGCAGGGCAAAGGAGCGGCGCATGCGCTCTATGGCTGACGGCTTGACGTCGGGCGACACCCTCACGCTCATATTCTTGCCGAAACTCAAGTGGAAGGACTGTAGTCTGAAGTCGATGAGCCTGAGTTGCTTACCATTGGGCAACTGCAGGTCGTAAGCCCTCGCGAGATGAGAGGTCAGGTTCCTATTATAGCCCATTGGCGAGCGCCCCTGTGACGGATTACCCAAAGGCACGGTGGTGAACGGGTATTTGGACAAGATGTTCAGGCCCTCGGTGCTCTCATAGCGGTAAGGGTACTTTGCTTCAATCTGACGGCGATAAGGAGCCAGCGAAGGTAATTCTTCCCACTCCACGCCACCTGCTCCGCCTTCCTGCATGAGCACGACATCGGGGTCGGAGTCCAGGATGAGCTTCATCGTCTTGGAGGGCTGAGACTTTGTTGCCGACTCATGGTGGTTGAATCCCAGCACGTTATAGGTCATCACCTTGAGCATCGAGGATTCATCGACAGGCATGGCAGGATTGTTCTCACTCGTGTTGATGGGGAAGAACTTGTGGCTGATGGGCAAGGTGGCAACCAGGGCGACGAGCAATACCGTCACCGACAAAAACCTGCGGCCCACCAGGGCGACCACCAGCATAATCAACGTGAGCACCAGCAAGGGCATGAAAGCCAGCATCATGAATGGTGCCAGAAAAAAATCCTTCGGATCCACCATTCCCGCATAGGCACAAGCCACGAGCAGCACCGCCAAGACAGTCATCACGATGTCGAAAGTCCTGAACAGCTTGGGCCGATTTCTGTATTTATAAATTTCCTTTTTTGACATGTCAACGCATATACCTAACGATAAATACGATACTATTAATTAACGCTTAACTATCTTTTTTATTATAAATAATGTGAAAACAAGTGTCTATCGGCGCCTTGACACCTTGAAGAGTTTGTCCCGTTCCTCGTCGGTGAGGGCATCATAACCAGCCGCCTTGATCTTGTCGAGGATGGCATCCAACTCCTGCTCACTCACCTCATCGGCAGGGCGATTGGGGCGAGCAGCGGGTCGGGATTGCTGCCCAGACGGATTGCCTGATGTCTTGCCCGACGGCCTGCTCCACTGTTGCTGCCGGGAGTTGCCGTGATTGGCACGAGGGAACGACCAAGACCTGCCGTTGAACAGTCCCACGATAGCGTCAATGGCCGCATTGAGCGGGCGGGTGATGTCCCGTCCCTGCTTGATGCGTAAGGCAAACCATGCCCCGACAAGGGCACCGCCGATGTGGGCGATATTGCCACCTGAATTGATGCCATCCAGGCTGAGCACCGCGATAGCCACTGTGACAATCGCCACCCACTTGATGGCCACCTCACCCAGGAACAAGAGTCCGATTTTGTAATCAGGCACATAGACCGCTACCGCCACCACAATGGCTATCACCGCGGCCGATGAGCCGATCAACATTCCAGCGGGTCCACCTGCCAACCGCGGCAACAGAATGGCTGCCAGCAGGTAAAGGGCTGCTCCACCCCACCCTCCCAGGAGATACAGTCCCGTGAGGTGCTTGGAGGAGAAAAATTCCATGAAGATGCGCCCCATCCAGTAGAGCCACAACATGTTGAACAGGATGTGCAACAGGCCGGCATGGGTGAACATATAGGTCACCAGCGTCCAGGGACGCTTCAACAGCAGCCACAGGTCACCCGGCACCGCTACCCACTGCAGCAGTGACGTTGCATCTCCACTGACCATCCAGGACCCTAAGGCCAAGACACGTATCAACACAAACACGGCGATGTTGATGAAGATAATCCTCATCAGCATCGAACTGCCCGAATAAGTGCGCTTGATATCGTCAATAAGAGCCATACCTTTTCCTGAGCGTGCCGTTATGTTTCCAATAGAGTATCAAGAAGATACCCGCTATCATACCTCCGATGTGGGCATAGTGTGCTATTCCGCTCATGGTCCCCGTAACGCCGAAGAACAGCTCGAGAACGCCAAAGCCCAGCACCGCCCATTTGGCCTTGACGGGGACCGGAATGAACATGATGTAGATGGGCATTTCGGGGAATATCATGGCAAAGGCGAGCAAGATGCCAAATGCGGCACCCGAGGCACCGATGGTGATCATAGAATTATAAAACTCGTCCATAGTGAATGCCGCATGTCCCGAGTTGATGGCCTCGATGATTTCCTGGGCCGAGGTTGCAGCCGGACCTGTCACGTGGCTCACCAGGATGTCTTGCCAGGTGAACTGCCACATGAGCTCTTGAGCCAAGCCTGCCCCAAGACCGCAGACGATATAGTAAAGCAAAAAACGGTTGGAGCCAAGCACCCTCTCGAGAAGGGCACCAAACATCCAAAGCGAGAACATATTAACAAACAGGTGCCACACTCCACCATGCATAAACATATAGGTGAAGAACTGGTAAGGGTTGAAGTCGCTTGCTTTCCAAAAGTGGAGACCGAGCCAACTATTGAGGTCCATGATGCCCCTTTGTTGCAAAACAAAGGTCGCCAAATACATGAGCACATTGATAATGAGTAGGTGCCGAGTCACAGGCGGCATCGAACCCAAAAACGAACGATTTGTATATTGCATATTCAGTGTTGATACATTGTCTTTAAAAGCAGTGCAAAAGTAACTAAAAACTACCGATTTAGCGTATTTTGGCTACTAAAAAACCCCAAAAAACGGTTTTTTCGCTGAAAAATAGCATTTTTTTTGCGATTTTTTTTGGTGAACGTGTTGTTTTACTTATATTTGCGGGAGAAACGACACTTTTATTTTATTCACATAACAAATTTTATTAAAAAAAATTACACTATGAACAAGACTGAATTAGTACAAGCAATCGCTGAAAAGGCTGGTCTCACCAAGGTTCAAGCCAAGGCTGCTCTCGACGCTATGCTCTGCTCGATGGGCTGCGCCTTGAAGGATGGAAAGAAAGTCGCTCTGATCGGCTTCGGTACCTTCCAGGTAGTTAAGAAGGATGCTCGCGAAGGCATCAACCCCGCTACCAAGGCCAAGATCGTTATCCCCGCAAAGAAGGTGGTTAAGTTCAAAGCCGGTGCTGAGCTCGCTGAGAAGGTGAACAAGTAATCATATTGCTTGCACGACAGTCAAGGGCGTTTGGGCCCTGACTATGATTCATAACCTGCCGATTCTCGTGAGAGAGTTCGGCAGGTTACTTTTTTTAGTGTCGTAGCCGCGGGGGTGTTGTTATGGCCGCGACTGAGTCGCGGCACGGGGGACCCGGCAACGGGCTGGGGTGAGCGGGTGAGGGATATTATGGCCGCGACTGAGTCGCGGCACAGGGGACCCGGCGGGTGGTAGAGAAGTGAGGGGAAAGTTTTTTTTCATTTTTTTTGTGATTGGTACATTTTTTTGCTATTTTTGTCGAATTAATCTGAACAACAATTTTTTATAACCAATAACAGTAAACGCTTATGAAAAAATCAGTTACCACAAGACTATTGTCGCGGCGTCTGCTGCTGATAGCGGGATGCCTTGCCGCACTGACGGCGGTACAGGCAGCCAACATCACCGTTGACGGCATCAACTACACGACCAAGACCGACGGCACCGCCACCGTTGCCAAGTACACTATCATCAAAGCGAGCGGCGACCAGCCCGCCGACACGTTGTTCTACACCGGCGACATCGTGATTCCCGAGAAGGTCACCTATGAGGGCGTGGAATATACCGTGGTTGCCACGGCGACAAACGCCTTTGTTGACTGCAAGGACGTGACGACGATTTCGCTGCCCGCCACCTGTGTCACCATCGGCCGCAACTGCTTCAAGGGGTGTTCGAGCCTGACTAACGACCCGATTCCCGAGACAGCGACAAGCGTGGGCAGCGGTGTGTTCAACGGCTGTTCCAGCCTTGAGCAGGTTACCATCGTTGCTGGCTGGAAAAAGCCTGTGAGCGAGGAGTTTGCCAACTGTCCTAACCTGAAGCGCCTCATCATCGCCGACGGCCCGACACCCGTTGAGATGAAGATCAATGCCTTTGGTGCCAACAGCGATGCCCGCGTGGCACTCAACAGCATCGAGTACATCTATATGGGCCGCAAGGTTGACGCTCACCTTTACCTCAACAATGAGAAGCCATTCCACAACATGGGCGCCTTGAAAACGCTGGTTATTGGCGGCGAGACCGACAGCATCCAGAGTACCGCGTTCCAGGGCTGCACGGCACTGGAGACGGTGACCTTTGAGGAAGGCAACAAGGTGGTCAGCATTGGCGGTAGCGTGTTTATGGGCTGCTCATCGCTGACCGGCATCGACATTCCCGCTGCTGTCACCACCATCGAGCAAAGCACATTCAACGGTTGCCGCAACCTGCGCTACGCTACCATGGGTGACGGGGTGACGAGCATCGGCATCACCGCATTCTACAACACGGGCTTGACGTCGTTCACCTTCCCCAGCGCGTTGACCTCGATTGGCCAGAGCGCCTTTGAGAACAGTCCGCTGGCAGGCGACATCGTGCTGCCCGGCAGCCTGACCGCCATCGGCATCCAGGCGTTTGCCAACACCCGCCTGACGGGCGTTAGCATCCCCGCCAGCGTGACCAGCATCGGCCAAGGAGCGTTTGCCCCCATCCCCACCCTCGCCAACATCACCCTGGCTGAGGGCAATCCGAGTTTCCAGCTCATCGATGGCGTGCTGCTGAATGCCGCCGGTAACCGCCTGCTGGTATCGGCCCACGAGGGCAACCTTGCCACCACCTACAGCAACCCCACGGTGACCAGCATCGACAACTACGGCCTGGCTTACGCGCCATTTACCAGCGTTGACCTGCCCGCCTTGACCAATATCGGTAACTACGGCTTCGCCTACAGCGACATCGAGACCTACACGCTTGATGCTCATGTCACCGTTGGCCAAAACCTGTTTGCCGGTTCGGCACTCAAGGTGATTGTCATTGCCGAGGGCCGCAACGAGATTCCTCAGGGCCTGTGCGCCCAGTGCACGCAGCTCGAGCACGTGACGCTGCCCAGCACGGCCACCAACATGATGCGCAACTGCTTTGAGGGTTGCACCATGCTGGAGGAGATGGAAATTCCCGCCAACGTCAACTATATGGAGCCTGGTTCGGTTCCCGTGACCATCAAGTCGCTGCGCGTGCTCAACGTGAATCCTCCCGCCCTTGCAGCAGGTGTGTTCAACGAGGGCCAGGGCGAGGTCATCTGCAAGGTGGCCCCCAGTTCGGTTGACGCCTTCAAGGCTGCCAACCAGTGGCGTTACCTGAACATCGTTGGCGACGAGACCATCTCGGGCGAAGGCGCCACGCTTGGATGCCCCGAGGGCCTGTACTTTGCCACAACCAACGGCGACCTGATGTACAAGGATGAGATGGGCAACATCGTGAACACCAACTTCAATGCAGGTCAGCACGCCTTCACGCTGCAGAGCTACAAGAACCGCGTGTATGTCGCCGTAGCAGGCCAGCGCTTCACCTATCAGGATCCCAACCAGCCCCTGGGCGACGGTGAGCTGTTCTATGTGAACAACACCAACGGCATCTTCTACCGCGTGACCGTGCTGAACAATGTGGGTGGCAATCCCAGCGAGGACCCGTTCACCATGTCTATCGACGAGAACGAGAACAAGATTTACATCAGTGACCGCAACGTGGGTATCCACGAACTCAACGCCGACACCACAGGTCTGTACGGTTCGCAGCCCTTCCTGGTAGATAACCAGTGGCTGCCCTACTACAACGACGAGATCAGCTGGGGCTCCATCACTGGCGGCTTCACGCTGGACAAGCACGGCATCTTCTGGATGAGCAAGAAGTTCAACGGCCTGTGTCTGCTGCGCTTCACCAAGAGTGACATCTATCCCGGCAGCCAGGCCGGTGTGGGCAAGCCCAAGAGCTTCAAGGCCCTGTTCCAGAACGTTATCATCAAGACCTTCTATCTCGACGATGAGAACGGCTACCTGTACATGCAAGTGCAGAACGACCCCATCAGCAAGTGCGTTCCCGGTATCTACCGCATCGCGCTCAACATGATTGAGAACATGGAGACCGGTGCCGACATTGAGGGCAATGAGAACCTGCGCATCGCCGACTGCGAACTCATCGACGCCTCACCCATCAAGCTCGAGGGTGCCGAGGCCAGCGGTGAAATTGCCAATGTGGCCCAGATTAACGGTGACGGCAATTACGTCTATTGGAGCTACATCGCTCCCGCCAACGACGGCGAAGCCATTGCCAACAGCTTGCCCCTGAATCCCGAGAACCCGCTGCACAAGAGCGGTATCAAGTGCATCTCGGCCAAGCCCAACGAGGACGGCACCATGCCCACCGAGATCACCTATATCGTTGAGAATGTTGAGTCCTATGGCGTTTGCGGCACGGTCGTGCTCGATGTAGTGACCCCCACCATCACCTTGAATGAGGAAGCCATCGAGGTCAAGATTGGCGAGACCCAAGAGATCGTAGCCACTGTAGCGCCCGAGGACCTGAGCAACAAGGCCGTCATCTGGAGCAGCAGCGACGAGACCATCGCCACGGTTGACGAGAACGGTGTTGTCACTGGCGTAGCCGCTGGCGAGGCCACCATCACCGCTGCCCTGAGCATCAATCCCGAGATTACCGCTACCTGCCTTGTCAAGGTGATCGCAGCCGGCTTGAAGGGTGACGTGAACGGTGACGGCAGCGTGAACATCGCCGACATCAACGTCATCATCGACCTGATCCTGAAGGGTTCCAACAGCCCCGCCGCCGATGTGAATGAGGACGGTGTTGTGAACATCAGCGACATCAACATGGTGATTGACCTGATCCTGCGCGGATAAGGCGTCATCAAGCAGAAATCCAATAAACGCAGGAGCGCGGGACGATTGCCCCGCGCTCCTGTTTTATTGTTGTCTCAACCTCAAGCGTTGAGGTTGAAGTAGGTACAAAAAAAATGGATTAACCACTCCTATTATAACAACAGTATAGTTAATCCGAAACTCTTTGATAAATCAGAATAGATTTTTCCCTTTTATGCACTGCAAAGATAATATCAATTTTTCACCCACAAAATTTTTTTTGTACTTTTTTCAAAAAAAAACGTCTAAAGGCTGAAAAAAAGTCATTAACCACCGTGAGATAAATAAAAACAGCGGTTTACACGCTTACATTTTAACACATATCTACAAGAATAGGGCTATTTGACAAAATGTATTGCCTCTAAAATAGCCCTATATGAATGCGGTTAATGAGGATTTATCATTTTGATATGGCTAAGGGACTTGCCTCTTGCCGTAGATGCGGTCCACAATGAGGGCAATCGCACCATCGCCTGTCACATTGCAAGCGGTGCCAAAGCTGTCCATCGTGATATAGAGGGCAATCATCACAGCCTGCTGGTCGGCATTGAAGCCCAGGATGGTCTGCAACACGCCCAATGCCGCCATGATGGCACCTCCCGGCACACCCGGAGCGGCTACCATCATCACGCCAAGCATGAGGATGAAGGCCGTGAAATGGCCCAGGTCGATGGGCATGCCCTGCATGAGCATCAGGGCCACGGCACAAGCGGTAATCTTCATCGTACTGCCCGAGAGGTGGATTGTGGCACACAAGGGCACTACAAAGCCGGCAATGCCGTCGGTCACCCCATTGCGCTTGACCTGATTGAGGGTCACGGGGATAGTTGCCGCCGAGGATGACGTTCCCAAAGCGGTGAAATAGGCTGGCAGCATGTTATAGAGCGCCTTGAACGGGTTGCGGCGTGAGATGGCACCAGCAATACAGTACTGGAACACCAGCAGCAGGATGTGCATCACAAAGATGACACCAATGATTGCCACAAACACATTGATGACCCTCCAGGCCTGACCCGTGTAGGACATATTCAGGAATATAGAGAAGATGAAGATGGGCAGGATGGGGATTAACGCCACAGCGATGGTCTTGGCGATGATGTCGCGAAACTCGTCAAAGGCCTTCTTCAACGTGGACGACTCAAAGAAAGAGATGCCCAGTCCCATGACAAAGGCGGCAATGAGGGCACTCATGACGTCGAGCAGCGGCGGTATCTCGATGGTGAAGAACGGCTGCAACTCCTCGCCAGCGGCAATCGCCTCGGCCGCATGTCCAGTGCTGATGAGCGACGGGAAAACGCCGGTGCTGGTGAAGAAGCTCAGGAATCCCGAGAACACCGTATCGCCATAGGCTATCAACGTGGTGATGAGCAAGAGTTTGCCCGCCCCCTTACCGATGTCGGCAATAGCAGGTGTCACCAGTCCCACGATGATGAGCGGAATGAGGAACGACAGGAAATGGCTGAAGATGCTGTTGAAGGTGATGAAGCATCTCACAGCCCACTCGGGGAAGAACATACCGCATACCACGCCCAGAATAATGGCGATGATAACGCGTGGCAATAGACCGATCTTGGAAAGTTTCATGAGTTTTAATGCTAATTTTTGGCAAAGGTAATACTTTTTATTATTAAATTTGCGTTTTTATTTGAGGGAATGACGGATATAACGGAATAGACGGATATAACGGATATTACGGGATTGACGGATTTGACGAGGATATTTCATTATGATGGAGATATTACAATATGACAGCGCGATGAGGGCGCAGTGGGACGAGTTTGTGAGAAAGAGCCGCAATGGCACTTTCCTGCACGAGCGCGGCTATATGGAGTACCACAGCGACCGCTTTGAGGACTGCTCACTGGTGGCCCTGCGCGAGGGCAAACTGTGCGCCCTGCTGCCCGCCAACATTGAGGGTGGCACCCTGTGGTCGCACCGCGGCTTGACCTACGGCAGCTGGATTGTGCCCTTGAAGCACTTTGACGCGACCGTGATGACCGAGGTCATGGATGCCACTGTCGAGTGGATGAAACGCCATGACATCAATCACCTCGTGTATAAACCGGTGCCTCACATCTATCACCGCTACCCGTGCGAGGAGGACCTGTATGCCCTGTTCAGGCACCATGCGGCGCTCGTCGAGACCAACATTTCCACCACCATCGACCTGACGTGCCCGCTGCCACTGGACCGTGGCAACAAGAGCGGCAGCAATGCCGCACGCAAGGCGGGAGTCCTGGTGGGGCCCAGCGAGGATTGGGAGGGCTACTGGCAGCTGCTGTCGTCGCTGCTTGACAGCCGCTACGGCACACGCCCGGTTCACACGCTCGAGGAGATGCGCCTGCTGCAAGGCCGTTTCCCCGACAACATCCGCCTGTACACCGCCACACTCGACGGCGAACTGATGGCGGGCGTGGTGATGTACCTGTCACAGCCTGTCGCCCACTGCCAGTACATCGGCGCTTCGCCGCAGGGCAAGGACATCAAGGCGCTGACGCTGCTGTTTGACCACCTCATCAGCGAGCATCAACGGCTGGGATACAGATACTTTGACTTCGGCATCAGCAATGAGGACCATGGCCGTTACCTGAACGAGGGCCTCGTGCGGCAAAAGTCGCGCCTGGGTGGCCGGGGCATCGTCTATAACACGTTTGAGCTTTTCCTTTAACCCAGAAACCAAGAAGAAATCAATAATAATATAATGTGTCATGGCTGGCAGCCGCGGTAACATATCTCGCATGGCGATGAAGGCAATGGGCTTGTTCGGGGGCGTTCAGGTGATGGGCATCCTGTGCTCCATCATACGCACCAAGCTCGTAGCCATGTGGATTGGTCCCGTGGGCATCGGTCTGTTCGGATTATTCAACAACGCGCTGGAGATGATTTCGACGGGCACCAATCTGGGCATCCGCTCGAGCAGCGTCCGCGACATCTCGCAGGCATTAGGCAGCCATGATTCAAGGTTGGTGGCACGCATGATTGCCGTGGTGCGCAAGTGGTCGATGTGGCTGGGACTGGCGGGCGCCATTCTCACGCTATCGCTGGCACCGCTGCTGAGCCGCCTCACGTTTGGCGACTCGACCCACATCTGGGGCTTTGTCGCCCTGAGCATCGCCGTGCTGCTGCAGGCACTGACCAATGGTGAGTATGCCGTGCTGCAAGGCACGGCGCGCCTCAAGCGCCTGGCCAGCGTGACACTGTGGGGCACCATCGTCGGGCTTGCGGTGTCCATACCGCTGTTCTACCTGCTGCGTGAACGCAGCATCCTGCCGTCGATTATCGCCTATGCGGCCGCCCTTGCCATTTTCGCATGGGTGTTCCGCAACCGCGAGTATCCCGCCGAGCACGTAAGTCGGCGCGAGACCTTTGACATGGGCAAGGGGTTTGTGCGCCTGGGCATTTTCATGACATTGGGCAATTTTGCGACCATCCTGGCCAGCTATGCCTTCAACGCCTGGCTTAACGTCAATGCGGGTACCGAACAGGTGGGCTTCTATCAGGCTGGCTACACCTTAATCAACAAATATACTGGACTGATCTTGACAGCCCTGGGCATGGAATACTACCCTCGCCTGTCGCAGGTCGCCGACAGCCGACTGCGGCTGCGCGCCTTTGTCTCACAGGAAATCAACGTCGCCATTGCCATCATGGCTCCCGTGGTGGCGCTGTTCATCCTGCTGCGCGAACTGGTGGTGTGGGTACTCTATACCCCAGAATTCAACGTCATCCTGACCTTTGTGTCGTGGGGAATGATCGGTACCGTGCTGCGCACGGCGTCGTGGTGCCTGGCGTTTACCATCCTCGCCAAGGGCGACGGCAAGACCTACCTGTGGACCGAAGTCGCCAGCGCTGTCATCAACCTGTTGCTGAACATCGTGTTCTACCGCTGGTGGGGCCTCACGGGCCTGGGTATCGCCTTCATGGTGTCCTACTTGCTGTACACGGCCATCGTGGCGGTGGTCTATTTCAAGCAGTACCGGCTCACGGTGACGCACGCGAGCCTTTACAACCTGCTGTGGACGCTCGCTGTCGCGGCGGGTGTCATGGCAGCCATGGAGCATAACTTACTGACGCTGGCCATTGCCATCACCGTGGTGAGCATCGTCGTGGGAACGCGTCAGGTCATCACCCTGTGGCGGCGATAAGAGAAACTTAACCAACCATTACCGTGATTGGTTAATTTTTAAAAAAACAGCGACAATTTATTAACGATTTGGCGGTTTAATTCATTTTTTTGTCTACCTTTGCAGCGACTAAAGGATATTAACCGCGAGGGATCTCACCGTCAAGGGTACGAGATTCTTCTAATTTTTTGAATCTTAAAAATTAAAAAAACACAGTATTTAGCATGGCTATTACTTACATGACACAGGAAGGCTACGACAAGAAGATGGCAGAGCTTTCCCATCTGGAAAACGTCGAGCGTCCCGAGGTAGTGCGCGCTATTGTCGAGGCACGTGACAAGGGAGACCTTTCAGAGAACGCAGAATATGATGCCGCTAAGGAGCGCCAGGGCATGCTCGAGGCCAAGATCGCCGAATTGAAGTCCCTGATTGCCTCGGCCCGCATCATCGATGAAAGCAAGATCAGCACCGACGAGGTCCAGCTGTTGACTAAGGTAACCATCCGCAACCTGAAGAACAAGGCGACGATGACCTATACCATCGTCACCGAGACCGAGGCTAACCTGCGCGAGGGCAAGATTTCCGTTTCCACCCCTATTGCCAAGGGCCTGCTGGGCCACAAGGTGGGTGAGAAGGTGGAAGTACAGGCTCCCGCCGGCAAGATGAAGTTTGAAATCCTCAAAATCGAAGTATAAGCGTTATGGCAACGATATTCAGCAAAATCGCGGCTGGCGAGATTCCCAGCTACAAGGTGGCCGAGGACGACCGCTACTATGCGTTCCTCGACATCAACCCGATGGCCAAAGGTCACACCCTGGTCATCCCCAAGCATGAGGTGAACTACATGTTTGACCTCGACGAGGAGGAGTACATGGGACTGTGGGCGTTTGCCCGCAAGGTGGCCATGGCTCTTGAGCAGGCCGTTCCCTGCAAGCGCATCGGCATTGGCGTGCTGGGCCTGGAAGTGCCCCACTGCCACATCCACCTGGTGCCGCTGCAGAGTGAGAAGGACATGGCCTTTGGCGGTCCTAAACTCACGCTGCCCGCCGAGGAGATGCAGGCCATCGCCGCCGCCATCGCCGCCAAGCTTTAAGCCCGCGACAGTCGGGAACCATCATCGTGCTAACGCACGAGAAATCAAAGGACAAACTCTTCAGGATGTTCTTTTGAATTCTCGCCCGTTAGCACGATTTTTGATTAGTGGAAAAACCCTGTCATCAGCCTGTATGGGCCAAGATAAGGATGCCGTGCGATAAAGACACATCAAACATCTCCTGTGAATGCAAAAAATCACTACCTTTGCAGGCGATTTTAATAAAAACAAGCTACTATGAACACCATTTGGATTGTACTGCCCATCCTGACGCTGCTGATGTTTGAGCTGGGCCTGAACCTTAAGATTGCCGATTTCAAACTTTTCAAGACGCGCCCACTGCCTGTGCTTGCAGGCCTCATCGGGCAAATCATCATTTTGCCCCTGCTGGCATGGCTCATCGGCAAGGCCTTCGGGTTGGAGGCGATTTTCCTCATCGGCTTTGTGCTCATCGCCTGCTGTCCTGGCGGCAGTTCGTCAAATGTCTTCTCGATGCTTGCCAAGGGTGATGTCGCCCTGTCGGTGTCGCTCACGGCTTGCAGCAGCATCATCACGCTGGTCACCGTGCCGCTCATCATGGAATGGGTCACACTGGCGGCAGGCAGTGCCGTCAATGTTCATCTGCCGGTGGGTAAACTGTTGATGCAGAACATTGTGCTCATGTTCCTGCCCATTGTCGTGGGTATCGCCGTGCGGAAGAAATGGTCGGCTGCCGCCGAGAAGATGCATAACGTGCTGTCGCGTATCGCCTTCCCTGCCCTGATTTTCCTCGCCACCGTGTTCTTTATCCAGAACCGTGATGCCATCATCGACAGTTTCGGTCAACTGGGCCTCTCGGTGAGCGTGCTCATCCTGTGCGCTATGGGTAGCGGTGCCCTGCTGTGCCGCCTCATGCGACTCACGGGCAAGGAACGCCGCACCATCGTCATCGAGGTGGGAATGCAGAACGCCGCCCAGGCCATCGCCATCGCGAGCAGCCCGCTGGTGTTCAACAACGATGTGATTGCCATCCCCGCCATCATCTACGCCCTGATGATGAACGTCATCCTCATCACCTACGTCGCAGTCGTCAAGAACCGCTGAGCAATAGGCGCAACTTATTCAGTAATCAGCAGATTATTAATGGATTGCAAAGCATTATCTAACGCTTTACTTTACCGTTTGTAGCGAAGGATGATGCTGTAGTAGCGGGACTCTCCTTGAAACTTTTTCCCTCCTTCGGTCTTCAGGTGCCATGCCGCCTCGTTGTCCCACGAATCGGTGGGAAATTCCTTTTCACCGGCCTTGATTGAGCGGATGTATTTCCAGAACGGGACAATCTGCTCCTCACGATAGAGGCCGTTCCACTCGTTATGCACCCACAAGACCTGATCGGGCGCCAGAATGGCGACGCTGACGCTGTCGTCCTGCCCGTAGGAGGTGCTGACGCTGTCATTCTCGATGACGGTGTAGCCACCGTAGGATGATTTCAAGATTTCCTTGTACATCTCAACCGTCACGGTGTCGTCGGTCTTGTTGTACAACTTGAAATCGGCCGACGACAAGGGGTCGCACGACACGAGACTCGCGAGAAGGCAAATAGCCGCAAACCAGGGCGCTATGGCGTTGATTGTTTTCATTGTTTCAGACGGTTTTGACCGATGTTCATCATAACTAACGGACAAAGGGGGCGGTATCTTGTTTTCCAAGCAGAGTTTTCGTGAAAAAAAGGAATGTTCGGGTAGCTGCCACGACAAGGCGAGGCCCCACGGTTACCACTCGGTACATATAGCCCCGTGTTGGGCGGTTTTTAGTTAATAAACCTTATAGATGATGGCGGGTGGCATGGTATTTGCGGGATTTTTGCTATCTTTGCAAGTTAAACGCAGAATTTAGTTATCTACAGAATGTCACAAGACAAGGAGAATCAAATGATAGAAGAGCCCGTTGTTGACGCGGGACAACAATCGCCGAGCGACTTTGGCGGCTATGACAGGCTGGTGACGCTGTCACCGCGCGAGCACATCCGTCAGCGTCCGGGCATGTACATCGGCAAGCTGGGTGACGGCTCACAGAATGATGACGGCGTGTATGTCCTCATCAAGGAGGTTATCGACAACAGCATCGACGAGTTCAACACAGGCTACGCCAAGCCGACCATCGACATCAACGTGGTTGACGGCGCGGTGACCATCCGCGACTACGGCCGCGGCATCCCGCTGGACCAGGTCAAGGCCGCATCGTCCAAGATGAACACCGGCGCCAAGTATGACACGCAGACCTACAAGCGGTCGGTGGGTCTGAACGGCGTGGGCATCAAGGCGGTGAACGCCCTGTCCACCGAGTTCTACATCCGCAGCGTGCGCGACGGCCAATGCTCGTCAGTCCTGTATAACGAGGGTGTCGCCAAGGAGGAGAGCGGCATTGTCGCCGCCAACGAGGGCGAGGAAAACGGCACGCTGGTGCGCTTCAAGCCCGACGGCACCATCTTCAAGAACTACGAGTTCCGCGAGGACATCATCGAGCAGATGATCAAGAACTATTCTTACCTGAACACGGGCCTGACGCTCATGTTCAACGGCAAGAAATACCACTCGCGCAACGGCTTGAGCGACCTGGTGAAGGAGAACATGACCAACGACCCGCTGTACCCGCTGATGCACTTCACCGGCGACGACATCGAGGTGGTCATCACCCATGCGGCCCAGCTGGGCGAGGAATTCTACTCGTTTGTCAACGGCCAGCACACCACTCAGGGCGGCACCCACCAGAGCGCCTTCCGCGAGGCCCTGTCGAGGACCATCAAGGAGTTCTACGGCAAGAACTTCGAGTACAGCGACATCCGCAACGGCATCGTCGCCGCCATCAGCATCAAGGTCGAGGAGCCCGTGTTTGAGTCCCAGACCAAGATCAAGTTGGGCAGCAGCATCATGTGGAAAGACGGCCCCACCATCTACAAGTATATCAACGACTTCATCAAGAAGGAGCTCGACGACTACCTGCACAAGGCGCCTGAGACCGCCGAGGTGCTGCTGAAGAAGATTCAGGACAACGAGCGTGAGCGCAAGGCCATCGCCGGCGTGAGCAAGCAGGTGCGCGAGAATGTCAAGAAGGCCGCCCTCCACAACGACAAGCTGCGCGACTGCCGTGTCCACTTCAATGACGCGCGCGCTCCCAAGGACAATGACCGCCGCGGCGACAGCTCCATCTTCATCACCGAGGGTCTGAGCGCGAGCGGCTCTATCACCAAGATACGCGACGTGGAGACCCAGGCCGTCTTCTCGCTGCGCGGCAAACCGTTGAACACCTATGGGTTGGACCCCAAGAAGGTGATCACCAACGCCGAGTTTGCCATGCTGCAGTCGGCCCTCAACATCGAGGACGGCATCGACGGCCTGCGCTACAACAAGGTCATCATCGCCACCGATGCCGATGTTGACGGCATGCACATTCGCCTGCTGCTGTTGACCTACTTCCTGCAATTCTGCCCCGAGCTCATCAAGACCGGCCACCTGTATATCCTGCAGACGCCGCTGTTCCGCGTGCTCAACAAGAAGGAAGCCAAGCGCAAGAACCGCTCGACCAAGCGCGAGGCCAAGCCACAAAAGGTGGAGACCTACTACTGCTACAGCGACGAGGAGCGCATGAGGGCCCTCGACAAGCTGGGCGACGCTGCCGAGATTACCCGATTCAAAGGATTAGGAGAGATTTCGCCCGACGAGTTCAAGGACTTCATCGGTCCCGACATGCGTCTTGACCGCGTGCAGTTGCGCAAAGAGGACTCGGTGAAGCAGATGCTCGCCTTCTTTATGGGCAAGAACACCATGGAGCGCCAGAGTTTCATTATTGACAACTTAGTGAACGAGGATGATGAAGACATCACAGTGCATTGACAATGAAGGGAAGCGCGTGGCGCTGTTCCCCGGGTCGTTTGACCCGTTTACCCGCGGCCACGAGTCGATTGTGCGCCGCGCGTTACCGCTGTTCGACAGGTTTATTATCGCCATCGGCGTCAATGCCGACAAGCGTTCGTTCCTGACGATGGAGCAGCGCAAGGCGATGATTGAGAGCGTGTTTAAAGGCGACCCTCGCGTCGAGGTCATTTCCTACACCGGATTGACCGTTGACGTGGCCCGCGAGGTGGGCGCAGGATTCATCGTGCGCGGTGTGCGCCTGATTCAAGACTTCGAGAACGAGAAGCACCTGGCCGAGGTGAACCGCGACCTGACGGGCATCGAGACCATCCTGCTCTATACCCTGCCCGAGTACAGCCACATCAGCAGCAGCATCGTGCGTGAGTTGCACCGCTATGGGCAGGACGTGAGCCGCTATCTGCCCGAGGGAACTAACCTGGAAGCGTTTTAATACCTAAAGTATCAATATAGACTATATAGGCTATATAACTATATTACAGAATATTGCATGAAAAAGATATTTGTTGCCGCAGCCGTGTTCACGGCGTTGTCAATGACCGTTACAGCCCAGCGCTCGATGCCCCAGGCGCTGCAGAAACTGTTAAATGCCGAGTATGCCATCTCGAGTCTGTATGTGGACTCGGTCAACGAGGAGAAACTCGTGGAAGACGCTATCAAGGGCATGCTCGAAAGCCTGGACCCCCACTCTTCCTATACCGACGCCAAAGAGACCAAGGAACTTGAGGAACCGCTGCAGGGCGAGTTCAGCGGCGTGGGCATCCAGTTCAACATGAATCAGGACACGCTCTACGTCATCCAGACCGTCCCCGGCGGCCCCAGCGAGCGCGTGGGTGTGCTGGCGGGCGACCGCATCATCATGGTCAACGACACGACGATTGCCGGCGTGAAGATGCGCAACAGCGACATCCAGAAGCGCTTGCGCGGCAAGAAGGGCACCCAGGTCACCATCAAGGTGAAGCGTGCCGGCGTGCCCGAACTAATCACCTTCCGCATCACGCGCGACAATATCCCGTTGCACAGCATCGACGCCAAGTATATGCTTGACGAACGCACTGGCTACCTGCGCATCTCGCGTTTTGGCGCCAAAACGCACGAGGAGATGATGGACGCCCTCAAGGTGTTGAAGAAACAAGGCATGACGCAACTGGTGATGGACCTGAGCGACAACGGCGGCGGCTACTTGAATGCCGCCATCGACATGTGCAACGAGTTTCTGGACCACGGCCAGTTGCTGGTCTATACCGAAGGCCAGAACGCCCCGCGCAGCGAAGCCCACGCCAACGGCTGGGGCGAGTATAAGGAATTGCCGATGGTCGTGATAGTCAACCAATACTCGGCCTCGGCAGCCGAGATCTTCGCTGGCGCCATGCAGGACTGGGACCGCGCTGTGGTGGTTGGTCGCCGCACCTTTGGCAAAGGCCTGGTACAGCGTCCGTTCAAGTTTGAGGACGGCTCGATGATGCGCCTAACCGTTGCCCGCTACTACACGCCCAGCGGCCGTTGCATCCAGAAGCCCTACAACCGCGGTGACAAGAAGGCCTACGAACACGAGCTGGTGGACCGTTACAATGAAGGCGAATACTACTGCTTGGACAGCATCCAGTTTAACGACACGCTGCGCTACACGACGCGCCTGCATGGCCGCACCATCTATGGTGGCGGAGGCGTGATGCCCGACGTGTTTGTTCCTGTCGATACCAGCGAGTACAGCACCTACTACCGCGACTTGAGCGCAAAGGGCATCCTGAACCAGTACTCCATCAAGTATGTGGACAAGAACCGCAAGGCCATCAGCAAGCAATTCAAGACGCTTGCCGACTTTGACAACGGATTCGTCGTGAGCGACGAGATGATGCGCGACTTCATCGCCATGGGCGAGAATGACAGCGTCAAGTATGACGAGGAGAAATACCGCACCAGCGAGCGCCTGCTCAAGGACATCATTAAAGGCTTGATCGCACGCGACGTGTATGGCGACCAGAGCGCCTACAACGTCATCATCAACCACCGCAACCGCGATTTAAAGGTTGCTGTCGAGGTGCTGAACGACCGCGAGCGGTTTGAGCGCCTGTTGCACGAGGGCAACCCCGAGTATGAGCGGCTGGTGAAGCGTCGTGAGAACCAATAACGGCGCATATGCATCATAAAAATGCCAAATTACGCCCAATAGCTGAATGTTTACCCATGGGCTATTAGCAAGAGAAAACCCCTCTCAAGTGGGCTATCATAGTAAGGATTAAGGCTGAAATGAACGATATCGGTGTGCCATATTCACCGAAAAAGATATAAATGAGAAATAAATCAAAGGAAATATTGTTTTTTTCTTTGGCATTAGATTTTTTTTATCTACTTTTGCGACATTGAAAACATTTGATAAAGTATAAATTATTTTTTTTGTTTAACTTTAAATTTTTAGTGTGTATGAAGAAATTATCTTTAATTCTGCTGATGGCTGCATTAGCTATCCCCGCACTGCAGGCACAAAGGCCCGAGTCATTCAAGATGCTTCGTGGCGGTAAGGCTCAAGTTCCCGCTGCCGTTGTAAAGAGCGACAATTTCGGTGCCCAGTACAAGATGACCAAGGGTGCTACCTCTTGGGACTTCGAGGATCAGGGCCAGATCGCTGACTGGACGTTCGTTGACAACGACGGCGACGGCTTCAACTGGGAGTACTACAACAACGCTGGTCTGGAGACTGGCCGCATGACTTGCCACAGCGGCGATGGCGTTATGTCATCCAAGAGCTATGACAATGACGGTGCAGGTGCTCTTACCCCCGACAACTGGATGATTTCGCCCGTTATGGAGCTTGGCGGTACGCTGAAGTTCTGGGCTATGGGTCAAGATCCCAGCTATGCATCTGAGACCTTCGCCGTTTACGTTTGCGTTGGCGATCCCAGCGACGTTAACAACTTCGTAAAGGTTGGTGTTGACCACACCGCAACTGGCGAGTATGTAGAGTACAAGTACGACCTGACTCCCTATCAGGGCCAGATGGGTTGCTTCGCTATCCGTCACTACAACACCTATGACATGTTCATGCTGAACGTTGACGACGTTACCCTGAACACCGAGGAGATCATCATTCCCGATCCCACGATGCCCGAGAACGTTGTTGCTGAGCCCACCGCCACCACCGCTGTTGTGACCTGGGACGACAATGACGACAACTTCTGGAACCTGCGCTACCGCGTTTACAATCCCAATGCCGCTCAGAGCTTCTTCTGGGGTGCTGAGGAGGATGACTATTCAGAGTTCACTTTGATTGACGCTGACGGTGACGGCCTGGATTGGATGACCACTGGTTACGAAGGTGCTCATGGTGGCAACAACGTATTCTGGGGCGTTAGCTACTACAGTGGCTACGGCTCATTTGATCCCGACAACTGGATGATTTCGCCTGAGGTACCTCTGGGTGGCCAGCTGTCATTCTGGGCTTCTAACTACACCAGCTGGTTCCCTGATGGTTTCACTGTTTACGTAACCACTGGCGATGTTGATGATCTCGATAGCTATGTTGCTATCTCTGACTTCCTGCAGCCCGGTGAAGAATGGGAGCAGTACACCTTCGACCTGAGCGAGTATGCTGGCCAGATGGGTCACTTCGCTTTCCGTCACCACGACAGTGAGGACAATTACTACATCTTCCTTGATGACATCGAGCTGACCATTCCCGGTGAGGAGCCCAACGAGTGGATCTATGTTTATGACCTGAACGACACCAACTACACCATCGAGGGTCTGACTCCCGAGACCACCTATGAGGTTGAGGTACAGGCTTACAACGAGAATGAGGTTGAGACCGACTGGACTCCCGTTGTTCTGTTCACCACTCTGAAGGAAGAGGTAATTCCTACCGAGCAGACCGAGGCTCCCAGCATCGCTGCCGACACCCAGCAGGGCGTTCACGCTTACTTCGTAACCATCACCCCGAGTGAGGAGAGTGAGCTGTACTACCGCTATGCTAAGGACAACGGCGAGTGGAGCGACTGGATGCTTTACGACGATGTTATCCCCTTCGAGGAGGACGGTTACTATGTAGTTGAGGCTTATGCTCTCGCCAGCGGCAAGACTGAGTCGCTGCACGTAAGCTGCTCGTTCACCGTAACCCCGCGCACCGGTCTCGATGAGCTGAATGGTGAGAAGGCTGTTGCCAGCGTACGCTACTTCAACGCTGCCGGCCAGGAGATGCAGCAGGCTAATGGCCTGACCATCGTTGTTACCACCTACACCGACGGTACCACCAGCGCTGCTAAGGTGATCAAGTAAGCAATTAGCTTTTAGCAAATAGCTTATAGCATTATAATTAAGGCGACCCATTGGGCCGCCTTAATTTATTTACATTGGTGTCCGGGTCAGGCATTTTGCTATGGCTGAAGTTCGTCTTCGACGCACTTGACAGTCATCAGCAGTGCACCAAGCTTCGTGGGCCTTCGACCCACTCGCATGGTGTTTCGCATTTGAAATCGGGCATACTGCCCGATCTGCCTCTTCGAGGCTTGACCAGGCCCCATTATGGGAAACAGCAGTGGATAATCTTATTAACAATACTTTGATGGTGTGTGCGCATTTTTTACCGGACACCCTAATTATTTCATTGGTGTCTGGAGATAATGACGGTGCTTACTGAGGGCCGCTTCATGGCAGGGGCGGAGGCGTTGAGGTGCCATCACCTTGGTTGAAGGGCGGCGGTGTCCTGCGGTCCAGGTCCTGCTGCGTCAGGTCGGCGATGCGATGCTTAGTGCTCTTGTAAAGATAATAGATGAGAACGACAAACAAGACATTGACGACGACCGACAGGGCTGGCAAGAGCCCGCCACTGAAGGCGAGCGCGTCCCACGTCCAGTGGATGATGACCGGCACCGCAAGGATGCAGCAAGCGGTGATGTTGCTGCGGTCGCCAAAGTGGCGCTTGCTGTAGAAATATCCCATGGCGCAGGCCATCGCGAAATGGGCCGGCACAGCAGTCAGTCCCCTGACGATGCCCACACCCACCCAATTGTCGCTCTGCAGCAGGTAGAGGATGTTCTCGGCTCCCGCAAAACCGAGTCCGACACAGGCGGCATAGACGATGCCGTCGAGGTACTCGTCGTAGTAGAGACTCTTGCGCAAAAAGAGCCATAGCATCGCCAGCTTGGCAAGTTCTTCGGGGATTGCCGCCGCTAGCAATGCCGTGGAAACGGCGCCGGTAAAGGTCTCCAGGTCATAAACGAAGAGGCCCATCGCCTTCATCACTCCCACGATGAGGACCGAGATGAAAGTGGAGCCCACACCGTAGGAAAAAGCCAGGATGAGTTGCTTCAACGGCTCGGGACGTGCCGAGTCCTTGTTATATATCCACCAGCCGAGAATCAGCACCGGCAACAATGCGGTAATCACGATAAGTAACATAATCAGGTACGGTTTTTGATTCAACAATTGACAAAGATACAGATAATTCTTGAAAATCTGTGTAACTTTGCAGGCCGAAAACGATAATATCATGGTATCCATCGTACATATCATCGGGGTCCTGCTCACCGTGGGCCTGCTGCTGGCCGTGAGTTGGCTGTCGGCGCTGAGAGTGAAGGACGCGCACAGTTTCACCACCGGCGGCACAAGCGGCAGCTGGATGGTGTGTGGCGCGATGCTGGGCACACTGGCGGGCGGGCAATCCACTATCGGGACCGCTCAACTGGCATTCTGCTATGGCCTGTCGGCATGGTGGTTCACCATCGGTGCCGGCCTGGGTGCGCTGGTGCTGGGGCTGTTCTATGCCGGTCCATTGCGGCGCAGCGGCTGCACGACGCTGCTCGAGGTGGTGAGCCGCGAGTATGGCCGCAAAGCCGAGACCGTGGGGTCGCTGCTGTTCCTCATCGGCATCTTTATCAGCATCATGTCACAGGTGCTGTCCTCGTCGGCAATGATTGGCAGCCTGTTCGGGATGTCCACAGTGTGGGCATCGGTCACTGGAGCCGTGCTCATCATGCTGATGGTGCTGTTCGGCGGCATCCGCAGTGCGGGCGCCGGGGGCATCGTCAAGCTGGTGCTGCTCTACCTGTGCTCACTGGCGGCGGGCATTGTGGTGTGGCATGTGGCAGGAGGGCTGTCGGGGCTGCGCGATGGGTTAGACGCCGCTTACCGCTCCCCTGCCCTCGCCCAATTTAACGGCCTGAGTGATATCGAGAGCATCCATCACAGGTATGGTTCCCCCTTTGCCCGCGGCATCTTCAAGGACTTGGGCGGCTGCCTGTCGCTGGTGCTGGGTGTGGTATGCACGCAGAGCTATGCCCAGTGCATCTGGTCGGCCGCCGATACCCGCAAGGCCCGCCGTGGCTCGATGCTATGTGCCCTGTTCATGCCCATCATCGGCGCCGCGTGCACGCTTGTGGGCATCTATATGCGCGGTCACTATGTCACCGCCGAAGAGTTAAAGGCTATGCAAGCCGCTGGCGAGACGCTGCCTGCAGGGCTGGGCGTCATCGAGAACTCGGCCCAAGCGTTTCCCGCGTTTATCCTGCACCACCTCCCCGCCTGGCTTGGCGGGTTAATGCTGGGTACCATGCTGGTCAACATCTTGGGGTGTGGCAGTGGCCTGTCGCTGGGCGCGGCGACCATCCTGGTGAGGGACGTGTATGGCAACTTCAAGCGACGCATGGGAATGACCGCGTCGCCGCTGTCGCCACTGTCCCAGACGCGCCTGTCCATCGTGGGCATCCTCACGTTGGCGGTGCTTGCCACGTTGCTGTTCCACAGCGCCTTCATCAACGACCTCGGCTTCCTGTCGCTGGGCCTGCGTGCCGTGGCCATCATGTTCCCGCTGTGCTTCGCCCTGTGGTGCCCCGGGCGCTTTAAGCCCAGCCGCGTGCTGCTGTCAATGCCCGTGGGCGTGGGTGCCATGCTGGTGGCTAACGCCCTGTCGCTGCCAGGCGACGCCGTCTATTACGGCCTGGGCGCGTCCCTGCTCACCATCCTCGTCCCCACACCACACGCCAAGCAGTGAACAGTGAACAGTGAACAGTGAACAGTGAACAGTGAAGAGTTAACAGTGAACAGGGAACAGTGAAGAGTTTGTAGTACCCTAAAAAAAGTTGAATGGATTTGACCTTATCCCTGACAGAAGTTGAATGGTTTTTCGCTTAACCCTGCAGGGAGTTGACTATTAACT
>CADAFP010000025.1 GCA_902787185.1 uncultured Bacteroidales bacterium | reverse complement strand
GACGGCACCAGCATCATATCATAACAACGAATTTCACAAATTAAACGACGGTCTCGCTACATCAGCTAGTCTGTGAAATTTGTGCTTTTGGCTACGCCAAGTTAAAGGGCAAGGCGCAACCCCAGGTCGGCGTCAGTGAACACCGGCGTGTTGCGGTTCCGCCACGATACGCGGCAGCACGAGGCACCGGGGTACCAGCCGCCACCACGGAACACGCGGTAAGAGGCGGTAGCAGGACCTGTCGGATTGGTCTTCTCTTCACTGGTATAGCTGTCGAACCAGTCTTGACACCACTCACAGACGTTACCGCTCATGTCATACAAGCCCAGCTCGTTAGGAGCCTTGGTGGCCACTGGATGGGGTTTGCTGTAGGCATTGTCACGGTACCAAGCAACATTCCAAATCGTGTCACTGCCGGCATATTTGTAACCCAGGCTCTTGTTGCCGCCACGAGCAGCGAATTCCCACTCCGCCTCGGTCAACAGACGGAAATTCTTGCCCGTCAGCTCGTTCAGGCGAGCGAGAAACGTCTGGCAGTCATTCCAGCTCACCTGCTCCACAGGACGCTGGAGATTTCCTAAAAAGCGGCTGGGATTGGCACCCATCACTTCGAGCCACAGCGCTTGCGTCACCTCAGTCTGGCCGATGAAATAGCTCGACAGATGAACGCGGTTCGCCGGGGTCTCATTGCTTTGGTAGTCCCCTGCCTGCTCCTCGGTAGCACCCATCCAGAAGGTGCCTCCCTTGACATATACCATATTGAACTGTACCGAGTTCACGTTATAGGTGAACACTTCGCCATCGATGGGCTCATCGATGGGCTCATCATCGCTACACGAGGTGAAGCCCATGGTCAAGCAAATGGCCATCATGGCAATCAATAAAGATTTAATCTTCAACATTGTTTTGTTGTTTGGGTTTAAAGTTTGACTTATACTTATTTGAAAGATTCTTTCCTTGTTTGAAGCGGACAGTTAGCGACACGTATGCGGTGCTGCCAGGGGTCGTCGTAACCAGAAGCAGCCCAAGCGGGCAGGCTCCGTCATAAAGACACCACAAAACTACAAATAATCTGATGAAAAACAATAGGGCAACTATAAAAACTACAAATTACTCGAATTAAACTAATTTTGGCTTCCGCAGTGGAGCCTTCGTTTCGCGTTATTCGTAGTTCAGTCATTAGCCAAAATTCGTTATAATTGAATGCGGATGCTAATTAGTTTAATTCGCGTAATTCGTAGTTTTATTTCAGCGTTCTTGCCAGACGAAGCGGGCGCGGACGTGGTCGTCGCCGTCGGCGTCGGTGATGCTCAAGTGGGAATCCATGGGATCGGTATCGTCGATGACAAACTGGGCTGGCTCGCCGTAATGGGTTTCCTTGATAAAGGAGATTTCCATGCGGCGGATAAAGAAGTTGTCATAGCAGTCCATGTCAAAAAGGTTCATCAGGTGCGAGAGATAACGCACGGTGTTGACATGACGGTTGAAGTCACAGTCCATGTAGCCGAAGGTGTAGTCCACAGCATGGCCTTCCTCGATGGGACGCAGACGGCTTATAGGCTCGATGGGGCACGGCAAATCTGAAACTTTATCGCTGATGTAACCCAACTGGGAGATGTCCACGCTGGCACGGGTGTTCATGTCGATGACCATCCAGATGGTGCGCACATAGCCCAGCGGATTGCCGTTGGCATCGTCAAGGCGCATATTGCGTTGCGAGAAGTGGCGGTTATAGTCCTCAATCCACGTGGTGAGGCGGTAATTCTCGTTGATTTTGGGATAGGCCTTCAACTCAATGGTCACGCGGGAAAGCACCCACACCTGGTTGTCCTGAATGAGGCGGGCATAGCCTGCGCCCCATGAATTGGCATGGAAGGTAGCCACCTCAATGATACGTGTCATCAGCAGCGTCAAGGGCATCTCTCCCTGGGGGTTGCACTCGCCTGCAGCGAGGTAATAATCCTTGTAAAAGACCTTTTTATCTTTGTCAGAGCACATTGGTTTTCCTGATTAAATAGTTATCTAAAATGACAAGTGCCGCCATTGCCTCGACGATGGGCAGGGCACGCGGCAACACGTAGCCATCATGGCGGCCACGGGGATTCAACGTCATGGGGTTGCCGTCGCGGTCGATGGTGGGCACCTCACGCATGAGGGTAGGCACCGGCTTGAAGGCGATGCGCATCACGATGTCCTCGCCATTGCTGATGCCGCCCTGAATGCCGCCCGAGTGGTTGGTCACAGTGCCGATGGTGCCGTCGTCGCGCTTAACGAACACGTCCATCACCTCACTGCCACGCCTGGAGGCCATGTCAAAGCCGTCACCGTACTCAAAGCCGTGAACCGACGGGATACTCATCATCGCCGCCGCCAACTGGGCATGGAGTTTGCCAAACAGCGGCTCGCCCAAGCCGGCTGGGACTCCCTTGATGACGCACTCGATGATGCCACCCAGGGTGTCACCGTCGTTAGCGACATCCTGAATCACTTCAGCCATGTCGGCCACGCCAAGGCGAGGCCCTACCGACACGATGTGAGCCTCGATGGTGATGCCCAACGATGCCAGTGCCTGCATGGCGATGCCGCCAGCAATGACACGAGCCACGGTCTCGCGGGCCGAGGCGCGTCCACCGCCACGCGGGTCACGGAAGCCGTATTTCGCCTGCCAAGTGAAGTCGGCGTGATTGGGTCGGTAACAGCGCGCTATCTCCTCATAGTCCTCGCTGCGGGCGTCGGTATTGCGCACCAGGAAGCCGATGGGTGTTCCCAGCGTCTTACCTTGCCAAATGCCAGAGAGCACCTCTACCCTATCCTGCTCCTCGCGCGTGCTGCTGCCGACGGTCTTTCCCGTTCGGCGACGGTCCACAAAACGCTGCAACTCATCAAGGTCAATCGCCACGCCCGCGGGCATACCGTCGAGCACACCACCCATTGCGGGCCCGTGCGACTCGCCAAAGGTGGTGAGTGTCAATATCTTGCCAAATGTATTCATTCTGTTTTCTCGGCTATCAGGTCAACGGCCTCGGCTTCAACAAACGCAACGAGTGTCTCGGGGTTGATTTTGAACTGCAAGCCCCTGACTCCCGCACTGACATAGATGTAGTCATACAGGATGCAGGACTCGTCGATATAGGTGGGGAAAGGCTTTTTCATGCCCACAGGCGAGCAGCCTCCACGGATGTAACCCGTGGTGGGCAAGAGTTCCTTCATGGGGATGAGGTCCACCTTCTTGTTACCCGACACGCGGGCTGCCTTTTTCAAGTCAACCTCCTCAGCACCAGGGATGACACAGACAAAGTGCCCCGTCTTGTCGCCTTGCAGCACGAGCGTCTTGAACACCTGCTCGATGTTCTCGCCCAACTGGTCGGCAATGTGCTGAGCGCCCAAATCGGTCTCATCGACCTCATAGGGGATAAGCTCATAGTCTATCGAGGCGGCATCCAGAAGGCGCGCCGCGTTAGTTTTGGTGATTTTTTTCATCGTTTCTTGTCTTAATTGCGCAAAGATAGCTATATTTGCCGAAAATTAGACGCAATAACACCAATTAATTAAGTATAAAGACAAAATGAAAAAGCTGATTTTAGCTGCAACCATCGCCATCGCAGGATGGTTGAATCTACAGGCACAGTCAACGCCTGCCCCCGAGAGGTACAATGATTATCTCCAGCAAGTGGCCAAGATGGAACAGGCCCATGCTGAATTCCTGATGAACGCAACAATGGAGACCCTCACCAAGGATCCCAAAGGCTACCGCCAGATGATGGAACTGGCCGAAAGACGTTTCAGCGATGCCGCCGACTCGTTGCACAACGAAGGGCTGTATATGGCCGTCCTCAAGCACGCTAACGAGAGTTTCGTGCTCAGCACCAGCGAGAAAGAGAAACAGCGCCTGCTGCTCGAGGGTGCCAAAAAGAACATGTTGGGCAGCGTTGCCAACGACTTTGACTACGTCACCCCCAACGACAAGACCGTGCACCGCCTCAAAGACCTGAGTGCCGACTATATCCTTATCTACTTCAACAATCCTGATTGCGAGTCATGCGAGGCTGTAAAAGAACGTCTTGCCAACAGTGAGATTGTCAACCACCTCGTGAACGAGAAAAAACTCATCGTGCTCGCCATCTATCCCTACAACGACACCAAGCTGTGGAAGAAAACCAAATATCCTTCAATGATGATCAACGGTTGGAACCAGAGCCAACAGATTGAATATGCCGATCTGTATGACCTGCCCACACTGCCCTGCTTCTACCTGCTGGACAAGAGCCACACTGTGCTCATCAAGAACGAGGGCAGCCTCAAGAAAGTGGAGGCAATGCTTCAAAACCCTGAATCCATGAAGCCTACGGGCCCCATGCCCAGCCTTGAGCAGATTAAGCCCATCAAGGCCCAATCTAAAGAGGCCATCGTCAAGAAGAGCACCTCAAGTGAGGATGCCAGCATCGTTCGTTGCGAGATGTTTCTCAAATATATCCTCAACAACAGGGGTAAAGACCTGTTTGAGAACCTCTCTGCAGATTTGAAATCGAAGGCTAAGGTCGAAGACTTTGACAATATCCTGTCTCAGATTGAGTCCCAGGCAGGCAAGTACATCAGCCACGAGAAATGGCAAAAGGAGCAGATTCAAGGTTTCAATGCCCTTACCACAGTCTTGAACTTTGAGAATCTCCCGCTGAAACTGGTTTTCGTTCTTGACAATGCTGGCAAAATCCAGGGTTTCAACTTTATCCCTGTACAATAATCTTTCCAGCCCCAAACAGGACTGACACTTTTTAGTCAACACCTAATAACCGAGACCGGTCACAACTCTATCGATGTGACCGGCCTCGTTGCTTTTAACCCTCATGTCATTAGCGCGTCATGCGCTTCAGGACGTTATAACTGGGAAGGATTCCGAGTTCGCCCGCCTTGCTCAGGTCATTGACGCCCTGCGTCTTGTTACCCAAGCGCAGATACATCAAGCCTCGGTTATAGTAGGCTTCGGCCAGATCAGGCTTCAATTCCACGGCCGTCGTGTAGCAACTGATGGCACTGGTGTAGTCGCCCTGCAGCATATAGACATTGCCCTTGTTGAAATGGGCATACACGTTCTTGGGCGAGAGTTTGATGGCCGAGTCCAGGTCCTTCATCATCAAGTCCAGTTCTATCACATCCTTGCGCTGGCGCAGCATGGTCAACGGCTTGGTCTCGGTAGCGGAGCTCACCGTGGCGGGTGCGTTCTCGTCACGCGCCTGCGCCATGCGGTACTGCATGTAATGGGCGTCGGCACGCAAGAGATAAGCCAGCATGAACTGGGGACTCAATGCTAATGCCGAATCGGCATCCACAATGGCGGCCTCGGGATTCTTGACGAGCAGGTAATCCAGTCCGCGGGCAAAATGGTCAATGCTGCGCGGCGTGGCTGCGACAAGCAGGGAATTATAGTACTCGATGCTTCTGAAACGTTGTTGAATCGCGTCGGCGTCAAGTTGAGGTTCGCCCGAGACAATCGTGAGCGTTCCGGGCAACTGTTTCAGGTCATTGATGTCACCCACCTCGCGTATGTAGTGCGTCTTGCCATTGAGTTTGTTGTCCTGAGCGTAATAGGACAACGTGAACATGGGCATCGGTTCCACCTCGATGTTGTCGTTCTGGACATGACCACGCTGACGGTTGGCATACTCCGGCTTGACAGGCTCATTATCGGTTACCGTCAGCAGGGTGTTGAAGCGGTTCATGATTTCCTCGGCGGTCTCGGGCTCGTCCTCACCACCATTGAGGGCGCGCTGCTCGGCCTTCTTGATGGCCGCAGTGGCCTCAATTTCGGCGGGGTTGAAGGTCGAGACGTGAGTCTTGTTGCGACGGAAAATCGCCATCGCCTTCTCCATATCGGCCTCACTGCCACGGATATCACCCATTCGGCGCTTAGCTTCGCCGCGTGCCATGTAGCCCGCCTCAAATTCGGGATACTTCTTCAAGATGGCGGTAAAGTCATTGACAGCGTCGCGGAACTGTCCCGTGCGCATGTGCAGCAGCGCGCGGTTGTACAGTGCCATGAAATTGGAGGGGTTGCTCTTGAGCACAAAGTCAAAGTCGCTGATAGCCTTGTTGTTGTCACCCACCTCGGCACGCAACAGTCCGCGGTTGAAATGCGCCTCCTGGCTGGCAGGGTCAAGTCCGAGGGCATAGTCATAGTCAGCCATCGCCCCGAAGTAGTCATCAAGGTTGTACTTCATGAAAGCACGGTTGATGAAAAACCCCGCATAGCGCGGTTCCAGCATGATGGCGCTGTCCATGTCGGCAAGCGCGCTTTCAAAATCGTGGCGCGTGCGTGTGTAAATCTCGGCACGCATGACATAGGCGCTGGCATTCTTCTTGCTCAGGGCAATGCCATGATTCAGGTTATCGAGCGCCGCGGCAGTGTCCTTGCGCGCCAGGTTCATCTGTGCCAGGCCGATGTATGCGCGGTCGTTGCGACGGTCGAGCTGCAACAGGCGGTCGAAAGACTGCTGCGCCTCGTCATAGTTCTTGAGGGCGGTGTGGCAAACGGCACGGTTGATGAGCAGGTTCTTGTCCTCGGGCATGAGTTTAAGGCCCTCGTCATAATCCTCGACGGCCCCTTTGAAATCGCCCAGATTCTGACGGGAGACGCCACGCACCTGATAGGCATCGACAATAAACGGGTTGCGCTCAATCGCCATGCCCGCGTCCTGCTCGGCACCACGATAGTCCTCCAGACTGATTTTTGCCACCGAGCGGTAGAAATAAGGCTCGGCCAAGAAAGGTTTCGCCTTAATCGCCTGATTAAAATACTGTATCGCAAGGATATAGTCCTCAAAGTAAAGCGCATTGCGCCCAATATTCACCACCTGCTCAGTGTTGATTTGGGCATTAGCGCCCATAGCCACCAACAGGATAAAAAGCAACGCAAATCGTCGATATTTCGTCAGCACCTTCTTCATTATTACAATAATAGAACGGCAAATGTAGAAGAAAAACAATGCTTCAGCAATGCAATTAAGTTATTTTAATCCAAATTAAGGATTATCGGCAATTGCGATTAAAATGTCATCAGCTGTTATTATTGCCAATTGTGATTTATCGGTCTCAGGCTGAGCGGCAAGGCGCACCGCCTGAGCTTTAATCGTTCGTTCAAACAGATTGCGGACATAACGTGCATTACCAAAGTCCTTTCCCTTATTGACAACACACTTTTCAAGGTGCTCGGTCAATACTCTCTCGCCATCTTCCTGCAGAGAGAAATCATACTTTTGCAACATCCCGAGGAAAATCTGTTTCAACTCATCGGCTGAATAATCCTCGAAATGGATATAGCGATTAAAGCGTGAGCGCAGTCCGGGGTTAGATTCAATAAACTGCTGCATCTCGTTTTCATAACCAGCCAAGATGACCACAAGGCGGTCACGGTTATCCTCCATGCGCTTGACCAACGTGGCTATGGCTTCCTTCCCGAAATCTTCATTGCCAGCACCAACCAGCGAATAAGCCTCATCGATAAACAACACGCCATCAAGGGCTGAATCGATGACCTTATTGGTCTTTACAGCAGTTTGTCCCACATATTCGGCAACAAGCCCCGAGCGGTCGGTCTCGACAAGATGACCTTTCTGCAAGATACCCAATTCCTTGTAGATGCCTGCAACGATGCGTGCCACAGTCGTTTTTCCCGTACCTGGATTACCCGTGAAAACGCAATGATAGGACACTTGTGGAGTCTTCATACCAGCTTGTTCACGGCGACGGTTCACCTCAATAAAATTCTTCATCGCCATGACCTCCTTCTTCACCTGAGCCAACCCTATCAGTTCATTCAAATCCTCGATTGTTGCCGTGGGTTCATCGGTTTGGGACATTTCAGATTCCTGCTGTTTCTTGTTTTGCTTTTCTTTCAATTCCTTTTTATCCTCATTTTCACGGAGGCGGAAACTCTCAAGAATCATTTTATGACGGTCGTTCATGCCTGAGGCATCGGCAATCGTTTCGGCCAGCTGGTATAAGCCATGCCGCAACTCACTCAGATACAAATCTTCAAATTGCACCGACTTGACCAACATCACCAACTGGAATTCATCAACCCCCTCGGCAGTCACTTTGACTTCCTTTTGGTTACGGAAAACGTTATACATTTCCTCATGGGTATCACGCAACGCTTCCCAAAGAGGATCTGTTGACAACAATTCTTTTCTGAATTCAGAATAATTGTTGATTTCTTTATCATCGGTCAATTCCAATGTGAAGCATAACAGCAATTGGTTTTCAGGCGTATGGAGGTACATCTCTGTATCCAAACCCAAATTTTCATAACAATAGATAATATCATTTCCCAGCAAAAACTGAAGAGTTGTATAAAACTTATCCTGATTATATTCCCCCTCAACGGTATCTCTATCTCTAGCTGAACCGATTACAGCTTTTCGAAGTTGGGAATCCCGACTCATGCGTTTTATCAGCTTAATCAGCCTTTTGATAGCGACCTTACCATTGTGGTATTCATCGCTTGTGAGCATGATATCCTTATCAACCATCGGATTCTCATCCCGATTATTATCATCATCATCGTCATCATTATCATACTCGTCATCATTATCATACTCGTCATCATTATCATACTCGTCATCATTATCAACATCATAGATTATGTCATCATCAGTGTCAGTGGTTGATGGCATATCTCTAGATGCCGTAGTGATGCGATGATTGTCGGGTGTGGATTGATAATAAGACTCTAGACTCTGTCTTTCCTGATGTGTGTTTGTATCATTGGCTGACAAACCAATTACTAAAAGCGAAATGACAAACAGGACTGCAGCCGTAATGAAGATTGTGCCAAAACTGAACTCAGCAATAGCCATGACAAAAATGACAATGAGCGTCAATATCAACATGGCGCCTCCGGCTGGAGAGATGTCGTTACTGGATTGGCTCATAACACGTTTTCGTTTTTAAATCAATCCAGGAAGCGTTTGTTGAGGTCGTGGTAGTGGTCGATGCGGCGGTCGCGCAGGAAGGGCCACCAGCGGCGCACCTGTTCGCTGCGTTCCATGTCGATGTCGATGATCTGAAGGTCCTCGGCGTCCTTGGGGCCACGGTAAAGGAGTTCGCCCTGGGGGCCGGCGACAAAGCTGCTGCCCCAGAACTGGATGCCGCGCGTCTGTCCCGAAGGGTCGGGCTCATGCCCCACCCTGTTGACGGTGATGACGGGCAAGCCGTTGGCCACGGCGTGGCCGCGCTGTACGGTGGTCCAGGCTTCGCGCTGACGCTCCTGCTCGTCGGGGGTGTCGCTGCTCTCGTAGCCGATGGCCGTGGGATAGATGAGCATCTGTGCTCCGCTCATGGCCATGAGGCGGGCACCCTCGGGGTACCATTGGTCCCAGCACACCATCACACCCAGTCGTCCCAACGAGGTGTCGATGGGTACAAAGCCCTGGTCGCCCGGGGTAAAATAGAATTTCTCGTAATAAGCGGGATCGTCGGGGATGTGCATCTTGCGGTACTGACCCGCCACGCTGCCGTCGGTGTCATAGACCACCGCGGTGTTGTGGTAAAGGCCTGTCGCGCGTTTCTCGAACATCGAGGTGACCAGCACAATGCCGCACTCGCGTGCGACGGCGGCATATTCAGCCGTTTCGGCACCGGGAATCTCGACGGCAAGGTCGAAGTTGTCCACGTCCTCCACTTGGCAGAAGTAGAGAGAGTCGTGCAGCTCGGGCAGGACGACAAGCTGTGCTCCCATGGCAGCGAGTTGCTTGATTTTATTGATGAGCGACTGGCGATTGGCCTTGATGTCGCTGGTATTGCGTTGTTGAATGATACCGACCTTCATTTGATAGATTAGTGATTAGAGATTAGTGAGAGAATTTATTGTAATGAGCCCTGAGGGAGTTGCATGGTGGCACAGTGCAGAGAACCGTGCTCGCGGACAAGGGGGCGGCAGTCGATGGCCACCACCTTGCGGCCCGGGAAGGCCTCGCCAATCAACTGGCAGGCTTTGACATCATTTTCAGGCTGGCCATAGACGGGCACCAGCACCTGATGGTTCATCACCAGGAAGTTAGCATAGGTAGCCGGCAGTCGCGAGATTTCGTCATAGACGGCGTCGGGCAACGGCAGCTTGATGAGGTGATAGTGGTTACCGTCAACGTCGGTAAACTGCTTGAGCTGCTCCTCCATCTTCATCAGGGGCTCAAAATGCTCATCGTCGGGGTCATCACAACCTGTGTAGAGGATAATGCCACCAGGGGCGAAACGGGCCAGCGTGTCGATGTGGCCATCGGTGTCGTCACCAGTGAGTTGCCCGTGGTCCAACCACAGCATCTTGAGACAACCCAGCCTCTTGAGCAACTCGCTCTCGAGCTGTTCACGGGACATGGCATCGTTGCGGTTGGGCGCCGTGAGGCAGCAGGTGGTTGTCATCACCGTGCCATTGCCGTCGGTCTCGATAGAACCGCCCTCAAGCACCAAGTCGCGGCAGTTGAGCAGCGGCATCTTGAACACACCGAACTGGTTGACGCGTGAGGATACCAAATTGTCACAGTCGGCGGCAAACTTCATTCCCCAGGCGTTGAAGGTGAAGTCGGCGAGTGCCATTTGTCCCTCGTGAAAGACGGTGATGGGACCATAGTCACGTATCCACGTGTCGTTGATGGGCAGTTCGACAATCGTGATGCGTTGCCAGTCCACGTCAGGCCCCAAGGCGGCCTTCACGTCATCAGCATCGTTGGCGATGATGAGCAGCCGCTCGTCATCATTGAGTATTGCCCTTGCCATCTCTACATAGCAAGCCGTCACCTCGTCGAGCATATAAGCCCAGTCAGTGCCGGCATTTGGCCATGAAATCATTACGCCGTCTTGCTGATCCCATTCGGCTGCAAAACTGCGGTTGCGTTTGGTGATTTTCATTAATTAGTCTATCTAAGTGATACCGTTATTCCAAGTTAAATGTTATTACCAAATTCCTGATAGTTATCCCAATAAGAATCCTGAGACTCAATGATCTCGTTGATGAAATCTCGATAACCATCCTTGACACTATAACCGTTGTCCTCGCACCAGATGACGTATTCTTTCTCAAACTCCTCATCGGTGCGCCGCATACGATCAAACTCCTCGTCCAGCTCAGGCGTGTTACTGAATCTGTCCAGTAGCTCACGCAGGATATCAGAAATGTCGTTCATATTCTTGTTTTTCAGTTAGTTACAGGCTCATCAGAATGAATCCTGACATTATTTACTTGTCATTATGGTTTTGATGTTCAAATATAATACAGTTTTCTGACATATAGCGCAAACAATCGTTAAAAATACATATAGACTATCAATAATAGTAAAACTCAATTATCGTTTCCGTTAACGCACTAACGAGAAAAGTAGGAAAGATTGCGCGGTTTTGAGACGATTATATCATAAAGAAGTATTACCTTTGCGCCACATATCGGGGAATTCACACTTCCCCTCAGATAAACTAACCGATAGCGAAATTAAGAAACACTTACAACCATGCAAGTTGAAACGTTGAAAAGATGGTTGAAACATGTGTTGCTGCTGGCCGTCCTGCTCCATCTGGTGGGATGTACCGGCGACAACCTGGAAAAAATGATTCCCGCCGACGCTACTGGCGTCGTGTGTATTGATGTGCCCGACATCCTTGATAACGCCGGAATGCTCGACGGCGACAAAGTGGTGCTGCCGCAGACCTTAAAGCAAGCCATAGACGACAACGACACGTCGCCACTGTGCGTACTGCTCGCCGACCTGCCTCAACTGGGCATCGACACCGACAGCAAGGCCTATGCCTACTTCACCGCCAAGACGTTTGGCCGCGTCATCCTCGCTCAGCTTGACGATGCCGGCAAGGCGCGCAAGACGCTCGAGATGCGCGTGGGCGGAGACTTCGAGAAAGTCGAGGGCCTGGACTGCATGTATGTTGGCGACAACCTCTACGCCATCGAGGGCGACGTGCTGCTTGTGGGCACGGTGAACAAAGCGATGGAGGTGTCACGCGTCGCCAAGGCAGCCAAGAACATCTTCAACAAGACAGCCGCCAGCATCGCCGACAACAAGGCCGTCAAGGACGTGCTGCACGACAAGGACGCCGAGGTGTCGGCATGGATTCAGGGCAAGGGACTGCGATATATCCTGAACAAGAGTGATGTCTATCGCGAACTGTCGCGCAAGATGCCGCTTGTTGAGATTTTCACCGAGAGTGACATCGACGCCGTGACCTGCCACATCGACCTGGAGAAGGACGAAGTGGAGATGAAGACCAACATCCTCGCCGCCGAGAACAGCGAATACGCGCAGTTGCTCAACTCAACGCTGGGCAAACCCAGCGACGATGTGCTCAAGGCCATCCCCAACTCGATGGATTACATCTTCACGATGAGCGTGAAGGGTGACAGCTTCGTGAAACTCAAGCAAATCCAGCAGTTGCTCAACATGTTTGGCAAGATTCCCTATATCGGACGCATCGACCTGGCAAGCATCCTCTCGACCGTTGACGGTCCGTTCACCATCGGCCTTGCACGCGACCCGCACCTCGAGGGCGAGTGGAACATGGTGCTGGCCACGCGCTCCAAGGACCCCGACGGCGTGGTGAAGCAAATCAGCAACTTTGCCAACGCCATGGGCCAAGCCCCAGAACTGTATGACGGGGAATACATCTACCAGTATGAGAACAAGATGATACGCATCGGCGTGATTGACGGAATCCTCTACCTCAAGATGCTGGATTATGAGCAGACCGAGGGATATGCCTACGAGATGCAGCCTGTGCGCAACTTCTTTGACAAAGCGTTAATCGGCATCTTTGCCCAAACCCATAACGACAGCGTGAACGGCTACTTCGACTTCGGTCTGGAGAGCATCTACGACGGCAAGGGACACTTCTACACCAACCAGCCCCAAGCCAACGCCACACTGGAACTGCTGCGCTCGCTGTGCACCATCAAGACGGGTGACACCTTCGGCAACGAACAGGAAGACGACAACGGTATCTCGTCATTTGTCACGGGAGCCATCGATAAGCTCCAGCCGATGTAATCTTCTCGCCGCCGAGAGACTGAATACAAGAAAGCCAAGAAGGACAATCAATTGATAAACAAAAGATTTGTCCTTCTTGTCTTTTTCGTCTTCAGTCAAAACCGCTTATTCAGTCAAGCGATTCCTCAGTTGTCGTTTTTTATAACAGTAACAACTGCTCAGTGAGGCTTTAGAACTTGTAGTTCAGACCAATGCCGACAACACCTTGATCCACCTTGCGGATGATGGTGTGACGGTACTCCAGGTTAACACCCCAATGCTCTGACACCTCATATTCAAGGCCTGCACCCAAGTTAAGGCCCACATGGTTGCTCTCAATGCCACCAGCCTTAGCCATCGTGTAGTTCAAGCCAGCGAGGGGATAGATAAAGAACTGCTCGTTGCGCAGGTTAACCAGATAGTGGGCATTGATGTTAACATCCCACCAGCTGGTGTGGTTGTGCTCAAAGAAGTAGTTGAAGCCCACTTCACCGCGCAGGTGATCAATGATGCCATACTGGAAACGGGCACCGAGGCCAAGGCTCTCGATTTCACTGCCGTAAACCAGGTTTACGCCCACAGCGGTCTGGCCCTGGTTGGCCTGTGCCTGTGCAGCACCGATGCCAAGCATGAGCACACAAATCATCGTAAAAATCTTTTTCATTTTTTGTTAGTTCTATTAAGGTTAATACTTAAGTTGAATTGCCGACATTAAAACAAAGTGTAAAATTACAACGTTTTTTTCATTCTTGCAATTTTTTGGCAATTTTTCAACAAAAAACGTGCCCAACAGGGGCGAGACAGAGAAACGGAGGAGACGGAGATCTCAGAGATCTCAGAGATCTCGGAGATCTCTGAGAGAACGGAATACGGAGTGTGGCGCAAGTGGTTGGTTTCTCAACATGGCGCGGATTAGAAGTGTGGTTTATTAAAAAAAAGCTGCCCTTGTGAGGCAGCCTGAATCCCTTTTTGTCATGTTTTCCATCTCAGCCCAAGTAAGCCTTGAGGAGCTTGCTTTTCTGTCCCTTGAGGCGGCGGATGGCTTTTTCCTTGATTTGACGGACGCGCTCGCGCGTCAGGTCAAACTTTGCGCCGATTTCCTCAAGAGTCATCTCCTGACATCCGATGCCAAAGAACATCTTCAGGATGTCACGCTCACGGGGGTTGAGCTGGTCGAGAGCACGGTTGACCTCCTTGGCCAACGACTCCTGGTTCAAGGTGGAGTCGGCCATGGGAGAGTCGTTGTTGGGCAGCACGTCGAGCAGACTATTGTCCTCACCTTCGACAAAAGGAGCATCGACCGAGACATGACGTCCCGACACCTTCATGGTGTCGCTGATCTTGTCAACGGGGATGTCCAGTCGCTCGGCGAGTTCCTCGGCCGACGGGCGGCGCTCGTGTTCTTGTTCAAACCGCGACTGCGCCTTGCTGATCTTGTTGATGGATCCCACCTGGTTGAGCGGCAGCCTGACGATGCGGGACTGCTCGGCCAAAGCCTGGAGGATGGATTGACGAATCCACCACACGGCATACGAGATAAACTTGAAGCCACGCGTCTCATCGAACTTCTGCGCTGCCTTGATGAGGCCCAGATTTCCCTCGTCGATCAAGTCGGGAAGACTCAATCCCTGGTTCTGATACTGTTTTGCGACAGAAACGACAAAGCGCAAGTTGGCACTGACAAGTTTGTCAAGAGCCGCTTGATCGCCCTGGCGAATGCGCTGTGCCAACTCGACCTCTTCATCAACAGTAATCAGCTCCTTGCGGCCGATTTCCTGAAGATATTTGTCGAGTGACGCGCTCTCGCGATTAGTAATGGATTTTGTGATTTTAAGTTGTCTCATCTAACTTATGTAGAGTTTAAGCGTGCAAAGGTACTACATTTTTTTATGTTATCAAAAAAATTGAGCAAAAATCGCACCAAAAACAATAAAATAGGCTTAAATGGCCATAAAAAACGCAAAAAACAAGGTAAAATCCTTGAACTGCCTTAAAAAAAGGTGGTGGCAGTGACAAGTTGTCACCACTACCACCCCAATTATGAAAAAATCGTGATGTATTGCCTATCAGTCCTCGTCGTCGCTCAAGTCAACGGCATAGTAAACCTTCTTGCCCGTGGGATAGAAGCCGGTGATGAACATCACCTTGTCGCTATCGCCGCTGCGCATGATCTGGTTGTAGATGTTCTCCACGTCATCACGCGAGTCAACGGGAATGTTGTTGATGTCGGTGATGATGAAGCCGTCGCGGATTCCTGCGCTCTTGAACTTACCGGCCTTGATGCCGACCACCTTCAGACCCTTGGAGATGGCTAGGTCTTCCTTCTCGTCACTGCTGAGTTCGGTGAAGGCGCATCCCAGCGACATGACGTCGCTCTGCTTGGTCATCTTGGTGTTGCCCTGGTCGTTCTTGAAGGTGACAGTGGTGCGGCGGAGCTTGTTGTCGCGGTAGTACTCAATCTCGGCCTTGTCGCCAGGACGCAGCTTGTTCATCTCCTCCTGCATCTCACCGCTGTCCTTAACGCGCGAGCCGTTGAGCTTGACAATCACGTCGCCCTCCTGGATGCCAGCCTCCTTGGCGGCACCACGGTCGGTAACCTTAGCCACATAGATACCCTCGTTGGTGGCAGTGATCTTCTCTTCCTTGGCCTTCTCACCAGTCAACTCGGTGTATTGGATGCCGAGCACGGCGCGTTGCACAGTACCATACTGCTTGATGTCGGTGATGACCTTCCTGACGGTGTTGCTGGGCACGGCAAACGAGCAGCCGCTGTAGTTACCTGTCTGGGAATAGATCATCGTGTTGATGCCGATGAGCTCACCTGCGGTATTCACGAGAGCGCCACCCGAGTTACCGGGATTGACAGCGGCGTCATGCTGGATGAAAGCCTTGATGCCACCATTGTCGCTGGTGTTCATGCCACGAGCCTTGGCGCTGATGATGCCGGCGGTCACCGTCGAGTTGAAACCGAAGGGGTTGCCCACGGCCACGCACCACTGCCCCACCTTGACAGCATCGCTGTTGCCAAAGGTGATGGCATGCAAATCCTTGGCATTGATCTTGATGAGGGCGATATCGGTCTTCTCATCGGTGCCCACTACGGTAGCGTTGAACTGGCGGTTGTCGTTGAGGGTTACCTCAAGCTTCTCGGCACCGTCAATGACGTGGTTGTTGGTGACGATATAGCCGTCAGGGCTGATGATGACACCCGAGCCCATGCCACGGGGCTGAGGGTCGCCCTTGGGCTGCTGTTGCTGTTTGCGCTGACGCTGGCCATTGCCAAAGCCAGGGCCAAAGAAGAACTCAAACGGGTCAATGAAGTCGCCACCGTACATGCTCTGCTGCGGTGTGGCGTAGCTCTTGATGCTGACAACGGTATTGATGGTGTTCTCGGCCACGTCGGTGAAGTCGCGGCTCAAGTCAACAGGACGAGATGACGTTTGAACAAATCCGTCATCGGCAGTCTTGCTCTCCTTAGTCAACACATAGGTGTCGGTGATGACACCCTTCTTCTGCAACTCACTTGTTGCCATCATGGTTGCCGCCGACCCGAGAATCGAGGCAGCGACTAACATCATCGCTAATTTAAAATTCTTTTTCATGTGTTTCTAATGTTAATTTATTGTCGTTTTTAATTTTTTCAAATGTTAATTTTAACTTTTCAAATCTCGTGCCAAAAGTACAACGAAAAATGACAACTGCAATATTTATGGCCATGTTTTTAAAAATAATTAATAGCGGCAGTGTATCTTTTTAATTTGTTTTACATTGAAAGCCCCTCCTATAACACATAATGACATCCTGTCACGGGCGCAAGGCCATTGTGGCAGGATGCAAAGCACCCGCGCGGCACCTGATTCAGGCATTCGCGCGGGTGTGAAGTCTTAAAAACAGGGCGATTTTAATCCTGATGGTCGCCGTATCCTAACGACTTGAGCAACTCAGCCAGGACATACATGCTGCCGCCCACATAGATGAGGTCCTTCTCATCGGCCGCGGCACGCGCAGCCTCGAGGGCCAGTTCCACATTCTTATATGCCTGTGCATCGCGGATGCCTACCCGTGAGGCAATCTCGAGCACCTTTTTGGCGGTCATGCTACGCGAGGTGCCGGCCTGGGTGAAGTAGAACTTGGCATCAAGCGGGAACATTTCCATCATGCCCTCCACATCCTTGTCGGCCATAAAGCCGAGCACCATGTGGATCTTGTTGCGGTGCTGGAGCTTGAGCTGCCTGATAACCTGTTTAAAGCCCGGGACATTGTGGGCCGAGTCGCAGATGACCAAGGGATTGTCACCCAGTTTCATCCAGCGTCCCATGAGCCCGGTATTCTCGATGACATGGGCAAAACCGTCGCGCAGGGCATCCATCTTGATGCGGTACTTGAGGCGCTTGAGTATATTGATGGTAGTGAGCACCGTGTTGACGTTCTCGACCTGGTAATCACCTGTGAGTTGGCAGTCGATGGTGCCGTAGTTGTTGGTGGTCAAGCGCAGCACATCGCCCACATGTTTGGCCGAGATGACCTCGGGCTTGTCTTCAGCAAACCTGATGTCGGCATACACGCGTTTGGCTTCAGACTCGAGAACCTCACGAACGACGCCGTCGGCACGGCCGACAATCACTGGCACTCCATGCTTGATGATGCCCGCCTTTTCCAATGTGATTTCCTCGAGGGTGTTGCCCAGGAATTGCTGGTGCTCAAGGCCGATGTTGGTGATGATGCTCACCTCGGGGGTGATGATGTTGGTGCTATCCAACCTGCCACCCAGGCCGGTCTCCACCACCGCCACATTGACGTTGCGCCAGGCAAAGAAGTCGAAGGCCATAGTGGACACGATTTCAAAGAACGATGGTTCAAAACCGTCGATTTCCCTCTTCTGGTAGTCGGCTACCCATTGCATCACAAAGTTGCGGCTAATCATCCTGCCGTCAACACGGATGCGCTCCCTGAAATCCACCAAATGCGGCGAAGTAAACAGTCCCACCTTATAACCACAACGCTGCAGACACGAGGCCAGCATGTGTGCCGTTGACCCCTTGCCATTGGTACCTGCAATATGAATGATGCGGTAACGGTGATGTGGATCTTTATATAACTTGCTTAACGCAATACTTGTATCAAGCCCTGGTTTGTAACCGTTTGCACCTTCACGCTCAAAAGCGGGACGCTGATTGAACAGGTAGTCCAACGTGCGCTCCCACATGCGAGCCAATTCTTCTTTTCTTGCCATAATCTCAAAATCTATTCATTGTACACGTCACTCACGTGACGCATGTAGTCGTCATAAAATAAAACAGTATGGCTGTAAGCCGGGTTTTGTGCCTGCCACAGGATGGCAGGTGCTTGTCATTTATCTGTCCGACGCATTGCTGCGCCGATATAGCGTTCTACCCCCCGGCAATGGACGAGCAGCCCTTAGATGCCGGTATACATGAACTTGCAACTCACAGGTGGTGCGGCACACTGTGTCACCACAGTGCCCGGTGGGCTCTTACCCCGCCTTTTCACCCTTACCGCTAACGCGGCGGTTGTTTTCTGTCACCTTAACCCTGCGGTCACCCGCAGCTTCCCGTTAAGAAATGTGATGCTCTGCGTTGCCCGGACTTTCCTCTCGCAACCATGAGAAATTAACGAGCGACAAGCCGCCATACTGCCTTTTTTGCGGGCACAAAATTACAATAATCCATCAGAATGTGCAAGTTTTTTGATAAATTCGCATTTCGTTTCTACCATTTTTGGCGTTTATATAGAAAAGCCCCTTTTAATAATGAATAAATGTAGGCCGTTGCAATTTTAAACGTAATTCTCCGTTAAAATGTTAAAGAACTCATATTAATCCCGATTGAATGACCATGGATATGCTCAAGAAGTTTTCTCTCAGTGGTTTAGTCGAGCGCTTCGGCCAGAGTTTCAGGCGTTTCCCGATAGCAATGCTGCTAACGATGTTCCTGGCATGTTTTCTCATCTACCTGAATCATAACGGTGACGTGAGTGACAAGATGGTGTTCTTCCTCATTTTCTACCCCGCGACAGCCGCCTTGCTCGCTGTTGCCCTCTCGTTGCTCACCGAGGACTTCAAGAGCGTCCTGCTGGCGGTGGCAGTCCAGGTGGTGGTGCATGGCGCGTGGCTGGCGGTGTCGATTAATCTGTCGCAATTTGACCGTTTTTCCCTTCCGCTATTGATTGCTGTGAGTGCCACGGTGGTCGCCATCGGCCTTGCGGTCTTCCTCATCTGTTTCTACCGCAAGGGCCATGACTTGAAGTTTTGGAACTTTTCAATCCGCACCCTGCTGTCGCTGGCTGCGGCAGGGACGATTGGCGCCGTCCTGACGTTGGGGCTGTTTGCGCTGGTAGAGTCTGTGAAGTTGCTCTTTGGCGTTCACATCAATGACAAGATTTTTGCCGACATCGCTTCGGTGTGCATGGTGATGCTGGCCCCGGCGTTGTTTATGAATTTGATTCCCAAGGGCAAGAATAAATACCTCGACACGGCACCCGAGTTCTCAGGTTTCAGCAAGGGAGTGGTCCAATACCTGTTCTTGCCGTTGCTGGGACTGTATATGATCACCCTCTATGCCTATGCCATCAAGATTCTGATGGAGTGGTCTCTGCCCATGGGCGGGGTGAGCTATCTGGTGACGGGCAGCATGGTGTTGATGGTACTGCTCATCTATATCACCTACCCTATTCAGCACGTAGAGGGCAACAAACTGTTTAAACGGGTAACGCGCTGGACACCCGTATTGATGTTGCCGCTATTGGCATTGATGACGGTTGCCATCGGGCGACGCCTGTCAGACTACGGCATCACCATGAGCCGCCTATATCTGCTGGTGTTCAACGTGTGGTGCTATGCCGTGTGCCTGTGGCTGATTATCACGCGCAACAAGCGCATCTGGCTCATTCCCGCCTCATTTGCAGTGATTCTGCTCCTCATCTCAGTGGGTCCTCAGAGCATCCCCAACATGACGCAACGCCAATTAAAAGAAGAAGCCCGCACCGCGTTCTCAGCATCGGGCTTCCAGCAGCTGCCGCTCACGGGTGGACAATATGAGCAGTGGCTCAAGCAGGCCGACCCCAAGGTTGCCCGAGCCATCGATTCCAAACTCCATTACCTGTACATCGACTATGGTTACAGTGCCATCAGCGACCTGCTGGCCAAGGATGCCATCACGGGCCGCCATTCGTCGGTGGATGAGCAGGGCGCAATCATCGATGACATCCATGATTCTTACAGGAATGATGACATGATCAAAAACTCGCCGGTACCCCAGGGGTATGCCTCGATGACAATGGTCTATGGCAGCGATAACAATATCGTTAAGGTGGATGGCGATAGCTTGCTGATCGAGGTGATGGACGGCAAGAAGGATGAGCATCGCTTTGCAATCGATGTCAAGCAACTGGCCGCCTTTGACAAGGGGAAGAATCCCGATGGGATCGAACGTCCCATGATGATTGATAACGGAGAAGCGTTGTTGGTGGTCGATAGTTTTGATATCATCGTTCACAGCACAGGCAACAGTTACATCAACTTCTCAGGCCTTCTGTTCACCAAGTGAAAGACTACATGGCCGCTGCTGAGCGACGGCACAGGGAACCCGGCAAAAAGCTTTATCAACAGCCCCACGCCTGATATGGGGCTGTTGATAACTTTTTTCGGGACATTGTTGTTTTTATTAGGGTTATTGGCAGTACCTTTGCACCATAATTATTAATAATGTGCAAATGAACCGTTTTTTCTCGCTTATTTTGATGGCCTTTGTGGCCTTTTTATCGTTACAGGCGGCCGAAGTGACCTTTGACTTCTCGACTGCCGAGGGTATTACAGCAATGGGCTATGCCGTGCCCGCTCAGAGTGCCGGAACCAGCCTTGTGCAGGCTGGCGCCGTGACCGTGGATGGTGTGACGCTGTCGGCCACCGACGGAGCCACCGAGACACGCATCTGGAACTCACAGGGCAGTTACACACTGCGCATCTATGTTGACGGCTCCATCACCCTGAGTGTGGCCGAGGGCAGCATCACGGGCATCACCGTCAATGCCGCCAACGCGACAAACTTTGACCTGATTGCCGATGTGGGCGACTACAGTGCCGACGGCACCGTGGGCTCGTGGACCGGCAGCGCCACGTCGGTGACGCTCACCCATGTGGGCAGCAAGAACGCCCAGGTGGCAAGCCTAGTGGTGACCACCAACGGTGACGGTCCTGTGGAACCCGACCCTGAGGACCCCATTGACCCCAATATCATGAAACTCGACTCATTGCACCACTTGGCAGCACTGGAGGACGGCACCGAGTTCCAGTTCACCAGCGACGTGTATGTCAATTACCAGTGGAACGACTACCTGTGGGTGATGCAACTCGATGATGAAGGTTACGCCTTCACAGGACTCATCTACGGAAACACGGGCAAGGAATACCGCCTGGGTTCGGTCATCCCCGCAGGCTGGACAGGCAAGAAGAGCACCTATCAGGGCCTGGTCGAGGTGATCGAGCCTGCCCACTTTGCCAATGCCAAGAACATCCTTGAAGAGGACTATTACTCGGCATTTGACTGCACAGGCGGTGTGAGCCATATCGCCGACACGACGGAGCATTGGGAGAACTACAAGGTCTTCATTGGCGGTGTTCACCTGAGCGACATCGACCAGCGCGGCAACTTCATGGTCACCAGCGATGAGACCGATGATGACGGCAACCTCATCGAGGCAAGGCTGGCTGGCTTCAATAAGTTTGGCATTGATTATCCCGAGGTGGACCCCACCGATCTTTACGACGTTGAAGGCATGATGACCTCTTTCAGAGGCAATATGGAGATTTATCCCATCACCATCACCGATGATCCTGGTGCCCCCCTGTGGAAGGTGCTCTATGAAGGCGAGGACGGAATTCAATACAAAATCAGCGACAGCCTGTATGTTGCCACCATGGTAGATAACGGAGACCGCAAGCTGGTGTTTGTGACCGATAATGTTGACGAAATCTACTACGACACCTATGCCGAGTGGGGTTATGCCGAGTGGCTGGCGTGGTACCCCGACTGGATTGCCCTGGACTGCTCAGACAATGAGGAGATGTTCAACGCGCTCTCCAGCATGGAGGTGATCAAGCCCTGCACTGTTAAGGGTACGCTCCACGACCAGTTGACCAACCCGCGCCTTGTGCTCAATAGCATTCCCGCCGCTCTTGAGGATGCCGAACTGCCCACACTAACCATGTTCCAGTACAACCTGAGTGAGGACTATGTGGCTGCCCGTGGCAATGAGGTGGGCCGTGCCGACGGCTATTTCTTCTACAAGGACGGCGTGCCCTACCTGTGCAGCGAGCAGGACACTGTCATGGTGAAGCTCAACTTTGACTACGCCCCCGCGCTTGAGGCCGAGATGGCCGCCAAGGAAGGCTTCAACTACGGTCTGCTGTGCATATTCACCCTCGATGAGCCGTGGGAGGAGAACAGCGATAATTCACCTATGCGCCGCATCCATACCACCGATGATAACTACTACACCAACTACACGATTCACCCCCTCGCTATCCTGGCCAGCTCATCAGTCGAGGAGATGGAGAGCAACAAGCAGGTGATTGACGTGAAGTATATCAGCCCCTCAGGTGTCGTGAGCGTGCTGCCTCAAGAGGGTGTGAACATCGTCGTCACCACCCACAGCGACGGTTCACGCACCGCAGTGAAACGCATGAACAAGTAAAACACACGTCATCATACAAGAAGAAACGCACCTCGGCGCTAACTGGCGAGGTGCGTTTACTTTTTGGTATTGACAGCAATCAGTTTTGCTGGCGCAGGTTGATGCGTTGCAGGACAATGACAATGGCGCCCTTGTTGTCGAGCAGCGCCATCTCGTTCTGATTAATGCGCTTGCAGGACTCCGTGCGCTCCAGTGCAAGCAGCAAGGCCGTCTCATAGTCTATAGCCTCACAGTCATGCTCTCCCGACTGCAGGTCCTCGAACTGGATTGCCATGTCCTTGGTGGGATCAAGGGTGATGACACCGTTGATGATGTTGCAACCCGTGTCGCCGTGGATGGTCTGCATCTCGGCGTCGATGACCATGCGCATATTGTGCTGGCTCACGTTCTCGCTCTCAAGCTCCTTGACAAGCCAAGCGCCGTTCATGGCGTCGAGGTTATGTCGCTTGAGCACCATCAGCACGGTCCCCTTGGCATTCATCAGGTTGAGATACTGGGCATTGTATTGCGCCTCAAGGGTGAAATGACGCACCTCGGCAAGGGTGTGCATGATGGTCTTCTCGCTCGTGACGTTGCGGCACGACTCGCCCGTGGAGACAAAGTCGCTAAACTTGATGTCGTTACCACTCTGAGCGAACTGGCCGTTGATGGTGTTGCAGCCGTTGCAGCCATACACCTTGTTGCCGCCGGCAAAATCGAGGTAGAGGTATGCGCGTTCAATGGTATAGACCTGCTTCTTGCGCATCATCACGATATCCCATTCGCCATAGAGTTGCCGCGCGGGGTTGGTGATTTCCACCTCACGCATGGGCTGGTCAACGTCGGCGATGACATTCTCGACGTTCACTCCGCGTTTCTCCAGTTTTTTGTCCTTCTTCTTGCGGGCATCCATTGTGGCCGGCGCCATCATGAATGCGAGCAAGAGGGTAATAACAATATATTTTTTCATCGTTTCTGTCTGATTATTAGCGTATTATTATGCTCTGAGTTGATTTCACTTGACGTTAATCTTGACGCTGGACTTCATGCCGGTGTCACGGTCCCTGACGGTGAGCGTCATCACTCCGGGCTGCTTGCCAGCCTGGCAGACGACAACCAGCTGCCCGTGGAACAGACTCATGTGTGGCTGGGTGAACGGCTCCAGTGAGGTGGCATCGCCGTTGCATGACGCCTTGTAGCTGCCAGCACCGGTCACACTGAATTCCAAGCGGTTGGCAGCGTCGGGGCACAGGGTGCCGTTCTTGTCCACAAGGCTCACGGTGACATAGGCGAGGTCATTGCCGTCGGCCTTGATGGTCTTGCGCTCAGGTTCGAGCAACAGACGCTTAGGCTTGCCGGCAGTGCGCACAATCTGCTGCCCTGCCCTATTGCCTTGCTCGTCATAGACGACCACCTTCAACTCTCCCGGCTGATAAACCACGTCGCGCCAACGCAGGCGGTAGCGGTCCAGGCGGGCGGTGTCGCTCTTGGTGATGCGTCCCTGGCTCTTGCCGTTGACAAAGAGCTCGGCGCTGGGATAGTCGGTGTAGCAATAGACGGGAGTGACCTTCCCCACACGGTCGGGCCACGTCCAGTGCGGCAGCAGGTGGATGGTGTGCTCCTGCTTGTTCCAGTGGCTGCGGTACAGGTAGTAACGGTCCTTGGGCAGTCCAGCGAGGTCACAGATGCCGAAGTAACTGCTGCGTGAGGGCCAATATTCGTCATAGGGCGTAGGTTCACCCAGATAGTCATAGCCCGTCCAGACAAACTCACCCACGGTCCAGTCGTAGTCGTCCTGCATCTTCCAGTCATCATCGGGCAGGTTGCTCCACCAACAGTGCTCCACGTCATAGCCAGAGCACTGGCCGTCGGGCCAAGCCTTGTTGGTGGTGATGGTATCGGGGAAACGATAACAGCCGCGGCTGCTGACAGTGGATGCCGTCTCGCTACCCAGGATAAAGCCCTGCGGCAGTCGTTGAATCATTTCCTCATATTTGTGGAGGCGGTAGTTGTAGCCTGGCACGTCGGCCACCTGGGCAAAGCCGCACCAGATGGCGCCGTCGGCCTGGTCCATGCCGCAGGTCACCATTCGCGAGGGGTCATACTGGTGGCACAAGGCGATGAGGTCCTTGTAGCGCTTCACTCCCTCGGGCTTCCACTGCTCGGGGATTTCGTTGCCCACGCTCCACATGATGATGCTGGGATGATTGCGGTGATTGAGCACCAGGTTGCGGATGTCCTGCTGCCACCACTCGTCCCAGTAGCTGCCGTAGCCGTTGCGCACTTTTGGCTCTTTCCAGCCGTCAAAGCTCTCGGCCATGACCATCATGCCCAGGCTGTCGCAGACTTCCATCTGCATCGTCGAGGGCATGTTGTGGCTCGTGCGGATGGCATCGGCGCCCATGGCTTTCATCATCTCGATTTGGCGGATGAGGGCCGTCTTGTTGATGGCGGCACCCAGCGGACCCAAGTCATGGTGCAGGCAGACGCCCTTGATGCTGCGGCGCACACCGTTGAGTTGGAAACCGCCCTCCTTGCTGAAGGACACCGTGCGGATGCCCACTTTTTGAGTCTGGCGGTCCACCTCCTTACCCTCACACTTCAACACGGTCATGATTTGATAAAGATTAGGTGACTCGGGAGACCACAGTGCAGGGCTGTCCACCATCAACTGTGTGGCAAAGTGACCCATGCCGTCGGGAGTAGTCCGTTTTGTGGCCACTACCCTACCCGAGGCGTCGGTCAAAGTAATTTCCAACTCATATTGCCAGTCAAGCGAACTGCCGGCATCGAGTTGATGCTCGATGTGCAGCGTGGCCTTGTCGTTATCAATACTGAGTGTGCGCACATACATCCCCCAAGTGTCCAAAACGTTAAAGCCTTGAGTCATCACCAGTTTCACAGGACGGTAAATGCCGCCGCCAGGATACCAGCGGTTGCTCTCTTCCTTGTTCTCGAGACGCACCTCCAGGTCATTGGCCAAGCCATCACTATGGATATAGGGGGTGGCATCGACAATGAAGGCATTGTAGCCATATGCCCAATGGCCTGCCAACTGTCCGTTGACATAGACGTGCGGATCGGCCATGGCACCGTCAAACATGAGTTGAACGCGCTTGTAACCCACCGGCACCGTGAACGTGGTCTTATAATAGCCCATGCCTATCCATGGCAGGGCTCCTGAACGGCCCGACTTCTCGGTGGCGACGTTCTCGCCGTTCTCCTTGATGGCGACAACCTGCAGGTCCCATTTTTTATCAAAGGGGCCGCTGATGGCCCAGTCGTGGGGCACGGTCACCTCTTGCCAGTTGACTTTATCACGCGAGAATTGCCAGCCCTCGCTAAGGGTTACCTCGAGGTGGCTTTGGGCCAGGGAGGTTACAGCGACAAGCGCCGAAATCAGGAGTATCGTTATTCGTCTCATTGTTGTTTTAATTCTTTATTGATTGTGTCGATGTAGCCAAGCAGTTCATCGCGGCCTCGGGCATCCTCGCTCGAGGTCATGAAAACGGGAGGCAGCTCCTCCCAGGTCTTGAGCAGCACTTTCTTGTAATCCTCGACGGCGGCAGGGCCTGCGACCTTGCCGAGCTTGTCCATCTTGGTGAACACGATGGAGAAGGGCACGCCGTGTTCTCCCAGCCACTCCATGAACTCGAGATCAATCTTCTGCGGCTTGATGCGGCTATCAACAAGGACAAAGAGGTTGGTCATCTGCTCACGTCCCAACACATAACCCTGAATCATGCGCCACAACTTGTCACGCTCCTCCTTGCTGCGCTTGGCGTAACCGTAGCCAGGCAAATCCACGATGTACCACTCGCCGTTGATGAGAAAGTGGTTGATGAGTAACGTCTTGCCTGGCGTGGCACTGGTCTTGGCAAGCGCCTTGCGCCCAGTAAGCATATTGATGAGCGACGATTTACCGACGTTGCTGCGCCCGATGAAGGCATACTCAGGCAGTGTGGTCTCGGGGCACTTGCGGTAGTCGCTGTTGCTGATCTTGAATTCGGCACTGGTAATCTTCATATTCAATTGTCAATTATCAGATGATTGTTCATCTATGGTTTCTATATAGAACGAGAGGGGACGAAAACCGTCGTTGCATGAAATCATGGCGGAATGGGGATTCTTCATCCACCCGTCAAAGAAATTGCCTTCGCCTCTCGCCAAGGCTTCGACAAAGGGCTGCATCGACTGCCATGCACTCTCACACAAGCCCGGGGGACACTGGCCGTCGGTAGAAATGAAGGTCTGCCCGACGCTGATGTCACAGGTGTGCAGAATGGGATTCTCGTAGCGCTCCATCAGGTCGCGATAGACGGTCTGACGCATGGCCGTGATGCGCACCGGCTTCAAGGTGATTTTGTTATCGTTCTCGTTCATAGCGCAAAGATACACAAATTCCCCGAATGATACAAATCCAACGAGAGCAGAAATCGGCAAGCACACAACGACGCGACGGAAAACCCTTCATCAGGTTCCCCGTCGTGACAGGTGATTGTGGTTATTCAAAAAACTGTATAATGCAGCTCTACGGTTTTTGCTGCTTGATGATGATTTCAATCAGAGCGTTGATATCAGAGATGTTCGCATCGATGGCTTCGTTCAGAATCAGTACAATGAGCAGGTCAAGGTCGGCGATATTTCTAATGCCGTCACCGTTCATGTCATAGTTGGCAGGGGGAGGGGGAGGTGGAAGCGGCCAATGGTCACCCTGTGTGAACTTGTACTCAATGTAGTCACCAGGAATCTCGAAGCGAACAATAGCCTCACGATAATCCATGCCCTCGGGAAGAGGATCTGCAATCACATCGGCCTGAACCTCATAACCCAAAATCTCCTCTTCCTGCTCAACGTCGCTCAACTCGATGTGGAGCCAATCGGGCAGCTCGTCCTTACCGTTGCAGGTCAGCGTCCATTCGCCATCCTCGCTGGGAACCCATGACCAGAACGAGATGCCCTCAGCGCGATACTCTTCGTCTTCGTATGGAATAATCCACCGCATAGGGCCGCCCTCGTCAGGGAAGTGGTACTCACCATCCTCAAACGAGTAGTTGAAGGTAACGAAGGGCTGATCGGCAACGATGAAGATCGACAGAGCGGTCTTCATCGTACCACTGCGGAAGAAGTTGTTCAGGCCACGCCAGTAGTACTCACCGGTGAAGTCATAAACGGGGTTACCTTCATCATCCTTAACGGTGTCACCATTCTCATTGATCTCAACAACATAACGCGGATACTTGAGGTAAGCCAGCTCACCGTAACCCTCATCAACCTGATCATCAGTGCTGATGTAAGCGGTGAAGTCAATCAGATCATCGGCCTCGGGGTCGTTGTATCCATCGACAACGACCATGATGGGATAGTCCACCGTGGGAGTGTACTCATAAGTCAACTCGGGGTCATCCTCGTCAACACCGTAGAGGGTAAACTCAACGAAACCGTTCTTGTCGGAACCCGTCTGAGGAGTCACAAAACCCTCACCGGTAACGATCAGGTCACCAGGAACGATGGGCAGACCAACGGATACTGAATCGTTGTAAGCGGGAACTTCGTCAAGGCGGTAAACCTTGCAGGTCAACTTAACGGGAGCGTCACACATCAGGTCATTGCCCATCATCATGTAAACCTTCTTCAGCACGTAGGGCTTGGTCGGCTTCTCAAACACCTGAGCCATACCGTCGATGTGCTCACCATTCTTACCAAACCACCAGCCCTGATCGCTCAGGCCATCATGGGACGTTGCACCGTAAATAGCGGTCCAGCTGTAACGAAGGTCACCATTGAGGCCACCGGGGACAACAGTCTTGCTGGTCAGCAGGAAGTCAATACCTTCCTCATCGGTGACCACACTGGGCTCGGGTATTGCCCAAGCCTGAACAGGCTGCTCAGTCGTAATACTTGTACCTCCCGAGGTGTTGTGAACGCCCATCTGATACTGATACCAAGCAGCATTCGGGTCATCAATGCCACCATCGATAGCATAGAAAATAGGCATATCTTGGGTTGACAATCCATAATAGATATAGATATCCTTGCCATCAACGGGCTCATAATCACCCTGATAACCATGGTATACGTCCCATGTATAGGTGGTGTTCTCATCAGCACCATCGACAAATGTTCTGAAGAAATAATCAGTATAGGGCTTGAAGAGAACGAAATCATTGCCATAGCTATAACCACCAACGCCGTTAACGGCAATCATGGGGCAATAATAAGCACCGGCGGGACGATAGTAGAAAGGCTTAATATAGTTGGCCTTCTGGGGGGCTCTGGGAGCAGGAGCAATGGGACCATTGGCCACCTTCGCCTCCTTGGTCACTCGGTTGAGGTTGAGACGCTCAACCTTAGGCGGGTTGTTGAGTGTCGTCGTGGCTGAACGCTTCACTTGAGCGGCGGCAGAAGTAAGCATCAGTGCAGCGGCTGTTAGAAGTAATACTTTTTTCATATCATCAATATTTTGAGTAGATTAGCATGCCCAATACAGGATTTTGCCCTGAATGTATTCTCATTTGCAAATATAAATGGTCTGGGGCAAAAAAGAAAGACAAAAAGCCGTGTTTTTCATATTATACCTGATTTTTTTCAAAAACTGTCTAATTTTTTTACACTTTCAAAAAAAACATTAGTGTCCGCTAAAAAACATCGAAGTTGTTAGCGGTTCGGAGAACCGATTTCAATGGGAAAGACCATGCAAGAACCTCGAAGTCAGGCATTTTGCTATGGCTGAAGTTCGTCTTCGACGCACTTGACAGTCATCAGCAGTGCACCAAGCTTCGTGGGCCTTCGACCCACTCGCATGGTGTTCCTCATTTGAAATCGGGCATACTGCCCGATCTGCCTCTTCGAGGCTTGACCAAGCCCTATTATGGGAAACAGCAGTTGATAATCTTATTTACAATACTTTGATGGCGCGTGCGCATTTTTTACCGGACACCCTAATAAAAAATTCTGGAAAAAATACGATTGATGTCCGATTAAACCGCCCCCAGTCGGTATTTGCGTAGGGCCTCGCCTTGGCGTGGCCGCCTGTGGCAATTAATGGCAGTAGCTGCCTGTAAACGACGAGACGGGAAACCTTCAATCAGGTTCCCCGTCTCTACAGGTAATAGATGATATGTTAAGAAACTGTAATAATAGTCAGTTCAAATTTTCTCATCTAAGCGGTTGTTCACCATCTTAATGGCTGAGGATGTAGGCAATCACCTCGTTGATGTCGCTGATGTTCACACTACCGTCTTCGTTGACATCACCGTTGGCGTTGAAGGTACCGGAGAGGATTATATCGATAACCAGGTTAATGTCGGCGATGTTCACGCTACCGTCACGGTTAACGTCATACCGATTGGGAATGTACTCACCCTGCATGAACTTGTACTCAATGTAGTCACCAGGAATCTCGAAGCGAACAACGGCCTCACGATAAGCCATGCCTGCGGGCAGAGGATCAGCGGTTACGTCAGCCTGAACCTCATAACCCATGATCTCCTCTTCCTGCTCAACGTCGCTCAACTCGATGTGGAGCCAATCGGGCAGTTCATCCTTACCGTTGCAGGTCAGCGTCCAGTCACCGTCCTCGCTGGAAACCCATGACCAGAACGAGATGCCCTCAGCCATATACTCTTCGCCTTCAACTTCGATAATCTGCTGCATTACGCCGCCCTCGTTGGGGAACTTGTGCTCACCATCCTCAAACGAGTAGTTGAAGATAACGAAGGGCTGGTCGGCAACGATGAAGATCGACAGAGCGGTCTTCATCGTACCACTGCGGAAGAAGTTGTTCAGACCGCGCCAGTAGTACTCACCGGTGAAGTCATAAACGGGGTTACCCTCTTCGTCCTTAACGGTGTCACCGTTCTCATTGATCTCAACGACGTAGCGCGGATACTTGAGGTAAGCCAGCTCACCGTAACCCTCATCAACCTCATCATCAGCGCTGATGTAAGCGGTGAAGTCAATCAGATCCTCGGCCTCGGGATCGTTGTAACCATCGACAACGACCATGATGGGATAGTCCACCGTGGGAGCGTACTCATAGGTCAACTCGGGATCATCCTCGTCAACACCGTAGAGGGTGAACTCAACGAAACCGTTCTTGTCGGTACCCGTCTGAGGAGTTACGTAACCCTCACCGGTAACGATCAGGTCACCAGGAACGATGGGCAGACCAACAGCCATTGAATCGTTATAAGCGGGAACTTCGTCAAGACGGTAAACCTTGCAGGTCAACTTAACGGGAGCGTCGCACATCAGGTCATCGCCCATCATCATGTAAACCTTCTTCAGCACGTAGGGCTTGGTCGGTTTCTCAAACACCTGAGCCATACCGTCGATGTGCTCACCATTCTTACCAAACCACCAACCCTGATCGCTCAAGCCATCATAGGAAGTGGCACCGTAATAAGCGGTCCAAGCGTAACGAAGGTTAGCATTGCGGCCACCACCGTTGGTGGTCTTGCTGGTCAGCAGGAAGTCGATACCTTCCTCATCGGTGATCACACTGGGTTCGGGAAGAGCCCATCCCTGAACAGGCTGCTGCGACGTAATGGTGGGAGCGTCTTGAGTGCCACCCATGGTGTAATCGGTCATCTGGTACTGATACCAAGCAGCGCTGGCATCATCAATGTCACCATCGATAGCATAGAACATAGGCATATCCTGGGTTGACAGACCATATTGGATATAGATATCCTTGCCATCAACGGGCTCATAATCACCCTGATAACCATGGAATACGTCCCAAGTAAAGGTCGTGTTCTCATCAGCACCATCGACAAATGTTCTGAAGAAATAATCGGTATAGGGCTTGAAGAAAACGAAATCATTGCCATAGCTATAACCACCAGCACCGCCAACGGCAATCATGGGGCAATAAAAAGCACCAGCAGGACGATAGTAGAAAGGCTCAATATAGTTGGCCTTCTTGGGGGCTCTGAGAGCGGGAGCGATGGCACCATTAGCCACCTTTGCTTCCTTAGTCACGTAGTTGAGGTTGAGACGCTCAACCTTGGGTGCGTTGTTGACAGTCGTCGTGGCTGAACGCTTCACTTGAGCGCTTGCTGAAGCAACCATCAGTGCGGCAGCACCTAAAAGTAAAAACTTCTTCATAATTTAAATACTAAAATAGTTATTATGTTAATAATAAAAATATCTATCAAGATAAAACCGATGACCGCAGGCTATTGACGCTTGCGAGCCACATGCCCGCGGTCAATCGGATAGGCGTTAGTCAATTACTGAAGATTCCACGACACGTAGTCACCAGCACCGACAGAAGTCGTCATCACAGTGGGCGCCAACAACGAGTTGGTGCTCAAAGTCAACGTCTGGTTCATAACGTTGGCAAACTCACGGATCGAAGGACAGTTGGTAGCATAAGTCTCACCATAGCGGTCACCCTCGGGAGCAACGCTAAAGGTCACTTGATTGTCATTAGCCGACTTCAGCGTCATGTAGAAGGTGGGATTGTACTTCACCGAACCCTTCTTGACATTGAATACCAGTGTGTACTGCTGAAGTGTCAAGTCATAAGAAACCTGCACATACTGGAAGGTTGACTTGTTATACGCCTTGAGGTCGTCAGCAATTCTGGTAGCCAAGTCGGCAAACAAGCCTCCTACATTCTTGAGGTCGGACCTCCAAACAAGGGATTGATTAGTGTATATACCAGCCAAGTGGTCGGCAGTCATCGTCGTCTGGTTATCGTCGCGGCACAGCAACGAGCCATCGGGCTGACGGATAAAGTTCTTGACCGTGTAGGTCACACGCTCAGCACTAGGATCGGGAACGTAAATGCCATCCTGCTCAACGAGCGGTGTAGCATCGAGCGTGATGGGATCCATGAAGGAGAGACCATCATGCGTGATGATGACGTTATGAGTCTCGGAAGTCGAAATCTCATCGGTACCCTCACGGTACATCTTCAAGATGCTCGTTGCGCCGTCCTTAACGATATAGCGCACACCATTAGGCAGGTTGATGAATACCGAGGGAACCTTGGCGTTGAAGAAGGAGTCGGCCAGAGCCACCACCTCATTCATGTAAGCTTCATCTTCTTTTTCTTTTTCCTTGACGCGAGTCATAATCATGCTCAGCTCATACTTCTTACCGACGAGATACAGGGTGTCGCCCGAGTAGTTCATGATATCAAACTCATAATCACCCTCGTGGCCATATCCGGTCTCGTTGATATCCTTATCGCTGGCGGCACTACCGCTGCTGGGAATATCATAGGGGTCAGCAAACAGGTGGAAGTAGGGATTGTAAGTGTTAAACGACAGCACAGGGCCATTGTCGGCAATAACATCCCACATCGACATAGCACTTCCAAAAGCCGGCTTTGTCATCTGGCCAGACTGAACATAATTGATCCACTTGTTGGAACCGGAGATTTTAACCGAACCATCTTTGTAGAAGGTCATCAGATAGATGTAGCCAGGCTCCTCTGTGTTGGAGAAGTATTCCATTTGCCACCTGTTACCTTTTTCAGTATCGGTCAAAATCTGTACATATTCTGCCTTCTTGTTATCGAGGCGGATAACGGCATCGTCTTCAAAGATGTCTTCAACCTCATTCTTGCAGGAGGTCAACGACAGCGATGCTAGCGCTAAAATCGATAACAATGATATGTTTAAGAACTTTTTCATTTTTCTCTTTATCATGTTAAAGGTGAAACATTATTGAATGTCATAGACCCACTTGCGCAGAGCGTTGATGTCATAAGACTTTTGACGGTCTTGAACTTCTTGACGCAACTCGTCAAGTTCTACACCCCAAGCCGAGCGGAACCACTGGCGGATGATCTCGAGCTTCTGCAAGATAGCCTCTGCACCATCAACACCGTCGTTATCTTCAACGGCGTAAACAATGACGCGGTTGCCATCGGCATCACGCTCGTTCTTCCAGTAGCGAACCACTGAACCATCCTCATTGGTGATGGTCGAGATGAAGCGCTCGTCGCCAGGATAGATAGGAGTCCTATCGGCCTCGGTATCGTTCTTTGCGAAATAGTAGAAGCTGTAGTAAGCAGCATCGGGGTTCTCATCCTCGGTCTCGCTGGTAACGGTGGTCCAGCCGCGTGAAGCCTTATCCATCAGGTCATCCCACTGATCTTGGGTATAAGTGATGTAGCAAGCGGTCACCTCGGCAAAGTCCTCACGGTACTCACTCGAAGCATAGGGAGTCACAAAGCCCTTAGAGCAAACCTCATCGCCACGACCAGTCCAGTTGGTGGCATCATACTTACCTACCGAGATGGTATTGAACTCTGAAGGATAAGTCTTGGTCTGATGCAGGATGTGAGCAAACTCATGGTGCATCGTGTGGAAATAGAGGTCGTTCATCATATAGAAGTTATTGACATTCATGGCGTTAACCTTGAACAGGGTAATCTTGATACCACCCTCGGCCAGACCGACCGTCTCACTACCTGATGAGGTATTGTAGGCAGGCGAACCCACCATGAGCAGGATGCGGGGACCGTAGAGTTTCAAGAATTCCTCGCCAGCCAACTTGTCATACACGTCAAACCACAAATACTTGCAGAGCACAGCCAGGTCAACAGCGTTTTCGTACTGGGCAGGCACCAAGTTGTAGTTCATGTTGGTGCTGATATCCGGCATCTTGTACAAGAACGTCAAGTTATACTTATCGAGGTAGTTGTCCTTGAGGAACTTGTCAAGCTGGTAGGAATAGGAGTTGGGATCTAACGTCTCGTCCACATCAGGGAAGATCGTGGGGCCCAACTTGTCCTCGCTACATGACGAGAATGCCACGACAGCAAAAAGCAGCAATGCTGAAATATAATATTGAATCTTTTTCATAATAATGATCTCTTATCCGGATATGAATTAATTATTAACGATACGAGCATCACGGGTTACGGGCATGCTCTGGTAAACAACCGGAGTTGGGCGGGGGTTAGGCTCGAGGCCTGCACCGATTACTTCGTTAGGAATCTGGATAGCATAGCGGGGGTCATTCACCTCAAGGGTAATGACTCTATTGATGCCCATCTTGTGGGTGATGGAGAATCCATATCGCTTGATGTCGAACCAGCGGTTACCCATGTGGATGTTCTGGATACGACGGAAGTGCTGGATGCACTGCATGTAGGGCTCAATCTCGGGAGTCATGGGATGCTCACACGGACAGATCTCGTCGATGTGGAACTCCTTCATGATGCCGAATTTGGTATAATCGCGGCGGCGCTGATAGTCCTCGTTATAGAACTTGACGATCAGGTCCTTGGTGAGCTCGACCATGTTGTAATTAGCGGTTGAGTCAAGCTTCAAGTGATCGTGGTTCCACAGATACAAGTCCTCAAAGGCAGCATCCACGTTACCCAGGAACAGGTTAGCCTCGGCACGCAACAGGATGACATCCTGACTCGTGAACTCGGGACGAATCATGTGTACATAACCAATACCGGCAATCTTGTCGGTGTACTCAAACTGCTCCCAGCAGGTACCCAAGAAGATAGCACCATACTCAGAGTGAGCCGACGAACTCAGGAAGCTGTTCATGAAGCAAGGCATCATTGACCACTCTTCCTTGTTCTTACCACTACCGTAGCTGAACTTACAGTTCTCCCAAGACGGGCCAGGGCCACCAATCGAGCCACGCAGACCCTCACGGGCAGTCCAGAAGCGATGGCCCCAACGACGCAACCAGGTGCTGTAGGTATCAATCATCATGTAGTTACCGGGACGGTCAACGCTGGTGTAATAGCGGGCACCATTGTCAAGATCATAGAAGTCCTTGTCCCAGAAGTCGTTACGCATTGCCTCAGGCTTAGTGCCCTTGAACGAAGCGTTGGCATGCTCAATCACCTTCTCATACTCACGCTTGGCAGTATAGAAACGTGCGGCGAAGGCATGAGATGCGGCAATATTGAAGTGGTACTTGGGTACTTCATAGAAATCCTCGCTGATATACTTGAGACCTTCCAGCATGTCATTCTCGATGTTGTCGTAGGTCTGCTGGAGAGTTCCGCGATCATACTTGGGGTCAAGCTCGGTCTCGGGCTTGGTAGCATAGGGGATACCGGGCAGGGTAGCGCTCTTCTGCGGGCCACTATAGGGCATACAGAAGATCTGGGCCAGGATGTAGTGGTGATAAGCACGAATCATCAAGGCCTCGCCACGGATGGCATCCATACGGGCACGGTCGTTGGCAGTGATTGCCTCGCCCTCGATTGCACCTTCGGTTTCAAACTCACCTAACTTCTCAAGCACGGCGTTGGCAGCAGCGATTGCAGCGTAGCAACCATTCCAGATGCCCGAAGGGGTATCGGAGTCGCTGATATCAAGGGTAACATCCTCCCAAGCATAGATCTGCTCGTCATACTGGTTGTAGGATGAATAGTTGTAGCGCATACCATCCTCACTGGGAGAGTTGGTATCGATAACATTGTCACTTGAGAGCTCACCTAATGCGGCATAGTTAGTCTGAGTATAGGCGGTGACAAGCAACTGCTCAAGCTGATCGAGGTTCACCAGATAAACACGGGTGTCGGGCACCTTCTCAAGGAAGTCCTTGCATGAACTCAGGCCGATCAGTGCTATTGCAATAAATAAGATTTTATATCGTAGTTTCATAATCTTCTTTATTATATATAATAATGTGTGACATTAATTACATACCCAGACGCAGGGTAAGGGTGAACTGCTTGGGGTTGGGCGAAGCCACACCACCACTGTTGAAGAACTCAGGATCCTGTCCGTTGAGCTTCTTGTCAGCATACAGCAGGCAGATGTTGGTAGCAGCCAGCTTAACCGAAGCGGTCGTCAAACGCAGGTGTGAAATCACACGCGTGGGCACGTCATAGGTCAGCGAGATCTCTTTCAGGCGTACGAAACCACCATCGGCGATGCGCTCAGTGCTGTAGTTGTAAGCATTGTAGGCATAGCCCAGATAGGTGTTGGAGTAAACCTGACGGCGAGATGCAATAGCGGGAATGGTGGTCACCATCTCATCACCGGGGAGAACCCAACGGTTCTTGAAGTCCTTGGTGAAGGAGGTCAAGTCGCTGTAACCAGCACCGAAGGTCTGGTCGAGACGGAGCTTGTTACCAAAGGCATAGGTCATGAACACGTTCAGGTGGAAGCCCTTGAACGAGAAGTTGTTGCCAAAACCGCCAGTGAAGGTGGGATCAACGGGACCCTCATACTTGAGGAAGTCGAGTTTCTCAAACTCCTGGAAGTTGAGGCCGACGTTAGAAACGTTGCCATTCTCGTCGATACACAGGGGCATACCGTGAGCATCAAGACCGGCAAAGGGAATCGAGAAGATAGCACGGTGGGGATAGCCCTCCAAGGGGAAACCGCTACCACGAACGAGGTCGATGACACGCGAACGTGACTGCAGCTTGGTGATCTCAGTGTTGGTGTAAGAGAACGTCAAGTCGGTATCCCATGCAAAGTCACCCCTATGCTTGGGCTCAATGTTGTGAGAAGTGATGGTGAACTCAACACCATGAGACTTCATCTCGGCCACGTTACCATACTTGTTAGTGTCACCACCGACACCCTGGGTACGGATAAGACCAATCAGGTCGAAGTTGTTGCGGACGTACCAGTCAAACACGAGGTTGATGCGGTTGTACAGGAAACCGAGGTCGATACCAAGGTCAAACTCATGCTTCTTCTCATAGGTGAGCTCGGTGTTACCCAGACCTGAGAGGGCAAGACCCATCTCATAGGTGTCGAGCTCCTGGCGCCAGGGGCGAGTGGGATAATACAGTGCCTCGGCATTAGCCATGCTGGTGGGACCACTCTCGGCGGTAAGCGAGTAGCTCAAACGCATCTTAGCGTAAGTGATAGCCTTCTTGCTGATGGCAGAGTTCTGGAAGAAGGGCTCGTCATGGATGTTCCATGCAGCCGATACGTTCCAAGTGGGGAGCCAGCGGCTCTGTGAGGTCTTACCCATCTGGTTAGAACCCTCATAACGCAGTGTACCATTCAAGATGTAGCGGCCCAGCAATGCGTAGTTGGCATTGGCGATGTAGGCCATATCACGGCGGTGGTATTCACCAACGCTGTAGTAACTACCGTTCTCCTCCTGCATCTGCTTAAAGAGCTTGTAGTTGGTGAAGGGAAGGTTACCATTGGCATAAACGATACCCCATGCATTGAACGACTCGCTGAAGCGGTCGAAGCGAACAGCCTCCATAGCAGCATAGAGGTTGATGAGGTGGTTACCGTGACCGAAGTCCTTCATGTATTGTCCCGAAGCACGGAAGGTGAAGGACTTGTTGTTGTTCTTGGTGTAGAAGAGCATACCACCCTTGTCCAGAATCGTCTCGGGAAGAGCGTTCTCGACGTCGGGGTCGGTATACAGGTAAGAGTTGGATGAACGGATGATGGCGTTATCGGGGTTGATACCGGCGCGATATGCCATGGCCTGGTTACTGTTGTCCAGAACGTAGTGGTTCTGCTCGGTGGTAGCAACACGCATCGAACCCAGCACGTTGAACTCAAGTGACTGATCCTGCTTCACGATGGGCTTGATGTTAAGCTCACCCTGGAACTTGAGGTCGGTAACGTTCAGGTCGATGTAGTTCTGCTCCAACTCATCAAAGATATTAAATGTAGTATAGTTGCGGATGTAACGCTGATTGGGGTCAACGGTACGGGCAGTGTTCAACGCGAAGCTATAGGGGTTGATATCGAAATCGCGCCTTACTTCACCGCTAACGACGTCCACATTCTGGCTCAAGGTACCAGGAGCCTTCTGGTCGCGGAAACTGTCGCTGTTCAAAATTTTGATACGGATCCTGTCGGTCAGGTTGTAGATGGCGTTGGCGTTGAAGGTGTAACGCTCTACGCGGCTGCTCTTATACCAACCCGGATCGGTCATAACCGAAGCCGAGGTGTAGAAAGAGCCCTTGTCGGTACCACCTGAAACGCTCACCGAGTGGTTCTGCATGATGTTGTGGTTGAACAACAGGTCAAACCAGTTGGTGTTGCGCATCTCAGCCTCACGCAGGAATTGGTTACGGGCGTTCGTCGTGTTGGGCAGAGCGTAAGTACCGGTCTCAGGATTGTAGGTGTCCAAGTGGTGCTGTTCACCAGGCTGGCATACTCGAGCCAACCCTTCTGCTCCATCTCGCGCAAGATACTCATCTGCTCCTGAGAGTTGCAGATGTTGAAGTCACGGTAGTTGGGCTTCAAGCGATAGGTGAACTCACCCGTGTAGTTGATTGAGCTGGTGCCCTTGCGACCAGTCTTGGTGGTGATAACGATCACACCGGCGTTGGCCTTTGCACCATAAATTGAAGTTGCGGAACCGTCCTTCAGGATCTGGAAGCTCTCGATATCGTCGGAGTTCAGACCGGCAACAGCCGAGGCAATCAGCGTATTGGCATCACCAGACGAGAGGTCGTCGGCACTGATGTCCACGTTGTCCTCGAGAACCACACCGTCCACTACCCACAGCGGCTTTGAGCTACCATAGATAGAGGTAGCACCACGCACGCGGATCTTGGGAGCGGTACCGAAGGTACCAGACACATTCTGAACCTGCACACCCGAGACGCGGCCCTCAAGACCACGGCTGACGTCGGCAACACCCGAGAGTTTGGTCTTCTCGGCATCGACGCTCTGGGTAGCACCAGTAAAGAGTCGCTTGTCCACCTTCTGGTAACCAGTGACAACGACTTCCTGAATCATGTTACCTTTGGGTTTCAGGGTGATCTTCATGCCGCTCTTGGCAGCACCGACATAATCTTCATAACCCACATAGGTGACTTTAATCTTTGTGCCAGCGGGCACATTCAAAGTGAAATGACCGTCAATGTCGGTAGCAACGCCGTTCTTGGGATTACTCTGCTGAACGACAGACGCACCGATGACCGGTTCGTTGTTCTCATCATACACCGTACCATTCACTTGAGCCGAAACTCCAAGCGCGGCTAGTGCCATGACAAGGAACAAGAGTAAATGTTTAAGACTCATAAATTTTTGTTTAATTAATTAATTATTAAATGTTTTTTTATAAGTTACATAATCATCTGGGCCGTCTCTAACATAAATTAATGTATCGTCTATAAACTCCAAAACACTATCCGCTTGATGTCTTGCCATCCAAAAAACAGGACACCCAGCAGAAAAGGCACAATCATGTCATTAGATTGGCCATTTTAGCCTCCTTAGTTCTTAACATTACATCTATATAATTAAAGACAGGCTTGCAAAGTTAATGTTATTTTTTAAATATTTTGACAAAGAGATAAAAAGTTTTTGATTTTTTTTATCAAAATGTCAAATACACCCCTCAAAACACTAAGAATCAGCCATTTACAAAATTCACTATGTATTCTGTTGATTTTCAGCAAGTTATGCATTTTATAACATTTTTTTGGATTTTGGGGGCTCTTTTTCAGTTGTTTTCCATCGCTTTTCTTTACCGCTTCCCGTTATATGCTGTAAATATTGTAAGACTAAAAAAACGGCCTAACAGCCCTGATGATTGGAATAAACGATGTAACTTTGCAGTGCCACCAACGATGCCTGGCGGCAACGACGCATCATGGAAGTAGTATATGACGACAACCACATCATCATCGTCAACAAGAGCGCTGGCGAACTGGTGCAGGGCGACCGCACCGGCGACCCCACGCTCATCGACACGGTGAAGGCATGGATCAAGGAGAAATATGACAAACCCGGCAACGTGTTCCTGGGTGTCACCCACCGCATCGACCGACCGACTTGCGGCCTGGTGGTGATGGCCAAGACCAGCAAGGGACTGTCGCGCATGAACGAACTCTTCCGCAAGGGCGAGGTCCACAAGACCTACTGGGCGGTGGTGGGCAACAAGCCCCAGCGGCCCGAGGACACCTTGACGCACTACCTGAAAAGCGTGGAGCAGGGCAACAAGACGCGCGTGAGCATCGTGCCACGCGAGGGACACCAGAAGGCCGTGCTGCACTACCGTGTCATCGCCGCCAGCCAGCGCTACTGGCTGCTCGAGGTGGACCTCATCACTGGGCGCAAGCACCAGATCAGGGCGCAGCTATCGGCCATAGGCTGTCCCATCAAGGGCGACCTCAAGTATGGCGCGCCCCGCAGCAACCCCGACGGCGGCATCTCGCTGCAGGCCCACCGCATCCGCTTCACCCACCCCGTTAGCGGCAAGGAAATCGACATCACCGCTCCCCTGCCCGACGACTTCAAGCGCCTGGGCTTTGATATGTGAGGAAAATGCTTTAACTTTGCAGCAATTAAATCAACTATTAACAAAATATCTTTTTAACATCAATTATGGCAAACAACCCTGAATTCCGCTATGCGCCCATGTTCCAGTTGGGCAAAGATGACACCGAATACTACAAACTGACCAGCGACTATGTGTCGGTGGGCGAGTTTGAGGGCAAACCCATCCTCAAAATCGAGCCCGAGGCACTGACGATGCTCGCCCAACAGGCTTTTCGCGACGTGAACTTCCTGCTGCGCCGTTCCCACAACGAGCAGGTAGCCAAGATTCTGCGTGACCCCGATGCCAGCGACAACGACAAGTATGTGGCACTGACTTTCCTGCGCAACGCCGAGGTGGCTGCCAAGGGTCAACTGCCCCTGTGCCAGGACACCGGCACGGCCATCATCCACGGCGAGAAGGGCCAGCAGGTGTGGACGGGCTTCTGTGACGAGGAGGCTCTGGCACGCGGCGTCTATAACACTTACACCCAGGAGAACCTGCGCTACTCGCAGAATGCCCCGCTGAGCATGTATGAGGAGGTGAACACCCGTTGCAACCTGCCCGCACAGATCGATCTGGAGTGCGCCGAGGGCATGGAATACCACTTCCTGTGCGTCACCAAGGGCGGCGGCAGCGCCAACAAGACTTACCTGTACCAGATGACCAAGGCGGTGCTCAACCCCGGCACGCTGGTGCCCTTCCTTGTGGATAAGATGCGCACCCTGGGCACGGCAGCCTGCCCTCCCTATCACATCGCGTTCGTCATCGGCGGCACGAGTGCCGAGAAGAACCTGCTCACCGTGAAGCTGGCCTCGACGCATTACTATGACAACCTGCCCACAACGGGCGACGAGACCGGCCGCGCCTTCCGCGACGTGGAGCTGGAGAAGCAGGTGCTCGAGGAGGCCTACAAGATTGGCCTGGGCGCCCAGTTCGGCGGCAAGTACATGGCCCACGATGTGCGCATCGTGCGTCTGCCCCGTCACGGCGCATCCTGCCCGATCGGCTTGGGCGTGAGCTGCAGTGCCGACCGCAACATCAAGGCAAAAATCAACAAGGACGGTGTGTGGATCGAGAAACTCGACGACAAGCCCACCGAGCTGATTCCCGAGGAGCTGCGCCAGGCTGGCGAGGGCGACGGCATCAAGATTGACCTGGACCGTCCGATGAGCGAGACGCTCGCCATCCTAGACAAATACCCCGTATCCACCCGAGTGTCGCTGAGCGGAACCATCATCGTGGGCCGCGACATCGCCCACGCCAAGTGGAAAGAGCGCTATGACCGCGGCGAGGGTATCCCCCAGTACATCAAGGACCATCCCGTGCTGTATGCCGGTCCCGCCAAGACGCCTAAGGGCATGCCTTGCGGCTCGATGGGCCCGACGACCGCCAACCGCATGGACCCCTATGTTGACCTGTTCCAGAGCCTGGGCGGCAGCATGGTGATGATCGCCAAGGGCAACCGCAGCCAGGAGGTGACCGACGCCTGCAAGAAGCACGGCGGATTCTACTTGGGCAGCATCGGCGGCCCCGCTGCCATCCTGTCACAGGAGAGCATCAAGAGCATCGAGTGCGTGGAATATCCCGAGTTGGGTATGGAAGCCGTGTGGAAAATCCGCGTCGTGGACTTCCCCGCCTTCATCCTCGTGGATAACAAGGGCAACGATTTCTTCAAGAAAATCGGTCTGTAATCACACCCGAGGCTTCACAACTGAATCAATTCGCCCGTTGCGGAATGGATTTTCACCCCCGCAACGGGTGATTTTTAGGCAAAATCCTACCGTTTTCAGTAAAAATATGTTAAAAAACAGCAGTACTTTTGCACTCGCAAATTGCGGGATGGAGCAGTGGCAGCTCGTTGGGCTCATAACCCAAAGGTCGTCAGTTCGAGTCTGGCTCCCGCTACTAAGAAGAGGTCAAGCTAAGAGTTTGGCCTCTTTTTTTGTGCCATTTTGTGTGGAAATCCATGCCGCTTCTTGCATAGTTGTCAAAAGTGATGTAAATTTGCCTTCGGCTAAGGTTAGGCTGCGGCTCGACAAGAAAAGAAAGCATTCTTTGCCCAACATCCGTCATGCCCTAACTTTATTTGACTTAAAACCAACAAGTTGCTATGAAACAGATCGCAGTACTTTTTGAGGGTGACATCAACCGCCGGCTGGGAGTGTTCAACGCCGTCATCAACCGCGTGAAATACTTGCAGCAAATCGCTGACTACAAGATAGATGTCCACATGTTGCAGGTCTATGACGGGTGGCTGATGAGGCTCGTGAGGCACACTAAGCGGGTAGCCTTCCGCCCCGACGAGATCGAGGCCGACGGCGTTAAGGTCCACATCACATGGTTCCGCCGCCGCTGGAGTGACGCCATCATGCACCGTGTGTTCCACAAGCCGCCGCGGGCACTGCTGCGCCGACTGCACCGCCTGGGTTGGGAAATGCGCGGGCACGACCTGGTGAGCGCCCACGACCGCATCATGGGCCATGCAGCCGTGTTTGCCGGCAAGAAACTGCACATCCCCAGTTTCATCACCTGGCATGGCGCCAGCATCTATACCGACCCACCCCGTGACCCGATGATCAAGCAAATGACCATCAAGCTGTTACATAGCGCCACCTGTAACTTCTTTGTCAGTCAGGGGCTGCTCGACAAGGCCCATGCCGAACTGACCGACGGCTTTCCCGCTGATGTGCTGCTCAACGGCGCCAGCGACCAGTTCAGGCGCTACAGCGACGCTCAACGCGCTCAACTCAGAGAGAAATACAGCATCACCCCCAGTGAGAAGGTGGTCGCCTTTGTGGGACGCTTTGAACCCGTGAAAAACGTGACACTGCTCCCCGACATCTACAAGGAAATGGAGGCCAAATATGGCTATCAGCTGACATTCTGGGCAATAGGCGACGGCATCCAACTCGACGAGACACGCCGACTGATGAGAGAGAAAGGGGTGAAATGCCACTTCACCGGCAAAGTGCCTCCCGAGGAAATTCCCGACCTACTCAACTGCGTGGACCTGCTCGTGCTGCCCAGCAGCCTCGAGGGACTACCGCTTGTCGTGATTGAGGCCCTATCGTGCGGAGCGCATGTTGTCGCCACCAACGTCATCGGCACCGCCGAGGCTGTCGGACGTGAAAATGCCATCGACTTGGGCGACCGATTTGTGGACCGTTTCACCACAAGAGCGGTGGAACTCCTTCGTGGTGGCATCGACCAAAAATTGCCTGCCGAAGTGAGCTGGAGCGCCACCGCCGACAAGGAAAACCGCATTTATCACCAATATCTTGACTAAATATTTATATTTGATTGATTATCATATTAATTATATCACTATTTTTAAAGTGATTATTTAAATAAAATTCATTTGTAATAAATTGACAAAATTATCTATAATATTTGATACTTAATTATTGATAATCAGTTGAAATAAATCATAAGTTTAAAGTGATTATTTAAGTTATCCGAAAATATGCCCAAATTTGCCGAAACCTTGCTGCCATTGGCCCTTCCTGGCACCTATACTTACCGCGTTCCCGAGGAGATGAAACTCTCGATTGGGATGCGGGTGCTGGTGCCTTTTGGCCGCAAAAAAATCTTCACGGCAATCGTGGTGTCGTTGCACGACAGAGCACCAAAAGGCTATGAGGTGAAGGAGATTTTGGGCACCCTCGACGAGAAACCTATCCTGCGGCATCCGCAGCTGAACTTCTGGCAATGGATTGCCGACTATTACCTGTGCTCGATGGGCGAGGTCTATAAGGCGGCTGTCCCCTCGGGGCTGAAAGTGGAGAGCGAGACCACCATCAGCGCGAATCCCGACTTTGAGGAGAGCGAACCTGGGCAGTTGACCGACCACGAGCGCGTTATTCTGGACTTTACCGCCCAGCGTGGACGCGTTCAGATTGCCGAAATCGCACGCGCAACCGGATTCAAGACCGTAGAACGAAATGTCAGCCACTTGTTGGACCTTGATGCGCTGCATGTGAGCGAGCGTGTCATCGACAATTACCGCCCTAAAACCGAGGCCTGCGTGCGCCTGACCATCGCCCGCGATGACGAACAGTCTCTGCACCAATACTTTGACCAGCTCAAGCGAGCACCCAAGCAAGAGGCATTGCTTCTCGCCTATCTGGATATGTCACGCTGGCTGCAGAGCGGTGAGCCACGAGAGGTGAGCAAGGACAACCTGCTGAAACGCGCCGGCGTGAGCGGGGCCGTGCTCCACGAGGCGGTGAAACGCGGAATGCTGGAAATCTACAAGAAGGAAATCAACCGCTTTGCCGACCTTGGCAGTGTGCTGGAAGAGCCGCCCGTGTTGAGCGAGGAACAAAAGCGCGCCTATGACGAAATCCACCAGTCGATGCGGCAACATGCCATCACTTTGTTGCATGGCGTGACCAGCAGCGGCAAGACGTCAGTCTATATGCACCTCATCGGTGACGCCCTGCGTTTGGGCAAGCAGGTGCTCTATCTGGTGCCCGAGATTGCCTTGACAACACAGTTGACACGTCGGCTCAGGCGTGTTTTTGGCGATAAACTGCTCATCTACCACTCCAAGTTCAGTGACAATGAGCGTGTTGACATCTGGAAGCGTCTGCTTGACAGCAACGAACCGTGTGTGGTCATCGGCGTGCGCTCCTCCATCTTCCTCCCCTACTCCAACCTGGGGCTGGTCATCGTCGATGAGGAGCATGACAGCAGCTACAAGCAGCAAGACCCGGCGCCGCGCTACAACGGACGCAACGCGGCCCTGGTGCTGGCGCAGATGCACGGCGCCAAGACGCTGCTGGGCTCGGCGACACCAGCCATCGAAGTCTATCATCTGGCCCTGGAGGGTCGCTATGGCCTCGTGAAGCTGATGACACGCTACGGCGACATCCAAATGCCTGAAGTCAAGGTCATTGACACGCTTGACGCGCGCAAGCGTCGCGAGATGCATGGCATGTTCAGCAACGAGCTGATCGCCAAGTGCCGCAAAGCGCTACTGGATGGCGAACAGGTCATCCTGTTCCAGAACCGCCGTGGCTACTCCCCCATGGTGCGGTGCAAGGAGTGTGGCTGGATTCCCAAGTGCGAGAATTGCGACGTGTCGCTCACCTACCACAAACACAACCATAGCCTGGTGTGCCACTACTGCGGCTACACCATCCCGCTCCCCGACCTATGCCCCGCATGCCAACTTCCTGGCATTGAAATCGTTGGCTACGGCACCGAGCGCATCGAGGACGACATCGACGCGGTGTTCCCGGGTGAGAAAATATCGCGCATGGACCTCGACACCACGCGCAACAAAAACAGCTATGACCGCATCATCGACGAGTTTTCGCAGCACCGCACCAACATCCTCGTGGGCACCCAGATGGTGACCAAGGGACTGGACTTTGACGCGGTGAGTATTGTGGGCATCCTCAATGCCGACACGATGATCAATTTCCCCGACTTCCGCAGCCATGAGCGTGCCTTCGACATGCTGGAACAGGTGTCAGGACGTGCCGGCAGGGCTCACAAGCAGGGACAAGTCATCATTCAGACGAGCAACCCCGAACACGACGTCATCAAGTTTGTACAGGCTCACGACTACGACGGATTCTATCAGCATGAAATGGCCGACCGCAAGCAGTTTGGCTACCCGCCATTCACCAAGGTCATCAACATCTACCTCAAGCACCGTGACGATGCCACCGTTGGCGAGCTGGCCGTTCGCTACTGCAGTCTGTTGCATCAGGTGTTCGGGGCACGCGTGCTGGGCCCCATGGCACCCTTCGTCGCCAGGGTGCAGAACCTTTACATCCGCCAAATCACGCTCAAGATAGAGACCGGAGCCTCGATGGCCAAGGTGAAGAAAATCCTGCGCGACCTCTACGAGCAAATGCTCGCCGCCGACGCCCGCATGAAGACCGTCCGCCTCTACTACGACGTCGATCCCGTGTGAAACACGGCAGCAATGCTGCCGCCCACACGACAACACCGCCCCCAACACCAAGCCCCACCGCAACACCAGGTCCCCCGTACGGCAGCTATGCTGCCGTCCACACGACAAGCCCCCCAGGATAGCAACTCCATGCCACCCCTCTCTTGCCATGACAAAGGGATTAAGGCGGCATTTCCTTTAAAAAATGTAAAGAATGGGCGCTAATTGGATTTTTTGGAGTAATTTTGTGGGTTGATTTGAAATAAACGATTAAAAAGCATACAGAAAAGCATGAAACTGATAGACGGAAAAATGACTGCCGCTGCCATCAAGGAAGAGATCAAGGCAGAGGTGGACCAAATGATAGCTGCCGGCATGAAGCGCCCGCACCTGGCTGCCGTGCTCGTCGGCCACGATGGCGGTTCTGAAGCCTACGTGAAGAATAAAGTCATCGCTTGCGAGAAGTGTGGATTCAAGTCGTCGCTCATCCGCTTGGACGAGGACACGACCGAGGAGCAGCTGCTTGACTGCATCAAGAAGTTGAACGAGGATGACGACGTTGACGGCTTCATCGTGCAACTGCCGCTGCCCAAGCACATCAACGAGCAGCACGTAATTAACACCATCGACTACCGCAAGGATGTTGATGGCATTCACCCGATGAACGCTGGCCGCATGGCACTGGGCCTTCCCAGCTTCATCTCGGCAACACCTCTGGGCATCATCACCCTGCTGCAGCGCTACAATATCCCGACATCGGGTAAGAAATGCGTGGTGCTGGGCCGCAGCAACATTGTGGGCAAGCCCATGGCACAGCTCATGCTGCAGAAACAGTATGGCGACGCCACAGTGACTGTTTGCCACAGCCACTCGGCGACCTTGAAGGAGGAATGCCGTCAAGCCGACATCATCATCGCCGCCATTGGACGACCTAACTTTGTCACCGCCGACATGGTGAAGGATGGCGCAGTAGTCATCGACGTGGGTACCACACGCGTTGAGGACCCCAACAGCAAGACGGGCTACCGCCTGAACGGCGACGTGAAATTTGACGAGGTTGCCCCCAAGTGTTCCTACATTACCCCCGTCCCCGGCGGCGTCGGCCCCATGACCATCTGCTCCCTAATGAAGAACACCCTTGCAGCCGCAAAGAAAGAAATTTATGCATAATTCTTAACTGATTAAAACAATGAAGTCGAGCTCACATGAGCTCGACTTCATTGTTTTAATCGAAGAGTCCTTCGGTGGCGTCGTCGTTGCCGCCAGCACTTTCGCCGCCGCCTTCTTCACCGCCGCCACCGCCGTGCCAGCCACCACCGCCACCGCCGTAGTAGCCACCCAACTCGTCACCGCAGGCATTGAAATTCTTGGGGAACTCAAATTTGGTGCTCTGCTTGTAAGGTAATGCCTTGTCGTCATACAACCACTTCATGTAATAGCCCAGGATGGGAAGTGCCGCCTCGGCACCCTGACCCATCGCCATGCTGTTGAAGTGGATATAGCGCTCCTCGCCGCCGACCCACACACCGGTGACCAGCTCGGGCGTGAAGCCCATGAACCAACCGTCACTGTGGAAGTTGGTGGTACCTGTCTTGCCGCCCATGTCGGCCGTGATACCATAGGCGTAGCGCAGCCTTGCACCGGTACCGCCATCAACGACCTCGAGAAGCATCGAGAGCATCTTCAGGTAGGTGTCCTCGCTCATGATTTCGGTCTGGTTACCCGTGAACTCGGCAATAACGTTACCACGGTTATCGGTAATGCGGGAAACGTAAACCGGCTCAACACGCATACCGCCATTGGCAAATGCCGAGTAAGCGGCTACCATCTCTCGCAAGGTGACTTCGCAGGCGCCCAAGCTCAACGACGGCACGGGATCCAGGTAACTCGTGATACCGAAACTGTGCATCCACTTAACCAACTCGTCGGGGGTCATGGTGTAGTAGCCGTTGCGCTCAATCCAGTTCTCGCGGGTACCGCGCATGAAGCCTGCTGAAATCCAGTTCTTGGAGTACTTCAACGCATTGCGCAGGTCCATTCCGCCGCCGCTACCCTCGTTCTGCGGATTATACACCTCATTGTTCCAAATGATGTTGGGAGCGCCGCCCGGACGTGTCGAGCAGGGCGTCAAACCGCCAAACTCGATGGCCTGGGAATAGACGAAGGGCTTCACCGTCGAACCAATTTGGCGACGGCCTGTAGACACCATGTCATACTTGAAGAAGCGGAAGTTGGGGCCACCGACGTAGGCCTTGACATAGCCCGTGACGGGATCCATCGACATCATGGCGCAACGCAGGAACGACTTGGTGTAAAGCAGTGAGTCGAGCGGTGTCATCTGGGCATCAAAGCCTCCCTCATAGTTGAACAGGTGCATCTGTACCGGCTTCTTGAAGTTGTCCATGATCTGGGCATCGCTCAGACCCTGATTCTTGAGCACACGGTAACGCTCGCTGTGACGGATGGCGGCATTGATGAGCGCCTGCTTGCCGGCACTTGAGAGTTCCTGCTTGTTGTTGGTATAAGGATTCTTGGTGCCACCGCGCTCACGCAGGAAGGCAGGCTGCAGGGTCTTGCTCATGTGCTTGTGCACGGCCTTCTCGGCATATTCCTGCATGCGGGAGTCGATGGTGGTGTAAATCTTGAGACCATCGGTATAGATGTCGTAGTGAGAGCCGTCAGGCTTGGTATTCTTGTTGCACCAGCCGTATAGGGGATTCACCGCCCATGCCACCGAGTCGTCGATAAACGCCTGCTGGTTCCATGAGGGATAATCCTTGCGGTTAGGCTTCTTGGCACTCATCACACGGCGCAATTCCTCACGGAAGTAGGGCGCCGGTCCGTCGTTGTGGTCGAGTTTCTTGAACTTGACAACCAGAGGCAAGGTCTTGAGCTGGTCACACTCGGCCTGACTCAGGTAACCCGACTTGACCATCTGCTCAAAGACGACGTTGCGGCGCTGACGCGTGCGCTCGGGATGGCGCACGGGATTATAGTAGGACGGATTTTTGCACATGCCCACCAGCGTTGCGGCTTCCTGAATGTTCAAGTCCTTGGGATCCTTGTCAAAATAGACCTCCGAGGCCATCTTGATACCCACGGCGTTGTTGAGAAAGTCAAACTGGTTGAAGTACATCTTGATAATCTCATCCTTGGTATAATAGCGCTCAAGCTTGACGGCGATGACCCACTCGACAGGCTTTTTCAGAGCGCGCTCAAAGATGTTGTGAGACTCAGGCGAATACAGCTGTTTGGCGAGCTGCTGGGTGATGGTACTGCCACCACCGGCACTCTTCTGGCCCATGATGACGCGCTTGATGATGGCGCGGCCGATAGCCTTGACATCCACACCCGAGTGCTCGTCAAAGCGGGAGTCCTCGGTGGCGATAAGGGCATCGGTCAGGTGGGGCGACATCTCGTCAAAGTCCACATAGATGCGGTTGCTGCGGCTACGGTAATAGCGTCCCATCTCCACACCATCGGCGCTATAGATGGTCGATGCGAACTTGTCGGTGGGGTTCTTCAACTGGTCGATGGGCGGCATGTAACCTATCACGCCGTTGTAAATCAACACAAACATCAGCACCACCAAGGCCACAAAAATGGCAAACCACGTCCACATCCTGCGGACGATGTTGCGGTGCTTGTTTTTCTTCTTTCCACTAGTCTTTTCGCTCATATCTTGTTTAGTTTATTTACAATAATCAATTATCAATCAACCCATTGAACGACTTCAACAGGAAAATCAATAGCTATCAATCTGCAAATATAGTAAAAAGTTTTCACTTGTCGGTTTTCAGTTCTTAGTTTTTAATTGTCAGTTATCGGTTTTTATTTGCCAGTTTTTAAATCATCGGCTTCACGAAGTAACCGTTCTTTATTCATTAATTTATTGTACCTTTGCGGCCATGCAATACATTGGTGAACTGATTTCAATAGGAGTGGCGTTCTCGTGGACGGCGACAGCGTTGCTCAGTGAGTTCGGGAGCAAGCGCATGGGCAACCTGACGCTCAACTTGACGCGTATGGCCATCACACTCATCTTCTCGGGCATCCTGTTCTGGGTGATGGGCGGCACTCCCCTACCCGCTGCTGCTGGCACCGAGGCCTACTTGTGGATGATGCTCTCGGGCCTGGTGGGCTATGTCATCGGGGACTTCTGCCTGTTCCAGTGCTATATCATCATCGGTTCCAAATTCGGCCAGTTGTTTATGACGCTGGCCCCTATCGCCGCCGCCATCACCGCCTGGTTCACGTTGGGCCAGCAAATCCGTCCGCAGGCTATGCTTGCCATGCTCGTCACGCTGGCCGGTATCGCTATCAGTGTATTAGGGCGCGGCGACGGCCACAAGTTATCATTGAAATTGCCGCTGGCGGGTGTGCTTTTTGCCATCGGAGCTGCTGTGTGTCAAGGTGTTGGACTTGTTCTGAGTAAAATCGGCATGGACCACTATGAGGCAACGCTCACGACCGATGTCCCTGCATGGCTGCTGCCCTTCCACGCCAATTTCTTCCGCTGTATTGCGGGCATCCTCGGCTTCGCCCTGCTGATGGCGTTGCGTGAAGGATTCGCGCCGCTGCGCAAGGGATTGCATGACCGTAAGGGCATGATTGCCGCGGTGGCGACCACCATCTTCGGGCCATTTGTCGGCGTGGGGGCATCCCTTCTTGCCGTGCAATACACTGCCGCTGGCATCGCCAGCACCCTCATGGCGTTGACTCCCATTATCATCATCCTGCCGGCCTGGTGGCTTTTCAAGCAGCCCATCACCGCCAAGAGCATCCTGGGAGCTTTTATCTCGGTCATCGGCGTCTCACTGTTCTTCCTACTGTAATTGATGGGGAGAGGGTGTTGCTAAACTCCACTCGACTCAGTTTTAATCGGCCTAACGACCGAGAAATCAAAAAAAATGCACTTTAATCAAAAATAATAAATTTTTATTGTGCTGTTATTAATAATTATTTTTGATTTCTCGCGCGTAGCGCGATCATTGTATAAGAGACATGAGTTTTGCAACACTCTGTTACTGGACAATCATTACCATACTACAATAAACTGGACAACGGCCAGACAGTGTTACTAGACAACGGCCATGTGTGGAGCGTTTTCAAGCAGAAGACGCTTGAATGCGGTGAAGCCGTTGGGCATCTTGATGACGTGGAGATCGCTGCTGGCAAAACGCGCTAACTGGGCGGGGAGAATCAGGGACTCGTCGATGATGCGCTCCATGAGCGTTTTCAATTTGGCGGGATGAGCAGTGGCAAGGACGATGCCCGTCTCGCCAGGCTGCAAATCCTCTCCAAGTGCCCGATAGGCCACAGCGGTGTGCGGGTCAAGCAGATAACCCTCGTCATGGTAGGTCTGACGGATGGTGTCGATAATCTGGTTGTCATCGTAACTGTAGGCATGGATATGGCGGCAGATGTTCTCGTGGCTGCCAAGCAATGCCTCGATACGCCCGAAATTGTTGGGACATCCGGCATCAAGGGCTGGAGCGATGCTGTATTGGGTGGGCTTGGGTGTGAAAACACCCGTCTTGACGTAGTTGTAAAAGATATTGTTCTGGTTCTCGACACTGACAAAACGACGGGCAGGCAAGCCCATCGCCTGTGCCATCAACCCGCTGGTGAGGTTACCCAGATTGGAACAGGGCACGTAAAACACCAGTTTACCTTTATCCTCATGCCTGCTGGCAAGCTGAGCGTAAGCCCAGAAATAATAGACCATCTGCGGGACGATGCGCGCATAGTTGATGGACATGGCGCTGGTGAGGCGCATCGCCTCGTTGAGTTCAGCGTCCATAAACGCGTCCTCGACCAGCTGCTTGCAGTCGTCAAACGAGCCGTTGACCTCGATGGCCATCACGTTGCCTCCCAAGGCTGCAAACTGTGACTTCTGTATCTTGTTGACAGCCCCGCGGGGATAGAGCACATAGACATTGACTCCCGGCATTCGCCAGAAACTGTTGGCCACGGCACTGCCCGTGTCACCGCTGGTGGGCACCAGCACGTTGAGCGTGCTCCACTCGGGATGCCGCGTGCGATAGTAGTTGAGCAGTCTCGCCATGAAGCGCGTGCCCACATCCTTGAAGGCCATCGTGGGTCCATGAAAGAGTTCCAGGACGTAATGGCCGCCCACCGTCTTGACCAACGGGATGTCAAAGTTGAAGGCATCAAAGACAATGTCGTGCAGCACGTCGGCCGGCACATCGTCTTTGAGGGCAAACGAAGCGACGGCATAGGCCAATTCCTGCAGCGACATGGCACTCATGTTGCGCAGGAATGCCTTGGGCAGGCGCGGCAAGCTATCGGGCATATACAGGCCGCCATCGGGAGCAAGTCCCGTGGTGACAGCCTTCTCGAGCGAGGCGGTATGCTGATGGTTATTGATGCTGTGGTAGAACATTTAGTTGACAATCACTGTTCCTGGAGCGGAGGGATTGAACGTGTTCTTTACCCATACGGGAATATTCTTCATGGCCACAGGGGCGATGGTGGGCGGATAGATGACTTTGGCACCCGCATCGCACATTTCCTGCGCTTGGGCATAAGTCATCTGCGGGATGACGGTGGCATCAGGATGAGTGCGGGGATCGGCAGTCATAAAGCCATCCACATCGGTCCATATTTCCAATGCTTCGGCATCCAGCAGCGTGGCCAGGATAGCGGCGGTATAGTCGCTGCCGCCACGACCCAGGTTGGTCACGTCGCCCGACAACTTGTCTCGTGAAATGAAACCCTGTGCGACATGGACTCCCTCGGTCAAGTCGGCAAAGTCCTCCTTGACGAGACGCCCGGTTTCCTCCCAGTCGAGGACACGGCCCGCGCCGTCGCGCTGCGTGCGCATGAAGTTGAGTGACAAGTGGGGCACGCCGTCCTCAAACATACCCGTCACAATCGCCGACGACAATATCTCGCCGTGGGCAACGATGGCGTCACACACCCGCTCAATCTCGTCCACAGGCATGTGGGGATTGGTGGCGAGGGCCAGGTAATAGGGCTTGAGGCTCTCGTCGATGAAACGGTCGATGGTCGCATGAACCTCGGCACGCATCGACTCGACAACCACACCGTCGATAGCGTCATGGTGGCGCTGGCGCGCCTGCTCGAGGCCATCGAGGCAGGAAATGTCGCGCTGCTGCGCCTGCTCACACATCGCCAGCAGTTGATTGGTGAAGCCACCCATTGCCGATACCACCACGATGACGGGTTTGTCCTCGGCGTTAACTATATCCTTGAGGTTGCGCAGGCTCTCGATACTACCGACCGAGGTGCCGCCAAATTTCATCACTTTCATTGCTATCGGTATTTTCCAGTTATATCATATAAACGTAAAAACACGAGATTTATTGGGGCAAATAGAACGTTGTAACGCAATTTTTACTATTTTTGCGACATGAACGACTGGGATCAGGACATCTATCATCTTAATGATGAGCAACCGCAGCCGCAACGCGGTTCCCTGCTGGTTGCCAAGCCTACGGTGGGGGACTTCTTCTTCAAGCGGTCACTCGTGCTCATCGTCGACCCCGATGAGGGCGAGGGCGCCATGGGGGTTGTGGTGAACCACTACATGGGCTACAACCTGCGCGACATCATGCCCGATATCGAGACTGTCGAGGAGATTCCCCTGTTCCTGGGAGGCCCCGTGGGCACACAGATGCTGTTTTACATGCACACCTTGGGTCCTGACGTCATCCCCGAGGCGATCGCGGTGGGCGACGGCGTGTGGTTTGGAGGCGATTTTGACGCCATCAAGCGGTATGTCGAGTTGGGAGCGCCTGTCGAGGGACACATTAAGTTCATCGTGGGTTACAGCGGTTGGGAGAAAGACCAGATTGCCAGCGAATTGCAGCGGCATGACTGGGCCGTGCTGAACGACGGGGGCAAGGGACTGCTCATGGGCGACGGCGATGACGACCGCTGGCGGGAAGCAGTATCGCGGTTTGGCGACCGTTACCGCCTGTGGCTCAATCTCCCCAACGACCCAATGTACAATTAGTGATTATTGATTAAGAAGATTACAACTGAGAATAATATGGGTTTAGTGATCGGTATAGACGTGGGCGGGAGTACCACCAAGATTGTAGGCGTCGAGAACGGCACCGACATTAAGGCTCCCATCAGCACTACTGGCGGTGACCCCATCTCGTCGCTGTTTGGCGCCTTCGGCAAATACACCCATGACAACGGTGTCGCGCTTGACGACATCGAGCACGTGATGCTCACCGGCGTGGGTGCGAGCGAAGTGAACACGCCCATCTATAACCTGCCCACGACACACGTTGACGAATTCCAGGCCGACGGCGTCGGGGCACGGTTCGACAGCGGCCTGCAACGGCTCGTGGTGGTCTCAATGGGCACCGGAACGACACTTGTGCGCGTTGACGGCGATGCCATCAACCACATCGGGGGCATCTCGATGGGCGGCGGCACATTACAGGGTTTGTCCCACCTGCTGCTCAAGACAACCAACGTCAGTGAGGTCGTCGAGATGGCCTCCACTGGAGACATTTCACATATCAATCTTCAAATCAAGGACATCAGCAAGGCTGACATTGAAGGCTTACCGATGTATGCCACCGCCTCATTGTTCGGAAAGGCCGTGAGCAGCAACGCCACTGCCAACGACATCGCCAAGGGCATCATCTGCATGGTCCTCGAGACCATCGGGTCATGTGCGGTGTTGTCCCAGGTGGGCGAAGGCATCAAGGACTTTGTGCTCATCGGCAACCTGACACAACTGCCTGAATGCGGATATATCTTCCCCATGATGGAAAGCCTGTACGGCGTGCGATTCCACATTCCCGAGCACGCCCGTTACCGCACAGCCATTGGGGCCGCACTGTCTTACCAACCTGAGAGAAACCACTAATGCCACAAGCGATATGGAGCTGACCGTTGTCATCGTCAATTACCGCGTCAAATACCTGCTGGAGCAGACCCTGCGTTCGGTGGAACAAGCCATGCAGGGCATCACCGGTGAGGTCGTTGTTGTCGATAACCTGTCAGGCGACGACAGCATTGCCTTCTCGAGAGAGCGCCACCCACAAGTGACCTATATTGAGAACCAGGAAAACGTGGGTTTTGCACGAGCCAACAACCAGGCCATCATGCAAGCCCGAGGTGAATACACGCTCATCCTCAACCCCGACACCATCATCACGGCAAGGTGCCTGCAAGAGGGCATGGCCTGGATGCGCTCACACCCCAAGTGTGGCGCCATCGGCGCAAGGATGATGGACGGCAACGGCGTTTTCCTGCCCGAGAGCAAACGCGCCTTCCCCACCCCGTGGGTATCGTTCTGCAAGATATTCGGCCTGTCCAAACTGTTTCCCCGGTCGCCGTGGTTCGCTAAGTATCACCTGCGCTACCTGAGTGACGAGGAGCCACAATGCATCGACATCCTGTCGGGCGCCTATATGCTGTGCCGCACCGCCGTGTTGCAGCAGTTGGGCGGTTTTGACGAGGATTTCTTCATGTACGGCGAGGACATTGACCTGAGTTACCGCATTGTCAAGGCCGGTTATGAGAACTGGTTCCTGCCGACGCCGATGGTGCATTACAAGGGCGAGAGCACGCACAAGGACTCGATGCGCTATGTGCGGGTTTTCTATGACGCGATGCTTATCTTCTACCGCAAGCATTTCCCGCGTTTCAACGTCATCTTCTACCCGATTGTCAAATTGGGCGTTATCGTCAGGGCAGGACTTGCGATGGCTAAACGTCTCATCAAGCGCATTTTGCCAACCAGCCGCAAGCCAGCCAGTGAATCGTGGCCCTGGGTTATCATCAGTGACCGCCCAAGCGAGGTGGCTCAAGTTGCGGGCATCCCAATATTCCAGGACAGTATTCCGCCCAAGGGCAACTACAATGTACTCATCGACGACAGGGACATATCCTGTGGCCAGTTGATTGACTACATTAAGGCCCATGGCGGGATTGACCGTCTGGCTTTCCATATTTTCGCCGACCGCCACGGCATCATCATTTCACCCAAAATGTCATAACCATGGGCCAGTTGATGAAGAATGACACCATCGAGTTGAGGCCATTGGAGCCTACCGACCTCGACACCCTCTACAACTGGGAGAACGACAGTGCCTTGTGGGTAGTGAGCGACACCGTAGCGCCCTATTCACGAGCCGCCTTGTGGCAGTATCTGGAGAATTATACGGGCGACATCTTTGCCCAGCGCCAGCTGCGCCTGATGATTTCGCTCGCCGGCGACGGCACGCCCGTCGGCACCATCGACTTCCTCAATTTCGACCCGTTGAACAACCGCGCCGAATTAGGGCTGTTCATCGCCGCAGAGCACCGCGGCAAGGGGCTGGGACACCAAGCCCTGGAACTGCTCACGGCATATGCCCGCGAACACTTGGGCCTGCGTCAATTGTATGTATTTATCGCACTCGACAACACGGTGTGCCTCAAGATGTTTGAGGACTACGGTTACCGCCGTGTGGGCGTCATCCAGTCCTGGGTGAAACGCGGCAGCACCTATCGCGACGTCGCATTACTGCAAATGGTATTTTAGAGCATGGCACGTGATTACAGAATAGACTCAATAAAAGGATTGCTGATTATCCTGGTTATTCTGGGGCATTTCATCAACGCACTGGATAACACAAATTTTGTCAACCATGGTGTTATGGGATGCATCTATATCTTCCACATGCCACTGTTTATCCTCTTATCGGGATATTTCACCAAGCACCCTTCCCAAAACACGGCCAGTAACCTGTGGCGGGGTGTTGGCAATCTATTCATCACACTTGTCATTTTCCATGTGTTGGCAAGTTATCGGATTTACCTGATTGTCAACGAGTTTATTGCGCCGCTCAAGATGTTCCCATTTGGCGTCCTATGGTACCTGCTCAGCCTCATCTGTTGGCGCATCATGCTCTTTTACACCCCAAAATCATTGCTCAACAATCCAGCTTTGTACCTTATCATCGCGCTTGTCATCTCGGTTCTAAGTGGTCTGACTGATCTGGGACTGTTCATGTCCATCCAACGGACATTGAACTTCTATGTGTTCTTCCTGCTGGGGTTCTACTATCGGCAAGGCTATGCCAACACGTCGCTTTGGCACAACAACAAGCTGCATGGCATTGTTGCCGTCGTGTTGTTGCCGCTCATCTTCTGGCTTTATCCCCGTTGCGGCAATATCATGAACGGCGCCGACTATTATGGCATTCAAGGAATTCCTGAAAAACTCATGATTCTCGCCTGCTCAGTCGAGGTCTCATTGCTGGTGTTCAACCTGATGCCAGATATCAAATGGCTACGGCCTATCGGAAAAGACAGCCTGTTCTACTTTGTCTATCACATGTTTATTGCGGTCATCGTCAACAATCTGTTTGTCGAAGCCTATAATTGGCCCCGCACATTGCCATTTATCATCATGTACACCGCTTTCACAGTCGTCGTGTTGTGGCTAATGAGCAAAGTAAAAGCGTTCTGGTGGTTAATGCACCCGACGTTCAGAATTGGAAAGAAATAAAGGAAAAAATTGTGTTTTTAGTTGAGGCGGGACAGGGCGCGCTCGTCGGGGTCAATGGCAATGATTTTGCCTTCACCATCCAGCAGGAAGGAGTGGTAACCGTCGCCGAGACGCCAGCTCTTAATGATCGACTCCTGCACTTCGGCCGAGGAGTGGAAATGGGTTGAGCGGTCAAGATTATCAACAGTGACGATAGCATTAAAGACGCTCTCGCTGCGGTCCAGGTTGACCGACACATGAACGATATCTTCATCCATGCCGCGCAACAGACGGTCATAACGCTGGTTGCTCAAGCGTGACTCAGCGTCGTCCGACGCCCAGAATGTGAGAAGCACATTCTCGCCACGCTGCTGCTGCAGCGGCGACAAGTCATTGTTCTTATCACCCAATACCAGCGCTGGAGCCTTGTAACCAATACGGCTGTCGGCAGGAGCCGAGTAATAGGCCGAGGTAAACAAGGTCAATATCCCCAAAACGGTTATCGTCAAAAGTATCTTATTCATTCTTAGCAATAATTCGCAAGCAAGATGAGGAACTCAACTTCTTGTTTCAATTTCACTAACGGTTTACCATCAACAAATAACGGATTCCCGTAGCGGGTGCAAAATTACGCAAAAAAAGTTATTAACAAACAAGAATATAGCTTTTTTGTTGGTTCTTTACATCTTTTCACAGTATCAGTTTTAGCGACAAGGCCCTCGATGGGCACCAATGCCCAAGCCCATTGCCCTCCGAGTCAATCATTATCCCCTTCGCATATTTTGCACTATATTATTGATATTTAATCGATTAATTCACCATGCCAGATGGTCTGATTTCGACTTAATCATGGGTGTATTATTCATCAAAAAAAGTCGAGAAATAAAAAAAACGTCATTATTTCCTCAAAAAACATTTCAATGAGCAAAAAAAGTATTAATTTTGCACCAATAAAAAAAACACTTGACTATCACTTTACACAGATGAAAACCTTCCAAAGATTATCGGTGCTGCTTGTAGTTCTGGCACTGTCATTCACCTCCTGCGATTGGGACAACAGTCCAGAGCCGCCTCATCCCACATACGTCACCTATACGATTTCAGCATGGACTGAGAGTTTTGATGGTCCCGAGGCGCTGCAATTAGCCATCGAAGGATGGGTTAAGAAGAACGCTGTCATTTATGACCGTCAGGTCAATTATTCAACAGGCGAGGTCTCAGAATTTGCCAAGCATGACCCTGAGGCTCTCAAGAATTATGAGACTTTCAAACCCAAATTCGTTGCATTTCTGAATAATGAATTGAAGGAGCTTGTAAAAAGTGGAGGCTTTGGCAATGACATATCTAAAGCCAAGGCTCAAGCGACATTTATTGTGTATGCCGAGCGCAGCTATGGTGATAGCAACAAACTCAAGAGTGAAAAGGTAGAATTCAGCTATCCTTGATAATAAGGATGTACACTAATATCTAACAAGACAGGTGCGACGCGGACCCGAGCCGATTGAGCACTTGTCTTGATTTATCTCAACAAGAACTATGGCAAAACTCAAAATCAGCGACGACTGGTGGACCGCCCCTGCCGAGGGCGATAACGGCAACCTTATCCTGGTCACAGGCCGACGGGGCTTGGACAACGTTATTGCCACTGGCGTGTATCGTTACCGTGTCGAGGTCACCTGGAGCTACGAGGGCGACGGGAAGGCCCTTCCCGTATATGCCGACAGCAAGGTGATGGAACAAGTGACCGACGCCTTGAAGGATTGCTTTGACCGTGATCCTGTCGCCGTGCTGACGGGCATCTACACTGGTGACGGACAACGCGACTGGGTATTCTACACACGCAGCCTGCACATCTTCCAGCGCAAGTTCAATGAGGTGCTGGCACCGTTCCCCGCCTTGCCGCTTTCCTTTGAAGCCGAGGAGGACCCCGACTGGGAGGAATACCGCGAGATGAGCCAGTGCGAAATTAGCGACGGCGACGAGTAACCATCACCCGATAAACAAGCAGGGACTGAACGATTGCTGTTCAGTCCCTGCTTGTGTTATCGCCGCGGGCAAAAGCCGCCGGTTGATGGTTTTATCAATCCTGCAACAGGTAGTCGATCAGATTGGTGATATCTTCGATTGAAGCCTCACGCCCGGTGTATTCGAGCATTTGACGATCCAGACAGAGGTCAACCAGGACGGTAACATCGGCAATACCGACTTGGCCATCCTTGTTGACATCATAGTACAGATAGGACATTCCCGTCAGGCTCAAAGTCACTGGCTCGACACCATTGCCAGCGTTAATCACCAGTTGGGCGGAATGCTGTCCCATGGCTGTGGGCTTATAATGAACCTCCAGGGCGTAACCCGCACTCGTGTTCACCAAGTCCTTAGGCAATGTGGCCACCGTCTCAAACATCGCGGCATCATCGCCCACCAGACTAACCGTCACGTCCCGGCTCAGGTTCATGCCATAAACCTTGACCGAGCGCGTCACATCGACAGGATTGTTGCCGACCCATGCCGTGCCAAAGTCGATGGCCTCGCCATCGGTCATAAGCATCGGGGTCGTCGGCTTGTTGGGGTTGCAGAAGACCACCTTCTGCTCGGTGTTATAGCGGTGATTGCCTGGGTTGAGTGCCAAGGTCTCGAAATAGCCGTCATAGTCGCCACCCCACCCCCAATTCAGGTGGAAACGCCCCTCGGTATCATAGCCATCGACCACAAAAGCATGAGAACCGCTGCCGTGGCCCGTGTAATAGATGGGACGTCCGGCATCCAACTCATTGCGAATCAAGGCATCCCAGCTTCCATACCAGCTATCGCGTTCGTAGTAATTGACGGAATAGTCAAAATAATCCCTGAAGGAATAGTACACGTTGCTGATGAAGGCACCGCTGCCAAAGTCGCTACTGGCATATTGCATCTTGAGGGTAATGCCCAGGTCACTGATGAGTTTGGCGACGGCATTGCCATGGATGTTGTCGACGTCGGGAACCGTGTCACCATTCTCATCAATGATTTTGATGTAGATGTGCATGTTCTCGTCAAAAAAGCCGTAGTTATTCATGTCCTTATACAGGTACTGGTCCTTCATCAAGCCCCACTGGTAAACCGACTGGGAGAAGTCGGCGCCCAACGTGATGTTGTTGGTCACGAGTTCGCCGGTCTCAGGGTCATAATACTTGACGCCGCACTCATAGCTGAAAGAGCCAGTGCCATGCAAGGGCCACTGGTGGCACTTCATGATTTGGGCCATCGCCACAGCAGCGCAACCGGTGCACGCCCTACCGCCATAAATAAGGTATTGGTCACTGTTGGCTGGAGCCTCGGGGCACATGTCGTTGAAGGGGCGGCACTGGTCCCATTGCGTCGTCATCAACGGGCCGACGCCATTGCTCAAAGTCACCTGGGAACGCGGCTGCACATCGGGATGCTCACGCACGAACTGCATCTGGCGCTGATACTCGCTGAACCACCACTTGACATTATCGGGCATCTTGTCAAGATCAAACGTGCCATGATCACAATAGCCCCACACGGGCTGCACGCGGTCCTCACCGCTGACGACGACAAAGCCGCCATCGGTGCCACGGGTGAACACATAATAATCGGGCTTACCGGCCACAGAGCGAGCCTCATGGGCCAGCTTCAAAGCGCCAGCCCCCTTGGCTGCACGAAATTTTGTAGAGCCGTGATTGACAAACTGTTGTGCAATGTTCAAGGCTTGGCTTGCCGTTACCTCGGCAGCATGGCTTGATGCGGCCATCAGCATGGCCATCATCAAGAACTGAATCTTTCTTCTCATTTGATAGGTGTAACTCTTAGAATTGGTTAATAGGCATCAGTTGCATTTTAAAAAAACGATGCAAAATTACCCTATTCCCGCCACATGACCAAATGAAACACCGAATAACCAAGCCATTAATACTCGGCGGTGTGTCATAATTATGATTGCCGCTATCTATGATCGCCCTTCGGGCGAGAAATCCAAGAAAATCTGTAATATAAATCAATATAATAATCAATTATTCTGATTATATTAATCATTTTGTTTGATTTCTCGGGCGTAGCCCGATCATAGTTTTAGGATTGAGTTATGACACACCGCCGTGTATTTGTCCAATGATACGGATTAGTGTTCCAGGATATAGTCAATCAGATTGGTAACATCGCTGATGGATGCCGTTTCACCCGTGTAATGCAGGATTCCTTTCTCCAGGACGAGGTCAATCAAGTCGGTGACATCGGCGATATCAATCTGGCCATCCATGTTGACATCATAATAGAGCGCTTGACTCGCGTCACCAACCAAAGTGAACACTACAGGCTCATAACCGGCGGTACTCATTACCAGTTGTGCCGTGTGGTGTCCGCCTGCTGTGGGATGATAATAGACATCGAAGGGACAAAGATTATCATATTCCAGCGATTCGATGGGCAGCACGTCATCCGTGTGGAACATCGCGGCATCATCGCCCACGATGGTCAGCGTCACATCCTCGGTGGCGTATCGTCCATAGACCTCAATCTGCCTGGCAATCTCATCGACGCCTTGACCTATCTGGAGCGAACCGAAGTTGATGACCTGGCTGTTGTCGGGCACGGTAACAAAGGGTCTGTTTGGCTCACTGGCAATCACTTCCTGATAGGAGTTATAGCCGCCACTGCCGTCGGGGTCGAGAGCCAGCGTCTCAAAATAGCCGTCATACCAGCCACCCCAACCCCAGTTCACGTGGAAACGTCCCTGGTTGTCATAGCCGTCGAGAACGAAGGCATGGCCGCCTGAAGCATGGCCGCTGAAGTAGAGCGGAAAATGGTAATCGAGCCAATCGCGCAGCTGCTCATCAAAGTCGCCAGTGTAATCATCACGATAGATGTAGCCCACCTGGTAGTTGAAATGGTCCAGCAGGGCATAGTATGCGTAATAGGTATAGGCGCCACTGCCGTTGTAGCCATACATCATCTCACAGGCGATACCCGCATCGCTGAGCAGCTTGGCAACGGCTTGGCTGTGAATCCCGTTGGGGTCGGTAATCGTGTCGCCATTCTCGTCAATGACCTTGATATAGACGTGCCAATTCTCATCAAAATATCCATAATTGTCCTTATCCATGTAGAGGTACTCGTCCTTCATCAGGTCCCACTGATAGGTCGATTGGCTGAAGTCGGCGCTCAACGTCATCGGCACTGAGCCGCTCATCGTCGTCAGGTCAAAATCGTAGGTCTTGCTGCCAAAGCCATGAGCAGGCCATTTATAGTAATACATCACCTGGGAAATAGCAGTGGCAACACAGCCGCTGCAGGCATGACCGCCATAAATCATATACTGATCATCATCGTCTGGAGCCTCGGGGCACAGGTCGTTGTATGGCTTGCACTGGTTCCACTTGGACGTGAGCAGCGGGGCGACGCTGGTTGTCAGGTTGACAGCCTTGCGGGCCTTGACTTGCGGATGCTCACGCAAGTACTGTATCTGGCGCTGGTACTCGCCGAAGAACCACTTGACGTTAGCAGGCAACTTGGCGTAATCAAACTTGCCGCGCTCGCAGTACCCCCACACGGGCTCCACGCGGTCCTCGCCGCTGACGACGACAAAGCCGTCACCATCGCCACGGTTGAACACATAGTAGTCAGCCTTGCCATTCGACTTCGCGGCATGGGCAAGCGTCAGCTTGCTGTTGGGGGCGGCTTTCATCTTTGCCGCGCCGGCATTAACAAAGCGTTGGGCGATGTCCAGCGCTTGGCCCTCAGTGACCTCAGCGGCCAGGGCAGACATTGCCATCAAGGCCATCGTCATCATCAAAAGAATCGTCTTTTTCATCATTGTCATAAAAATTGGGCTTATTATTAATAACTGAATATTTTTTTTTGCAAATATAGTTCATTTTTTTGACTTCTTCACATTATACAAAAGAAATGACACTTTTCATGAAAAATATCAAGCAAGCCCAAAATATTAACCACGAATCACACGGATTGGGTAAGTTTCTATCATCCGCGCCCCTCTTTTGAGTCCACAGATTAACACAGATTACACGGATTATTTTGGATTACGCAACAATAATAATTCCGTTATAATCCGTGATAATCCGTATAATCCGTATAATCCGTGGACTTTTTATCGTTATCGGCGGATGATGAGGATTAATCGGATACTGGCATCCGCAAGAACGTCCTCTGCATACTCAACCAGGGCTGCCCAATAGGCACCATGTCCATCATTTACGAGTTGACGTTCGACCGTCAGCACTCGATGTCCTCGCAAAAACGCGTTTAATTCGCCCTCGCTACGCTCGGGCGAGGATATACTAATTCTAAATGTTTTGAATTGCATGGTGATAAATCCAAGGCAAGAAATTCGTTGTTGTGATGCGCTCTTTTCGCGCTAACGCGCTTTTTTAGCGCATCACAGCAACTCGCATTATATTGACTTGTCCTGAAATAGGTTTACAAAATTGTAAACAAAAAACAGGACTAATTATGAAGTATGACAATCGAAAGACGGATTATGAGAAGTTGCTCATA
>CADAFP010000024.1 GCA_902787185.1 uncultured Bacteroidales bacterium | reverse complement strand
AAGTTACAAACAAAAACTAAATGCCCATTCTTATTAAACCGAAGAATAGTCAAATAGCCCTATGTTTGACTTTGACGGTGCAAACATAGGGCTTGTCTTCCTTTTCGTTGGGGATGTTAGTAGGACATCCAGTGGAGGCGCTCGGTGGGGGACATCTTCTCGATGGCGTAGCGCAGGGCCGTGCGGGGCATATCGTGGGCATGGCGCTCGAGGAACTGCCGCAGCAGGTCCATGCTGCACCGCTTGCCCATCTCGCGCAGCATCCAGCCCACCGCCTTGTGCATCAGGTCATGAGGGTGGTGCAGGTGCCACTCGGCATAGCGCAGGCACCATGACGGGTCGCCCGCTTGAGTCGTCTTCCAGGTGCTTACCATGCTCATGCGCTGCAGCCACAGGTTGGCGCTGGCGGCAAGGCCATCCATGATTTCGCGTTTGTCGCCAAGGTTTGTGGGCAGCAACAGCCAGTGCCCAAGGATTTTGGGCGCCGACAGGTCCACCAGGTCCCAGTTGTTGGCCCACTCGGCATATTGCAAATACATCGCCACAATTCTATCGCGCCCCTGGATAGCGGCCTCATCGTTCTCCAACCGCTTTTTTGCCAGTTTAGTGAATTTCTCGACCAGCATCAGCCATCCGCACAACCTCACTTCGTGCCAATGGGACATGAGCAGTTCGGGCACCTCTTCAAGGGGAGTGTCCCCTACAGCCAGTTTTACGACTTGACGTGTCTGCGGCACCTTCAGCCCCAGAAATTCGTCTCCCTCGCCATACTCGCCCGGTCCCGTCTTGAAGAACTGCATCAGCACCTGTCGCTGCTTCTCGTTTTGCCGCGACTCCATATATCCGATAATCTCCTTAGCTGTCATCATAGCGCATATTTGATGCAAAGGTACCTTTATTTTGGTCAATTTGCTCCCTTTATTGAAAACTTTTTGTTCTTGACTATGGCCGATTTGCCGAAAAGAGTTGTACCTTTGTGACGGCAATAAAATGTCACCTGTATTTTAATGGAAACCGCTAATCTAACCTCCGCGCGAAAGACCATCGTGGGAATTCAGTTCCTGTTCGTGGCCTTCGGTGCCACTGTCCTGGTCCCGCTGCTCGTGGGGCTTGATCCTGCTACCGCCTTGTTCACTGCCGGCCTTGGTACCTTCATCTTCCATCTCATCACCAAGGGCAAGGTGCCCATCTTCCTGGGTTCCAGTTTTGCCTTTATCGCCCCCATCTTGTCGGCGTCCCAGCAGTGGGGTATGCCCGGCGCTTTGGCAGGCATGGCGGGTGTGGCGCTGGTCTATTTCGTCATGTCGGCCCTCATCAAGTGGCAGGGGAAGCGTTTCCTTGACCGCTTGTTTCCGCCTGTGGTCATCGGGCCTGTCATTATCATCATCGGCCTGTCGTTGTCGCCATCTGCCGTCAACATGGCGCAGGAGAACTGGCTGCTGGCCGGCATCTCGCTCCTGACAGCCATCCTCGTGCTCGTGTTGGGCCGCGGACTTGTCAAGCTGGTGCCTGTGGTGTGTGGCATCGTCGTGGGCTACATCGTGTCGATTTGCATGGGGCTGGTCGATTTCACTGCCGTGAACAGTGCACCATGGTTCGCCCTGCCGTCGAGCATCACCCATTTCAAACTGCCGCAATTTGCCTGGGAACCCTTCCTGTTTATGATACCTGTAGCCATCGCACCCGTGATTGAGCACATCGGTGATGTGTATGTGGTGAGTGCCGTTGCCGGCAAGGATTTTGTCAAGGACCCTGGCCTGCACCGCACCATGTTGGGTGACGGTCTCGCCTGCTTGGTGGCTTCCTTCTTTGGCGGTCCTCCCGTGACCACCTACAGCGAGGTGACGGGCGCCATGCAGATCACGCGCATCACGAGCCCTGCCGTTATCCGCATAGCGGCGGGAACGGCCATCGTGTTCTCGGTCATCGGCAAGTTGAGCGCACTGCTGCAGAGCATCCCCAGCGCGGTGTTGGGCGGCATTATGCTGCTGCTGTTCGGCTCCATCGCCTCGGTGGGCATCCAGAATCTCGTGAACAACAAGGTGGACCTGAACGAGACGCGCAACATCATCATTGTGAGTATCGTGTTGACGCTGGGCATCGGTGGCGCCATCCTTCCCATGGGCACCTTCTCGTTGAGTGGCATCGGCCTGTCGGCCCTTGCAGGTGTCATCCTCAACCTTGTGATTCCCAAGTCAAGGGAAACGTCAAAGTAATTGTTTTTACCGATTCATCACACTATGGCAAGCAATCCCGACTTTGTGCAGTACATCGCCGACCAGTGTTCAGATGCCGGCGAGATCATGGTCAAGAAGATGTTTGGCGATTATGGCATCTACTGTGACGGCAAGATTTTCGGTCTCATCTGTGACGACCGATTTTATCTCAAGCCTACCGATGCCGTTCGCCCACTGTTGAGGAGCGTGGAGCTCCAGCCACCCTATGAGGGTGCCAAGGACTATTTCCTCATTGCCGATGTGGACGACCGCGACTACCTGGCTATGCTCGTCAGTGAGACTTGCGCCGTTCTGCCGTTTCCCAAGCCCAAGAAACGTCCTAAACAGTGAATTGAATCTGAAAAATGTAAATGCAGACTTATGAATCAAGACAATAAACAGCAAATCGCACGCATCCGCCGCATGGAACGGAACCTTAACACGGCAGCGGCAGCCGTGAAACGCCTCACTGCTGCCCTCGACAAGTGGGAGGCCGTGCAGAATGCCATCGCTGCCCTCGACGAGTACTATGGCAGCGACCTGTGGCGGCAAGACTTTGCCGACGATGAGGCAGGGCGTTTGCCCGCCGACCTCAAGCGCGGCGTCCTCAGCGAGGACGGCATTTGGAACCTCCTCTCCGACGTCCGAAGCCTGAACGATCGACTCAAGAAATAGTAGGGGCGGTTTTATGTTGTATTGACCAACTTTTTATAATGTGATAATGACACTACAAGAAGCCATTCAAGCCCGCCACAGCGTGAGGGCTTATCAAGAGCAGCCGTTGACCGATGCCGATGCATGGGCGCTGCAAGAGAAGATTGAGGAATTGAACCGCGAGGGGCGGCTGCACATCCAGCTGATTCGCAACGAACCCAAGGCTTTCTTGGGTCCCTTTGCCCGTTACGGCAAATTCCGTGGGGTGACTGACTACCTCGTCATGGCGGGCGTGAAAGCCGATGACCTGGATGAGCGCATCGGCTACTATGGCGAGCAACTGGTGTTGTTTGCCCAAACGCGTGGGATGAATACCTGCTGGGTGGGGCTCAGCTATACCAAGATTCCGGGAACCTACGTCCTCAACGACGGTGAGGTCATCCAGGCTTATATCGCCATCGGCTATGGTGAGACACAAGGTGTGACGCACAAGATTAAAAGCATTGAGCAGGTGAGCAATGTCACCGACTTGACTCCTGGCTGGTTCCGCCGCGGTGTCGAGGCTGCCCTGCTGGCGCCAACGGCTATCAATCAGCAGAAGTTCTCCTTTGAATACCTGCCTGCTGCCGACGGGCTACCTGCCCGCGTCCGCGCGAGGCGCCACTTCTCGCTCGTGGGCTACACCCAGATGGACTTGGGCATCGCCAAATATCATTTTGAAATCGGTGCTGGAAAAGACAACTTCCGCTGGGCTTGACACTACGTAAAGGACTTCAGCGGATTTGAATGATTTTGCCCAGCGGCTTGCCTTTGGCGAGTTCATCAACAAGTTTGTCGAGCACTCTCAGGTCTCTCATCCTGGGGTCTTCGATTTCCTCGATGCGCACGCCACAGATGCTGCCCTTCACGTTCAGTCGGGCTGGATTCATGGCAGGGGCGTTGTCCAGAAAGTCACCATATGTGGATTCGCTCTTGAGCAGGGCGTCCAGGTCGTCGGGGGTGTATCCCGTGAGCCACGTCGTCACGGCATACACTTCTTCGATGGTGCGTCCTTTGCGCTCGGCCTTGGCAAGCAGCAGCGGAAACACCTTCGAGAATTTCATTTCAAATACATCCATCTTTCCCATTTTTGCCGATTCCTAATTACTTGGGTGCACTCATCTTGTAAATATAATCTGAAATGAGACGCAGGGTGTTAAGTTGGCCAACGAGACGGAATCGAAAGTATGACGTTTCTACACCATAGTGACGTTTGATTTCGGCCGATAGTTCCTTCATCTCTTCTAAAGTCATCCCAAGGTCTTGGGCCAAGTCACTGTCAGGTGTAATGCGGATGCGTCTGGCTTTGGCATCAATCAATTGGGCACAATATTCAGTCAAGTACTTCAGATATACCTTTTTCATCGTTTCCTCGGACGACGGTGTTACAATGACAACTGACCCTGAAGGATGTTGCACATCATAATAAGTTGCGTGTTGGGAGGAACCGGGTGCACCATATCTTGATGCGTGCTGAGGCAGGGGTTGCGGTCGGGGTTCTCCCTGCTCCAACCCGTTGCCCGGTCGCTGCATGGCGAGTAACTCGTCAAAACTATAAGTCATGCCGTCGATGACAACCACCTCGGCAGCGGTGATTCCCATATATGTGTCCTGAACTGGCAAGCATGAGGGAGTGGCAGCAATGATGCCTGGAGTGAGTCCTGCGGCAACTACTGCACCCACCGCGGTGAGTGTTTTCTTCCTAATATTTTTATTTTTCATCATGTCAGTAAGGTTTGGTTGTTATATTTTTTAGACTCATTTCACTTGTTAAAGTTTAATGTTCTTTAACCGATTGTAGAGGCATGTCGTCATCAGGTCACCATTCTCATCGCGCAAGTGAAGACCGTCGCCTTGGCAATAGCGGAAAACCTCACAGTCCTGACATGCGCCACGTTTCATCCACTCATGGTCGCGGAACCGCTTAAAGCGGTTCTCCCACACATCCCAAAAACTGTCTCGGTAGATGTTGCCCTGGCTATAATCACTGCGAATGCTCAGGCAACCCGAGATGTCGCCATTGGCACGGACACTTGCCACTGTCAACCCTGCTTGGCAGTAGAAGAAATAATCGCGGACAAGTCCCTCGTATGCGCCCAAAAATCCGTCACACGCATAACTGATGTCGATTTTTCCCTCGCAGCGTGTGGTGACGATGAAATTGAGCAACTCGCGGAACTGTTCATCGGTGAGCAGCAGGCCCGGGTCTCGGGCGGCGCGCCCCATCGGGTCGATAGTGAAGCAACGCCAATGAGCGACACCAGCCTCGATGAGCAATTTCTTGATTTCATTCAATCGGGGCAGATTACGACCGTTTACACAGGTAATCACGTCCCATGTGAGGTTGGGGATGGTCTGCACTGCCTCTATCGCCCGCAAGGCGGCATCAAAGCTGGCCGACGAATTCCTGAGCCAATTGTGTTCCTCGCGCATGCCGTCCACATCAATGGACAGGGAGGTGATACCGGCTTGAGCCATCTCGCGAGCGAGGGAACGGTCCAGAATGAGGCCGTTGGTGACAAGCCCCCACATGAAGCCGCGTTCACGTATGGCCCTGCCACAATCCATCAGGTCGGGACGAACCAACGGCTCTCCTCCCACGGTCTCTACCATCACCTGCTTGGGGTCACAATGCGCCGCCACCTCATCCAGAACAGGCAGGAAGTCGGCAAAGGGCATATCGGGTATCGCCGATTCCTTGAGGCAGTCGCTGCCGCAATGCCGGCACGACAAGTTACAGCGCAAGGTGCATTCCCAAAACAAATCCCGCAAGGGGTGCTCTTGCCTGAGGCGCTCAACGTAATCGCGAGTCATCTCTAATTGTTGCTGTTGATGCACATTCATGATAGATAGGTGTTTGCTTGCAAAGGTGTTCCCGTCAACGGGACAGTAAGGTTAATAAAAAGAAGTTTTAAGTGCTTTTATATTTTGCTGATTATTAGCAAATTGGCGGCGAAATAATACTGAATTAAATCACCGCCTTCACTACTAATACGCAAAATTCGTCAAAATATTTGATATATGCAAGATTTTTTCAACATATCGGTCCAGCTGATTTCGTTAGAGGCTAAGTTGTTTGGCTCGCTCTACTGCCGAACGCATGGTTTTGATTTCCTGAATATTATTGATAAATGCAGCAATGCCAAAGGTCGTCAGCAACGAGATGGCTGTGACGGTAATCAACCGGGAGTTATCAATCAGCCATTGCAGCAGTGCAAATTGAGTCTTGAAGGAAAAGACGGGAACATCCATCGGTGTCGAGAGGATGTAGGCTATGGCAATACCTCCAACGATAAGTCCTGCAATGAATGCTACCACCATAGCCATCTTGTAACGACGGATGGTTGCCTCTTGGTGCTGTTTGATATATTCCACGGCATCCAAGCGCTTAGTAAGTGATGCCATGAAGGCGTCACTGTCGTCGAAATGCGGTTTCTGGGCGAGGAAGAGTTCCTCAAGGGCTTTATCTTTGTTCATAACTCCAGTATCTGTTTAAGTTTATCACGTCCTCGCGAAAGTTGTTTTTTAACGGCATCTTCCGATGTGTCGGTCATCTTGCTGATATCCTTGATGCTGTAGCCGTTAAGATAGAACATGGTGATGGCCGAACGCTCCTTGGGTGGCAGAGTGCTCAAGGCCAAGTAGAGGTCTTGATGCTGAAAGGAACTCTCGGCCGTGTCGCTGCTCAGGAGTGCTCTCGCCTCGTCGATGCTTTCCATCGTGCGGCAACTCGCCTTGTGGTTGAGGAAGGTGTTGTGGGCAATCTTGAACAGCCATGAGCGGAAGCGTCCCTTCTCCTGATATCCAGTCGACGAGATGTAGGCCTTAACGAGGACATCCTGCGCCAGGTCGTCGGCATCGCTCTTGTTGCCGCAGCACAGGGCAAGCAAGAAACCTCGCAGGGCCTCTTGCTCACGCTCCACATGTGTTATGAAGACTTCGCGGGTCACGGTTATTCTTGTGTCGTCACTCTTTTCTCCTCGGCCTCTATTTCCTTGGCAAGCATCTTCTTGCCCACGTAATAAGTGAAGAGGAAGGTGATGCCCACTACAAATGAAATAGCCCCGAAGCAGACGGCTGTCAAGGGATCATTGGTGCCGCCAAGTTGGCTCACATTTAGATAGATGCCAAACCCAATCAAGCAGATACCCAACAGTGTGGCGAGACATCCCCACAGCAGTTTAGTGAGCAGTTTTTCCTTCAGCAGCCTGGGCTTGTGGGAAATTTTCTTCATGATTTCTTCGATATCCATTTCAGGATTCTTCTCAATAGCGGCCAGCACGATTTGTGTGCGTTGGTTGGTCTCATTCATCTTCTTACGGACGCCCGATAAAATGGCAACGATGGGAAGAATGCAACCACATGCAATCGGCACTAACATTGCTCCAAGGTTTTCCATATTTTTATTGAATTTTAAATTGTTAAACTTTTTGTTTCTTGAACCAGTTCATTGATAAAACAGTTTAAGAAAGCAAAAGGTGACATCCATACAATTTTTTCTCACAAAAATTATTGCAAGCTGCAGATGAAGGCGGCCATCATCTGGTCGTGGCGGCGCACGTCGCGGTACAGGGCCAGTTGGTTGCGGGTGCGGTCCAGGTTGTGGGTGGGATACTTGATTTTGTAGTAGGTGTCGCCGTTGATGTAGTCGGCAAGGAAGCGCACGCACTGCATGAAGGGGAACAGCGCCACGGCATAGGGTAGCATTTCCACCTCGATGGGCGTGAGGAACTCGCGCGCCGACTCCAGATAACCCGTGGTAAAGGCCTTGAAAATCTCCTCGTTGAAGCCCACATGTGACAGGTCGGGGTCGTCCTCGGCAGTGAAGTTGGCGCCGGTGCGCAGGAAGTCGCCGTAGTCCGAGAAAACGAACGACGGCATCACCGTGTCGAGGTCAATGACGCACAGCACCTGTCCCTGCTGGTCAAACAGCATGTTGTTGACCTTGGTGTCGCAGTGGCAGATGCGCTTAGGCAACTTGCCCTCACGGTAGAGGCGTTCGGCCTTGCACATCTCGTCGGCATCACGTTCCAGTTCCTCGACGATATCACGCACCTCGTCCAGTCGGCCAGCAGCATTGTTGGCGACAGCCTCGCGCAGTTGGCTCATGCGCAGTTCCATATTGTGGAAGTCGGGGATGGTCTCTCCCAACGGTTCAGGCACATCAACCAGCATTTTCTCGAAGTTGCCGAAGGCCTTGCCGCAGTCATGGGCGCTCTCGGGCGTGACGGCCTCGTTGGTAATCGTTTCGGGGATATACACCATCACGCGCCAGTAGCGGTCGGCCTCGTCGCGGTAGTACGTCTTGCCGTCACGGGCCTTGACAAATTGCAGCACCCTGCGGTCGATGTCGTCCGCATTGCAGGCTTCCAATTTGCGGCGGACGTGTGCCGTCACCACCTCGATGTTGTGCTGCAGCAGGTCCACGTCCTGGAAGATGGCATTGTTGATGCGTTGCAACACATAGTCGGGCGCATCACCATCTGTCACAACGCGATAAGTATCGTTAATAAGTCCGTTGCCCAGAGGCATGACCTCCTTAACCGCCCCCTCAATCTCAAACTGTGCCAGAATCCTGGCAATATCAATATTCTCCATTTTTAGTCCCATTTTTTATAGTTCCTAGACTCTCTAGAGAAGTCAACTTCTAACTGTTCACTGTTAACTGTTCACTGTTAACTATTTACGCTTCTTCCAGTACTTTGCCCCCTTGGCCTTGAGCTGCTTGGTGAACTCCATAGCGGCAGCGCGTGTCACGGCCTCGTCCTCGGGCTTGGCCCAAGCATGGCGGTATCCACGGAACCTGCTCCACTCGCCTCGGGTGAAGTCGGGCACCTGCACGGGCTTATTGCCGTTGTCCATCGACAGGCTGCCCAGTTCGGCCAGGCAGCACCACTCGGCCAGGTCATACACGTCGATATCGAGCGGCAGCCCGTTCTGCAGGCAATAAACAAGGCGCGAGTCCATGATGAAGTCCATGCCGCCGTGGCCACCCACTTCTTTGGCCTCCTCGCCATAGCGTTTCACGAGCGGCGAGGTAAACCTCTGCAGGAGCACCTCGGTATCCTCTTTGCTCAGGTAGGAATGGCCCGTATAGTCCTTGCTGACGTTGATGCCTGCCTTTGTCAATACTGATTTTGCCAGTGCGAACCCCTCGACGGGATATTTGTTGACAAAGCCCTTGGTGCCGGTGAGCTGGTACATGCGGTTATAAGGTTGCGGCGTCATCACGTTGTGGTGGATTTCGATGACCTTGCTCTTCTCGGTCGAGATGAGTGTGGTAGTGTGGTCACCGTTCTTGAAGTTGGTGCAATACTCGCCTGTGCGAGCCTTGAACAGTTCCTGGCCGTTAAACGAGCGGGTATCCATTGCCACAAGCGTTCTCATGCGGTCGCCGCGGTGCAGGTTCAGCACTTGCGCGATGGGTCCCAGGCCATGGGTGGGATAAACGTCACCGCGGAACTTGCTGTTGTAGTCCAGACGCCATCCCAATTTGTCATCGTCACCGCGTTTCCAATATTCGTCCCAATAGGGCGACAGCTCGTGGCGATAGGCACCTTGCACATAGATGACCTCGCCCAGCAGACCCCTCTGAGCCATGTAGAGCGAGTTGAGTTCAAAGAAGTCGTAACAGCAGTTCTCGAGCATCATCACATGCAGGCGCTTGCTCTCGCTCAGGTTGATGAGCGACCAGATTTCGGTCAAGTTCATCGCCGAGGGAACCTCAATGGCAACGTGATGGCCATTCTCCAGCGCCTCGCGGGCCACGGGATAGTGGTGCAGCCAGTCGGTGGCGATATACACCAGGTCGATGTCGGTGCGGCGGCACAGGTCCTTGTAGCCATATTCTCCGTAATAGACATCGGCGGCAGGCATCGACGCCTTGCGCAGGATGTTCTGGCATGCCTCGGCACGGTCTCGCTCATAGTCACACAATGCCTTCACCTCGATGCCAGGGATGTGTGTCCAGCGCTCGACAGCGTCAGGGCCGCGCATGCCCAGGCCGACAAATGCCACCCTCACGACAGGAATCTTCTCCACCGTGAGTCCCAATGCCGACCGCTGCCCCGCAGGTCTTGCAGGCACCTCGGTCACAATCGTCCCATCCTGAATGGTATAAGGCCAGTTAAACTGCCCCCACGCCTCCACCGGCAGCAACACAACAATTGCCGCCAGCAGTGCTAAGATAATGTTTCGAAGTCTCATGATTTTGGTTATTGAAAATTGATTTCATCATAGTTATTGCACAAAGATACATATAAAAACTGAAAGCGCAAAACTTGAAGACGGTGTGTCATAAATCAACTAAAATATGCATAACCGTCCGTTGGGGGGGTAAAGCAAATTATATTTATAATTTTAATTTAAAATTTGCTTGATTTCCCGTGCGTTAGCACGGTTATGTTGCCTTGTCAGATTTATGACACACCGCTTTCAGGCCTATCTATGGGTATGGACTCTCCTACGTGCGGGATTAGTCGATGCGGGTTATCTTGGCGCCGATGGCATTGAGGCGTTCCTCTATTCGGGTGTAGCCTCGGTCTATCTGTTCGATGTGGTCGATGCGGCTCACACCATCGGCACTCATGGCGGCAATCAGCATGGCGATGCCGGCGCGGATGTCGGGCGAGACCATGTGGTTGGCACGCAGCCTGATGTGGTGGTCATGGCCGATGACGACGGCGCGGTGAGGGTCACATAGGATGATTTGGGCACCCATATCAATGAGTTTGTCCACAAAGAAGAGGCGGCTCTCAAACATCTTTTGATGAATCAGGATGCTGCCGTTGGCCTGCGTCGCCACGACCAGCAGCACACTCAACAGGTCGGGGGTGAGGCCTGGCCAAATCGCATCGGCCAGCGTCAGGATGGACCCGTCCATGAAACGTTCCACCTCATAATGCTCCTGCCGCGGGATGAACATGTCGTCTCCGCGCTTCTCGAGACGCAGGCCCAGGCGGCGGAAACTGTCGGGGATAATGCCCAGATTCTCCCACGAGACGTCCTTGATGGTCAATTCGCTTCCCGTCATGGCGGCCATGCCGATGAAACTGCCCACCTCAATCATGTCGGGCAGGATGCGGTGACGCGCGCCGTGCAGTTGGTCCACGCCCTCGATGGTCAGCAGGTTGGAGGCGATGCCTGTGATGCGTGCCCCCATCTGGTTAAGCATTCGGCACAGTTGCTGCACATAGGGCTCGCATGCCGCGTTATAGATGGTTGTCGTCCCCTGTGCCATCACGGCTGCCATCACAATGTTGGCAGTGCCGGTCACCGATGCCTCGTCAAGCAGCATGTAGGTTCCTTGCAGTCGGCCTTTGGTCTCAAACCGATAGGCTTTCTTCTCGGCGTCAAAAGCAAATTCTGCCCCCAGGCTGCCAATGCCCCTGAAGTGGGTGTCAAGGCGGCGGCGACCAATCTTGTCTCCGCCAGGATTGGCAAAGTACATCTTGCCCAGGCGACTCAACAACGGCCCGATAAGCAGGACGGAGCCACGCAACTTGGCGCATCTGTTCATGAAATCTTGGCTCTCGATAAACTCGGTGTTGATGTGCTCGGCCTTAAACCGATAGGTGTTGTTGCCCTCATGCTTGACGGCAACTCCCATGTCTTGAAGCATGTGTATCAGGTTATTCACGTCTACGATATCGGGGACGTTCTCGATAACCACTTCTTCGGTCGTGAGCAGGCTCGCGGAGATGACCTGTAACGCTTCATTCTTGGCTCCTTGGGGTGTGATTTCTCCATGCAGGGGATGATTCCCTTCGACGATAAATGATGCCATACTGTTTGTTCTTTTGTTTGTATTAGATGTAATTGACTTCAGGAGAAAGATGGATGTTGAACTTCTCCAAAACACTTTGCTCAATGAGTGTGGCAAGTTTGATGATATCGGTGGGCGTCGCGTGGTCCTTGTTGACCAGAATCAAGGGCTGTTTCTCATACACAGCGGCTCCGCCATGGCTCTTGCCCTTCCATCCGCATTGGTCGATGAGCCATGCGGCGGGAATCTTAATCTCATCCTCACTGATGACGTAATGTGGTACGTCGCCGTAGGTCGTTGCGATTTGTCGGAAAACCTTGGCAGGCACAACGGGATTCTTGAAGAAACTGCCTGCGCTGCCCAGTTCGTCGGGCTCGGGCAACTTCGACTGGCGAATGGCTATCACAGCGTCACGGATCTCCTGCGCCGTGGGCGTCCCAGCATGTGAACGCAACTGTTGCAACTGGCCATAGTCCAGATGAACAATAGGAATAGGCGAGAGGCGATAGACGACAGCCGTCACGATATACTGTCCCTGCAGGCGATGCTTGAAGATGCTGTCTCGGTAGCCATATCCACACTCAGTGTGATGGAACACACGTGGCTTGCCCGTCGAGGCTTCTATCGTCTCTACCTGCTGTATGATGCTTTCCACCTCCACGCCATAGGCGCCGATGTTTTGGATGGCCGAGGCTCCGACTTCGCCTGGAATGTAGGAGAGATTCTCGCAGCCATAATAGTTGCATCTGGCCATCTCGGCACATAAGTCATCCCACTTGACACCCGCCCCCACACGGATAACCACCTCATGGTCTTCGCGAGAAACATATTCGATAAACTTGATGCCTGAATGCAGGATAGTGCCCTCAAAATCTTGGGTGAAGAGCAAGTTGCTGCCGCCACCAATGTGCAAAATACGCTGTTCCTTGCCCTTGAGGCTCGCTAACACCTCAACGAGTTCATCAATTGTATTGTAATTGATGAACTGCTTAGCCTTCACATCCAACCCGAAGGTGTTGTGCTCTCGCAGTGAGTAGTCGCGCTTGATTGTGATGGAATTAGCCATGTCTCTCATTGAAGCATTGATTTAAGGCCGCAAATTTAGTGCAAGCCGAGCGATTTGGCAAATTTATTTGATGAAATCCGAGGCGCCGCCTAAATTATCGAAATTTAGTGCAAGCCGAGCGATTTGCCAAATTTATTTGAGCAAATCCATAGTCTATCAAGAAATGTATGGGCCGAATTAATAGAAAAATAAGGGAAAAATAAGGGAAAAATGATAAAAACGAGAAAAATCGCTTGCAAAATAGATTATTTGTCGTATCTTAGCGACGTAAACAATTAAAGTGACATTTAACAATAATAGTATTTTATGGCATCGATTTATGATTTTAAGGCTCTCACAAGCAGAGGTAAAGAGATAGATTTCTCACAATTTAAGGGCAAGGTGCTGCTGATTGTGAACACAGCGAGCAAGTGCGGATTCACCCCTCAGTTCGCGGGATTGGAGGAACTGAACCAGAAGTACAAGGACCGGGGACTGGTCATCATCGGATTCCCCTGCAACCAGTTCAAGGAGCAGGATCCTGGCACCGACGGACAGATTGAGGAGTTCTGCCAGCTGAACTATGGCGTGACGTTCCAGATTATGAAGAAGACCGACGTGAATGGTCCCGCCGCCGAGCCCATTTTTGAGTACCTGAAGGCACAGGCTCCCACCGAGGAGTACCACGGCCTGAAGGCCAAGGGAATCTCCAAACTCTTTAAGACCATCAGCAAGAGTGTGGAGAAAGACAGCGACATCAAGTGGAACTTCACCAAGTTCCTGATTTCGAAGGATGGCGAGACCGTCAAGCGCTATGCTCCCACTACCGAGCCCAAGGACTTTGAGCAGGATGTAGAAGCCATGCTGGCTTAGTTTGCAGCCATGCATGCCCAATTGCGGTTGGATAATCAGGCCTGTTTCTGCCTCAACCGGCGGCACGGCTGGTCTCACAGGCCTACACTCTGATTCCCGCTGGCATGGGCGAACGCCTGGCTGCCTGTCAGCTGAAACTCGAGGGCTAACAGCAATTCGTAAATTATTAATGCTTTAAAATAATATAAACAATGGCACATCTATGTGAAAATTGTAAATTCCGTGCTCACTACGACCAGAAACCCAACTCATTGTTGGGTCGCTTCTGGCGGTGGCACATCAATTTCTGCCCAGGCTGGAAAGGCTATTTTACCAGCCTGAGTGACGAGCAAAAGGATGAACTCCGCAAGAAATATCAATTCAAGAAATATCAATAACACAGATGAAAAGATTATTTTTTGGTCTCATGGCAATGATGAGTGTAATGGGGGTTACGGCACAAGGTATCTATGACATCACGGTAAAGGATGACTTGGGCCGAGACGTGCCGATGGCCGACTACAAGGGCAAGGTGCTGCTGATTGTGAACACCGCCACCCGCTGCGGCTTCACTCCCCAGTATGATGAGTTGGAGGCACTCTACGAGAAATATCATGTCGACGGTCTCGAAATCCTCGACTTCCCCTGCAACCAGTTCGGTGAGCAGGCCCCCGGAACTATCGAGGAAATCCACCAGTTCTGCACCGCCAACTTCAACATCCAGTTCCCGCAGTTCGACAAGATTGACGTGAACGGTGCGGGTGAGTCGCCGCTGTTCACCTATCTGAAGGCGCGGCAGGGTTTCCGCGGCTTCGACCTCAACGACCAGACGGGCAAGTTCATGGACGAGATGCTGCGCAAGCGCGATGCCGACTACGACAAGAAGAGCGACATCAAGTGGAACTTCACCAAGTTCCTCGTTTCTCGTGACGGACGCGTCGTGAAGCGTTACGAGCCAACGGATAAGATGGCTGACATCGATGCCGACATCAACATCGAGTTGAATCCCACCTTGAGCACCATCATGGCGCGCCGCTCGGTGCGCAAATATCTCGACAAACCCGTCGAGCACGAGAAACTGGAGGTGATTGTGCGCGCAGGCATCAATGCCCCCAGCGGCATGAACCGTCAGCCGTGGATTGTGCGCGTGGTGGAAAACCCGCAGCTCATTGCCGATGTGACCGAGGTCTATAAGCGCTACAATCCCGAGCAGGTGAAGCGCGACAAGGACTTCAAGAACATGTTCCGCAATGCGCCTAACCTTATCTGCGTCTGCACCCCGGCAGAGGGTGGTGGCGAGCTCGATGCTGGTCTGCTGGGCGAAAACATGATGCTGGCGGCTCAGTCGATGGGACTCGGCACCGTCTGTCTCGCCGGTCCCGTGCGTTTCCTCAACGCTAATGCCGATGCCAAGTTTTTCCTCGACCGCCTTGACATTCCCGAGGGCTACAAACTGAACTACATCATTGCCATCGGCTATCCCGACGAATACCCCGATGCAAAACCCCGTGACGCATCAAAAGTGAAATATATCAACTAACATTATTAACTTAATAAGATTTGAAAACATGAAAAGTTTTGGAGCTAAACCCTGGATTCTTCCACAACCCGTATTGATTATTGGTACCTATGACATGTATGGCAAGCCCAATGCCATGAATGCGGCATGGGGCGGACAGTGGGATAATGGCGAAATCATGATTTCGCTTGGCTCTCACGCCACGACCGATAATCTCAAAAACAACCGTGACCTGACTGTTGCCTTTGCCACCGCCCAAACTATGGTGGCGGCTGACTACGTGGGCATCACCAGTGGCCGCGACACGCCCAACAAGATGGAAAAGGCAGGCTGGACTGTCGTGAAGGCTCCCAACGTGAATGCCCCCATGTTTACGGAGTTCCCGATGACATTGGAATGCCGTATCAAGGAGAAAATTGATGAGTCGCCATCAGGCTATAACCTCGTGGCCAAAATCGTCAACGTCCTCTGCGATGAGAAATACCTGGCTATCGATGGTGAGCCCAATGTGGAGAAGATGGAAATCATCACCTTCGACCCCATTCACCACACCTACATCCAGTTGGGCAAGACGGTAGGCCACGCATTCGCCGACGGCGCTAAATTAGAGTAAGTAGATGATCACAGAGGAAATCTGGCACAAGTGACAAGAATGAGAACCTGTTCACCAAAAGACGACATCTTGCGCCTGTGGGGCAGGTTGAAGTCCTGGCTGCAGTCACTCTCTTTCAGGACAGGTGTCATCGTGTTGTTGTGCTGTATTCCGTTCTATATACTGTCCTTTGCCCAAATGCTGCTCCCCATCAGCGTTTCGGCAAAGGGCATCTTATGGACTATCCTCTTCGGCCTGGCCAAAACCTGCCAATACGGAGGCCTGACCATCCTCGGCGTCGAGGGCTACAAACGCCTAAAAAACAAACTCAAACGCAAAACACCCTAACCCCCTGATTCGGTCATTTGGCTTGTACGCATTGAACCGTTCAAGTTTGTGAACTCACCTCACGACACCCCTTTGACATACGCAACCCATTTCGGGCGAAATCTATCTGAGAATAGTTAGATTTCGCCCGAAACGATAAAACTTATTCTATTTATAAAATATTGTTGGCTTATATCCCTTACACACAAAAATATTATAAATAACTCTTTGCGAAACCTTTGTAAGTTTTAACAAAAGATTTTAGCTCGATTGCTCGCTTTTTTTGACCTTTGCTCGTGATGTTGAAATAACTTTAATCAAATACATTCTATGCTCACCAATTTTGATACAAACAAGGTCTTTATTGCCAAGGGACTTAGTTCTCCATCTTATTGTCATGCTGCCCAGTCCCTTTTCTCTGCATTAGACAACCAACAGGTAGAGTGGGGGTTACTGCCTGGTACGGACTCTCCTTTGCACATCTGGGCGCGTGACTATATGCCCGTGCAGGTGAGTGATAAAAAGTTTGTAAGGTTTAATTACAGTCCCGATTATCTGTGCGACAGCCCTGAATTTAAGCCTGACACATCTGCCATCCTTTCAGAGCTTGGAATTACGGTGATTGATACCGATTTGGTTGTTGATGGTGGCAACGTTGTCAGTTGTGGAGACAAGGTAATCATGACAGACAAAGTATTCAGGGAGAATCCTCATGTCGCTCAGTCAAGACTCATTGATGCGCTTACCCGTTTGCTCGAGGCGCAGGTAGTGCTGATTCCTGAAGATGTGTACGAAGAATACGGACATGCTGACGGAATGGTGCGGTATATGGGCGAAGGCAACGTGCTGCTCAACAATTACTGCGACTTCGACAAGGCACTGCGCAAGAGACTGCTGGCAACCCTTAAACCCCATTTCAACATCACAGAACTCCATTATGGCACTTTTACTGCCAATAGTTGGGCCTACCTCAATTTCCTGCACGTGGGACAGCACATATTCATCCCCATGACAGGCGACCGATTTGATGAAACGGCATTTAACCAAATCGCCGAGGCCTACCCCGACTGCCACTGCCACCCAGTTCCACATTGTGAAACCATCGTCACCGAAGGCGGCGTCCTAAACTGCACCACCTGGAACATCCAGGGTTGACCAGAATTTAAGCAGAAGAGGGCGAGTCCTCTCTTGTTGACCATTAAATCTTATAATCTATTTTATCTTCTTTCATTACTATTGCCAGATGCTCTTGTTTGGGATAGTACTTGTAACGTACAATTGATTTTTGCCAAGGTTTATTTTTGAGATAGTATTTGTATTGTCTTTTTGAATAATCCTTTTCTTTATTGGCTTTTTCTGCAGCAAAGGGGGTTAAGCCTGTTCGTTCTATTGGAGTAGCAATTTCTTTATCCCTATTACCGCTTTGCTCAACCATATCCCATTCAAGGACACCAGCATTGTGGTTGATCAGTTCTTCCATACATCGAATAGGGCCACTGATGGTTTTATCGTTCTTATCATTCCCCTCATGTCTGATGATAGAGCGTATCAGAATCCCGCCAAAAGAGGTAAGCGTTTCCTTATCTTTATCTTCTATTGTTTGAAAAGCCAGATCCATTCCACTACCATGAAAGAACCACGTTCCGGCATTGGCCATACGAATGTATGTATGCCGGTCTTCGTGTTCCTCACCATAATAATAGAACTCTATTTCAGCAAGATTATAAGTAACCTCCTTGATATCCTCATCAAGCTTCTGTTCTTGCTTTTTGATTACAAGATGATGAAGTAATTCTTCAGCGATTTCTCCAAAACTCTCCACTTCTGGTTTTTTCAAAAATTCGATAATTTCTTCTTTTGTCTTCATTGTCTTTTTCTCTTTTGTCGGTTCCTTTTTTGTGGCATTCTCCCACATGTGGGATATATTTTTCCGATATAGAAGATGTAATTTATTGATTATTAGCTATTTATTTACCAAACGGTAGAAATATGGTAGAGCTTTAAAGTACTTATTTCAACGCCCTTCATTTTAACACTTTTGACTTAGTTTAACGGTCGGTAGATACAACAGAATGTACATTTGGTGAATCAGTTGTAGTTCGTATATAACATAATAGAATAGAAAAAGCAGTTGAGTCATGATTTATTCTAATATTAGTCTTTTAGGTAACCTATCAGAACAATCATTACACCGTAACCTCGCATATAAGCATATTGTCCAACTGCCGTCAAGAACATCTTATAAGATGGTTTTTTTCATTTTTGTGATGTCAGTTTTGCCTTCAATTGTTTATTCAATAAATTAATGACGGTAATCAAAAACATGGCCTCAAATCAATAGTATTTCTCAATTTCTTCTTGTTTGTCGGATTTATTCAGTATATTTGCAAATCAAAATATCAAGTTAATCCACTGCAATAAGGCGATGTATGGCCCTATTAGCAACATTGGCTCTAAGCCTAATTACAAGCTCTGGAACTTGTATTGTCAAAAAACAAGTTCTAGCACTTGTTTTAACATTTGAAATAATACTTATAAGAATATGTACGCAACAATATCAGCAGATGTAGTTTCTTCTACTTCATTATCAATAGAGTCTATGATAGGACTTAACGAGCATATCAAGAAGTGCCTAGCTCTTCTTGAAGATAGATATATGGGCTTTTGGGGACGAATTGTAAGAGGTGACACAATAGAATGCATTCTGAGATCGCCAGAGAATGCCCTTGAAGTAGCACTTGTACTGAAAACAGGGGTAAAGTCATTTATACCAAAGAGTGATGCTACAGATAGTTTTAGCAAATATGGCCTTAGGATTGCAATTGGCTTAGGTGATATGAAGACTGTAAGCAGAGAACGCGATATGATGGATGGTGATGCCATTTATCGATCTGGAAGAGCTCTAGATAGCCTTGTGGGTAGATCGAAGTATTCGTTTACTATCTCCATGGCTGATGGAAAGCAAGAACAAATTTTGAGAATCATGTTTTCGCTAATCAATGACTTAGTAAATAATACTACAGCTCGTAGATGTCGCACACTTTATGAGAAAATCCTCTATAAGGATGCGAATATAATTGCAAAGAACATGGGTATTACCCCATCGGGGGTTAATCAGAATCTTAATGCGCTCTGTTGGAGTTCTATTGAACAGGTTATAGAGTATTATAAAGAAATCGTGAGAGAATTATGATAGATATGATAATAAACTTATTGGTGGCTCATTTTGTAGGCGACTTCTATTTGCAGAATAGCTGCATGTGTAGGAGCAAAGTGAAGAATAATTGGAGTGGGTGGGGAATGATTGTCCATGCTATAATTATTGGAATTCTTTCCTGTTTTGCTGTTATGGATTGTGCCGCTTGGTGGATAATTCTTTTGTTGATAATATCTCATTTTGCAATCGACAGCATGAAATCTTATTTGCAGGTTAAATACAATCTTGTAAATATTACCACACTTAATGTAACTGATGGGAAAAATGCAAAATATGATTTACCGTTATTTGTAGTTGACCAGTTGCTTCATATAGGTATTATTGTTAGCATTGTGAACCTTTGGTTCCAGGTTGGTAATGATTGGAGTCAGTTTAACTGGGTGACGTCTTTATACTTGCAGCATCCACTATGGATAAAGACGATATTAGCTATGGCTTTGGTTTTGAAACCTGCCAATATTCTAGTATTACTAGTTCTTAAAGCATGTAAGGTAAAGGTCGTAAAAGAAGATCATGGAAACTTTCATTCAGGCGCGCTGATAGGGAATATAGAGCGTGTATTGATTCTCTTGTTTGTTATTCTATCTCAATACGAAGCAATAGGCTTCTTGCTTACTGCAAAGTCTATTTTGCGATTTAGCCAAGCAAACTCTGAGAGTGAGAAGTCTGAGTATGTCTTGGCGGGTTCTTTGGTATCGTTGGCAATAGCTTTTTTTCTGGGTATAATTGTTGTGAAATTTTAAAAGAGGAAATCAATGATAAAATTTGATGATGTAACAAAGTTCGAAAAGTACAATGACTTGAAATGGTCGGGCATCTTAAAAAGCATTAAAAAATCTGCTAATATTCTGCAACCACTCTTTGAGGGTTTCACAAATAGTCTAGAGTCGATCAAGATGCGGATAAAAAGAGGAGATGATTTTTCTCCTTATATCAATATCATACTTAGTTATAATTCATCGACCGATGATAATAGTTTAGATTTGTCGAGCTTAACCATCGAAGACAATGGTATAGGATTTGATGAAGATAACTACAAGCGACTTGTTGTCTTTAAAGATGATACCAAAGGTTATAATAATAGAGGCTCTGGCCGAATTCAAATGATTCACGCTTTTCAGTTATCCCAATATGATAGTATCTATAAGGAAGGAGACATATTGATGAAGCGAGGATTCGTTATTTCCGGAACAAGGCCATTCATAGATAAGAATACAATTATCTATAAAATAGAAGAGCCAACTGTGGTAGAAGGTGATGAGGAGATTAAGACTACCCTCAAGATGTATTTGCCCACTAATGAACGTGATGCAAAAGAGTATGCCAAATTAGGTTCAGACGACATAAAGAAAGAACTCATAAATCACTATTTACTTTCTTTTTGTAATGGAAAGGATTCATTACCTTTGATAAGCATTATTTATATGATTGGTGGTGAAGTAAAAGATCGTGATACAATTCTAGTTGATGACATTCCAGATCCAACTTGCACTGATGTTTTGATATCAGTGCCTCTTTGTAAGATATCAGATGACATGAAAAGAATCCAAAAGGTAGAGGATACGAATATAGCAATCAAGATACTTCCCTATAAGATTAATGCAGATATGCTCCAAACAAGTGAGATAAAAATCGCTAGTAAAGGAGAGATTTGCGATAATGCCAAGATAAAATTAACATGTATAGATCCTAATGCAGAATTAGATAATTACAGGTATTTATTCCTGCTTTCAAGTGATTATTTTGATGATTTGGAAGGAGATGAGCGTGGCAATATTGAGATATTAGATAAGACAGAATTCAAAAAAGTAGCCAAAGCTCAAGGATATATTGAGCATCAGATTGTGCTTAATGATATCCAGGATGGAGTGAATGCAAAAGCAAGCGAGATCTATTCTGAAATATTATCTCAGAATGAAGAGTTTCAGGAAAGGCTTGAGCAGTTGAAGAAAGATTATCTGCTTTCCGAAGATGCATTATTAGAGGTATCATTGAGTGATTCCATTGATGATGTGTTCAAAAAAGCATATACCTATGATGCAAAGGTAATGGCGAAACAAAGTGCTGCCTACGAGAAGAGCATACAGAAGTTAAATGAGTTGAATCCGGCAACTGATGATTATCAAGATCAACTCTCTAATATTGTTGATAATTTAGTTGAATCGTTGCCCGTTCAGAATCGCGCAACATTGTCTAAATATGTTGCTCGACGCAAGATGGTAATCGAACTAATGGGTAAAATACTGGATCGTCTTGCAGATTGTCAAGATGATAAAAGAAATCAGGACGAGAAATTGCTTCATAATCTCATATTTAAGCAGCATAGTGATAATCCTCTTTCAAGCGACATGTGGCTTATAAATGAAGAATATATGTATTTTACGGGTTCTTCAGAAAGCAAACTATCGCAATTGAAATTGGATGGTGAACGTATCTTCAAAGATATCATTGACGAGGAGGAAGAGCGCTATCTAAATTCGTTAGGAGAGAAGAGAGCAGATATGCGAACTGATGTATTACTATTTCCTGCAGAGGGTAAATGTGTAATTATAGAGTTTAAAAATCCAAAGGTAAATGTCGCTGACTGCATTACCCAGATAACAAAGTATGCCTATTTCCTCAGGAACTTCACAAAACCTCAATTTAGGTTTATTACTTTCTATGGTTATCTTATAGGTGAAAGCATGGAAAAACGTGATGTGCGAGCAGTTGATGGTGATTTTCAAACTGCACCTAATCTTGATTATCTTTTTAGGCCAAAGAAAACGATACCGGATGATAGTGGGGCAGGCATTGATGGTACTTTATATATGGAGGTTCTTAAATTTTCTGTGCTACGAGAGCGTGCTTCATTAAGGAACAAAGCATTCATCGATCGTCTCATGGAAGATGCTTTACCTGAAAACAGATCAAGTGGGGAAGATGATGAATGTTCGTAAATAATCAGAGATGTTTACAATACTTGACGACATCAGTATTGATTGTATAATGCGCATATCTGAGAATAATATCGAAAAGCCTAGTTTGAGTTCTTTTGTCAAAATCTGAAGATAGCGTGCTAAAATATAAGATTTTTGCAAAATCTAGAGTTGTCTTTCGGTTTTTCATTATTTAACTCCTCTTTGCGAAGAATCTTATTGGTTGCTATATTCATTTCATAATGCTTAATTAACCTATGCATTATGAGAGTCACTATCTTGGTGGATTAGTAAATAAGTTAAATATATGTACAATATGTAAATATATATTTATTTGCCCACGCAGAAGTGGGCGAAGATTTCGCCGAGGATGTTGTCGGTGGTGATTTCGCCGGTGATTTCACCGAGCCAGTGGAGGCATTCGCGGATGTCCTGGTCGAGGAGGTCGCCGCTCAGGCCGTTGGTGAGGCCGTTGGTGAGGCCGTCGATGGCGCGGGCGATGGCGTCGCGGGCGCGGGTCAGCGCCTGGTAGTGGCGTGCGTTGGTGACGATGACGGCGTCACTGTCCACGTCGGGTAGGGTAGCGGTGCGGACGATGAGGTCGCGCAGCGCCTCGATGTCAGATTCGCGCTTGGCACTGATAGCGGTAACTTGCGGCAATTCCCCGCTAGGATTTTGCGGCTGTAGGTCCTCGCCTTGATGTGGCCGCAATGTGGACAGGATTTTGTTCAGTTGGTTCTCTGCATCCTGTGCGTCGCCAAGGTCGGTCTTGTTGAGCACGGCGATGAGGCGTTTCCCCTCGCAGCGGGACACGATGTCGTGTGCCATTGTGGCGATGTCGTCAGGGCGGGTGCTGTCGATGACCCACAGCACGATGGTGGCCTTGTCCAGCGCTTGCCAGGAGCGCTCGATGCCCATCTGTTCGACGGTGTCGCTCGACTGGCGGATGCCTGCCGTGTCGATGAAGCGGAACAGTGTGCCTCCCATGACCACGGTGTCCTCGATGGTGTCGCGTGTGGTGCCGTGGATGTCGCTCACCAGAGCGCGGTCGTCGCGCAGCAGGGCGTTCAACAGGGTGGATTTTCCCGCATTGGTCTGTCCCACGATGGCGACAGGCATACCGTTGCGGATGGCGTTGCCGTCACGGTAGCTGTCGGCGAGGCGGCTGATGAGGGCATGGATATCTCGTGCCAGTGCGGTCACCTCGCCACGGTCGGCAAAGGTCACATCCTCTTCGCTGAAGTCCAGTTCCAATTCAATGAGGGCCACAAAATGCAGCAATTTCTCGCGCAGCCCCTTCAATTCGTCGCTGTAACGCCCTCGCATCTGGCTCATCGCCACATGGTGGGCGGCTCGTGACTGCGCCTCGATGACGTCGGCGACAGCTTCGGCCTGCGACAGGTCCATGCGTCCGTTGGCAAAGGCGCGGCGTGTGAACTCGCCCGCCGTGGCATGGCGGCACCCCGCATCAATCAGTGCCTGGACAACCTGTTGTTGAATCCATGTCGAACCGTGACAAGCCAGTTCCACCACATCCTCACCTGTGAACGAGTTGGGAGCTTTGAAGACCGTCAGCACTGCCTGATCCAGCACGTCGCCCGCGCTATCCGTCAGATTCCCAAAATGCACGGTGTGTGTCGCCATCTCGGCCAGCGGTTTGCCCTGCCAGCGGCGTTGCACGATTTCGAGCGCCTCAGAGCCGCTCACGCGGATAACGGCGATGCCGCCACGGCCCGGCGGGGTCGAAACGGCACAGATGGTGTCGCCCTGATAGCCTGTCAACTCAATGCTGCTCATCGGCGGGGATAGTATGCGGGCCAGTTCTTGATGTTCTCTTTACTCTCGATGACGTCCTCTACCTTGTCCTCGAGTGAGGTGAGGAAGTCATAGCCCGTCAGCGCCTCCACCTTGTCGATGGTGGTGGCATAGTTGGTCCAGCTGTTGGGCATCTTCTTGTTCTCCATCACAAAGGCGATGGCGCGGTTTTGTTCGGGAGAATACACGACCTTGAAGAAACTCTTTGGCACGGCAATGTCGTTATGCTTGCCGATGCGTTCCATGTCGTTGGTCAAGATGGGACCTGTGAACACGATCAGCCTCTTGGCGGTTCTCGACCACTTGTGCACCGCCTCCTCGACGTGGCGCCACTCGCCGTCATTCATCTCGTCGAGCTGGGGACAGATGTTCGTCATCAGGAAGCACTGCTCCATGGCGGTCTTGTTCCAGCGCATATCCATTGCCGGAGCCATGTGTCCGCGCGTGTAGCCGCTGTCTTTGTAGTCCCACCAGTCGGGGCAACCCTTCACGTTGTGGTCGCGTTCAAACTTGTAGTCGGCGCGGTTTTCGGCGTCACGCGAGTCGGCCATGGCCGTCATGGTGCTGGTCAGCTCATAGGCCACACAGTTGGGCACACGGTAATACTTGTTGAAATATACCGTGATAGCCTTGTAGTGCACCGTCTCATTGTCAAGCCGCTCGGGCAGTTTAACGTCAAGCAGCGACTGGTCGCCTGTGGATTGGTATTCCTTGCCCTCCTGACCATCTTGCTGTTGAGTCGTAGTCTGTTCAGCAGGTAACTCGTCATTATAGGCACTCTTGTAGAAACCATTCTTCTGGTAACTCTGATACCCGGCCAACGCCAGCAACACTGCCAGCAGTGCAAAATATAGATTCTTTTTCTGTTTCTTCTTCATCTTTGTCAGTATTACTCGCCGACAAAGATACTAAAAAACTCGGTATCTGCAACGTTCAATTAAGAACGAAGCGGAGTTTATTCCCAGTCCTCAATTTTACACTGGCGCTTGGGCATGGCGCTGGAAAAGGTGAGGCCCGTGCGGCGCTCGACCTCGGCAACAGTGACGGCACGCTTGCTGATGCCGCCAGGACACGGCTTGTTCTCATAGATGAAGGCGATGGAGCGCCCCTTGTCGGGCGCATACAGCACCTTGAAGAAAGCCTCAGGAACGGCGATATTCTGTTTGTCTTTGCCAATCATCTTGGGATTCTTGCCCATGATGGGACCTGTAAAGACCATCAGTCGCTTGTCGCGTTTGGCCCAGCGGTGCACCTTCTCTTCCAGCACGCGCCAGTGGTCGTTGTTGAGTTTGGTGTCCTGCGGGCACATGTTGGTCATGTAGAAGCACTGTGTCATCGCCGTCTTGTCCCAACGCATATCCATCGCGGGAGCCATGTGGCCACGGCTGTAGCCGCTACCACGGTATTCCCAGTTCTCGGGGCAAGTCTTGACGCTGTTGTCACGGGCATAGTTGTAGTTCTTGCGGTTCTCGTGCCCTGGAGCGTCGGCCATATCGACCATCGTCGCCGTCAACTCATAAGCAACACAGTTGGGAATCCGTAATGTCGGATTGAAGTTCACTCGGATGGTCTGGTAGTTCAAGACCTGGTTCGACACCCCTTTAGGGATGTTTACCGCCAGTAGCGCATTGGTGTTCTGCTGCGGCTTTACGGTAGTGCCCGTCGCCTTGCCGATGGTGGGAACACTCACCAGTGGAGAAATGGCAGACTGCTTGACGGATTTGGCGTGTTTTTTCTTTTTCTTATTTTTCTTATTTTTCTTTTTGGACTTAGCCTGAGCCGACCACTGGGTGGTAATGCTGTTATCGCCCATCACCTGCGGCGGCAATGCACCGCCCATCACCATCGCTGCAACCAGCACCCAAATCTTCACTACTCTCCTCATTGTCAAAAATATAATCATTCAGTCAAATAACTCCTAACTCCTAATTCCTAACTCCTAATTCGTCCACGTGTCCAGGTTGACCACGCTCTCCAGCCGCTGTTGTTCCTTTTGGGGCAGGGTAGGGAAGAAGTCCAGCCCCGTGCGGCGTTCCACCTCGTCAATGCTCACGGCATACTGCCGCAGCCGTCCTCCGCTGTGCCCGTTCGGGTAGATGAACGCGATGGCCCGCATCGGTCTCACACAGGGTGCCATGATGACCTTGTAGTAGGCACTCGGCACGGTCACGCGCCCACTGGCCAGCGTCGTGTCTCCCTCGCTCACGACAGGCCCGGTGAACACCAGCAGGGCGCTGTCGCGTGCCGTCCATTCGCGCACCTTCTCCTCCAGTTTGGCCCAGCCGCCCTCGTTCAGCGCCTTGTGCATCGGGCACACGTTGGTCAGCAGGAACGACTGGCGCATGGCTTGCGGGTTCCACTTCAGGTCTCCGGCAGGCACCAGATGCCCGCGGTCCATGCCGCTGCCCGCATAGTCCTGCGGTGACGGGCATCCCTTCACATCAGGGTCCTGCATGAACTCTCCAGCTCGCTCTGCCGTCCCGTTTAGCTCGTTGTTAACGAGCTCATAGGCGGCACAGTTGGCGATGCCCAAAGTGCTGTTAAAGTGTACGGCGAAGGCTTCGCCATAGTTCAGCAGCGTGTCGCTCATGCTGCGGGGCACGCCGACGGTCATCAGGCTGTCGCGCGCGCCCTCGCTCAAGGGCACCAGATGTGTAGCATTGTTGTTCATCGCCACCCTATACAGCAAAAAGCATACCAACGCCACCATCAGGCCCCATCCAAGGAACCTGACGGCATCGCCCCAACGTTGCCACCACCGCTCAATGCGCTTCATCATGCCCGATTATTCCGTCTTGCGGATGATGATGAAGAGTACGCCCGCCGATACCAACGTGGCAAAGCCAAAAGCGATGATAAACCCCGTCAGGCTCAACTTACCCATCAAGTATAGTGCGATGATGAGAAAGGTAACCAGTGTCTCGATGATGGCAAACTTGATGATTGCTGTTTTTCTGTTCATAGTCGAGAAATTAGTAGGTTGATGATTATTGTTGTTGTTTGTTCCCTTTGTAGCGCCGCTTGCCCAGTGCGCCCAAGGCCCACCCGAGGGCAAGAAACAGGGCGATGCTGCCCATCGCGATGGGGCGACTGGATAAATCCCAGTGCAGGCCTTCATGCAGGCTGCTCATCAATGCCAACAAGGCAAAGGCCGTGGCACCAAACAGCTGGTTGTCGGCCAGTGAAGCGGCTTGCCTGCCATCGGCCCTGCCGACAAACCAACCGAGGCAATAAGAGAGGACAAAAAAACAGAGGGATACCAGCGTGAAAGCGAGTGCCGTTAGCGTAGGCTGGTAAACGCCCTTGAAACCCAGTCCACCTGCCGTCAGTTTTATCAACCATGCGGCAGCCAGGATAATGAGGACCAGAGCCCTGATGATCGTCAGCGCTGTGCCCCTGCGAACCTTGAGCCCCAGGATGTTGACGGCATCGCTTGCCTGCCCGGTTGCAGTTTGAGAGCCGCCGGCATCCTTGACGCGGTCTTGATAACAGATGAAGTAGTCTAACCAAATAAAGCCCAGAACAAGCATGGAGATGGTTCTCCAAGGAGTTGCGCCGGGATTGTCCTTCAGAACGGCGTAGGACAAGAGCCCCAGCGCCAGGAATAAAGCTGTGACAAGCTTAGAATTGATGGCCAGATTGACCTGAGACATGTTTTTAAAACGGTCTTCATCCATCAAGAAGGGGAAACGGGCATAAACAAGCAAGCCGAGGCATATTGCCGTGTTGCCCAGATAAGTACTGAAAGGTCGGTCCATGAAGAATACCCCGTCAAACGTATGCTGCGACCATGCCCATCCCCATGCGATAAGGAGGACGACGACTGTCAGCAGGCTGAGGAAAACCCGTTGGGGAGTGCGTGCGGTTTTGGCCTTGTCGAGGTCAAAGCCCGGTTCTGCTGTCCCCTCGGCGGCTGCTTCATCGATGATTGACGGATTCTCTTTCTTGGACAGGAAGTTCCAACCGATTTCAAACAGGATGAAAAACGCGCATACCGTGCAGATGGCTACCACAGCGGCCAAACTGATTTTGCCAGAACGGTAAAAGGCTAAGGCCAATCCCGCTGCGCCGGCAGAGCACCACATCAAGGTGTTATACAGGATGTTGAGTCCCTTATTGTCAAATTTAGGTCTCATAGCGTTTGTGGTTGTTACGTTTCAATGGGTTTATTTGGTAACTTGGTGGATCCAGGAGATGATGTCGTTGATGACTTCCTCCGAAATGGTTTCCTCGATGGATTCATACTCATCGGGCATTCCCGTCTCGCAATGCTGGAACAGATGGTTCAATCCAGGATAGGATTTGATGAGGTGGTGCTCGTTGGCGGGCAAAACGCGGCGCAGGGCATCCAAGCACATCTCAGACATGACCTGCACGTCCTTCTCTCCATTGATGGCCATAACGGGACAGGTGATCTTGGCGATATCGGCTTTGGGATTATAGTTGATAAAGAACTGATACCAGGGTATCTGTTGGACTCGCGGATTGTTGCGGATATGATCGATGGTGAGTCCAATGGATTTTTCACCCGTGAGGGTGCGGTTCTGTTCTAATAGGATGGTGTCTCCCTGCACAGTGGGTCCCGCAAGGCTAACGATGAAATCCACCAATCCCTGTGCGCCGAGCATGTAGGCGATGCTTCCGCCCTCGCTATGGCCAAGAATACCCACTTGCTGGAACCGTCCCGAACGCCTCAGCCACTCAATTCCCGCTGCTGCATCGTCGGCAAAGTCTCGTGTGGTGGCATTCATCACGTCACCACCCACCGATTCACCATAACCACGGTCATCATATCGCAGAGTGGCAATACCCTGCCGCGCCAAGCGGTCGGCAATCACAGCAAAAGGCCTGTGTTCAAACAGTTCCTCGTCGCGGTCCTGAGAGCCGCTGCCGGTCACCATCAGCAGCACACACTGCGCGCCATCGGGCACACTCAGGGTGCCAGCAAAGGTCGCTCCCGCATTGGCGTTGGTGAACTTCACCTGCTCGGTCTGATAGGGGAATGGCGGTTGTGGATTCTGAGGACGTTGCATGAGGCTCAATTCCATCGGCACCGAGATTCCTCCTTGGGTGAAGGTGCCATGAATCACTCCGTCCTGCAGCCGCCCGGCATAGTCGAAGCCTATCGAAGTGCTGACAAATATTGAGTCGGCCGAGAGATATTTGACATCGCTGGGTATGTTTCTCACCATCTCCTTTGGGCTGTCGATGGTGCAATTGCCGTCGGGAGTGATTTTGAGCACCAATGGAAGTTGAACATCTTCCACTTCAAGCACACCTCTCCAAGAGCCGCTGATGTTTTGTGCAGCCCCGTTTAACGTCATCAGTGAGAGTACTACTGATAAAAAAACTATTTTGTTCATCGTTTTCATTGTCTTATCGATTATTCATCTTTGAGTGCTTTTTCTATGTCTTCTTGCGTCGGTGTAACCTTCTTGATAAAGAACTTCCAAACGAAAATAACCACAACGCCAACAGCCGATATGCCCATTAATACGGTAATCCCGGTATTAGAAGGCATGATATATCTTAGTGAACAGGTTAGCACCGTCAGGGCACAGACAAATGCTACTGCATGAAGGCGAATGATGTCCTGCTTGACCTGCTTCATGCCATAGAGTTGGTACATGCCGCCATAGGTTCTGGGCTGATAATTTGCCACAAGACTTACTACGGCACCCATGGTGTATAAAATGTAGATATAGATAGCATGGCTTGAATCCAGGTCAAGAAGGTCTTTCCTGATGATCAAAATCCAGGCAATCATCAGCATGATGATTGTGGACAGGTCACAGCACATTCCTGCGAGGGTTGGGCGCACATTGACGGTGTGGCTCACGTGCGACTCAGCATCGTCGGGATTGCCAAGCGCTTTGCTAGCCTGCTCTTGTCCCCTCTTTGCCGATTTCCTGCGCTTGACGATATCCATGATGATAATGATCACAAAGAAGATGGCCCACACACAGAACATGCCATTACTTATAAGGTCTTTGTAATGCATAAAGCACAACCCCGCAACAACAAATAGCATGAGGCAATACTTTACGATTAGATTGGTCTCTTTCATAACAATTAGGTTTTTGATTGTTTTACTTTCTTTTTGCTCAGCTCCATAATTCTATCATTAATAGTGCATTATTGGCGATTATGAAATCGCTCGTCTCACATGACATTGTCAATCAGAGCCGTTGATTTCATCTTGGCCTTGCGCAGCGCCTCGGTGATGATCCACTGCAACTGGCCGTTGGTGGAACGGAACTCGTCGGCTGCCCACTTCTCAATGGCATCCATCGTGTCGCTATCGACACGCAGGATAAAACTCTTTGTGGCTTTCTTTGCCATAGTCTGCTGAATCTTTTGGCGGGTTCTCAATGAGGATATGCCATCATTCCGACCGCAGGGCGGTTATGTAGGATATCGTTGCGCCAGCTAAACAAGTGGAAAAATCAAAATAATTTCTTTGATTTCTCGTGCGATAGCACGATCCATGTTTTTGGCATTGAATGATGGCACAACCTCATTAGCCCCGCGGGGTTACATGTTGAGGGTGCCAGTGTTGACGACGGGCTGAGCCTGTTCGTCGGCGCACAGGACAACAAGCAGGTTGCTCACCATCGAGGCCTTCTTATCGTCGTCAAGCTCTACGATTTCCTCGCTTGAGAGTTTGTCAAGGGCCATCTTCACCATGCTCACAGCGCCTTCGACGATTTTCTCGCGGGCGGTGATGATGGCGCTGGCCTGCTGACGGCGCAGCATCACGGCAGCGATTTCGGGGGCATAGGCCAGGTAGTTGATACGGGCCTCAACCACCTCGATGCCGGCAAGTGACAGGCGCTCGTTGAGTTTGCCCTCGAGCTGGTCGTTGATTTCGTCACCACCCGAGCGCAAGGTCAGTTCCTTGGTATCCTCATCATTGTCGTCGTAGGCGTACTGCCCGGCTACCTGACGCAGGGCGGCATAACTCTGGACGCTCACAAAGCCCTCCAGGGCGCGCATCAGGCCTTTGGCGTTGCCGTTCAGCGTGCCGTCGGTCGAGGCCATGGTCTGCGAATCGATCTCGAACAGGGCCTTATAGGTGTCCTTCAGCCTCCACACCAGCACCAGACCGATCATTACGGGGTTACCCACCTTGTCGTTGACCTTGATGGGCTCGGCATCCAGGTTGCGGGCACGCAGCGACACTTTCTTGGTGCCGTAGAAGGGGTTAATCCAGTAGAAACCCGTGCGGGTGAACGTGCCGCTATACTTGCCGAACCAGGTGGTCACACGTGCGGTGTTGGGCTCCAGCATCATAAAACCACCTAATAAGATTAAGGTGCAGATGGCCAACAGGACACCTAAGGTGATGAGGAAGGCAGGCAGTCCACCTGGATTGGGCATGTCAAACAAAACTATACTCTTGTAGATGCACCATACAGCGATAATCGGCATGATGATAACAACGAATAACATCAAGAAACCGTTGAGGGTTAAGCCTTTAAAATTAAATTCCTTGGATTCCATAATCGTAAAAGTTGAAAAAGTTAGATTTAGTTTGTTTTAAAATAATATCATTTTGATATCACAAAGATATATGCAATTTTTGGACCGACAATGGGTCTGAGTAAATATTTAACACAGATTAACAATTGATGCAGTTATGGTAGCGATTTCGCCCATCAATTTTTTAATTATAATGTGTATCTTTGCAAAATCCATTTTTATTATACTTTTTTAAACAAGTAAAGCATTATGAAAAGTTTCAAGACACTACTGTTAATGATGTGCCTTGCAGTCACTGTTACTGCTTGGGCCGAGTCAATCAACGAGAATCAGGCTCGCAATATTGCAGCCCGCTTCATGGCTTCGCACGCCATGCCTTCGGCCACCATCAAGATGGCGAGCAAGGCTCCTCGAATGAATGCCAAAGCCGGTACTGACCAGGCAGCCTACTATGTGTTTAACGGCGGTAGCTGCGGTTTCGTCATCGTGGCTGGTGACGACAGCGCACCTGCTGTGTTGGGTTACAGCGACCAGGGTGCGTTCGATGAACAAAACGTTCCCGAGGCCTTGCAATTCCTGCTCGAGGGTTATGCCGCCCAGATTGATGCCATTGCCCGCGGCGCTAAGGCCGAGACGCAGCTGCGCAGCAGCGGTGCCATCAAACCCCTGTTGACGTCATCATGGAGCCAGAACGATCCGTACAACAATCTGCTGCCCATCATCCCGTCGAGTAAGCATGCCTATACGGGTTGTGTTGCCACAGCACTGTCTCAGGTGATGTACTACTGGAAGTGGCCCGCAAGCACCACTCAGCCTATTCCTGCCTATACCAGCTCATACCCGGCCGCTAACATGCAATATTATATGTCCGAACTGCCGGTTGTCGAGTTTGACTGGAATGCGATGCAGGACACCTATGAGACAAACGACAACGAGAGCGCTGGAGCACAGGCTGTCGCCACGCTCAACCTGTATTGCGCCCAGGCATTGGAGATGACTTTTATGATGTACTCATCGGGTGCCAACTCCGGCTTGATTCCCGAGAAGGCGGCCGCCTACTTTGACTACGATGCAGCTGCCCACAAGGTGAGCCGCGGCAACTATAGTACACAGGGATGGGCCGACCTTCTCTACGGTGAGTTGGCGGCTGGACGCCCTGTCATCTACAGCGGCAGCAAGCTGACTGGTGGACACTCCTTCATCTGCGACGGCTATGATGGCAATGGCATGTTCCACATGAATTGGGGCTGGGACGGCAATAGCAATGGCTACTACCTGCTCAATGTGCTCAATCCCAGTGAGCAGGGCGCGGGTAGTTCCGATGGCCCTTACGGATACATCTACACTCAGGAGGCCATTGTGGGCTTCCAACCTAACCAGGGCGGCAGCCCCGTCTTTGAGCTCACGGCCGACGGTGTCAAACTCGACAGCTTTGTTGGCACACGTGGTGGCACCAACGAGGCCTTCAAGGTCTATGTCTCGGGTAACTTCGTTAACAATACCCCCAACACGTTAGACGTGAGCATTGGCTGGGGCTTGTTTGATGAGGATGGCGTGATGATTAACAGGCTCCAAGGCTCCAATGGCCAAGGTCTCGGACCGGGCTATTTCTTCATCCACACCAACCGTGAACTGCGGTTCGGCGCTGGCATGACCAGCGGCACCTATCGCATCATGCCCATCTATAGCGAACTTGGCGCGAACAACTGGCGTCCCTGCGTCGGTGCCGAACGCAACTACATCGAGGTGACCATCGACGGCAACCAGTGCTCCGTTACGGGCTATGGCACTGCCGGCACACGCGACTACACCGTCAACGACGTCGCCTTTACGGGCACCATGAACCAGGACCGCCCCGTTGGCATCGATGTCAACATGACCAATAACGGCACGTCGAGCAACGAGATGCTTTACATGTTCATCAACGGAGCTTCGGCTGCTTCAGGTTTTGTGGGTCTGGAACCGGGCGAGACGGGTGACGTCCATTATTCCTACACCTTCGCCAACGCAGGCAGCTATAGCCTCACCTGGTCATTGAACGAGAATGGCAGCGATCCCGTTGCCACCCGCACCATCACCATCAACCCGATGCCTGCTGCTAACTTGAGAGCTATGGTCAATGTTCTGGATGCCGAAGGCTCTAATATCAATAGCGACAAGTTCAGCGTTGTGCTCACCATCACCAACAATGGCAGCACGACCTATGACGAGGACATCACGGCCAATCTGTACAAGCACACCTATGGCAACAGTGGCGCTGGCGTGCAGACCGTCGATAAGCACTTGACACTCGCTGCTGGTGAGACCGCTACCCTGCAGATTGACATGGACAACGTCATTGATGGCTGGCAGTACTTCGCCTTCTTCTACTACTATAGCGAGGGTACAAAGAAGTCACTCGGTAACACTTACACTTACACCGTCGTCTTCCCCGAGGCTCCTCAGGGGCTGATGGGCGACGTCAACGGCAATGGCGTCATTGAGATTGCGGATGTCACGGCATTGATTGATTATGTGCTGGTTGGTGATGCAACGGGTATCAATCTTGCCGTTGCCGACCTTGATGGTGACAACCTGGTGGGTATTGCCGACGTGACGCTCCTCATCGACATGATTCTGAGCGGATCTGCTAACAATTGATGATTGTTTCAAACGTGTACCGCTAAACGCCCCTCACGTTTAGGCTCTAAGCCGTCCCAAGTTATTGCTTGGTGGCATAGGGACATAACATGAAATAATGGGTTGTTTAGCTGTAGCACAGAGCTACAGCAAGGGTTGGGCGCCATCACGGCACTCAACCCTTGTCACACTCTCTGGGTAGGGAGGTGGAATTTATGAGTCTTGTTGTTTGTAGTCGTTAGACCAGTTGCCCTAAGGCTCCATATGATGGATTTCCGAGTCAAACCCTTCGGCGGTGTCTCCGGTTTCAGCATTTTCTGCGAGAGTATCTCCGACGGGAACATCTTGCTTGATATACTCATTGGTGAAGGGCGGTGGCAGTACATCATGGTCAGTACCGAGGGCGGAAATCGGGGTGCGGTCGTGGGTTATCTTACTGATGTGTTTAACTGAGATATAGAGTAAGATAAGGCTCAAGACAATCAGGGGGATACCTATTGACAAGGGCACGCCCAACGTTTCTGCCGCCTCATCGACCATCGACTCGGGTATCGAGAGTGCTGCAATGACCGCTGTAGTGTTGTTGACAGCATGGATTAGGAACGTGGGCCAGATGCTACGGGTGCGGTAGTAAATCCATCCCGAGAAGCAACCCATCATGATTGCCGTGGCTCCTTGCGCGTAATTACCATGCGCCACAGCAAACAATAACGCCGAAATCACGATGGCAAACCAGGGACTCCAGTTCGTCTCGAGCAAGCGGCGCTCGATGGCACCCCTGAAGATGGCCTCCTCGGCAAGCGGGCCAATCAGGCATATCGACAGGATACCCAGCGGGTTACCAAAAAGCATCTCAAACCATTCCCCTAAGTCAGATTCAACGGGTATGGGCACATATTCCTGCACCATGATATCCAGAAGCAGGCAACCGATGGCGCCTACCACGGCCCATAAAGCCAATTTCCCAGACGAGAAATCCTCACCATAGGTATAGCCGTATTCAATCCAGTTACGGGTATATTTCCGCTTCCAGAACAACAGCAGGAGAAGCACATCGGCACTCGCCAAAGCCGAAGCCAGGAGCCATGAATTCTCCATGATCGAGTCGATATCATCGATTTTTTGGCCTGCACTTCCCAGCGCAACAATACCGATAACGTAGACCATTATCATTGCTGCCACTGTCACCAACAGCCAATATAAGAAGTACTTAATCGCCGGCCATAACCAGACAATGCCTTTTTTGATGGATGCAATCATAACAATTAGCGTTTAAATGAAACTTGTTTTTTACCCCTTAGACGCAAACACCCCCCAAAAAACTACGCTAAAACAAGAAAAAATGGAATAAAAGTTGTGGGTAATAAAAATATTACCTATCTTTGCGAAAAAAAGAGCAGAAGCCCACAATATTCATCATATTTGGCTATAGATTTCAGTTCTATTCCAATGACCATACGCCCATCCATGTGCATGTGGTAAAAGGTCGGTCTAAGGCGAAATTCAATATATTTCCGATTGAACTCGTTGACAACAAGGGTTTCAAGCCTCAAGAGGTGAAACTAATTGAATCCATCATCGAGGAAAATGTGGAAATTATCGCCCAACACTGGAACATGTTTTTCAATAACAACAAGTAACGTGAAGAAGGAGGTGAACTATGAAGATTGAAAAAATTTGGTTAACCGATACGGCAGTGTGGATTCGTACCGATGACGGCAAAGAGGCTTACGAAGAGTTTGCCGACTACCCCCGTTTGCGTTACGCCACACAGGAACAACGCCAGCAGTTTGAAGCCGATGAGTTCGGCATCCATTGGGAGGCACTTGACGAAGACCTGAGTTTCGAGGGGTTCTTTGATACCAAAGAGCCTACTGCCCTATATCGATTATTTATGAGTCATCCCGAATTAAATGTTTCGGCTATTGCGCGACGCATGGGTATATCCCAAAGCCTCATGGCTCAATATATCAGTGGCAAGAAACGCCCCAGTAAAGCGCGTATGGAGCTAATCTATGACACTGTACATGCCATCGGCAAAGAATTAATCGCAGTATAAGGCATGTCTGCCAATGATTACTCGCGCAATCACTCAGACCAAACTTATTTCCTTGTGGTCACCTCGTTGACGAGGTAGACGATGCTTTGGTAGGGGATGCCACCGTTGGTCTCCAGGCCCACTTCACAGGTTCGGCTGTTGCTGTAGCCCATCTCGATGCGGTTTTCCTCCAGTTGGCGTCGCAGTTTCCTGAGCGCCCAGCGGTTGACCTCGGGGTGCGTCCAGCCTCGGTCACCGGCAAAGCCGCAGCAGCCCACACCCTCGGGCAAGAAGACGTTGTTGCTGCACAGGCGTGCCAGGGCGGTCATCTTGTCCACCAGGCCCATCTCGCGGGTCGAACAGGTGAAGTGCAGGGCGATACGGCGGTCGATGGGTGAGAACTCGAGGCGGTCACGCAGGAATTCCCAAATGAACTCCACTGGCTCATACAACTTCATGCGGGTGATGCATTTCCTCATGCGGTGCAGACAGGGACTCTGGTCGCACACGACGGGGTACTTGCCGTGCTCGCTGGCTTCCCACAGCGCGTCGTCAAGTTCGGCGGTCTTGCGGTCGGCGATGTCGAGCATGCCCTTCGACTCCCAGATGGTGCCGCAGCACATCCGTTCCAGCCCTTTGGGGAAGATGACCTCATAGCCTGCCTTGCGGCACAACTGCACCATCTCATCGACGAGGGTGTTCTTGACAGGAGCCCCCTTGGCGAGGCCCATCGTCTGGTTGATGCACGAGGGGAAATAGACGACCTTATTGACGGTGTCTCTCGGTTCGGCCATGTCAAGACGAGGCCCTACGGCACGAGGTTGACGGGTTTTTCCTGGCATGGCGGATGTCCACAGGGGCAGACCCGCTTTGTGCATAGCGCCCGCGATGCCCTGCATGGCGGTAGTGCCCAGGACATTATGCCCCAGCCGTGCCGTGTCAAGGACAAAACGCAGGCCGCTCTTGATGCCCGCAAAATGACGGGCGGCGAAGTCACCTGTCTTATAGCCCATACTGCCCTGCAACAAACCCTCCTGGCGAATGAGGTGGGTCAAGTCGGCCACATTGATTTTCATCGGGCAGGAGGTGGCGCACAGGCCGTCGCCGGCGCAGGTCTGGTCACCCTGGTAGCGGTATTGCTTGACGAGGGTCGCCAGGCGCTCGGGATCGCTGCCCGTCTCGCGCAGGTGGGAGATTTCGCGTTGGATGACGATGCGCTGGCGCGACGATAGCGTCAGGCCGCAGGTCACACAGTTCACCTCACAGAAGCCGCACTCGATGCATTTGTTGGCCTTCAGTACCCCCTCAACGGTCTCGCGCACGCTGTCGTGGCGGTCGTTGTCGCCGGCGTTGCTCGTAGGGCCTCGCCTTGACGTGGCCGTTTCCAATCCGCGCATTTTCAGTTCGGGCAGGGGCTTGAAGTGCTTGATGAAGCACTCGGGGTCGTCATTGAAGATGACACCGGGATTGAGCAGATAATGCGGGTCAAAAATCTCCTTCAACTCCCGCATGGCGGCAAAGGCCTCCTCGCCCCACTCATACTTGACAAACGGTGCCATGTTGCGGCCCGTGCCGTGCTCTGCCTTCAGCGAGCCGTCATATTCCTCAACCACAAGCCTTGCCACGTCGCGCATCATCGCGGCATAGCGCTGCACCTCGCTCTCGTCGCTGAAGAGCTGGTTGATGATGAAGTGGTAATTGCCCTCGAAGGCGTGTCCGTAGATGCAGGCATCCTTGTAGCCGTGGTCGGCGATGAGTTTTTGCAGCTTGACCGTGGCTTCGGGCAGGTCCTCGACGGCAAAAGCCACGTCTTCGATGAGGCAGGAGGTGCCCACGGGACGCGCGCCACCCACACTGGGGAAAATGCCCGAGCGAATCGCCCAATATTTGCCATAAACGGCGGGGTCGGTAGTGAACTCGACGGGGATATAAGTCTTGAACTGCGACAGGCACTGCGTGATGGCGTCGATGCGGTGTTGCAGGTTATCGGGCGTGGCTGCCTTGGTCTCGGTGAGGATGGCGGTGAGGTTATGGTAGTCGCCCGGCTTGACGCCCTCGATTCTACCGGCGTCCACATCACGCTTGTACTGCAGATAGACGGGGTCATCGACCGAGGCCAGCGACAGGTAGTCGAGCATCTCGGCGCTCTTGACCATCAGGTTCTCCTCGCTCATGGCAAGGTCGGCGTCGCTGGATTTGAGTTGCTTGAGGGCTACCACAGCCTCGCAGCTCTCCTTCATGGTGAAAAAGTAGAGCATGGCCGAGGCCTTGCAGGGGTAGTCGTGCAGCGTGCGCATGGTCACCTGGCTGATGAACGCCAGCGTGCCCTCGCTGCCCACCACGCTGTGGGCGATGATGTCAAACGGGTCATCGTAGGCGATAAACGGCCTCAGGTTCAGGCCCGTGACGTTCTTGATGCTGTATTTCTTGCAGATGCGCTCGGCAAGGGGGGTATTCTTGCGGATGCGGTCACGCAGGGCCTCGATGCGGGCGATAAAGTCGGGATGGGACTGCCTGAAGGCCTCGCGGCTGGCTGTGTCGCCAGTGTCGAGCACGGTGCCGTCGGGCAGCACCAGGCGTGCCGACAGCAGCATGCGGTCGCTGTTGGCGTGGGTGCCGCAGTTCATGCCCGAGGCGTTGTTGGCGACGATGCCGCCCACCATGGCCGAGCCGATGCTGGCGGGGTCAGGCGGGAACACGCGCCCTAAGGGTCTCAGGATTTGATTCACCCTCGCGCCCACGATACCGGGTTGCAGGGTGATGCTCTCGGCGTCGGGGGCCACAGTGTAGTCCTCCCAGTTTTTGCTGGCAACGATGAGGATGCTGTCGCTCACGCTCTGGCCCGACAACGACGTCCCCGCTGCGCGAAAGGTGAACGGCAGGCCATATTTGTTCGCTGCCTTCACAATCAGCGATACCTCATGCTCATCCTTGGCGCGGATGACCACCTTGGGTGTCAAGCGGTAGAAACTCGCGTCAGTCCCCCATGCCAGGGTCCTCAACTCATCGGTGTAAACCCTCTCTTTGGGCAGTAAGGCCTTTATTTCGTTCAAGAACTGTTCCATGATGGTCTCTTGTTAATAATACTTGATGGTTATGTCATTGGTGATGTTCAATTCGTCACCCCAGTGGTCGCGATAGACGATGGGAACGCCGCGGTAGGCTTCGGGAACCTGAAGGACCGTCACCTTGCCCCATCGGGGCGTGCCGTAGTCAAACGACTTGCCTGACAGGATCAGCATGTTGCTCGCGTAATCATACTCGTAGAATCCGCCACCCAGGCACTCCTCGTGCGGCATGAGCAGGTCGCGGTGCAGCGTCACCATGCCCAACCGCAGGTGCCCACCACTGGTGATAATGAATTTAGGATGTTCCATCGTGATGGCAAAGGTACAACATTATTCCCCAATTCAGTCTATTATCAATCCCTTTTTCTTACCGAAAGCTACATTATTGAAACACATTATTGGTAGATAGTCGTATTTTTCGCGTTTTTGCTTTCGATTTTCAATAAATATGCTTACCTTTGTCAGCAAACAATAAGATGACAGGCAATGCTTCGGTTTATCGCGTCTGATGCCATCAAGGTCGATGGAGCCTTGTCCTCATGCCTGCCCTTAATATCAACTGCTTAACCCTGCCGCCATTGAGGAGGACCAGTGCGGCGACCTTTATGCTCTATGAAAAAAGTGTTACTATCCATGCGGGCGTTTCTGCTCATCCTCATGCTGGGTTGGGCTGGGAGCGCTTTAGCCCACGACTTCATCATCGATGGCGTTTATTACACCGTGGACAATACCACCCTCGAGGCGACAGTCTCGGGCTGTGAAGCACAACAGATTAATCCCCGATTGGAGATTCCCGAAACGGTGACATGGGACGGGGTTACTTACACTGTCACTGCCATCAAGGATCATTGCTTGTATAACAAGGATACACTCACCGATCTCATTATTCCCAATACTGTCACCTCCATTGGCACTTATGCATTTTGGGAGTGTGACAACCTGCGGAGCATCTATATCGGCTCGGGTGTGCAGTCCATCGGTCGAAGCCTTATCTATGAATGCTACAACTTGGAGTCACTGGCGGTTCACCCTGACAATCCCTACTTTGACAGCCGCGGCGACTGCAACGCCATTATCGAGACAGCAACCAATACGCTATTTTACGGCTGCAAGAACACGGTCTTTCCTGATGACATCACCGAGATAGGCGAAACGGCCTTCTACGGCACCACTGCTCCCGAAAATGTCGTCCTCCCCAACTCCGTCACCAAGATTGGCAGCAACGCCTTCTTCTACACCAGGGGGGTGAAGAGCATCATTCTGGGCTGCGGAGTGGCAGATATGGAGCAGAATCCGTTCAGCCATATCCCCGACCTTGAGGCGCTCTCGGTGCACCCCGATAACCCCAAGTATGACTCCCGAGGCGACTGTAAAGCGGTGAATCTCACTGCGACCAACATGCTCTTTGCCGCTTGCCGCAACACGGTCATTCCTGACGACATCACGTCCATCGGCTCCTATGCCTACGGGGGCTGCAGGGGACTCGACAGAATCATTATCCCACCTTCGGTAACCTTGATCAAGAGATATGCTTTTTGCGAGTGCGATGTGCGTCACATGACTATTCCTGGCACTGTCAAGGTCGTCGAAATGGGTGCCTTTGACTTTTGTGGCTGGGTACAGGATGTCTATATCGAGGACGGTGTTGAACAACTGGGTAGAGAGACCTTCCGTCTGTGCGTCGCCATGAAACACCTGCGTCTGCCCAACACCATCACCGAGATTCCCTATGGCATGTTGTGGCAGTGCGATAGCCTGACCGAGTTAATCATCCCCAATTCGGTTACCAAGGTGAATTCCTATGCGGCCTATTCTTGTCCGCTAATCAAGCGCTTGGTCATCGGCAGCGGCGTCACCCAGATTGGAGGTTATGCCCTCTCGTCGGCACATGATGCCACAACCGTCACCTGCCTGGCTCCCGTGCCTCCCAGCACCTCAATCATGTCGTTGTCCCCAGTCTGGCCTGAACATACTATCCTGCGCGTTCCCTACTCGTCGCTGGAGTTGTACAAGAGCGATTATGATTGGAAAGACGGTTTCCTCGAGATTGTCGGTTGCAACGACGACGGCAGCGCCGGTCCTGGCGATAGCGACGGCGACGGCATCATCGGCGTCAACGATGCCACCATGATTATCGACGCCATCCTGTCGGGTGACACTTCCTCGTTAATCGTCGAGAACGCCGACCTCAACGGTAACGGCCGCCTCGACATTGGCGACGTCGCCACCCTCATCGACATGATCCTCCACCCGTAACCCTCTCCCTGAGGTAAAAAACGGGACAGAATCAAATAGGCATAACTGTTGCCCCAATGATTTTTTCAACGCTAATTACGCGAATTCTACGAATCTGGCGAATAAAAAAACCAAGCGCCAATCAGTAAAAATTCGCGTAATTAGTATTAGCCCCGCAGAGCTTAGGGCCAACAGCTATTTCATTGCCAAATTGAAAAATTGGGCTTTTCATTTTGTTCTGTCCGTAGCTTGCAGTACCTTTGCAGTGCGATTCAATGAGTTTGGGGTGCTTCCTTGTGAAAAAGGGGCTGAGAACATACCCATCGGATCTGATCCGGATAATGCCGGCGTAGAGAACATTTATTGATTCAAGTTGCGCTTGACGGCGGAACTTGGGAAAATTTTATCGAATGAAAAAGACCTTATTGACGGCTGCCACAATGCTGGCAAGCCTCGTTGCGGCGGCACAGTCCACCGCAACCGACACAGTGCCTGCCATCGCCCTGAGCGAGGTGGAGGTGCTGGGCACACGTGCTACCCAAAACACTCCTGTTGCGTTTACCAGTGTGGACAGCAAGCAGATTGCTGCCGTGAACCATGGCTTGGACATCCCCTTCCTGCTGACGATGACGCCGAGCGTCATCACCACCAGCGATGCGGGTGCCGGCGTGGGCTACACGTCGATGCGCGTGCGCGGCACCGATGCCACACGCATCAACATCACGGTGAACGACATCCCCCAGAACGATGCCGAGAGCCACAGCATCTACTGGGTGAACACGCCCGACTTTGCCTCGTCGGTGCGCGACATCCAGGTGCAGCGTGGCGCGGGCACTTCGACCAACGGTTCGGGCGCCTTCGGTGGCAGCGTGAACATGCGCACCCAGAGTTTCTCGCGCGACGCTTATGCCGACGTGTCGGGCAGCTACGGCTCCTTTAACACCAACAAGGAGACGCTGCGTGTGGGCACAGGTTTGCTCAATGACCACTGGGCCATCGAGGCTCGCCTGTCACACATCGGCAGCGACGGCTACCGTGATCGCGCCACCAGCGAGATGGTCAGCTACTTTGGCCAGCTGGGCTACTTCGGCGGCGGCACATCGGTGCGTTTCATCACCTATGGCGGCAAGGAAGACACCTACCACGCCTGGGACGGCATCAGCCGTGATGACCTGAAGGAGAACCGCACCTACAACCCCAACGGCGAAATCAAGCACGATGGCAAGGTGACGGGCTTCTACAAGGACCAGAAGGACATCTACCGTCAGACGCACTACCAGCTCATCTGGAACCAGACGTTCAACCCCTTGTGGAAACTCAACGTGGCCCTGCACTATACCAACGGCTACGGCTATTACCAGGAGTACAAGAATGCCCGCACGCTCAAGGAGTATGCCCTGCAGCCCGTGGTGACGCCCGAGGGCACCATCAAGAAGGCCAGCCTGGTGCGCAAGAAATGTGTCAATAGTAACTTTGGCGGCGGCGTGTTCTCGTTGCAGTACACCAATGACAAGCTGAATGCCACCCTGGGCGGCGGCATCAACCGTTACAGCAACGACCACTATGGCCAGGTCATCTGGGTAGAGAACTACACCAGCCCGCTGGCTCCCGACCATGAGTATTACCGCAACAACGGCCGCAAGACCGACTTCAACATCTACGTCAAGGGCAATTACGTGATTACGGGCGGCTTGAGCGCTTATGCCGACTTGCAGTACCGCTACATCGGCTACCGCATCACGGGTAACAACGACAAGTGGGACTGGACCGCCGACCCCGAGCGCTTGCAGATTCTCGACATCGACGAGCCGTTCAGCTTCTTCAACCCCAAGGCAGGTCTCAACTGGCAGATTGACGCCCGCAACCGCGTCTATGCCTCGTTTGCCGTGGCCCAAAAGGAGCCCACGCGCAACAACTATACCGACGGCCTGTTCTTGCAGCATCCCACCAGCGAGAAACTCTATGACTGGGAGGTAGGTTACGAGTTGCGCAGCGGCAACTTCGCTGCTGGCGTCAACCTCTACTACATGAACTACAAGGACCAGCTCGTGCTCAACGGAAAAATCAACGAGATTGGCGAGCTGATGGCCGAGAATGTGCCCAACAGCTACCGCATGGGTATCGAGTTGATGGCAGGCTACCGCTTCACCGACTGGCTGCGCTGGGATGTGAATGCCACCTTCAGCCGCAACCGCATCAAGGACTACGTGGGCTACGTGAGCGACTACGATGCCGACAGTTGGGACGACATGTGGACGCAGACCGAAATCCACGCGGGTAACACCACCATCGCCTTATCGCCCAGCGTGACCGTGGGCAGCCTCATCGCTTTGGACTACAAGGGCTTTACCGCCTCGTTGCAGTCGCAGTACGTGTCGCGCCAGTATCTCGACAACTTCGAGAGCAAGGAAGACTCGCTGGATCCCTACTTCGTCAACAACCTGGATGTGGCCTATACCTTCAAGCTGCCCTACATGCGCAGCGTCACCGTGGGTGCCACCATCTACAACCTGTTCGACGAGAGGTACGAGACTAACGGCTACTCACAGACCTGCGCCCTTTATCCCGGCGGCAGCAAGTCCAACACCTATAGCCTGTACAGCGATCCCCGCTTCTATCCCATGGCTGGCATCAACTCCCTTGGCCATGTGACTTTGAGGTTTTAGGCATTAGGCTATAGGCATTAGGCATTAGGTTTAACTCCTAACTTCTAACTTCTAACTCCTAACTCCTCATTTCTCATTAAAAAAAGATGGACGCGATTATTCAGTATTTCAGCGATTTCACTTGGGTCAAGGCCATCGACATGGCGGGGCTGGTGTTGGGCCTCATCTACCTGTGGCTGGAGTTCAAGGCGAGCATCTGGCTGTGGCTGGTGAGCGTCATCATGCCCATTGTCCACGGCTACCTGTACTGGGAGCGCGGCCTGTACGCCGACTTTGGTATGGAGGTCTATTACGTCCTCGCCGCCGTCTATGGCTATGCCATGTGGCGGTGGGTGCGCAGTCGCAGGGAAAATGGAAATAACGGAGAAAACGGGGAGCGTTCCATCACCCATTTCCCGCTGCGCCGCGTATTGCCTGTGGCGCTCATCGGCTTGGCGTTGTGGGGCGTCATCTACTGGATACTCGTCACGTGGACCGACAGCAGCGTCCCCGTGTGCGACAGTTTCACCACAGCCTTGAGTATGGTCGCCTTGTGGGCTTTGGCACAGAAGTATGCCGAGCAGTGGCTCCTGTGGCTTGTCGTGGATGCCGTCTGCACCGTGCTCTACATCTACAAGCAGATACCCTTCACTGCCTGCCTCTACGCTTTCTACACCGTCATGGCCATCCTCGGCTACCGCCAGTGGCTCAAAAAAATCCCCGCATAGCCAAACAACGGATTTTTATTCAAACAACTCGAATGACAGTAAACAACCCGAACAACAACATAAAAAAGTTGTTCGCGTTGTTTATTGTTGCCCTTGCTGTTGTTTGACATTGTGGCCGCGGACGGTTTGGATGTAGTTGTAGAGGCGTTGGTAGAAGGGGTGGCGTGTCATGGTGGTGGCGTCGCCCAGGATGAAGAGTTTCATGCGGGCGCGGGTGATGGCGACATTCATGCGGCGCAGGTCGCGCAGGAAGCCGATTTGGCCCTTGTCGTTGGCGCGTACCAGCGAGATGAGGATGACGTCGCGTTCCTGCCCCTGGAAACCATCGACGGTGTTGACCGAAATCAGGTGACGGAAAGGTTTGAAAAAGGCGCGTTTCTTGATCAGCCGCCTCAGGTACTGCACCTGGGCACGGTAGGGCGAGATGATGCCTACGTCGATGCGGTCGTCGAGGATACGCTGTTTGCCCACACGCTGGAAGTAAATCTGTAGCAGGCTCAGCGTGAGGTTGGCCTCGCCCTTGTTGATGCGGCCGAAAGTCTCGCCGACGAACTGTTCCTTGAAGTCATTTTTCTCGTCCTCGCCAATCTCGATGGTCGAGGTGTCGAACCACAGGATGGGGGCGTCGCCCTCGTGGATGAGGCGGTGGGCGACCTCGGGAGCCGAGCGCATCTGGCCGTGGTAGAAGTAATCGCTGCTGAACTGCATGATTTCGTCATTCATACGGTACTGCACTTGCAGCAACGAGACGCATTCGGGCTTATTCTCGACTATGCGCTCCATGAGCGTCTTGCCCAGTCCGCCTTTCAGGGCCTCGAGGCTCTTGACGGTGGGCGGCAGCTGGCAGTGGTCGCCGGCAAAAATCACGCGGCTGGCGCGGCGGATGGGAATCCAGCACGCGGCCTCGAGAGCTTGGGCGGCCTCGTCGATGAACACGGTGCCGAATTTCTTGCCGTCGAGCAGCTTGTTGCCCGCCCCGACGAGTGTCGAGGCGATGACGCGCACCTGGCCGAAGATGTCGTTGTTGATGCGCACCTCGAGTTCCACGGCGATTTCCTTGAGGCGGTCAAGCCGCTGATGGAAGCGCTCGCCCGATTCACGCCGTTTGCGCCGCATCTCGCGCATGGTGCGCCTCACTTGCCACAGCTTGGGATAGTCGGGGTGGTCGGCAAAGCGGTGCTCATAGGTGAAACTCAGCATCTTGTCATTGACGCGCGTGGGGTTGCCGATGCGCAGGACGCTGATGCCGCAGTCCACCAGCTTCTCGCTGATCCAATCGACGGCGGTGTTGCTCTGGGCGCACACGAGCACCTGTGTCTCGCGCATGAGCGTCTCGTTGATGGCCTCGACCAGCGTCGTCGTTTTGCCCGTGCCTGGGGGGCCGTGCAGCACGCGCACGTCCTTGGCCCGCAACACGTCGTTCACGGCCCGCTCCTGGCTCGTGTTGAGCCACGGGAACCGCATGGCGTCAAAGGTAAATGTCTCGGCCCGCTGGCGGCCGTAGAACAGGTCGCGCAGGTAGGCCAGACGGTTGCCCTTGGCGCTGATGACACGGTCCAGCGCGTCAAACATGATGCGGTAACTCGTCTCGTCAAAGAACAGCTGCACCCCCACGGGCGACTGGGCGTTCTGCAACTCAAGCGCATGCCCCTCGGGGATGGCAACGACCATGCGGTCGCCGTCAACGTAGGAGATGGTTCCGGTGAAGCCGTAGTAGCGGATGCTGCCCGCCTGCTTGAGGTCGCCCTCAGGCACCTCGGCGCCGAAGAACACGACGGGCTTGCCATACTCAAAGTTGTGGTCAATCTCCTCGTCGGCCTGTCGCGTCACCTCGATGCAGTACTGGTTCAGCGAGTTGTAATAGGTGCGGCCCACGCGCAGCGGGAACCAGGCATCGCCACGCGTCACCTTGCGGGCCAGGCCCATGCTCTGCGTGTGCAGGCGGTAGGCCTCCTTCTCCTCCTGATATTCCTGTTGGAGCAGGTGCCGTTGCTGTTGCAATTGCGCTATGGCCGATGCGTTATTCATCTGTATCAGTCTTTTTCAAACAACTGTAACAACATTGAACAACAAAAACAACTCGATTATAGAAAATAAATGTTTGTTCATGTTGTTGTTTGTTGTTCATGTTGTTTGATAATTATCTCTCTTGTTGTCCAGGAGCCAGTGCATGAGGTCGAGGCTCAAGGCCACGTCGCCCTGGTGGATGTATTTGTCGCGATTTGCTTCAAGTTCCTTGTAGATTTTCTCGGCGCGGGGGCGGTCGCCGTCCAGAGCCAGGGCCACGGCCATAGCGGTGAACTGCTTGTCGCTCTGCGTCGGGGCATGGCGGCTGACGTATTTGGCGATGTCCTTGCTGTAGTGCTGACGCGCCTCGTCGTCACGGCCCATGACGATGCATACCTGGGTCATCATGTTCTCCAGCTCCAACTGATACAGTGCCATGATGTCGTCCTTGTTGTCGAGGGCTTCGGTCAGCAGCTGGTAGGCGTCTTCCCAACGGTGTTGCGCCATCAGCCACGTGGCCAGCGAGAGGGCGCTCCCCACGTGCATGGCGTTCTTCCAGTCGAAGGGTTGCGGCAGTTCGAACAGGCATTCGGGCATCTCGCTATAGGTCTGTCCCTCCTGGCTGCGGGCATTGATTTCAAGTATGTTGCAGAAACTCTGCTTTGCGGGCAGGTCTTTCTCCATCTGCAACAGGTTGCGGCCGTCGTTGGCGACACCGCCCAACTTCATGGGAATACCGTTGGTCAGCGCCACCAGGATGCCGATGACAATCATGATCGACAGGAACTCATTTGCCCATGTGGGCAGGTCTAATGCGAACAGCAAAACGGCAGCAATCACCACGAGTAGGATATTGGCCAGCACGCCACCGGCGTTGTACCAGCGCGTGTCAATCTGCTCGATAGGCTTGTCGGGTGGGGCCATCAGGCACTGTCCGCCCGTTCCTGCCAACTCAAAGTTGCGCCACTGCAGTCGTCCGTCCTTGCGTATCACCGTCCAGTTCATGAAACGATAGGACACAAAGCGGTAGCCCGTCATCAGTCCTGCCACCAGGTGGCCGCCCTCGTGGATGGCGATGTGCAGGATATAGGCAATGAGGAGCCCCAGCAGCATCCACAGGATGGATATCATCTTAGGCAGGGACTCCTTGTCAAACAAGGATTTAATCACCTGTAAGGGTGATTCGCCCTCGATGAGTGCGCCGATAGTGACGGCAATGAACATGCCGATAATTAATCCGATGAATAGTGAGCCTGCGAGCTTCAATAAAGTTTTCATATTTCTGTCGTTTGATGATTACTGACCACAAAGGTAGCGTATTTTTTAGGTTTTAGCAGTGAGAAGTATCGGTTTACGGTGAAAACGGGTTGAACAGAATCACATCCACTCGGCAAAGGCGGCAAATCCACCATGCCGCCATCGCCCTTATTCCTGGTCGATGAAAAAGAGTTCCCTCTCGGTGCGGAGCAAATTGAAGAGATTCAGGACTATCGACACCGACATGAGCCAACTTCCAGCCTCATAACCCATGAGAAACAGGGGAATACCCACAATGATGAGAATGATGGAAGCCCACAGAGAGATGCGGGCCAATAGGCTCAACTCGGGATGATACTTCGTGTAGGCCACTCCAATCATGGCCGTGGCCATGCCAAACAGATTGCTTTGGCTATCGAAGAGCCCCGGAAAGTAACTCTGCAGCGCCGTGAACCTGTCTAAGTTCGGGGCGATGATGATCAGTGGGGCGATGATGCACATCAGGCAGCCCAGATACTTGAATAATCTCTCGCTCCACGAGGGATTTGGCGTCGAGAAGAAACGGTTTTTCTTCTCCTTTTCCTCGACGGACATTCCAAGTTCCTTTTTCATGAAGATCACAGCATCATAGGCCATGCGGTACTTGTAGAACGTCACCGCAAAAGCAAATAAGGCCAAGATGGCTCCCCCAAAGCATAGGTTAAGGAAGTTGTCGGTCATGTCAACCTCCATGATGTCAGCAATGAAATATATCACAAAACATGCTCCAAGGGCGCATATCGAGGCCAGATACCACTTGTGCCAAGTGCTCGTTTTCTGCTGCAATTCCTCCAAGTGCATTTGCTTCTCTTTATTCATCGTGTTCATAGTGGCGAGTGTTTTAAATTGTTTTCACCTGTTAGACGCAGCGTCCCACCGAAAAACTACAAAAAAGTAAAGATTATTTGGCGAAGAAAAACAATCAACTCTTTTCAGGGTAAGACACAAAATGACGGCATTATTCTGCTTTTTGTGCGTCTGATTTGTTGTGTTTTTTGCCTTTTTGAGACACTGAAATTGTCGAATGAACTTCATTTTGGCCAAAATGAAGTTTTTGTTTTTTTATAGCTCTGTTAATCAGTACTTTATGACCTCTAAAATGAAGTCAAAAAACCACTGAATTCCTTGGTGAAAATGACCAAGAGCAGTAACTTTGCCATCGACAAATGACATCAGTTGTCGGCTTCTGAAAAACACCCAAATGGGTATTGCCAACCTACCGGCAACGCGATAATTTTGCAACCAAGACGCAATGAGTATCACCAATAAATAATAACAATGATGAAAAAGATTATTTTAATTCTTGTGATGGCAGCGGCTATGTTGATGGCCCATGCTGAGAGTGGAGAATGGAACGTTGGCGGACAGGTTGTGTATGGCACTAAGGCCGAGACCGCGGGCATCGGACTGCACGTGAAGAAATGTCTGACCGACGCTCTCAGGCTCAACCTGTCGAGCAACTACTACTTCAAGCACTCGGGGGTAACGGCTTTTGACGTGAACCTTGAGGGCAACTACTTGTTCAACGTGGGCGAGAAGGTGCGCGTGTATCCTCTTGCAGGCGTGTGCGTGGGCATCTGGCATGCCGATGGCATTAACGTGAGCAATGGCGAAATTAGCATCGGCGTTGACAGCCAGACCGAGTCGAAAGTCGGCGGCAACTTGGGCGGCGGCATCGATTACCTGCTGACGGACCACTTCGGGCTGAACGCCGAGGTGAAGTACCAAATCATCAGCCACGCCAGTCAGGTTGTGTTCGGCATCGGCGCCTCTTACCGCTTTTAACTGCTTTGTGGCCTGAATTCATGAGGCATTAATCAAGCAAATCATTATCAACCCAATAAAATGTATAGCGCAATGAGAGACAAAACTATTTTCAGCATGGTGACAGCGGCAGTCATCGCTGTTGCCGCTGCGGTGCCGTTGAACGTGGCAGCCTATGACTTTGACGAGGACGGTATCTACTATAACTTTAACGAGAACCGCACCGAGGTCGCTGTGACCTATAAGGCCAGCAAGACGGCGTCCTATAGTGGCGAAGTGGCCATCCCCGAGCGCGTCGTTCACAACGGCGTGACCTATCCCGTCACCGCCATCGCAGGCGGGGCGTTCTCTTACAGCAACAACCTCACGGCTGTGGAGATTCCTAACACGGTACGCTCCATCGGTGACCATGCATTTGCCAGCTGCACAGCCCTACAGGGCATTGTCATCCCCAACTCGGTGGAGTCGCTGGGGCGTTGTGTGTTCCACACCTGCTCGGCAATGACCAGTGCCGTAGTGGGCAACTCGGTGCCTGTCATTGACGAGTACTGCTTCCAATACTGTTACTCGTTGAATGATGTTGTAATCGGTACCTCGGTAGAATTCCTTGCCATCAAGGCATTCTTTGACTGCCCGAATATAAGAAAGGTGACTTGTCTGGCCACCACACCGCCAAGCATGAACGCCTCCTACAGCCTGAGCAACGAGGCCTATCAAAATGCCACGCTGTGTGTGCCCGGTTCAGCGATGGCTGCCTACAAGGCCGACACGAATTGGGGACGTTTCCGCACCTTTGTCAACATCACGATGGCGACATCGCTGACGCTTGACTGCACGTCACTCTCGCTGAAGAGCGGTGCCCAGCATCAGTTTGTGGCCTCGGTCATGCCTGCCGACGCGAGCCCTGCCGTGCGCTGGTCCACCAGTGACAACGAGGTGGCTGTTGTCGATCAGAACGGCATGGTGACCGCTATGGGTGCCGGACAGGCGACCATCACCGCCACGACACTCGACGGTACCGACATCAGCGCCTCTTGCATGGTGCGTGTGATATCGATGGGCATGCAGACCGACAACGTGCTCACCCTTCCCGAGAGCATGCAGGTGCAGAGCGGCAAGGACTTTGAGCTGCCCGTGATGATGGAAAATGATGCCTCCATCACGGCCTTGCAGTGCGACATCACGTTGCCCGAGGGCTTTGAGCTGGTACAGGACAATGGCAACTATGTGATTGACCTGGCGGCCGACCGCGTGGGCGGTTCCCATGTCCTCACCTGCCGCCCGTTGCAAGACGGTGGCGTGCGTGTGCTCATTACCTCACCCATTGCCGAGCCGATAACCGGTAACGAGGGCACCTTGTTCACGCTGCACCTGAATGTGGGCGACGTGGTTCCTGACGGCAGTTACCCCGTGCAAATGGACAATATCGTCCTTGCCAGTGTCAACGCCCAAACCTTCTACGCCCCCGAGACCTTTACTACCGTGACGGTGAAGTCCTATATCAAAGGTGATGCCAACGGCGATGATGTGGTCAACGTGGGTGACTATGTGGCCACCGCCAACTACATCCTGATGATGAATCCCGATCCGTTCATCTTTGACGCAGCCGATGTGGATGAAAACAAGACCATCGACGTGGGCGACCTCGTTGGCATCGCCAACATCGTCCTGGGCGACTTTGCCATGCCTGAGAATGCGATGGCACATCCTGCCAACGATGTGCAGTTCACCGGGGAGTGCGCTGTCACCGACAACACGATGACCGTGACACTGGACCTGAGCAACGCGATGGTGCTTACTGCTTGCCAGATGGATGTGAATCTGCCCGAGGGTTTGACCCTGGAGCAGGCATACCTCACCTCGCGTGCCGCCACCCACAGTTTGGCGGTCAACGAGCTGGAGAATGGCAACTTGAGGCTCCTGGCCTCCTCGTCGGTCAATGACGAACTCACTGGCCATGAGGGTGCAGTGCTCACTCTGGTGCTGTCGGGAATGACCGTCAATGATGCGCTCATCGGTTTTGACAATATTTTGCTGGCCGAGCGCGATATGACCACCCATGCGGCACAGGCCTTCGCTGTGAGTGTCGAGAATAGCAGTGTGCGTGACCTGCGAGGCAACGTGCGCATCTACGCCTCGGGCAGAGACATCATCGTGGAGACGCCTGTTGATACCCAAGTCGAGTTCATCCTGCCCAACGGCATGACACGTACGGCAAAGGCTACCGCGGGCACCAACGTCTATCCTGCCGACCGTGGCATCCTCATCGTGCGTGCCGCAGGCCAGGTGGCCAAACTCAAATTGTGATGTGAGCCTGATTGTTTCACCTTGTAAGACTGAAGAAAGATGAAAAAGACAATTCAACAACTGCTCGTATTGGCGGCAGCATGCCTATTGGGAGCCACAGCATGGGCTGGCGAACCCACCAACGGCGAACTGGCCTGGCTGAGTGACGGCACCCCCTACAAGGTGGGTCAGCCGACGAACGACCACCTGTTCGTGCGCACGACCACCCAGGCTACGGTGACTGACAATGTCGTGATATTTGACGAGGGCGACACCCAGGTAGTGTGGTTCTGGCTCGACGATGATGCCATCTACAACAACACCGCGGTACAGGCCCTCACACCGATACCCTATAACGCCACAGGCGACCTCTACAACGAGATTACTTACAATTCGTTCCAGTGCGACTTGTACCTGCCCGAGGGGCTGCGCATCATCCCCTATGAGGACAGTGATGGTGACGAATACAAGTTCCTTCAAGGCGACCGTATGCCCAACACGTCCGATATCGTGTATAACCAAAACGGCACCAAGATCATTAACGGCGTTACCTATCACAGTTACACCGTGCTGTGTTACAATGCCAACAATTACGGTAGCCATCTGTCGGCCAAGAATGCCGCCCGTTACAAGAGCAACGGCGCCCTCAAGAAGGACGACGCTCCCGTGATAGGGCTCCTCGTCAAGGCTGACTGCCCTGTCACAAGCGATATGCCTGACATGATTATCGCCAACATGGAGTTCGGGTTCCGTGAGGCGTTCACCAACGAGCCGCGTTGGGAACCTAACGAGTACCGCTTCTTCTACGGCACCGGCGGCAACAACACGGCGCAGATTTACCAGTATTACCAGCGTGTGCACATTCGCAACAATGAGCCTGGCGAAGAGGAACTTCCCACAGGCAACACCCTGACGGTGCCCCTCGAGGTGTCGGCACAAAGCGGCAGGAGCTTTGAACTGCCCGTGGACTTGTCTAACGAGTACCAGATCTCGGCATTGCAGTGCGACATCGTGCTGCCCGAAGGCTTTGAGCTGGCACGCGACGCAAACGGTAATTTCAAGGTTGATGTGAATGCTGAGCGCATGAGCGATAGCCACACGTTGTCCACGCGTCAGCTTGCCGATGGCAGCGTGCGTGTGCTCATCGCCTCGCCCGACGCCAAGCCGTTTGTCGGCCACACGGGTAACCTGTTCACCCTTCACGTCAATGTGAATGCCGGGGTGGTGGACGGCACCTATCCCATAGAGATGATTAACATCGTTGCAGCAGACGTTAACGCCACCACCTATGACTTGGCTTCGGCCCAAAGCATGGTGCAGGTGAGGACCTATGTCAAGGGGGACGCCAACGGCGATGATATGGTCAATGTGGGCGACTATGTGACCGCTGTGAATTACATCATGGAGATGAATCCCGCCCCCTTCTGCTTCACGGCAGCCGACGTCGATGACAATGAGACCATCAACGTAGGTGACCTGGTGGGCATCACCAACCTGATTTTCACTGCCCCTAAGCCCTAATCAGTACCCATAGCAACCCCAAAAAACGACGCGCCCGGTGTTTACCTCCCCAAGGTCAAACATCGGGCCGTCCCATTTTTACTAATCAACCAATAACCGCCGCCCCACATCCAATGGACAAAAAACGAATAGACAAATAGACGAAAAATGTCAACTGTCAACTGTTCACTATTCACTGTCAACTGTTCCCTGTTCACTGTTCACTGTCAACTGTTCACTATTCACTGTTCCCTGTCAACTGTTCTCTGTTTCATTGATGAAATCAAGCAGTTGTTCCGCTTTATCGACATTTTTGTTCCACTTTTGCGGAGCCTTTTTTGCCATTGTTTTGTAGATTTCAAGGGCTTCTTCACAAGCCTTTTTAGCTTCATCTTTGCGATGCTCGCGCATTCTTAGTAATGCTATATTGAAAAGCGTTCCCCCCACATTAGGCAAGAAAGCGTCAGGATTAGCTTTAGCCAGTTTCCTATAGATTTCCAACGCCTCCTTGTATTCAAGCTCCGCCATTTCGAATCGGTTAATGTCGTTGTGCAGGGCTGCAAGGTTGTTAAGCGTTGTTGCCACATAAGGCAAGAAAGCGTCCGGATTAGCATTAGCGAGTTTCCTATATATTCCCAACGCCTCCTTGTATTCTTCCTCCGCCATTTCGAATCGGTTAAGGTCGCTGTGCAGAATTGCAAAGTTGTTAAGCGTTGTTGCCACATCAGGCAAGAAAGCGTCCGGATTAGCTTCAGCGAGTTTCCGTCGTATTTCCAACGCCTCCTTGTATTCTTCCTCCGCGATTTCGAATCGGTTGAGGTCGCTATGCAGGTTCGCAAGGTTGTTAAGCGTCATGGCCACATCAGGCAAGAAAGCGTCCGGATTAGTTTCAGCGAGTTTCCTATAGATTTCCAAAGCCTCCTTGTATTCTTTCTCCGCCATTTCGAATCGGTTAAGGTCGCTGTGCAGGGCTGCAAGGTTGTTGAGCGTTCCTGCCACATAAAGCAAGAAAGCGTCAGGATTAGCTTCAGTGAGTTTCCTATATATTTCCAACGCCTCCTTGTATTCTTTCTCCGCCATTTCGAATTGGTTAAGGTTGCTGTGCAGGTTCGCAAGGTTGTTAAGCGTTGTTGCCACATTAGGCAAGAAAGCGTCCGGATTAGCTTCAGCGAGTTTCCTATATATTACCAACGCCTCCTTGTATTCTTTCTCCGCCATTTCGAATCGGTTAAGGTTCCAGTGCAGAATTGCAAGGTTGTTAAGCGTTGTTGCCACATCAGGCAAGAAAGCGTCAGGATTAGCTTCAGCGAGTTTCCGTCGTATTACCAACGCCTCCTTGTATTCTTCCTCCGCCATTTCGAATCGGTTAAGGTCGCTGTGCAGGGCTGCAAGGTTGTTGAGCGTTGTTGCCACATCAGGCAAGAAAGCGTCCGGATTAGCTTTAGCCAGTTCCCTATAGATTTCCAACGCCTCCTTGAATTCTTTCTCCGCCATTTCGAATCGGTTAAGGTCGCTGTGCAGGTTCGCAAGGTTGTTAAGCGTCATGGCCACATCAGGCAAGAAAGCGTCAGGATTAGCTGTTGCACGCTCACGCAATTCCTTTAAAGATTGGACATAGTAATCCTCTACCAGATGATAGAGTTTTTGTTCATGGAGGTATAGACCTAAATCATGTTGCAGGTAAAGGAAATCGTACCCTTCGATATGCTTGCTTGCTAAGTCGAGTGCTTTTCTTGAAAGATGCACAAATGTATCACGCCAACCTACTGTTCCGTCATTCTTTAAGCCTATGATGGTGTCAATGAATGATTTAAGCTCAATCCGAGCACCTTTGTCCTCTACCTCATCCAGGTGCTTCTCAATTTCTTTGAACTTTTTTACTAAGGAGGCTATTTCCTTTGGGGCAGGATTGTCAATCATTTCTCTGTTCCTTTTTTTCGCGAACTTGATCAATTCCGTTTCAAAATCTCGAGGGTTGGCAGGTACTTCCTTCAAGTCAATTTTGATGGTTTGGGTCTTTTGCTGCAGCAGTGCATTGACATCCTCCAACGCCAGCATGGCATAAAGGATCCTAATAGGCTTATAGGTTTCCTTATCCTCTTGAACCATAAAGAACACACAACCTCTTTCGGCTTGATAGGCCTTAATGTATTCACGCTCAATCCGATAGAAACCATCTTCGGTGTTGGTTGTCCCCTTAATCTGCAAAGGAACACGGGCAAAAATGTTCTTCACATTATGCTCTTCCTCGCTTTTATAGATAAAGATGTCTCCATCCCAAACCGGGGTCTTGTCATTCGACTGGCAATAAGACTTCAATTTAGGACAGTCATCTATATAATCCCCAACAGCACGTACGGCTTTATCCTCTATTTTTGTAGTATTCTTGGCCATGTGAGAATCCTCTTTTTGTTATTATCCGCAAAGTTAATCGATTCTCAACTTTTCACCAAATAACCCTTTATAAAAATTAAGGAACGATATAGCAGTTGACCCTGCGATGGAATGTGGCACATATAACCATGCTAACGCACGGGAAATTAGAAGAAAATAAATTTTTAAAATTATTAATTTGGTTAATTTCCCGCCCGCAGGGCGGTTAAAACTACAAATGGGCCAACTGCTATATCATTGCCAAAAATTTAAGGTTAGCTTAGTTGATAGATATAGGAACTACAGGAGGGTTATCTTTGATGTAAGAATGGCCAGGGATGATTTCTGGTCATTTGTGTTGGTTGTCTGTTGTTCAACATTGTAATTGTTGTTTTTAAAAAAAAGTGCTGACGCCTTCAGTTGAATTCAGAGGTTTCAGTTGTTGTCAGAGTTGTGTCTATGTGTGTTGGCTTCGTCAAAGTTAGTCTGCGTCTCGGGATTGAAAATAAAAATATAGTTTTTGTTTGGCACTCCGCTCGACTTGCACTACCTTTGCTACTTTAAAACCAACGGCTTTAATGAACAAGACCGAGAAACAGATTGCACAGGCCGCAAGCAAGTTTGCAAAGCGCTGGGAGGGCAAGGGATATGAGAAGGGCGAAAGCCAGCTGTTCTGGACCGAACTGCTGACCGAGGTGTTCGGCATCGAGGAGCCCTCAACGTTCATCTCCTTTGAGGACCAGGTGCAGCTCGACCACACGTCTTTTATAGATGGCTACATCGACCGCACCCACACCATGATTGAGCAGAAGTCGCTGGGCAAGGACCTGCGGGCGCCCATCAAGCAGAGCGACGGCTCGTCACTCACGCCTTTCAGGCAAGCGCAGCGTTACAGTGCCGGCCTGCCTTACAGCAAGCGCCCCCGATGGATTGTGACCTGCAATTTCTCGACGTTTCTCGTCTATGACATGGAGAACCCCAACGGCGAGCCCTTTGAAATTCGCCTCGCCGACCTGGGTAAGGAGCACTACCGCCTGCGTTTCCTTGTCGAGACAGGCAGAGAGCACCTCGAGCGGGAGATGCGCGTGTCAATGCAGGCTGGAGCCATAGTGGGCAAACTCTATGACGCCCTGCTCAAGGAATACAAGGACCCCACCAATGCCGAGTCGCTGCGCTCATTGAACGTGCTGTGCGTCAGGCTCGTGTTCTGCCTCTACAGCGAGGACGCGGGCATCTTTGGCCGTCATGACATGTTCCATGACTACCTTGCCCGCTACGACACAATGGACATGCGCAATGCCCTTATCCGTCTGTTCAAAATCCTCAACACGCCGCTTGACGAGCGCGACCCCTATCTGCAGGACGACCTCGCCGCCTTCCCGTTTGCCAGCGGAGGCCTGTTCGAGGGCGACATCGAGATTCCGCGCTTGAACGACGAAATCCGTGACCTGCTCCTGCAGCACGCCTCGCTCGACTTTGACTGGAGCGAGATTTCGCCCACCATCTTCGGTGCCGTCTTTGAGAGCACCCTCAACCCCGAGACACGGCGCAGCAGCGGCATGCACTATACCAGCGTCGAGAACATCCACAAGGTTATCGACCCCCTCTTCCTTGACGACCTGCGCCATCAGCTCGATGACATCCTCGAGGAAAAGGTCGTGAGCAAGCGCCGCAAACGCCTCTTGGACTTCCAGAAGCACTTGGCAAGCCTCACCTTCCTCGACCCCGCCTGCGGCAGCGGCAACTTCCTCACCGAGACCTACCTGTCGCTGCGACGGCTTGAGAACCGCCTGATCCGCGCCCTCTATGAGGGTGAATCCATGTTTATCGGCGGCGACGACTTTGTCAATCCCGTCAAGGTGGATATCCACCAGTTCTATGGCATCGAAATCAACGACTTTGCCGTGACTGTCGCCACCACTGCCCTATGGATTAGCGAGTCGCAGATGCTGGCCGAGACTGAGCGCATCATCTCCCACGACCTCGAATTCCTGCCGCTCAAGTCTTTCCCCAACATCCACGAGGCCAACGCCCTGCGCACCGACTGGTCCACCATCGTCCCCAAGGAAAACCTTAACTACATCATGGGCAATCCCCCGTTTATCGGAGCAAGAATGGCGACTGCGGAGCAAAAACAAGACCTTATTAGCGTATTTGGGGCGAAGTGGAAGAACATCGGCAACATGGACTATGTGTGCGGCTGGTACAAAAAGGCTGCCGACATGATGCACGGTACCGATATTGCCACAGCACTTGTCTCGACCAACAGTATAACCCAGGGCGAGCAGGTCGCCAACCTGTGGCAGCCACTCATGCAGGACGGCATCGTCATCAACTTTGCCCACCGCACTTTCCGCTGGGACAGCGAGGCAGCCATTAAGGCCCACGTCCACTGCGTCATCATCGGCTTCAGTTATGAAGACAAGAAAGACAACAAGGACAAATTATTGTTTGACGGCGACAAGGTTATCAAGGCCAAACATATCAATGCCTACCTGATTGACGGACCAGATGTGTTCGTAGGGAGCCGCAGCAAGCCACTTTGTGACATTCCTGAAATAGGCATCGGCAACAAGCCCATTGACGGCGGCAATTACCTGTTTGAGAAGGAGGAAATGGATGCCTTTATCCAACTGGAGCCAAAATCAGAGCAGTATTTCCGCCCATGGTACGGCTCTGTCGAGTTTATCCACCAAAAGCCCCGATATTGTCTATGGTTAGGCGACTGCACCCCTGCCGAATTGCGCAGTATGCCCCATTGCCTCAAGCGCATGGAAGCAGTCCGCAATTTACGCCTTGCCAGCAAGAGCGAGGGCACAAGAAAACTTGCCGACCGCCCCACACGATTCCATGTCGAGAATATGCCCAATAGCAATTTCATTATCGTGCCAAAAGTATCATCAGAACGACGTAATTATGTCCCTATGGGCTTTATGACACCTGAGGCATTTGCAAGCGATTTGGTATTTATTATCCCTGAGGCGTCGTTGTATCATTTCGGGGTGCTGGAGTCGAGTGTTCACATGGCGTGGATGAGGGTTGTCTGCGGCAGGTTGGAGATGCGTTACCGTTACAGCAAGGACGTGGTGTACAACAATTTCCCGTGGCCAGAGGTCACTGAGGCACAGCGCGACCGCATCGCCCAGACCGCCCAGGGCATCCTTGATGCAAGGGCTTTATACCCCGACAGCAGTCTAGCTGACCTGTACGACGAATTGACGATGCCCCCGGAACTCCGCAAAGCCCACGACGCCAACGATCGCGCCGTCATGGCCGCCTACGGCTTCCCCACCACAATGACCGAGCCCGAAGTAGTCTCCCACCTCTTCACTCTCTACTCCCACCTAATCAAACAACAATAAATAAAATAATAAATAAACAATAATAACATTAATAATTTCATAGTTATGAGCATAGATACATCAAAGATCAAAACAAGATTCAAGTCAGAGTTAAATTATATCATAAAGAATATGTTTGAAAAAATAATCATGTTAATTATGATAATGATTGTTATATTTGTAGTGACTAAATTGGATCCGGAAACCAAAATGTACGGCTTTGACAAAACCACTATTAAAACAGAAATGGAAAAAACCATAAAGAATGGAGGTAATGATTTGAGCAGTATAAAACACATTTATGACAATCGTAAAATATCTAGAATATCTAACAAGGGAGATGATTACTATGCACAAGACTATTCATTATCTAAAATTTTGTACGATCTCAAGATAGAACATTTCGTTCAGAACCCAAGGATACTGCATATATTGATGCAATAGAATCGTTAATCAAAGAAAACGATAAAAAGAATCCATTTGATAATTTAGAAGAGAATCAAAGATATAATTTTCAGAATGTTCAAGAAAAACTAGATTCAAATTATAATAAAGTCTCCTTTGACATGAACAGAATAGCAGATGACTTAAAAAACAAAAACCAACTTGTAACCAAATATTTAAATAAGTCAGAATCAAGTTATAACAATTCCATTATCGCCTTGTTCGTGTCAATTATGATAGGGATAATTCAAATATTTCAAAACTGCCGCACAAGTAAGAAAATTAAAGAGTTGAAAAGTAATTCATAAAGATTGGATTATTAGGGACAATAGGTACAGTAGTTTAGACGTAATGATATGAATGGCCAGGGATGATTTGTGGATGATTCTTGGTCATTTTTGTTTTAGTTGTTTGAGTTGTTTTTGCGTTTCATCATGGTGTGGCCATCCTTGTGTTTTGTACCTTTGCGCTGGAGGTCTTTGACATACGTTTAACATTCATTATCAATCCCCCCGCACCTGTTTTGTTTGGCTGCGAGCGAGGACGGTATTGAAAATCAACTGGTTGCAAAATGAGAGGTAAAAACACCCCATTGCTTTTCAACAAAATGACAAAGATGTGTTGTCAACGAATTGACATCAATTTTGTCCCTGTTGCCTGAGAAATTGCGCACATTCCTTTGTTTTAAGTATTTGTTGTCTTCCTCTTCAAATTGTTGCCGTTGTTGTTTGAGTTGTATTAAAAAGTTCGTACCTTTGTCCCTTAAAATTGTTGTGCGATATCTCACGCCCCATTTGTATGGATGGCGATATCAAGTTCTTCAAGTGGGAAGACGCCGAGGGCAAGCACGCCTTCTGGCACACGTCGGCACACCTGCTGGCCGAGGCCCTGCAGGAGCTGTACCCCAAGGTGCAGTTCGGTATCGGCCCCGCCATCGAGAACGGTTTCTACTATGACATCGACACTGGTGGCAACCCCTTGACCGACGCTGATTTCGCCAAGATTGAAAAGAAGATGATGGAACTCGTCCAGAAGAACGAGGAAGTGGTGCGTGCCGACATCAGCAAGGCCGACGCACTGAAGTTCTTCGGCGACAAGGGCCAGAATTTGAAGTGTGAGCTCATCAACGACCTCGAGGATGGCCACATCACCACTTATACCCAGGGCAACTTCACCGACCTGTGCCGTGGCCCGCACATCCCCTCGACAGGCGCTATCAAGGCCATCAAGGTGATGTCGCTCGCCGGCGCGTACTGGCGCGGTGACGAGACCCGCCCGCAGCTCACCCGTGTGTATGGCATCTCCTTCCCCAAGAAGAAGATGCTCGACGAGTACCTGGTGCTGCTCGAAGAGGCCAAGAAGCGCGACCACCGCAAGATCGGTAAGGAGATGGAGCTGTTTGCCTTCTCGCCTAACGTGGGCCAGGGTCTGCCCCTGTGGCTGCCCAAGGGTGCCGCGCTGCGCAACCGTCTGCAGGACATGCTCGCCAAGATCCAGAAGCGCTATGGCTACCAGCAGGTGATCACGCCGCACATCGGCAACAAGATGCTGTATGTGACCAGCGGCCACTATGCCAAGTATGGTAAGGACTCGTTCCGTCCCATCACCACCCCCGAGGAGGGCGAGGAGTACATGCTCAAACCCATGAACTGCCCCCACCACTGCGAGATTTACAAGACGTCTCCCCGCAGCTACCGTGACCTGCCCATCCGCTATGCCGAGTTCGGTACCGTTTACCGCTATGAGCAGAGTGGTGAGCTGCACGGACTGACGCGCGTGCGCAGCTTCACCCAGGACGACGCCCACTTGTTCTGCACCCCCGACCAGCTGAAGCAGGAGTTCCTCGGTGTGATGGACATCATCTCGTTTATCTTTAAGGTGTTTGGCTTCAACTACGAGGCTCAGATCTCGCTGCGTTCCCAAGCTCGACTTCATGGTCAAGGACGCCCTGGGCCGCCGCTGGCAGCTGGGTACCATCCAGGTGGACTACAACCTGCCCGAGCGCTTCCAGCTCGAATATACCGGTGCCGACAACCAGAAGCATCGTCCCGTGATGATCCACCGCGCCCCCTTCGGCTCGCTGGAGCGCTTTGTCGCTGTGCTGCTCGAGCACACCGCCGGCAAGCTGCCGCTGTGGTTGGTTCCCGACCAGTGCGTCGTGCTTCCCATCAGCGAGAAGTTCAACGACTATGCCCACCACGTGGCTGACGAACTGAACAAACTCGACGTGCGCGCCATCGTCGATGACCGTAACGAGAAAATCGGCCGAAAAATCCGTGATAACGAGCTCAAACGCATCCCCTACCTCCTCATTGTTGGTGAAAAAGAGGCCAGCTGTGAAGAAATTTCTATAAGAAAACAGGGCGAAGGTGATCAAGGTTCGAAAAAAATTACTACCTTTGCGGCCGATATTAATCGCGAAGTGGCAGAAATGACCAACTTTTAAGCCACTTCCGTGCGGTGTGTGCCGTATGGAAGTGCTTGATTGTCACGATAATACTAACAATTGTAAAACTGCTGAATGAACAAAAAACCGTATCGTCCCGGGCCTAAACGCCCGAGCAATGCCACCAGGCCCAAAGGCCGCAATCGCCAAATGGGCGGCAAAAAAGAAGACACCAACCCGATAAACGATGAAATTCGTGCGAGCGAGGTGCGCCTGGTGGGTGACAACGTGGAGCAGGGCATCTATCCCATCGAGGAAGCCCTGAAGATTGCCGAAGGGCTGGAACTGGACCTCATCCTGATCGCGCCCCAAGCCGAGCCTCCCGTGTGCCGAGTGATGGACTACCAGAAGTTCAAGTTCCAACAGCGCAAACACGCCAAGGAACAGAAGGCCAAGTCCACCAAACTCGTGGTCAAGGAAATTCGTTTCGGA
>CADAFP010000023.1 GCA_902787185.1 uncultured Bacteroidales bacterium | reverse complement strand
CGCGAGACGGTGGGCGGTCCCATCAACGGCACGTTCATCATGGCGATGAACGACCCCCGCAGGGAATACTACAAGACCTACGAGGTGGAATATGACCGCCACACCTACGACGGCCACAACTGGCGCTACGTCAACCTGCCCATGGAGGACATCGCAGCCATGGCCATCGCTTCGTTGAAGGATTCCACCAAGCTCTATGCCAGCTTCGATGTGGGCAAGCAGCTCAACCGCGACAACGGCTATCTCGCACTCGACAACTTTGACTATGCCACCCTGTTCGGCACCACATTCCCCATGGACAAGGCCCAGCGCATTGCCACCTTCGACAGCGGTTCAACGCACGCCATGACGCTCTGCGCCGTCGACCTTGACGAGAACGGCAAGCCCATCAAGTGGAAGGTGGAGAACTCTTGGGGTGGCGACAGCGGACACAAGGGATACATCATCATGACCAACGAGTGGTTCAACGAGTACTCCTTCCGCCTGGTCGTTGACAAGAAATATGTGCCGCAACACATCCTCAAGGCTGCCGAAACCAAGCCCGTGATGGTCATGCCCGAAGACCCCCTCTTCGGCACCGACGACTGACCACCGACCGATAATTAGACACAAAACTCCTGCCGCCAACCACTGCGGCAGGAGTTTTTCCTGTGTTGCTTTTTCACAACTATTGTCCAGATATCAGAGCACGAGAAAAGCCGCCCTACAAAAAAGCGGCATTCCCCTCAAAAACTATGATAATTCAACATCTAGTTGAAGTTATGGCAGTACAATATGTCAATTCTACAAATCATGCAAATACAAGACCATGGAGTCGCTAGATATTTATTCACTCCCTCACATAGTGTACAGCGTAATCATTCGAGCCCCAAGATATACTTTTCTTATTTAAGTAATTTATCACATATTCGTGATGTCCCGTTGGGTATGTTATATGATCGTAATCTACTGTAATTACATTGTCATTATAACTCCAAGAAAAATCCTCTGACCCATAAAAAATTCCTTCAATATAAGTAGACCTGGAGGTGCCTCTCCCATTACTGCTAAAAATCATTTTTCTTCTACCGCCATCATTCCTCATGTTATTCCAACTTCCAACAATGAGACTTGGGTATTTCATTTTAATATCATCTTGTTTATAATAAACAGCAGACTTCTCTCCTATGGTCAAAGTTAAGGAAAAGTCAGCATTTATCTTGTAAGAAAAATTATTACTTATTGCATTACCTTGCCAATCGGTGAATTGAATTTGTTTGTGCTCAACATACCAATTACCATTGACTGAAGTGGTCTTTCCTTGTTTATTAATATCAGCATAAACTATCGCCTCGCTCATGTTTCCATTGGCAACGAATGTGAAGGTGTGATTGAGGATGTTGTCTTCTTCGACACTTGAAAGGATAGCAACAGGATTTCCTGAATAAAACTCCCATGTACCTACAAGTTCAGCCGGATATTTATTTTCAGGCTGAACGGGGTCAGGCTCTTCGCCATCTCTTCCACATGAGAATAACACTAGCACAAAGATAAGTGATAACAATTTTAGGTGTTTCATAGTGTGTCGTTTTTAGTTATTTTTATGATTCTTAATTTTCAATGACATTGATGTTTGCGCCAATTGTGCTTGCAATTTTAGACAAAATATCCAATCCGACAGAATATCTACCTGCTTCAATCTTACTAAGATTCGATGGATCAATTCCTGCCAACCGAGCGATACTTTTGGCTTCCATTCCCTTTTTCTCACGTATTTCTTTTAATCGGGAACCTATTCTTCTACGTTCCTCTTCACGATCACTTGACCATGAAGAGAAGGAAAGACCTAGATTTGCCTGTACATCGCAATAAACTCGATAAACCAAATCAGATTTATCCTGACAGAAATTCTTTTCAAAACTCTTTGCCACATAATTTGCTACAGATTCAAGAGTTTCATCAGACAAAGAACGCAAGAATGTAATCTTGAATTGCTCTCCTTCGGTATCATTGACAATAAGTGTTCGGTTGTCTATGAAACTTGATTTTAACTTAATCATAATAACTGGGCTGAATTTGTACGTGTTGTCACCACGGATTAAGATTAATTTTGTTAATAAAACATTGCAAAATTACAACTTTATTTTGAATTGGCAAATTTACCCATTAAAAATAATGACAATTTCATGAAATTAAATTTTTCCTTATTCCAATACTATTGCCACAATTTGAATCTATTTCACTATGGCACGAGAAAAGCCGCCTTTCTAGAAAGCGGCTTTCTCATTGAGACGCAAGATTTTGCGTCTCTACATGTGGTGGACTGAACTGGATTACAGCCTCAACGTCTTTTTTCCGTTTTGGATGATGATGCCGCGGGTTTCACTCGTGGCGGGAAGGCCGGTGATGGTATAAGCCCTCGAGGTGCCGACAGGGGCGTTGACCTCTCTCACCTGGCTTGGGCCCTGGGTCTTCTCCCTGAATTCCTGCTGGGCCTTGGCCAACTGGTCACGGAAACGCTCGTTGCCTTGCAATTTGGCATAAAGCACCGATGCTGCAAGGCGCCCGGCATCCACGTCGCTCTGCCAGTGATATCCGGCGATGACGCGGCTCTGGCCATACTCATAGCCGCGAGCCAGCAATGCCTCGGCAGCAGCGGGGTTAATGTCGGACAGCAACAAGGCCATCGTCCAGCCCAGCACGGTGTGGCCCGAAGGATAGGAACCGTTATTGATATGCGACTCCTCCTGCTCGGGCACAAGGGTCTGCTGGTTGTAGTACACAAAGGGACGCGTGCGTTTATACTCCTTTTTCGCACGGTCGCTGATGCTGTCGCACGTGGCTCCCACGTCCTGCATGAGGGTGTACAATTCGGGCGTGCCTTCCTTGGTGATTTCGAGGCCCAAGATGGGGCAGTACTCTTGAATGATGGTTTGCATACCATAAACAGCGTCACGGATAGCCATCTCGGCGCGCTCCTCGTTCTGGCGCTGACGAATGCCCCAGAGGTATTGCGTCTGGTCGGCAGCAAAGCGTGAAGACTCAAATTCAGGAGGGGGCGGCAGGAAATTCACCATGTTAGGCAACTCCTCCTGCGTGAAATAGGCATGGCCGTTAACCTCGTCTTGACCTGCAAAGGCCGTCATCATGCCACTCAGCACAAAGAGAGTGACAAAGAGAAATTTGTTGATTCTGCTCATAACGATAATTAGAGTTAATGTTGTTAGAAAAAATGATTAAATATTTCCAATCAGTCAATTGACTGTCTTTGGTTCCAACCATAGCGATTAGATAGCGGCAGCACTGCGTTTCAACGGACACCATTTCCAAATCTCGCTGCAAATATAGCAATTTCCTACGGAAAATCATCAAATTAGCAGGAGTAAATCATTACAAAAAACATGAAACAAGCCAAAATGCTCGCTCGCGTAAAGATTGTAATTAGCGAGGCTTCCGCATTCAGGTGGTCAAACCATTTGAACAACGGAGAACATGTTAGCGGTTATTTCATTCGTTTCTCAAAGACGAACAAGCCGTCGCTGGGGTCGAACTGCTCGGGCATATTCGGGTCGCGATGATAGGCGTTGAAAAACTCGATGGCATGGAAGCCGCAGCAGTTGATGTAGAAGTGGATATTGCGGCGGTCAAAATAGGGGGTGCAGGTCTCCCACACCTCAACCTCGGAGTGCATCGACTCGATAGCCCTCCAAATGGCCTGGCCGATGCCCCTGCTCTGCACGCCAACCTTCACATAGAGAAACGCCAGCTCGCCGCTTTTCTTCCCGTCATTGATGGCAATGATGGCACCGCCCACACGCTGGCCGTCGGCATCGATAGCCTCATAGGCCTCGGCACCCTCGGCCCGCAATGACTGGTAAAAGTCCTTATCGGGCAACACCTGCCACTGATTCTCACCGTCTTCTCTAATATGCCCATGAAAGCCGTGCTCAAACGCCTCCTGCATTTCCTCCTTGAAGGCAATGACACGTTCCTCAGTGAGCATGATAAGTCTTATTCCTGTTTCCATTGTATTTTGTTTTAAGCCCATTTGAATATTGCCAAAATTGCGATTTATCCAATTTTCTGAATGATCATCTCGTTGGAACCACTTTCAAACGAATTGTACTCATCATAATGGATGTGACTCCCGACATCTGAATCAGCTAAGGCCATCAACTGTTTTGCCAAAGAGTGCAAGCCCTCTTTGTTGGCCGAAACCACTACCGTGTCTTTATCAACATTACTTTAATCGTGAATCCGTCGTCCCATTCAATCATCATAATCACCTATTATTTTCTATCAAAGGGCAAAGATAACCATTTCCCACGAAATGCGCACCCCGGGCGGGTTACAAATCGTGTCGTGAGGGGGTGGTTTTCATCATCTGTTTTTTGTAATTTCAGAAAAATAGTATAGATTTGCAAGGTCAACACGTATAACCAACAATTCTAACACCTAATCGTTATGAAACTACCATCCAGAATTTGCTTGTTTGTGATGATGGGCTTAATGGTGTCTATCCAAGCGGTTCAAGCCAATCCCATCTCACGGCAACAGGCCCTACAGAACGCTCATGAGTTTCTCTTGCTGAAGGGAATCAATGTGAAGAATGCCACAATGAGGCAGGCTCCTGCATTTAAAGGAGGAGGCACATCGGAGAATGCCCCTTACTATGTGTTCAACATCGGTGACGGCAATGGCTTTGTAATCGCTTCGGGCGACGACTGCGCCTATGAAATCCTCGGCTATGCCGACAAGGGCAACTTCGATGCCGACAACTTGCCCGATGGGTTGCAGTACATGCTTGACTGCTATGCCGAGCAGATAAACTACGCATCCAAGAGCCCCAAAACGGCAAAGCCAAAGTCCAGCCCCTCCTACCCCGCCGTAGAACCCCTGCTCACGACGAAATGGGGCCAAGATGAACCATACAACGACAATTGCCCCATAGATGAAGCCACTGGTATGCGGTGCGTCACAGGATGCGTTGCCACTGCCATGGCCCAGGTGATGTACTACCACCGTAACCACTCCACCAGGGAAGTCATAAGATATATTCCGTCTTACACTACTACTGCAAGAGGCATTGATGTGGAAGGCATACCTAAAGGTTCTCCCATTGATTGGGACAATATGCTTGATACCTATGACAGCAATGCCACCGAAGTGCAACGGCAAGCCGTCGCCAACCTGATGCTCTATTGCGGCGTATCGGTTGAAATGAATTACGGTCCTTATTCTTCGGGGTCCAATGAACACAATGTGAGCAGTGCCCTAAGGAGATATTTCGATTATGACAATGCCATTTTCAGAGAACGAAGCAGGTACACCAGCACCGAATGGGAGACGATGGTCTATGAAGATCTTGGGAAAGGGAACCCCATTCTTTATTGCGGCGGAATCCATGCCTTTGTCGTTGACGGACACGACGGGAATGGATTTGTTCACATCAATTGGGGTTGGGACGGTTCCTACGACAGTTTTTACCGGCTCACACCCACCTATCCCGGCGAGCAGACCATGCACGGATTTTCATCCAATCAAGAAGCCTTTTTCAGTACCATTCCCAACGGGTACTTCCCCCGCCTGACCACTACGGAATTGTCCCTGACGAGCAGTGACCTCGTTGAGAACCTATCATCCCTCTCGTCCATTCCCGTCACGATGGCGATGACGGTTACCAACCTCACTGATGAAACACAGACATTTGAACAGGCAGTCGGGCTTTGCACATTCGGGTCGTTGGATAATGTCGTTTCCCCAATCAGCACCATCAGCGGGATGGCACCAGGAGCGACCCAAGAACTAAGCGTGTCGCTCGAGTTGGAAAACACGTTGATGCCAGGAGTTTACACCCTTGTGCCGATAAGCAGAGCCTTGGGTTCCGATAAATGGCGACAGAATATCAACAATGACCAATTTATCACCATGTCGATTTACGGTGACAATGCCCATTTGACATTGGGAGAGCCCGAGGAAGAGAGTGATATCATCACATTTGCCTGTGATGAAGTGGGAAGAACATGCATTGCACTCTGGGACTGGAACGGTGATGGAGCCTTAAGTAAAGATGAGGCAGCAATGGTGGAAAGTCTGTACGAAATTTTCCAGAACAATACTAAAATTACATCCTTTGATGAACTGCAATATTTCACTGGATTGACAACGATTGAAAGTTATGAGTTCGAGAATTGCACTAACCTTTCGTCCATCATTCTTCCCCCTAATCTTCAAACCATAGGAGCTCGCGCATTTTCCGGTTGCAGCAAACTTCAACAGATTACCATACCCCGAAGCGTGACATCAATCGGAAACTTCGCGTTTGCTGGTATCTCGGAGCAGAGATATCTCAGAGTGGAAAACGGTAACCCATGTTACTATTCCGACGAGAATAATACTGCCATTATAGAAACTGCGACCAGGACATTGGTTCTTGGAAGCACCAACACCATCATACCCAACGATGTAGTGGCCATTGGCCTAGGTGCTTTTAGTTCTTGTACAGGATTGGAGTCCATTCAGATTCCCGAATCTGTGACCAGCATCGGGAATAGTGCATTCAGCAATTGTTCCAATTTGACTACAATCAACATTCCAGAGAGTGTTACAACTATCGGCTCGTCGGCCTTCTCGAGTTGTAGCGCTTTAACTGAAATCACGATTCCATCAAGTGTGACAAGCATAGGGGACTATGCCTTCAATCAATGTTCCGGTTTGACATCGGTCAATTTTATGGCAAGCGTAACAAGCATTGGTAGATCAACCTTCGGTTCTTGTTCAGCCTTGACTTCGTTCACCATCCCATCCAGTGTTACCAGCATTGATGATTATGCATTCTTTGGCTGTTCGAGCCTACCCGCCATCACGATACCGTCGAGAGTCACCAGAATTGGCTATGATGCTTTTAGAAAATGCACTGGTTTGACCTCCGTCACAATACCCAGTTCTGTTACTGCCATTGACAGAAATCCTTTTTCGGGCTGCTCTGGCCTTCAGCGTATTGTCGTGGATGCCGGTAATCCTTGTTACCATTCCAACGGCAACAACACTGCCATTATAAAAACTGCGACTAAAACATTGGTTGTTGGTATTGCCAACACTATAATACCCAGCGATGTAGTAGCCATTGGCGAAAACGCATTTTATGAATGCTCAGGATTGACCTCTCTTGTCATTCCCGATGGTGTCACCAGTATTGGGTCAAATGCTTTCTTTAATTGTTCAAACCTGCAATCCATCAACATCCCATCAGGTGTGACCAGCATCGGATATAACACATTCCTTCTTTGTTCAAAATTGACCGCCATCACCATTCCTTCCTCAGTTACCAGCATCGGGTATTCTGCTTTTGAATTCTGTTCAGCCTTGGAATCCATCGATATTCAATATGGCGTGACCAGCATCGGCCGTAGTGCTTTCAGTGGTTGTGGTATGGCTTCCATCAATATTCCATCAAGCGTTACCAGCATGGGTGAAAGCGCATTCTCAGGCTGTAAGAACCTGACCGATGTCACCATCCCCACCTCCTTGACCAGCATTAGTGAAGGTGCTTTTCGACAGTGTACAGCATTGGCAGTCATCAACATTCCTTCCTCAGTTACCCACATCGGTAATTATGCTTTTTATGACTGTTCAAGTTTGGAATCAGTCAACATACCTTCCTCCATTACCCAAATTGGTGGTGGGGCATTCGGTCATTGTACAAAATTGACCGACATCATCATTCCTTCATCCGTTACCAGTATCGGCAGTTATGCTTTTGGTGATTGTCAAGGTTTGACTTCCATCAAAACATATATCACAAACGTATTTAAAACAGGGACACAGGCTTTCGCATATTGTCACAATACTACCTTGTATGTTCCTGAAGGGCTCGTTGACGATTATATGTCCACACCTGATTGGAACTCACTCTGGCGTATCGAGGAAATGCCGATTATTCTTGACGTGAATGGCGACGGGTCAAATAATATTGCAGATGTTGTCTGTGTCATCGATAGAATCTTAGGCACTTCAAGCAATGACAGCTATAATTATGATGTTAATAATGATGAACACATTAACATCGGTGATGTTATAACGCTTGTTGATGCCATTGTTGCACAGTAAATTTAAGAGACCTATTGGTCGTATTGCAGGATAAGATGTGCCTGTAGAGCCAGTGAATGCTGACTTTACAGGCATTTCATAATTTTCTGTGAAAAAACCGCTCTTAACTAATGCTTTATGCAGTCTTTTTTGTACATTTGCGGGCATGAACGTGAAAGTGAAAATGCCCCATTTGGGGAAAAGTAAGAATGGCAACCATGTGACCAGAGAGATTCTGTTGAGTGTCATCGGTACCACCATCTCGATTTTGCTGACCTTCGGTACGGCTGATCTGATTGAGCGAAACCAGCGCAAGACCGAGGGGCGGGAGGTGGCCATGATGGTAATTCATGACATCGACCTGTATGCTGAAACTTTCAGGAACGATGCCGAAGAGAGTGCCAAGAATCATGACTTGGCCATGTACGTGCTGGAACACATCGACAGCATCGAGAAAATTCCCTATGACACCATCCAGGCAGTGATTGACTACCTCTATTATGTTGAAGGGAACGAATACCGAATTGACGAAAACATCGAGAAGACGTTCCAGAGCAACCAGGAAATCTGGAAAAGCATCGACGCCCCGTCGTTTATCGACGAGGCAAGGGCGTTTTTCCATAACCGTCGATTGACATTCCAGATGCTGAACACGTCTCCCCATTTCCGCAAACCTGTCAATCAAGAAGAGATAAGACAGTTATTTGCCACTGCGGTGAAGACGGGCAAGGATGTTGACTGGTACGGCTTCCTGCGCAAGAAGCTGCAAGACGAGAATGTGCTCCTGTACATTCGGTTCCATGACAACCGTCAGAATGACCTCAACGCCACCGCCGACAATTATCAGGACATGAGCAACCGGTGCAAGTTTATCATGAACATCACCGACGAGGAACTGCAAGCGTTTGTGGATAAGCGCAAGCGCACCGGTGAGAAACTGACCGACAAGAAACTGGTTGGACAATGGACGACACAAAGCGAAGAGCCGCAAATCTTTAAGTTCAACAGCGACCACACATTCAAGCAGCTCGTCGAGCGACGCTTCCCGTCATCGGCCTTCCATGGGCGTCTGAAGGTGATTTACACCTACTCAGGCCGCTGGGAAATCAAGGAGGACTCGCTCTATCGGTACTTCAATGCCGGCTGCGATGTCAAGATTGACCGCTCGAGCATCACCTATTCGCCCGAGAAACGCGATATTGTCGAACAGGTTCTCAAGCAGTATGAAGAAGCTGCGGCATCGATGGTCGAGCAAAGTAAGAAACAGCCTCTCGAGACCAAAGTCCGTGCTGCCGCCATCGACCGCTCGGGCAACAAGGTGGAACTGACTGACCCCGAAGACATGCCGAACGCCCGTAATTCCTACCTTATCAGGAAAAAATAACCGGATTGGATTTGGCCAACGCTGGAACTGCCTGACGTCAATGGCTGGGTCGTAACATGTGCCAAGTCTTCCATTTCATACGTTTCTCAACGACAAATAACAGGGGTTGTTCTGATGATGAACACGTTAAGGATTATGCTGGCCGCAACCTTGGTTTGCACTGGATTTGCCGGCAATGGCGAGATGAATGATCGTGCACTTGACATAGTGGAAAAGGATGGCTACAACCTGGTCATGCAACAGGATGGGCCAACGCTGGGCTATAGTCCTGACAGCGGTGTGGGAATCATCACTGTGGACAGATTGGCCTTCAAGGACCTGAACCGCAGCGGACAGCTCGAACCTTATGAGGACTGGCGGCTGACGGCCGAAGAGCGTGCCCGGGACTTGGCTTCCAGGCTCACAATAGAGGAAATCGCCGGACTGATGCTGTATAGCAGCCACCAGCCTGTGCCTCAGACGGTTGGAAACGTTTATGACGGCAAGACCTTTAAGGACAGTGGCGCCCAGCCATGGGAACTGACCGACGTGCAACGTGCGTTTCTTGAGAACGACAACGTGCGTGCAGTGCTGGTCACCAAGGTCGAGAGTCCCGCCACCGCAGCACGATGGAACAACCAGGTCCAAGCCCTGGTGGAAGGATTGGGACACGGCATACCTGCCAACAACAGCAGCGACCCCCGCAACGAGACTGCCACCGCCGACGAGTTTCTGGCAGGGGCGGGAGGACAGATTTCGCTGTGGCCACGTCCCATCGGCCTGGGGGCCATTATGGACCCTGAGTTGGTTGGACGCTTTGGCGAAATCGCTTCACGTGAATACCGTGCATTGGGCATCACCACTGCCCTCTCGCCCCAAGTTGATCTGGCCACCGACCCGCGTTGGCGTCGCAACCACGGCTGCTTCGGCGAGGACCCGCAGTTGGTTACCGACTATGCCAAGGCCTACTGCGACGCATTCCAGACGAGCCAGGGCGATGCACAAATTGCCGACGGCTGGGGCTACCACAGCGTTAATGCCATGATTAAGCATTGGCCCGGTGGAGGCTCAGAGGAGGGCGGCAGGGACTCGCACTACAGTTTCGGGCGATATGCGGTATATCCCGGCGGGATGTTCCAGACACGTCTTGAGCCTTTCGTCAATGGCGGTTTCCGCCTTGACGGTCCTACGGGTTGCGCGAGTGCCACCATGTCGTTCTACACTGTGCCTTGGGGCATCGACCCCAGCGGCGAGAATGTGGCGATGAGCTACAGCCGATACATCATCACCGAACTGCTGCGCGAGCGTTACGGCTTTGACGGCGTCGTGTGCACCGACTGGGTGGTGACGGGCGATTATCCCGCTGTCGATAAGCATTGGGGCAAGCCATGGGGCGTGGAGCAACTCACGGTCGCCGAGCGCCACTACAGGGCACTGCTGGCCGGGGTGGATCAGTTCGGCGGCAATCAGGACAAGGAGCCCGTTCTCGAAGCCTACCGCTTGTGGGCCAAGGACCATGGCGAGCAGAGCGCACGCAAGCGTTTTGAGGCCAGCGCACGCAGGCTGCTGATGAACAGCTTCCGCCTCGGACTGTTCGAGAATCCTTATGTTGACCCCGAGGAGGCCTCACGCATTGTCGGCAACCCCGAGTATATTCAGGCTGGATACGAGGCCCAATTACGCTCCATCGTCATGCTCAAGAACAACGACGGCTGCCTGCCCAGAGCGCCAAAATCCCGCGTTTACCTCCCCATGCGCCATTACCCGGCCATGACGGGATTCTGGGGCGAGAAATACGAGGAACGCACCGACTATCCCATCCGCCGTGAGCTTGTGGAACGCTATTTCACAGTGGTTGACGACCCCACTGAGGCCGACTTCGCACTTGTCGATATCGATGAGCCGATGGGCGGTTTCGGATACTCCAGGGCCGACCTCGAAGCAGGGGGCAACGGTTACGTCCCCATCAGCCTGCAATACCGCCCATATACCGCCACCAGTGCCCGCCAGCCGAGCATTGCCGGTGGTGACCCCAAGGAAGGCTTTACCGACCGCAGCTATCGCGGCAAGACGGTTACCACCCACAACGAGGCCGACCTTGATCTCGTGCTGCAGACCAAACGCCTCATGGGTGACAAACCCGTGGTGGTGACCCTCAACGCCAGCCGCCCTCTCGTGCTTGCCGAACTTGAACCGTCGGCCGACGTCATACTGCTATGTTTCGGCATCCAGAATCGCGCCAAACTCGACATCATCTCAGGCCTGTTTGAGCCTCAAGGCCTGTTGCCGTTCCAAATGCCAGCCGACATGCAAACCGTTGAGCGCCAGAACGAAGACGTGCCGCAAGATATGACACCATATCGTGACAGCAATGGCCATCTGTATGATTTCGCCTTTGGCCTTAACTGGAACGGCATCATCAACGACCACCGCACCGCCCGCTATAAAAAGAATCGTTCTCAGGATTGTATTTGAGCGCATCCGACGGCCAGCCGGTAACATTCCTGCCCATATCAAGACGACGTATCTCGCCGAGGTCATCATCGGTAAGGGTAAAGTCAAAGAGGTCAATATTCTCTATCATCCGCTCCTTATGGGTGGTCTTGGGGATGATGATAATACCGTTTTGAATCAAAAACTTCAAGGCGATTTGGGCGGCGGTCTTTCCATATCGCTCGCCGATTTTCTTGAGCATCGGATTCTTGAAGATGCCGTGTTTACCCTCGGCTAACGGGCTCCATGCTTCCAGGGCCACACCGTAGGGGTGCAGGTATTCCATCATCGCTCGCTGCTGATAGAGCACATGAGTCTCGCACTGGTTGACAACAGGCATGACTGTAGCGTCCTTCACAATCATCGGGAAGGTGTTGGGATAGAAATTCGATACACCGATAGCCTTGAACAAGCCTTGCCCATAAAGTTCCTCGAGCGTATGCCACATGACAGCAGGCTTCCCGACAGGCCAGTGAATCAGCATCAGGTCCACATAGTCCAGGCCAAGTTGCTTCATGGAATGATCGACAGAGCGCATCGTCTCTTCCCGGGTATAGCAGGAATCGCAGATCTTCGTCGTGATAAACAGCTCTTCGCGGGGAACGCCACATGCCCTCACGGCATCCCCTACCCCTCTCTCGTTGTAGTACATGGCTGCCGTGTCGATGCTCCTGTAACCGACGGATATGGCATCTTCCACTACCCGCTGGGTTTCCCTTTCAGGGATATCATAGACACCGAGGCCAACCATCGGCATCTGCAAGCCATTGTTCAACGTCTTATATTCCATATTACTATAAACAATCAAAAAACTCCGTCACAAAATTAGTGAAAATTTCATTGTCTGTTATTACAACGCCGGGCAAAATCAGAAATCAGGCCTGTGAACGTGGCCCCGATGTTCTCTTCATAGAACTCCTTCAAATTCATGACCGAGGCGTAATACTTGCGGGAGAACTAACGGCGGCGTTGGCGTTTCTTGGCTCTGCCAAGATTGCCAGAGTTGCCACGGGGCCGTAGTCCTGCCACAGGCCGTATTCGAGGAAGGACTGTGACAATCCCACCTCGAAGACCTTGCTTGTGTCGGTCTCGAAAGCAGCCGATGCGTTCAGGTTGGGGAAGATCAATACACTATTAAAAAATCAGCTCCATAATCTTGCGGTTTACGCAAAATCATGGAGTTGATTCAAAGTCTAAAAGACGCCCAAAATTGGCTTACCAGTTGAGGGGCTCCTGCAGGATGATGCCGTCGGTCATGGGGCTGAGGTTCTTCTTTCTTGGTCTCGACGCGGAACGTGGAAATCAACGAGGTCAGTTGTTGAACGTCAATCATAATCAAAGCGGTTTTGCAATTTCTTTTCGTAAAGCTACTTCGATTGGCCAGTAGGATAAAAGATACGATTTTTGAGAATAATGACTAATGACTAAAGATATTTGCTTCTTGGATCATCTGGATGTTCAGTTTTCCATTTTTCTATTGTCTTTGAATTTTTGTGGTGAATAACTAATATAAGAATGGAATAAACCATTAATAGGAGCGATATAGCAAGTTCTCGATAATCATTTTCAATAAATATCAATACTATTATGAGAGGAAGTGCCAGTATTGTAGCTAATAGGATTACTCTATCCATTTTGCTAGTTAATATATGAGACAGCTCTCTTGCCTGTCGTTTTGTCTCTTCTTCTCTCTCAAACTCTTTTTTTAGTCTGAGTTCTTGTTCTCTTTTTTGATTTTCTTTTTCAACTTTACGATTAGATTCAGATATCAATTTCTGCTCTTTTTCAATTAAATACTGCTCTAATTGAATAAGAGTTTTTGCTATAAATGCCTCCTTATTGTCCTGTTCTATTAGAAAAGCCATTTCATCTGTTCCGTCTAAAGTTAAAGCAAGAATTGTGTTGTCAACAAATTCTGGATGGAGCATAATGACGGCACCATCACTGTTTATAACAAGAGATTTATTGGCTGAAATCCAGTGCCATTCACCTTTTATACCAACACCATCTGTTGTAATAAACACAGAACCATCATGCTGAAAAATATAAACTTCTTTTTCGCCCGTGTCATTAAAAACAATCCAAGTCTTATCACATAATGTAGTGGAAACATCAAACTTTTCACTGAATCGTTTGATGCGTTTAATTGCTTCTATTACATATGTTTTCATAGCGGCCAAATAATCATAATTCGCAAAGTTACTAAAATTATTAAAATGTATACTTTTTTGATATAAAAAAACAGGCGGAATTCGTGACCCGTGTATAATTACAATGATTATTGACAAAATATTTATGATTTGCTATAATCCCGATCCAATCACATCAAGATGCCACAAAAATCTTTATCGATGTTATCCTTGTAGAAATCCTCAGTGAAATGACTGAGACGTGAACTTGCGGGAGAACCAGCTGCGGCGCTGGCGACGCTTGGCTCTGCCAAGATCTCCACTGTTGCCACGGGGCGTCTCGCGGCCCGTGCCGTAGTCCTGCCACAGGCCGTATTCGAGGAAGGACTGTGACAATACGACCTCGAAGACCTTGCTTGTGTCGGTCTCGAAAGCTGCCGATGCGTTCAGGTTTGGGGAAGATAAATACACACTATTAAAACCAACTCCATAATCCTGCGGTTTCAGTTTCCGCAAAATCATGGAGTTGATTCAAAGTCTAAAAGACGCCCAAAATTGGCTTTACCAGTTGAGGGGGTCTTGCAGGATGATGCCGTCGGTCATGGGGCTGTCGGCCTCGGTGAACGGGGTGGCCTTGTACTGGATGCAGAGCATCGTCAGGTTTTCGTTGCCGGTGTTCTTGAGCGCGCGTTTGCCGTTGGGTGACACGCGGATGACACTACCCTCGCTGACGGGGAAGATTTCACCATCGACCTGGTACTGCCCCTCGCCACGCAGGATGAAGTAGAGCTCCTCGTGCGTCTTGTGGGTGTGCAGGAAACCGCTGTCCTGTCCGGGAACGAGCGTCTGGAAGGAGAACTCGCTGGCAGCGGCGCCAACGACCTGCCCGCCGAAGACCTTGCCCTGAATCGTGAAGTCCGGGCCCATGGGCAACTCGTGTTCGATAATCTCGCTGATGCGGCCAACGTTGATGGCGGCATAATTTGCACCCTGTGCAATCTTTTCAATCTGTTTCATTGTGTAGTAAATGTGATTAATGGTTTTTATTGGATGAATAATTCTTGCGATCATTTAAAATGTCGGCTAGGTTGGCCAGTGCCCACTCTATCAGGCTGTTGATGTGCGGCATGAGCGACTTGCCACGCTCGGTGATGCTGTACTCCACCCGCGGCGGTATTTCGGCATAGGCCTGCCTCAGCACCAGCCCGTCGGCTTCCAGGTTGCGCAGCGCCACGGTGAGCATCTTCTGTGAGATGTCGGGGATAGCCACGAGGATGTCGGAATAGCGCATCGCCGTGTCCTTACCATCGAGCGTGTACAGGATCAGCATCGACCAGCGGTCGCTGATGCGCGACAGGATATTGCGTATCGGGCAGTCAGGAAAATGAGAATCAACTATAATGTCTCGTAACATATTTCGTTCTGATTTTCAGTTATACTAACTTTTCTCTCGTTTCGGTTGCAAAGTTACTAACGTTGGTTGACATGACAATGAACCGCCCGAAATGTTTGCTACGCACCTTGATGTTAGAATTGGACAAATCAACGCCTTAACAAACTCACTTTTATGTTTTGTTAAGACTTCAACGCCCCATCTCACCCCACCCTGCCCTTTATTTTGTCGCGTCGGTAAAACACACCCGTGGGGATGCAGGTTGGTTGCTGCACCCCCACGGGTAAGGGTTGGATACTGTGGTTCAGTATTGTCTATTTCACTTGATATAGACCTTCTTGTTGCCTACCAGATAGAGGCCCTTCAAGCCCTCAAGGCTGGTGGCCTGGCGGCGTACCAAGCGGCCATCGATGGTGTACACGTCAACGGGCTGACCATCCAGGGTAATCTCGTTGATGCCACTGGTCAGGTCTATCACAGCCGTAGCGGGAGCAGACTCCTTGCCGCCCTCATAGACGGCAGTCACCGCAAAGGTGTGCTCACCGGTAGCCAGGCCCGAAGCGGACATGTCATAGGTGGTTTCTGGAGTGCTGCCTACCAGTTCGCCATCGACATAGATGTTGTAGCCCACGGGAGCCGATGCGCCACGCTCATAGGTGACATCGTCCAGCATGAGACCGAAGATGTCTTGTGCCGTGTGGCGGATAGCAAAGTACTTCGTGCCCTCGGGGAGCGTGAACGTGTACTCAGTCCAGTCGGTAGCATCGAGCCAAACCTCTTCAATCGAGGTAAAGCTGTCGATATCGTCGTCGGTGGTCGAATAGAGCACCTCAAAGGCCTCATAGCCATAGTTGTCCGTAATCACGCGTGCAAAGAAGCTGATTTCCTGCTCATTGCCCATCAACTCGGGCGATATGAGCCAGTGGTCGGTAGCGGGGATGGGCTCACCTTCGGACGTGCAGGTGGACAGCAGCAACTGGTTGCCACTGTGGGGCTCATAGACCGAACCCACCTCGACGGGGAACAGCTCATACATGGAGTTGAAGACCATCCAAGCCATAGGATCACCCAGGTTGGGAACTTCAAAGCCAGTGAAGCTGTAGCACATCGTTCCGTTGCCGTCATAGAGCGACCAGTCGCCGAAGCCGCCAAAGTGGTGCGAGGCAGTGATGCCGCCCAGGCTGAACTCGGGGAATGCGTCGGTGTCCTCAAAGTCCTCGGTCACGCGCATCGCGCCAGCGGTATCGGGAGCGGTCCACGAGAGTGCGAGGTCGTTGCTGCCTGCCTCCTTCTCGACGACGAGGTCGGTGGGTGCGGGCACAGCGGGCTCGATAATGGTGATATAGGTCAGAGCCTCATTGTTGGCGGACTGCTGGTCCATGTCATAGATGGCGCGGGCCACAATCTCGACATCGCCGGCTTCGTCAAGAACCGAGGTCGGGAAATCAACCGTCTGGGTCCAGGACGTGAAGGAAGGCAGCGTCTGGTTGGGGGTCACATCCAGCAGCATCTTGTCACCTGCCGTAATCAGCACTTCGAAGCCGTTAGCCGCATTCTCGCCCTGGTTGGTCACGGTAACCGTGATGGAAGCATTGTTACCTGCCACAACGCTTGAGGGAGCACTAACCGATATCGACAGGTCATGCTGATACAGGTCGGCGATGTGGATATTGTCCACCAGGAGCATGTCGCCAAGCGAAATCAGCTCACCCTCCCAAGGATCAATCTCGGAGGCGTATTCATACTCTGCCACGAGGCCGACGCGGGCATAGCGGCCGCCTTGCAGCGCGGTCAGGGGCACCTTCACCTGCGTGAAGTCGTCACCCACCGTGATATTTTGAAGGACGGTGAACTCGCCGTCGTCAACACTGCCGACAACTGCCAGCGAACGGAGGTCGGGGCTGGCCACGTCAAACAGGAGCGTCGGGTTGGCAAGTCCCTCAAGGTCGAGTTTGCCCGAGATGAAGTGTACCATGCCCTCTTCCTCGGTGAGCAGCGCCATCGAGGAGCCATCATCGTCGCTGGATTCAGGCGAAATCATGATTGTGCCGTTGGTCTCCCAGAAGTAGTGCAGCTCATCATCGGTGAAGCCCTCGACAAGGGGTAACTCATAGGGGGCGCCTACCAGCAGGCCAGTCGTTGAGCTTTGGCCTTCATACTCGGCGTTGGCCTCGTTGCGGGTCTCTACAATCCAGTACTCCACACGCTGTTCGCCCTCGTCGGTGTCGAAGGGCACGTCATAGGCGTCGGCATCGGTGAGCGTTGCGAGCAGTTCATTCTTCTCGATGGAATAGTCGGTCCATCCCTGTTCGGTAAAGGTGCTCCAGACGAGGTAGTTGACCGTGGCGGGATTCACCGGGCCACCATTCTCGCCGATGTTGCCCACCTTGTCCCAGTTCAGGGCCACGATGTCGCCACCATCGGCAGCCGTGAGGTTCTCGACAGGACCCGGGACATCGGGACCGACATAGACGGTCACCTTTTCACTCTTCAGGCCCTTGCCCGACTCGTTGTAGGCGATGGCCTGGTAGGTGTGGTCACCCACGACATCAGGCTCGTCAACATAGGTAACGGTGGCGCCGGGAGCGACGTCCTCAACGCTGCCGACAACGATACCGTCACGCAGGATGTCGATGCGTGTCAGGTTGCCGGTCAACGGGTCGCCGTTAATCGCATCATTGGGAGCCGTCAAGGTGACCGTAGCCTGCAAAGCGGCCAGCTCGTCAGCAACAACGCTGATGGCGGGAGCGGCAGGAGCCGTGGGCTCTGCGCCAAAGTCAATGCTGATGTAATTCACCATGAGGCGATAGGCGTCGGCATCGCTGATGGCATGGATGGCCAGGTAATACTTGCCGGCCTCATTTACCGAGAACATGCCCTCATATTCCTCGCCCATGTCATCATAGGTGGTGACATCGGTGGGCCCGATGACCGTGGTGGTCATGGCCTCAGGCGTGGGCTCGGTGCCCAGCAGCACCTCAAAGCGCTCTTCAACACCTGAATTACGGGCATTGACAACCACCTCGTAATTTTTGTGTGCCTCCAACTGGATGGGCAATGTGACAAGATAGTCATCAGCGTCGTTGTCAGCACTGTAATTGTAATTGGTCCTGTAAGTGTCATCCCAATTCCATGTGCAGCCGTCCTCGTTGGCATCAATCACCGTGAAGATGTCGATGGTCTCGGGCTGGGTGAAATCGGCTGTATAGGGCACATTGAGCGTGACAATGATTTTCACGGGCACAACCTCGCTCTTGTCGCCAGCGCCCTTCTCGTTATAGGCTACTGCATAATACTGGTGCAGACCCAGGGTCAAATCGTCGCCATTGTCCACCCAGGTCAACGCTGCGCCGGGAGCCACGTCCTCGAAGGTGTGGATGACCTGACCGTCACGCACGAGCTCAACCTTGTCCAGATTGCCTGACAAGGGCTCGCCATTGCGTTTCACCACAGGGGCCGTGAAGTTGAGGGTCACCTCAAGCTGCTCTTCGGTCTGGACGGCGGTCAAGTCGGTGGGAGCGGCAGGGGCCTCCACATCATAGACGTCAACCATCACGTTGTCAACAAAGAGCTTGTTCATGTCGGCGGTCGAGATGGCATGGAAACCGATGTAATAGGTTCCCGTCTCGGTGACCGTAATCTTGGCCTCGAGTTGCTGGGGCTCTTCCCACAGCACGTCGGTAGGCTCCACGACCTGGATGGTCATGCCCTCGGGCGTGGCCTCGTTGCCAGCCATCACCTCGATGCGCTCGTCAAAGCCCTTGTTCCAGGTGTCAAAGGTCAGGCAGTACTGCTTACCGGCCTCGAAATGGAAGGCAGGCGAAATCAGCCAGTCGTCAGCGTCAAAGCTCTCGTTGTAGGTGTAACGAGCAAACCAGTTATCGTCGCTATTGTAGGCGAAATCCCAGGTGTCGTGGTCACCGTTGGCGTCGATGATGGTGAATGCCTCTTGGTCGTCGGTGGTCTGGAAGGTGTTCAGGTAGGGATAGTCCTCAATGGGTTTGAAGGGATCCTCACGGCTGATGGTCAAATCCTCAATCCAGACGTCATAATTCACATTCTCGTCATTGTCGTTGGCAAGCAGTTCGACGAGCGAGGTGAATACCCCACCCTCCTCGTCATAGGCCATCTCATAGGACATCAGGAGGTCGCCGTTGTAACCCACGGCATAAATGGTCTGGCCGTCCAATTCGCCCAGCACCTGCATACCGCCAAAGGTCACGGTGCCGTCGTTGATGACGCCATGCATCCATGCGTCAGGATAATTGGCAAACAAGCCTTGCAGGTACACGTCGTTGCCGTCAAAGCCCAGATTGACCTGACCGCGGAAAGGCACCGACGAGCCCTCGTAGTAATGACCGCGGGTGTACCACGTCTCGGTCTCCAGGCCAGCCGGCGGCGTCACCGTCACCACATCCAGGGGCACAAAGTCGTGGTCGAAGGCATAGACGCTCTCATAGTCGCCAAAGTTGGAGAAGAACGAGTTGCCGTCGTACTCATAGAACACGCCGATGATGTTCTCCTCATCAGAGCCTTCGAGCGTGATCATGTCACCGTCGATGGTAAAGGTGATGGCCTCACGTGCATCGTTCCGGACGAAGTCGCGACCTTCCTTCACACCCCAATAGATGGCATAAGGCACCTCGGCATAACTCTCATAGTTCACCAGCTGCCCTGTGGGAATGGTAATCGTGTTGCCGCTCAAGGAGCCTTTCACCCAAACGTTGTTGCGATAGGTGGAGATGAGGTCCCTGATATAGACATCGCCGTTGTCGCAGAACACGACATGCACCTTGCCGGACTGCTCGGTGAGCAGCCAGGAGTCGCCGTCAGGATCATAAATCAGCGCATTTCCCGAGCGGTTGTAGATTTTGCGCTGGCCGTCGGCGGGCTTGATAATCACGCCATCATCGTCACGCACTTCCCCGGCGCGTTGAGGCGCATGCTTGCCCCTCAGGCTCGTCCTTGCGGCAGGCTGATGGGCCATTCGCTTGATGGCGGTTTCCTTTTTGTCCTTCACCTTGGACATGGCAGCGGCTTCTTGAGCCTTGGTCTTCAGGACGGCTTCCCGCTTTTTGGCGGAAGGAGCCGTCGGCACAGTCACCTCATCGGTTTGTGAGGCGCGGGCGTCAACTTTCTTGGAGGGCAGATTCTTCACCTTCCTCAGTCCGTCTTGCGTGGTCCTGGCCATTCTGGTGGTCAAGTCCACGGGCTGCTGAGGCGAATCCTGGGCCCTCACCTGTGATGGCCACAGCAAGAGCATGGCCACAGCAAGCAAAAACATGGTTTTCTTACCCATAATGATGATTTTGATTATAGAATTAAACGTATTATACTGGTTTTGCCCGCAAATATAGCAAAAAATCTACATCTTGCAAGCACATCCACACGATGTTAACGCCATCCAATCAGCGAATGAACGTCAATACAGCACAAAAAATGAAAAACTGAAAAAACTAACACCTAAAGCCTAATGCCTAAAGCCTAGGAGTCTAAAAACGATGCAAAGATACAACATTCCGTCCCCCCTTGTCAAGAGCAGCAGGGAGATTTTTTTAAGATTTCTTGGCAAAACCACTATTATTTTTCGCAAAAATGGCAAAATACAAATTTTTGCCGTTTTTCTAGCCGTTGGGGCGCCCCAGACCCGGAACTTTTTCCTTCACGAGAGCAATATAGATATTTTCTAATTGAGGGTCACGATATACTACGTATATCGTGAACACTATATAAATTTAAATAACTATAAATTCTTGAAAAACTATAATTTCAAAAATTCAAGTTTTTAAAGTTTTTATAATGCATGTGTGTAACACTATAATTTCTCGCAATCGCCCAACCTCCTCCGCACCCGCCGCATCAGCCAATTTCAAGACAACTTGAAGCAACATTTTATGAGAGTCGTGCTGGCGCACGAGAAAAAACGGCCTCTCCCACACGCACACACTATAAAAACTATAATTAGAGTCTGGGGAAACATCGCTGATGTTAGCGGTTCGAAGAACCGATTTCAACGAGAAAGACCATGCATGGTGTTTTCCATAAAAGTCGAGTCTTCGACCCGACCTGCCTCTTCGAGGCAAAAGCCAAGCCCATGATACAGCAAAATGCTTATCCAACTCATATATAAGGAATTATGCCGATACTGAATATCTTTACCGCGCACACTATAAAAACTATAATTTCTTGAAAATATGGACGCAACCCCTAAAGCCTAATGCCTAAAACCTAAAGCCTAAAACCTAAAGCCTAATAAACATAAGGATGATGTCCTCGTAGTGGCCGTCCTTCATGAGGAAGCCCTGGGGGATGCGGCCCAGTTGGATAAAGCCCAGGCGCTCGTACAGATGCAGGGCGTGGACGTTGGTAGCCACAACAGCGTTGAACTGGAGGAGGCGGAACCCCAGCCGTGCTCCCATCACCAGCGAGTCCTTCACGAGTTGCTCACCGATGTGCAGTCCGCGGCAACTCGACCTGACAGCGTAGCTGGTATTGGCGATATGGCCGCACCGGCCCACGTTGTTGGGATGCAGGATATAGAGACCGACAATCTCGCCCGTCTCGCTATCGGCGGCAACGCCGGTATAGGACTGGCTGCTGAAGAAGCCGTCGGCCTCCTGCTCGGTCAGTTCCTCGACCTGCGGGAAGGCCACGCCCTCACGCACCACCTCGTTCCAGATGCCCATGGCCTCGGCCATGTCTGTCTTTTGATATTCCCTGATAGTGATCATGCGGTAAAGATGGAATCAGTAAATGCCACATTGCCCCGTCGCGGCTCATTCCTTTTTCTCCAAGTAATCATGCAGGTCGATGGTGCCGGCAACGCTATCGACACCCAGGGCCGGAACAGACTCCACCATGCGTGTCGTGCCGCTGGTCTTGTCAACATAGAAGCGCACCAAGGCGCCCGTGTAGCTGCGGAAGACCACTTGATAATCCGAGTCGGTTTCCTCCCCCATCGTGACGTAAATCATATCGGGGTTCTCGGCCGCCACGCTCCAGTCATACTGGCTATGGCAATAGTTGTTGACGCCCTCGTAGGCCATTTCGGCCGTGATGCCAGCGCTTTGTGACACTTCGGCCTTGTTATTATGGCATGAACACAGAGACAAGACCATCAACACAGATAATAGGACAAAATTTCTCATAATTCGCAATTTATTATTCTCACAAGGCAAATTTAGCGTTTTTTTGGATAATCAATCATTAAAACACTCTGAAAATGGCAGGTTTGCAAAATTTTTCCTAATTTTGTGGCTGTAGTCATAGCGGCAGTTCTGTCGTTGCCCGCGATGCGACACCCGCTATCTCGTTGGATTTTATCACATTAACTCACACCAAATCATTTAAATCATGAAGAAATCAATTTTATCCTTAATGCTGATGCTCATGTCGGTGCTTGCGCTTAACGCGCAGAGCCTGACTGCCCATCAATGGGGCACCAAGCTTGCCGATGATGACGGCAAAGATGTGCTCGTGGCTTTGGCCTTTGATAAAAACGGAGCCTGCGAACTCCTGGTGGGAGCTGAGCACCAGATGAAAGAGGATGGTGTGCCCATCACCATCACGGGTAGCGTGAGCGTCCCCGGCACCTACACCCTGAATGGCAAAAACTTGACGATGAACCTAAACAAAGGCCAGGCCGAGGTTGACTTTGACTACGAAATCAAGGGCATGGATGCCAAGACCAAGGCCAAGATGGACAAGCAAATCAGGGGTGAACTCAACGGCATGAAAGGCGAATTCAAAAAAACCATGCTTGACGGCATGCCCAAGATGCACAACATGGAGATTATTTCGCTCGACAGCAAAGAACTCGTCCTCAAGATTGACAATGGGCGGGAAATGCCCTTCTACGCATTATAACCAGGCCGCTGCTACATCAAACCGACTCGGTAATATAACCGTGCTTGTGCACGGGAAATTAAACAATTATATTTAAAATTTTAGTTTAAATATTTGTTTAATTTTCCGCCCACAGCGCGGTTATTGTTCATTAATAGAAGCTTAGCGTTCATACAGTTCCAGGGGCAAGCCATCGGGGTCATGGAAGAACATGAAGCGGCGATTGGTCGTGGAATCTGTCCTGATGGGCTCATGCTCGACACCCATCCGCTCCAGTTCCCGTGCCTCGGCCTCGATATCGTCGACCTCAAAGGCCAGGTGACGCAGTCCGGCAGCCTCGGGATTGGTAGGCCGAGCGGGCGGTGACGGGAAAGAGAACAACTCTATCACATATTGGTCGCCCAGCGCCAAGTCGGTCTTGTAACCCTTGCTCTGCTCACGGTAATTCTCGGCGAGGACGGTAAATCCCAGCACGGTTTTATAAAACTCCAGGCTCCGCTCATAGTCCGAGCAGATGATGGCAATGTGATGTACTCTGTTGACGTGTATCATAATCTGACTCTAAAATTCTATGACATGAGGTACCACATCAGTATCATGCGTGGCGAGGGATTCAATGCAGTCGGGCGACAGGCTCTGCTGGCGTATCCATTGCAGTGACTCGCGCTGCAGTTTCTTGTCGAGCGTGATGCCCGACGTGATCATGTCGCGCCACGACTTGGTGGCATAACCGCCGTCGGCAAACAACAGGACATATTTGCCCTCATCATTCTTTACCTTCAGGGCGCAGAGTCCCTCGCTGTGGCCAGGGATGTTCACCATGACCAGGCTGCCGTCGCCCAGCACGTCATAGGACTTGCCCACGGGCCCTTCGGTACCGTTCCAGTCAAAGGTCTGCAGGTCCACGCCTTCCCACCAGCGCCGCTGGAAGCGGATGCGGATTTGGAAATTCTTGCGGGTGGTGCCTTCCATCTCGGCCCGAGAGACCAGGATGTGCTTGGCCCCGGCCACCTGTTTCAAACCGTTGGCATGGTCACAGTCGAGATGCGAGATGAGCACATAGTCCAAGTCATGCGGCCTGATGCCCATGCGCTCCAGGTGCTCGTTGATGGCTTCGCCAGGGGCGATGCGTCCCTGGTTAATCTGATAGAGCAAGAACGAACCCAGAGAACGAATCTGGGCCTTCTTGTCAAAAACGCCTTCGGGCGACATTTCGCGATGCCATCCCGTGTCGAAGAGGATTTTTCCCTTGGGATGCTCAATAAGGAAACTGAACACCGGCAGCCAAATCCATTTGCTCTTGGGCGTTGTGACACCCGAAGCCTTGATGATACTGCAATCGTCTCCGCCAAAGGGGAGATAGGGCGACACACGCACCTCGCCAGTGCGCAACACATGAATCTTTATCTTGTCCATAACTCAGAAAAGCCATTCTTTACTCCTGCAAAGATAGCTATTATTCCCTAAACACCCTCTTGTTTTTGCGGTTTACTTCGCAGCCATCACAATGCCTGAGCCCAAATAAAGGAAAACCGCCACCATGATGGCAGCGGAATTCTTCTACTTGGACATCTTCATCGCCAAGACCTGAGAGTGTTCAGAACTCCAGCGGGATGGTGAGTTTGACGATGATGTTGCGTCCCATGTTCAACACGCCCTGGCGCCCGGTGACGGGATTGACATCGGCATACTTGAGGCGGCTCAGGTGGCTCTGGTAAGCCTTGTTGGTGAGGTTGGTCCCCATCAGGCTCAGGCATGCCACACGCTGTCCCTTGACCATGATATCGGTGCCAATGGCGGCATTGAGCAGGCAATAGGCCGGCGTGGCGGTCTCGGTGTCGTCGGCGCGATAGTAATGGTCCTGCTTGAAGTTATAGTCCACGCCCAGCGAGATGTAGGCATTGTTCAGCACGCGTCCATCATGCAGGAGTTCCCACTTGACGTCGCTCTGCCAACGGGGCGCCGGGGTGAAGGGCAGGTATTTGGATTCCTCGGGCTGGTGCAGTTGCACGGCATTGACCAGAGCAAAACTGGTGCCCAGGTGCAGGAAGTGCCATGGATGGATGTCCAGCGCCAGCTCGCCGCCCAGCAGTTGGGCATCACCGCTATCATAGCGATAGGTCATGAACTCATCGTCGATGACAGCGTCCGTGCGGTGGATGAAGATGTAGTTGTCGATGCGGTTGCTGAACAGTGACAACTGGGCATCCAGCCATGATGTGGTCAACTCGGCACCCAAGTCAAACTGCAGGCTGAACTCGGGCTTGAGGTCACGGTTGCCCACCTCGTAGCGCAGCGAGCCCTCATGCACGCCGTTGCTGGCCAACTCGCTGATGTTGGGGGCACGGAAACCGCGGGCCGCGTTGGCCCTGAGGTCCAAATGCTCTGTGGCATGCCACACGGCACCCACACTGGCTGTGAAACCGCTGAAGTCACGCTTGAAGGCCTGGAAACGCAGGGCACCATCATCCATCAGCTCACGGCTGTCGAGGTGGCGGTTATCGAAACGCAGACCTCCGTTCAGGGCCCAACTGCCGACGTTGGCTGTCGTGGTGACGAAGGCTCCGAAGTCAAACAGGCTGTAGTCGGGAATCAGATACTCTTCGCCCTCGTTGAGCGAGCGCTGCCACATGCCGCTCACGCCGCTGGTGATGCGCCATTCGCCCAAGCGCCGCGTCACGTAGTGGATGTTGTAGTTGACCGTGTGTAACCTGAGGTAAAGCCCGTACTCGTCGGGCTCCTCAAATTCCTGGCGGCGGTTCTGCTGGTAAGCGAGCACGGCATTCAAGCGGCCGTCAGCAAGATAGAACGAGTTGTCAAGCACGGCCTTGTAATGATACACCTGCTGGTAGGGCAAGCCGTGGTGATAGGTTTTGGCATCGTTATAGGGCTGCTCCAATTCGCCCGTCAACGGGTCACGCTCACCTTCGGCGATGCTGGGGGTGAGGTGGAAATAGGAGCCCGTCAGGCGCGTGTGACCCCAGGCCTTGTTGACGCCCAGCATACCCGACAGGGCACGCTCGCGGAACTGCGTGTTGGGCACATAGCCGTCAATGGGGGTCTTGTAGGCATGGGCAAACTTATCGCCATAGCGGATGTTCCATGACAAGCCCCGCTTGTTACCGCCATAGTTGAACGAGTAGTTCACGAGGCCGCTGTTGGAATGGTATTCGCTGTTCACATTCATGCGCATCTTGCCCAGCGGCACCACAGGGTCGGTGTTGAGTTTGAGGACGCCCGCCAGCGCATCCGAGCCGTAGAGCAGGCTCGCGGGTCCCTTGAGCACCTCGACCGAACTCACGGCGTTGCCGTCAATCTCCACGCCGTGCTCGTCGCCCCATTGCTGCCCCTCCTGGCGCACGCCGTCGGCCACGACGACCACGCGGTTGTATCCCAGTCCGCGGATGACGGGCTTGGAGATGCCGCTACCGGTGCTCACCTGAGCCACGCCGGGCAGTTTGGCCACCGCATCGACAATGTTGGTTGCCGGTGTCATGCGCAACCTGTTGTGGTCAACGATACCTACAGGCATCGACATGTCCTGCATCTTTACTGCACCGGTGGGACCGGTGACAACCACTTGTTTGAGTTCTATGTGGCGAAAGAACACGTCGGTCGAGTCGAGCACGACCGTTTCTTGAGCCGCCATCGTGCACGCGCACGTCAGCAGCAGAATCGATAAGTATGATTTCATTCTGTGATAGTTTTAATGAATAAAAGGGATGTTGATAGAGCCGGATAATCTGTTGCAGACTATCTGGCTGATTGTGAGGTATCACAGAATGAACGGGGGTGCACGCAACGACGGCTGGGCCACGGCCCTGACAACAGGCACGCTGGCCAGAAAAAACTCCAAATGGACTGTAGCCTGCTTGACCGCCTGACTGATTACCGTGCGGGGAACATCGATTTGCATGCTGAGGAAACGGCATGACAAGCAATCATCGATGTGGTGGTTGATTGCGGTGATGTGGCCCGAATGGTGGACAGCAGTATGACACTGGTCGCAGTCAATAGCCCTGGAGAAATCGTTGGGGGAATGCACATGAAGCGAGGCAAGCAACACCATCGGCACATAGACCAACAGTATCATCCACGCAAACAGTTGTTGCTTGCGTGTGATGCCGTTATGCGTTAACTTGCGCTTCATCATGCCGCAAAATTAATCTTATTTATTAATAATCAAACAGGAAACTGTAAAAAAAAAGAAAGAATTCTCTTGAAATATTAAGCCTTTAGTTTGTAAATTAGTAGTAATTTTGTTGCGATTTACGATTACATTGGTATGACGTTTCGCCGGATTATAGTGGTGCTGAGCATGGCTGCCGCCTTATTGCAGGCTGGTGGCCAGACGCACGTCGTTGGCTACGATGCTGATACCACGACGGTGAATCAGCGCGTGGACTCAATACCCATGCAGACCATCAACGAGGTCACGGTGACGTCGCGGCGGCCTGGCATGAGCCGCGTCGCGGGAGCCGAGAACTCGATGCGCATCAACAAGGTGGAACTGTTCAAGGCCGCTTGCTGCAACCTGGGCGAAAGTTTCACCACCAACCCGTCGGTCGATGTCAACTATAGCGACGCTGCCACTGGAGCCAAGCAGATTAAGTTGCTGGGGCTGAGCGGCACCTACGTGCAGATGCTGGCCGAGAATCTGCCCGATTGGCGGGGCGCTGCCCTACCCTTCGCCCTGGGCTATGTGCCAGGGCCGTGGATGAAGAGCATCCAGGTGTCGAAGGGGGCCTCGAGCGTGCGCAACGGCTATGAGGGCATCACAGGACAAATCGACGTGGAGTACCTCAAACCCGAGGATGAGCAGGGCGTGACGCTCAACCTGTACGGCAACAGCGACGGCCGCATCGAGGCCAATGCCGACGGTAACCTGCACCTGACGCCTCGCCTTAATGCCAACGTGCTGGCCCATTATGAGGACAATCTGGCCGACATGGACCATAACCATGACCACTTCCTGGACCAACCCAATGTGCGCCAGGTCAACCTGCAGAGCCGCTGGGACTGGCTGGGCGACCGCTACATCTTCCACGGCGGCGTGGCGATGATTGACGAAAAACGCCACAGCGGACAGACAAAGGCCCATCACGAGGGGGCAACACCCTTTGCCATCGACCTGAAGACGCGCCGATATGAGGGTTACATGAAGCATGCCGTGGTGCTCAACGCAGAGCATGGCACCAATATCGCCCTGATGGCCTCGGCCGCCAGCCACGACCTGGACGGGAATTATGGCTACAAACGCTATGACGTCAACGAGACCAATGCCTATGGACAGCTCATGTTCGAGACCCATTTTACCGACCCGCACACCCTGTCGCTGGGCCTGAGCCTCAACCACGACCATCTGTCGCAGGACTACCGCCTGGAGCACTTTGCCGAGGGGCCGTTGACGCATCTGGTGGAGAAAGAGACCGTCACGGGTGCCTATGGCCAATACACCTTCACACCCGCCAGCGACGTGATGACGCTGATGGCAGGTGTGCGTGTGGACCACAGCAGCCTGCACGGCACGTTTGTCACGCCACGCCTGCACCTGCGCCTGCATCCGGCGCAGTTTCTCACCTTGCGCCTATCGGCGGGCAAGGGCTACCGCACGGCACACGCCCTGGCCGAGAACCACTACCTGCTGGCCAGCGGGCGGCGGCTTGTCTTCGGCGACCTGCACCAGGAGAGCGCCTGGAACTACGGTTTCACCACGGCATGGGACATCCCGCTGTGGGGCAAACTGTTGAAAATCAATGCCGAGTACCATTACACCCGCTTTGAGCATCAGATGGTCATCGACATGGACAGCAATCCGTTAGTCACCTATATCAACGACCTGGACGGCAAATCCCGCTCCCACACTTGGCAGGTGGATGTGTCCTATCCCATTGTCGAGGGACTGGAACTGACCGTTGCCTATCGTCACAACGACGTCAAGACGACCTATGACGGCAAGTTGCGCGAGAAACCCCTCACGCCACGCTTCAAGGGCCTGGTAGCAGCGTCCTACAAGACACCGCTCGGGCTTTGGGAGTTTGACGTGACACTGCAGGTCAACGGCAGCGGCCGCATGCCCGATCCCTATTATATTGACAACCCTGCCCAGCTGTCATGGGAGCCCCGCTTCCCCGCCCATTGCCAGCTTAACGCCCAAGTCACACGCTGGTTCAGGCATTTTTCTGTCTATCTGGGTGGAGAGAACCTGACCAACTACCGACAACCCAATCCCATCATCGCCGTTGACCAGCCTTGGAGCCAGTTGTTCGACCCCACCATGGTGTGGGGCCCCGTGAGCGGCGCGATGGCCTATTTGGGAATACGCATCAATCTGTTTAGATAGTTTCTAGTTTCTAGTCCCTAGTATAACAATTTAAAAAAGAGATAAAATGAAGAAATTAATTCTGTTGACCGTCATGTTGCTGACTATGATCATGGCCAGCGCCAAGGACATCAAGACCGTTGTACTCACCACCGTTCCACAGATGCACTGCGAGGGTTGTGAGAAGCGCATCAAGGAAAACATCCGCTTTGAGAAGGGCATCAAGAAAATCGTGACCGACGTCGAGCACCAAACGGTCACCATCACCTATGACGCCGACAAGACCACCGTCGAGAACATCATCAAGGGCTTTGAGAAAATCAATTACAACGCCCGCGAAGTCAAGGAAGACGAGCAGATTGCCACCGACGGGGAAGAAGAGTGCCCAAATATGTAGGTTTTAGGTTAGGAGTTAACTTATCTAGATAATCTAGAATATCTAGAATATCTAGAACATCTAGAACATCTAGAAAAACTAGAAAAACTAGAAAAACTAGAAAATATGAAGAAGTATATCATTTTAGCCTTTATTTTGACTATGTTTTCGCTGCAAGACGCTTTCGCCCAGTCCCTTGAGGGCTACAAGGAGATGAACCTGAAAGAGGAGTTCACCGACAATGCGTTCACGTTCTTTTCCCACGCACCCATCCTGCTGTCCGGCGACAAGACTGAACACAACGCCATGACCATCGGTTGGGGCAGTTTGGGCAATTATCTGGGCTATAACCGCTTGACCGTGAGTGTCTATGTCGCCCCCGCGCGTTACACCTATGAGTTCATGGAGCGTTACCCGAGGTTCACCATCATGGAGTTTGACGACGAGGAGGTGGCAAATTACATGGGCAGCCACAGCGGCCGTGACGGCGACAAAGCGGCGGCATTAGGTCTGCATGTGGCCTACACGCCCAGCGGAACGCCCTATTACACCGAGGCCAAGACCGTCATCGAGTGCGAAATCATCACCGCCTTCCATCAAGAGGAGAAGGACTTCCGCAACGACACTCCCCGCAAATTCTACAGCAGGTTTGACGCGGGCATCCACGCCGTCTATATCGGCGAAGTCATCGGCGCCTGGAGAAAGTAAAATTCCCACACTACAATAAAATCAGGCTGGTGCACCAAAAAAAACATTTTGGTAACATAAGACGGTATGTCATCATTCATTCTCCGTAACATAACCGTGCTAACGCACGCGCGGTTATGATATTTTAGTTGAATGATGGCATAACACCCCGTTGTTATTTCTTCTTGAAGATCAGTCGCATTGTCTCGGGGTCAAGGGGCTGCATGGTGGGCAACTTCAGGCTTTTCACCATGTGCAATGTGCCCTGCTTGTACTTCTGGAAATGCTCGGTCTTCAAGTGCGCCTGGTAGGCGGCATCCGAGGCGTAAATCTCGAGGATGCAGATTTGTGTCGCATCGTCGGCACTCTGCATCGGGAACAGGCAGATGACGCCCGGCTCACGCTCCACACTCAGGCGGTCCACCTCGTTGGCAAACGCCAGATACTCTTCCAAATATTGAGGATAGACCTCGATTTCGGCAATGCGCACAATCATATTCTCGCAGGTGATGGGACTTGAAAATTCCTCATCTGTCACCTTGCGCAACTGCACGGCATGCTCTTCACCTTCGGCTATCTCGGTAACGGTCATACACTCGGCCGCACTCCAGGGCGTGGCTCCATTCCAATGGCGCACATTGGGCGCTGTGGTCACCAAGTCGCCTTTGCATAGCAGCTGCTTGGGCTGGCCTTCCTCCTGATAGTAGGCCTCGCCGCTGAGCACCATCAGCACTTGAGTGGCATTTGGATGGTAATGCCATGAGTTGCGGCTACCCTGCTCAAAGAGGAAATTGGTGGTCATCTGCCGCTCACTGCGACTGAGGACTGAGATGTGGACAGTGCCCGTGTTAAACTCGGCGGGAGCGGTGAATTCGGCAGGGAAAATGGTCTGTGCCTGAGCTGCGGCAGACAGGCTCAGCAAGGCAGCCAATAACAGGATTGATAGCTTCTTCATCAGCTTATGGTCATTTAAATAATTGATATGCATTCTTGTAGAGGAACATCTCCTTGTACGGGGCCAGGTCGGCCTCGTCGGTGAGGTACTGTTTCATCCTCGCCAGGCTCTGTGTGAGCACCTGCGGGGCCACATAGGGATAGTCGGAGCCATACAGCAGATGGTCGGGTGTGGTGATGGTGAGCATCATGCGGATGGTCTCGGGCGAATGAGCTCCCGCCAGGTCATAGTAGAGTGCGGACAGGTTGGCCTCCCAATCGATGTCGCCCACCATTTTATTGGCCTGCATGACGGGGGCGAGCGACTTCATGCGCGGCACAGCCAGCGGCAGATAGGCTCCGCAATGGGGAACCACGACCTTCACATGGGGATAGCGGGCCAGCACATTGCGGCTGATCATGTTGCTCACGGCACGGGTGGTCTCCGACAGGTATTCCTGCATGGCGAGCGGTGTCTGGGCCATCACCTCACGGTTGACGGGATTAGGGCAATGCGGATGCAGGATAACGACCGCCTGCCGCTCGTTAAGCACGGCAAACAGCGTGTCCAATTCCGGCACACCTAAGTATTGTCCCTGGACATTGGTCGCCAACTTGATGCCGTCAGCCCCCAGGGTGTCGAGCGCATAGACGGCCTCGCGGATAGCCGCCTGCACGTCGGGCAGCGGCAATGCGGCGCAGAACAGGAACCGTCCCGGATGCTCGCGCTTGATGCAGGCAGCCTCCTCGTTGGTTGCCCTCACGACCGCAGCCGATTTCGGCTGAGGGGCCGCCAGCGTCAGCACCGAGGTCTCGACGCCCGCCTCATCCATCCAGCGCAGATGGCTCTCCACGTCATATTTGGGCAACGGGAAGCCCTCCTCCATGAGCCTGCCTTCCTGCTCCAGCGCTGAGACAAAGCCAGGAGTGATGATGTGGCTGTGCACATCCATCACTCCCTGAGCCATCATGCTTATGGCCATAGCCATGTATAGTAACGTGACGCTGATTCTCATATCATTCCATACTGTGTTCCCAGCCGCCACGGGTGTCGATGCCAGTGGCATCCGCCAGTTGCTCTAACCTTGCCACCTCTTCGGCTGTCAGCTGAATCTTTGCGGCCTCGGCTGCTTCAATGACGTGGCGCTCCTTGGTCGCTCCGATGAGGGGCAGCGTTCCCTTGGCGATAGCCCAAGCGATGCCAATCTGTGAACACGATGCGCCATACTTCTGACCGATGGCGGTCATCTCATTGGTCAAGGCCTCCAACTGAGGCAGTACGGGGTTGTATTTCTTGCCGTGGTCACTCTCCTCGGGCAGCGGGTTCGCCTTGTTGTACTTGCCGCTGAGCGCACCTTGCTCCAGCACCATATAGGCCCAGAATTCGATGCCGTTCTTCTTGCAGTAGTCAAGCACGCCGCCTTTCTCGCTGGAGCGGTACAGCAACGAGAAATGATTCTGAACGGCCGATACCTTAAAGCCTGCCTTACCCAGGATTTCGTTGGCACGTTCAATCTCTTGAATATTATGGTTGGAAACGCCCACGCGATTCACCTTACCACTCAGCAACAAGGGGATAAGCCCTGGTGTCCAGCGCTCCACATCCATCGGATTATGAATCCAATAGATGTCGATGTAGCGGCAGTCCATGCGCTCGATGGATGCATCGGCCATCTTCTCGACGCTGTTCTCATAAATCTCAGCAAGTTGAGGGGTGAACTTGGTAGAAATCATCAAATCGTCACGATTCACGCTTTTGGCAAGCGTGCCGAGGATGCGCTCCGATTCGCCCATACCATAAACCGTGGCAGTGTCCCACAGGTTCAGTCTAGACTTCATCGCCGCCTCAAACACGGGTTTCAGATTCTCAACATCGGTATTGGAACCGAACACGGCATCACCGCCAAATGCGCCTGCACCCCAAGCCCAGGTACCCAAAGCAATCTTTGTCTCCTTCATCATAGTGATTCTTGATTAAAATGAATGTTAGTTTTCTCGATGCAAAGGTATGACGAAATCCAATCTCTGGGCCAAATCGAATTACTGATAAATCAACCTTTTTTACCGATTATCACAAAATAATGATTATTTTTGCACCTGAGATGGAGAAAATCTTAAAGGTTCATAACGTCAACGACTATGCCCAGTACATCGGTGCTCCGGTGCTGCATCCGCTCGTTTCGGTCATCCACTACGACGAGTTGGAGCATTGCAGGCACTCGTTGAACAACTACGATGTCTATGGGCTATTCATTGCCGACGAGACATTGGAGGAACTGACCTATGGCCTCACAACCTATGACCTGCACCGCCATGCCCTGATGTGCGTCTCGCCTGGTCAGATAGGCGGCAAGGCAGACATCGGAGAGGAAATTCAGACCAAGGGATGGGCCCTGTTGTTTGACCCCATACTGATACATGGCACCGACCTGGAGAGGCGGATGCATGTCTACAGTTTTTTCTCCTATAACACCAACGAGGCCCTGCTCATGGACGAAGGCCAGCGACAGAATATCGTTACCCTGTTAGAAGCCTTAAGAAATGAACTGAGCGGCAATGATGATGAACACCAGCAACACATCATCGTGTCTTATATCGAACTGGTGCTTGAACATGTGGCCCGTTTCTACGCCAAGCAACTATCACTGCAAACGGCAAAGACCAACGACCTGTTGACACGGTTCGAGAACCTGCTGAACAGGTATTATGCCGAGGGCATCTATCGCAATCATGGACTGCCCACAGTAAAGTACTGCGCCCAGGAATTGTTTCTGTCGCCCAATTACTTCGGCGACCTGATTCATCAGATGACCGACGACACAGCCAGCAATGCCATCCGTCGTTTCGTCATGCAGCGGGCGCAGAAACTGCTCATCGGCGGCGAAAGCATTGCACAGACAGCCGAACAACTCGGATTCGACTATCCGCAACATTTTACCCGCATGTTCAAGAAATTCTACGGTGTTTCACCCAGCACCTATCTGAAGCAACGGTCCAAATAAGTTATTTACCGTTCACGATGCTGCTTATCCACTCGAAGAGTTCGTCGAGGGCGTAGTCGCCGCTGTGGGGACGGTTCCATGCCAGCAGGAAGTTGACGTCCTTGCCCGCGTTCTGGAGTTTAAGGGCGAGGTTGATGGGCACGGGGAATGAGGTGTCGCGGTCGCGGGCCCCGTGACGGATGTACCAGTGGGGAGCCACGTCGGTCACACCGTCGCCGATAAAGTTCATCGGGTTCATCAGGCGCACGTTTTCACGGATTTCATCGGTCACCGTCGAGCCGGTCTTGGCGGCACTGTAATCGGTGAAGTTGACGCTGCTGCCACTCTTGTCGCCAAACTCCTCGTTCTCGCCCGAGGCACGGCCTCCTGCCACACCCTGGGTGTCAAAGGCGGGCGCGGTCTTCAGCGGCTGGGTGGATACGACATAATTCAGATACTTGTCCATGTCCAGATCGATGATGTAATCACCCGGCTTGCCACCGCCACGCCCACCACGTGGCATCATGGGCGGCATCTGGCCTCCGCCTGGACGCACGCCGCCGTTGATGGGTGGCATTCCGCCCATCTCTTCCTTGCTGAACGTGAAGCCGAGGCTGTCGGGGATCTCGGCACCGGCATTCTTGGCGATTTGTGCCGAACGGATGATTTCACGCTTGATGTAATCCAGGTAGTTGTCGGCAGTGAGGGGTGTGCCGTCGGGCGTGTGCAGGTTCAGACTTTCCAGATAGGCAGGGAACTGCGCCTTGAGTTCGTCGCTCACGGCGAGCACGTCAGCATCGCCCTGTTGACGGCTGTCGGTACCGTTATAGAGCCACTCGTAGGCCATATCGGCATGGTCCAAGTCGATAATCGGACAATAGCACACCGCAGCAAACACGTCGTCACGCTGTTGGGCGGCACCCATGGCACACAGCAGCGGCTCATAGGCGGGATTGTTGCCCGTGGCGCCCATCAGACTCGACATCGCTCCACCGGCGCTCGTGCCGTCGGTGATGATTGTCTCGGCATCACCCAGCATCACGTCGTCAAACTGACGCAGATAGCGGATGGCGGCCTTCAGGTCCAAGATGGCGGCAGGAGCACGGCCCGTGTAGATGGTCTGTCCTTTCTTGATACCCGCCTTCTTGTCGGTTCTTGTGGCGACCACCGTCGAGTTACGGCCACGGCTGCCCGGGATGGCGACCACATAGCCCTCCTTCAAAGCCCTGCCCGTGGCGTCGCTGGCCTTGGGCTGCTGAGCGGGAGCCGCCATATAGCCGCCCACATAGGTGCGCAACAGTATAGGCGTCTGCTGCGTCGCTCCATCGGGCACATACACGTTGATGGTCTGATAGGCGGAGTCTTCCACGTTGGTCACGAAAAACATGCCCTCATAGGCCGTGTAGTTCACCTCCTGGCCATCGGGCATCGTCAAGGTCCTCGTCTCCCCTATCGTCGGGTCAAACTTCAGTTGCGGCTGCGTTTTCACCGCCTTGGTCTTAGCGCCCGCGCCAGCCACCACGGCCAGCGCCAGCATCCATGTCAATATCCTCTTCATATCATTCTTGAATTGATTACTTGCTCCAAAAGTAATCAAAAAATCGACATAGGCGGTTCACAAATTTTTATTTTTTTGTATCTTTGTGTCTTGGAAACGATAAATCATTTGGGTTATGGAATACGTAAAACTGGGAAATTCTGACTTGCGTGTGTCGCGCATCTGTTTGGGCTGCATGGGATTCGGCGACCCGACCATCGGCCAGCATTCATGGACCATCGGCGAGGAGCCGACACGGGAGATTATCCGCCGCAGCCTCGACCTGGGCGTGAACTTTTTTGACACGGCCATCGCCTATCAGTTGGGCACGTCGGAGCAATATGTGGGACGGGCTCTGCGCGACATGGCACGGCGCGAGCACGTGGTGGTGGCTACCAAGTTCCTGCCCCGCACCGACGAGGAGATTGCCAACGGCATCAACGGGCGCCAGCATGTGCTGAACAACATCGACAGCAGCCTGCAGCATTTGGGCATGGACTATGTGGACCTGTACATCTACCACATCTGGGACTACAAGACGCCTGCCGAGGAAATCCTGGAGGGCATGAACGAGGCTGTCCGCACGGGAAGGCCCGTTACATCGGCATCGCCAACGCCTATGCCTACCAGCTGGCCAAGATGAACGCCCTGGCCGAGAAAAACGGCTGGGCGAAGTTCATCAGCGTGCAGAACCACTACAACCTCATCATGCGCGAGGAGGAGCGCGAGATGCAGCCGCTGTGCCGCGAGGACAACATCGCACAGACACCCTACAGCGCATTGGCCTCAGGCAAGCTGGCAAAACGCCCGGGCGAGACTTCCGCACGTCAGGAGAAAGACGCCTTCATGCATTTCAAATATGACGCCACCGCCGAGCAGGACAACCGCATCGTGGAGCGCGTTGTGGAACTGGCCGACCGCTACGGCGTGGAGATGACACAGATTTCGCTGGCCTGGCTGCTGACCAAGGTGGAGTCGCCCATCGTGGGAGCCACCAAACTCCACCACATCGAGGGCGCCGTGCGCTCGCTCGACATCCGTCTGACGGCCGAGGACATCCGCTATCTGGAAGAACCCTACGTGCCGCACAACCTCTCGGGCGTGATGGCCGTCAACAAACCCGTCATGGACACCGAACCCGTGTGGGTGCAGGCCGCTAAGAACAAGTAGCAAGGTACATTCATCAATTCCCAAAAAGAGAATTCCTTATATTAATAAACGAGCCAGGCTCTAAAGCCCGGCTCGTTTACTTGTTGTGCGTCGTGAAGTTTTACTTCACGAGGACTTTGCGGGCGGTGCCGTTGCTGTAACGGATGATGTTGACACCGGGTTGCAGCTCACTGAGCTGGCGACCCTGAACGTCATAGATACGAGCATCGGCAGGCATGTCGGCCATGACTTCCTCGATGGCGGTAGCCAGAACGTTCACCTCATTGCTGGGCAGGCTCTCGCCCTGCTCGTAAACGGCGGTCACATAGTAAGTGGCACTGTTGTCGGCCTTCTCACCAGTGTAGCTCGTCTCGGGAACAGGAACAAAGGCAATCATCTTGCCATCACAATAAACGTTGTAACCCGTCAAGGTGCGGGGTGCCTCGTCGGTGGCTGCGGGAGCGAAGGTAAAGTCATCAACCATCAGCATCACGCTGCGGCGGATGCAGCGCACGGCGAAGTAGCTGGTACCCTCGGGCACGTCAAACGAGTATTCACGCCAACCGTCACCAACGTAGATGCGCTCCTCGCTGTTCAGCTTCACGAAGCTGTCGTGGTGATTGTCGGTCGTCGAGGTATAGACGTTGATCCACTCCGAGTCAAAGGTGGCAGCCTTAGCCCAGAACTTGATGGTCTGTGCACGGCCGTCGAGACGCGGAGTAATCAGCCAGTCGTCGTTCTCGTAGGGGTAATCGACACTGGGAGCAGCCATGTACTGCTCACCGCTGTGGGGCATGAAAGCATTGTCCATGTTACCGTCCACCCATGTCTGGCTCTCGGTCGTGTTGAACACCTGGAAGGCCATGGGAGCACCCTGGTTCTCGTAATTAACGGGGATGCGCGGAGTGACGAGCGTCGTGGCCTGGTCGCCGTCATAGAGGGTCCAGTCGCCCACTTCGTCGATGGCAAAGGGACGATAAGACTCGAAGTCATCGGTCACATACTCCATTTCGCCCTGTGCAGGCTCTACCGACTGGCAAGCGTTCCACATCAGGATGACGTTATCGCCGCTGGTGGCAGCCGAGAGGTTCTCGGGTGCCGGCAACTCATTGGGACGAACCGAGGTAGCGACAACGGCACTCTCGTTGTTCTCGGGCATCATGTCGTCGGTCCAAACCACCTCGACCTGCCAGTTGATGGCCTCCATGTCAGCATCGGCCACCGTGGCGGTATAGGCAACGGTACCCGTGGTCGAAGTACCTGCGGCAAGCGATTGCTCGGCAACGCTCTGATAGAGTTCGCCGTCACGGTAGATGTTCACCGTGTAGTTCTGAGCATCCTGTGAACCGCGGTTCATGATGTCGTATTTCATCACGAAGTCCTCGCCCACGTTGACACGCTTCGGGTCGATGGTGAAGGCGGTCACGGCGAGGTCATTCTCAACGCTGGCCTCAGCGATGCGGATGTTGTCCACATACATGTCACGGCGGGCGCCCATCTGGTCGCTCAAGGCCGATGCCAGCAGACCGATGTTGGCGAAGTTGGCGTCAGCGTTCTTGGGCAGAATCACCTCACACTCCACCCACTGGTCGGTCATCTCGTTGAGGAAGAACCGGGCGTTCTCGACATCCTGCCACTCGCCGCCGTCAAAGGAGACTTGTACCTGGATGTTGTCATCGATCTCGCCATCCCACTCGGGATCGTACCACGCGCTGCGGCCATAGTGGAACATGAACTTCATGGTGGGTACGTTCACGCTGTTCAGGTTGAGCATGGGCGAAACGATGCGGCTATAGGTGTCATAGTCGGCATACTGGCTCTCGGCAACGAGGAAACCGCCGTCATAGTCGGGAGCTTCGATGAGCGGCTCACCAGTCCAGTCATCATAGATGTCGCCCGTGGCATAGAAGTCAAAATCGTGCACCTCGCCATCCTGAGTCCAGTTTTCCTGCTCACCCCAGGCAAACGAAGCCCTATAGGGCAGGTCAAGGGGCTTGCCGGTTACCACGCTGTTGCTCTCGACAGCCTCACCCTCATTACCGTTATAGAGCGGAGTGATGGTGTAGCTGGCATTGACTTGTCCCTCGGTAACGGGGATATTGTCGGTATAGGACGTCTCGCTGGTGCCTTCGGCGACCACACCGCTCGACTCGCTGTTGCGCTCCACGCGATAGGTGATGGCGCTATAGTCAACATAACCGCCGTTGACCGACTGCGTGGGAGCGTCCCAAGTCACGGTGATGCTCATGTCGTTATTCAGCTTGGCCACCGCATTGGTGGGAGCCACGGGCATATCCATGCCGACAAAGGCGGTCACCTCGGTAGCGCTGCCCTCGCCCTCGCCATTGCGGGCAACAACGCGGTAGGTGTTAAAGCCGTTCTCGACCTCGGTGTCGTTATAGGTTAACGACTCACCAGCGGCAGGATTCTCAAAGGTCTTCTCGAGCACACCGTTAACATACACATCGATGGCGGTGAGTTCGCTCAAGGCCTCGCCAGCAGCGTTCACCACGGGAGCGGTGAAGGCCAAAGTGGCCTCGTTGGCACCGAGGTCGGCAGGCGTCAGCATGACGTCGGTCACCTCACCAGGAACACCCTTGGACGATTTCTCGATAAGCTTCACGTTGTCAATCTCGACGCGGTGCTGCTCGGGCTCACTGTAGGCATAGAAAGCGAGGCGATAGGTGCCGCTTGTGGCAGCATACACCTTGACCGTCTTGTTGCCCGAGTCGCTACGGACCACATTGGGATAATCGGCGAGCACTTGGGTGAACGAGGCGGGGTCGGTGCTCGTGCCGAGCAGGACGCGCAGGTTCTCGGTCTTGGACAGCACGCCCATGTAGAACGTCAGTTCATACACATGGTCAGCATCCAGTTCAAATTCCGGCGAGATGTAGTAGTCATCGCCCGGAAGGCCGGTCTGGTAGTCGAGCATGTAAGCAGCCATGCCATTGAGAAACTCCCAGGTGCGGCCACCGTTCTGATCCACGATGGTCCAGGATTCAAAAGCTTCCTGCGTGTCGAAGGTTTCTTCGAGCAGGACATCACCAGGGTTTGCCCACGCAGAAGTCGCGGCAAACGCCATCAGACCCACAAAAAGGGCCTTAAAAGAGTTGTGAATTCCCTTTTTCATAAAAAAACGCATTAATGTCGATTAAATAAGTAAAATATAACGCACCGCAAATGTACTGAAACTTATCAATTTAGAGAACAAATTACCGAAAAAAACATTGGTGTTGTTATAGACACCAATGTTCCTATACTGATGGCAGCGTGGATTAGAGCTTCATCACACGTTTCATCTCTAGGTTCTCATAGCCCTCGGGGCAATGGGTCGAGAGATAGACGGTGGGATTCTGCTTGATGAAGTCGCGCACGCGGTCGAGGGTCTCGCGGGCTGCCGCCACGTCCTCAAACACGATGGAGAGTTTGTTGGCCTTCAGGGCAGCGTCGCAATAGGTCACATCGCCATGGAACATGTAGTAGAGGCCGTCATCCTCCAGAATGGCGATACTGTTGCCCTTGGTGTGTCCCTTGGCCTCGATGAACCACAGGCCCTCGGCCACCTGCATCGCGTTGGGGAAGTTGTGATAGGGCTGGCCATACTCGGCACGGACGATATTGTCGCCCTCCAACTTCATCGCGTCAGCATCCTCGGGGGCGATATATATCTTGGCATTGGGAAATTCGCCGATGCAGTCGCTGTGGTCGGGGTGCTTGTGGGTGATGAGAATCTTGGTCACCTGCTCGGGCTGGTAGCCTGTGGCAGCAAAGGCCTTCATGTAGTCGGCCACCTTGTCGCCCATATATAGCGGAGCGCCATACTTCTTGGCGGGAGCTGCATAGCCTGTCTTGAAGCCCGTGTCAATCAATATCACCTCATCGCCCGTGTCGATGAGGAAATTCTGCAGACTGCTGCGATAGATAATCTGGTCGTCGAAGGCATCCCTACCCTCCTCGCCACCAAAGGCGAACGGCTGGTTCATAAAACCACCGTCAAACATGCGGATTGCTTTGATAATCATAATTCTACTTATACTATTAGATGGTGAGTTAATTCCCAATTGATTTCTTTCCAGGGGCAAAGATACAATTTTTTCGCTAAACGCCAAACACAGTTCTGATTCAGTTGATAAAAGACAAAGAGATTGTTTTGTCTTGCTAAACACGCAATTATTGCAGGATGATCTCGGCGATTTCCTGACGGGCCTTTTTCCCCTCGGGGCAAGGCCACAGGGGATAGACGTGACCCATTTTTTCGGCTTCATGCAGCCGCACGTCCACACTGGCTGTCTCCATCTTGTGATAAGTCTTGACGATGTCGGTGTAGAAGATTTCCCATGTGCCCGTGAAGAGGTCGGTGGGCGGAAGACCCTCCATGTCACCGTAAAGGGGCGAAATCATCGGGTCACGCGGATCCATCTCTCCAGCCCAATCGGCACCCACTTTCCTGAGCACTTCGGCATTGAGGAAGGTGTCGTGCTGCTGCAACGCGTCATCGCCTCCCAGCACATCGACCCAAGGCGAGATGAGCACCAGGCGGCTGGGCGGCTCGATGGAGTCACCGCGCATCTCCTGGGCCAAGGCCAGCGTGAACCCGCCACCTGCCGAGTCGCCCATGATGATGAGACGCCGTGCCGGGTACTTCTTGATGAGCTGCTGATAGAGCTGCATCATCAGCGGATGGGCACCCCTGGCCGTGAAGCGGTAAAGCAACGGATAGTTGGGCGTAACGATGCCGCAGCCCGTCATTGCGGCCCACTCGGCCATTGCCGCCCAATGCCGCGAGGAATAGTTGTGGTAATAAGCTCCGCCATGGATGTAGAGCACAACGGGCTTGCTGTCATCCTGAGGCTCCATGTGAAACACCTGCATGCCGCCCACGCGGTACTGGCGCATCTCGCGAGGGAAGTTCACATCATCAGGGATTTCCACGGTGCTCTTGTCGGTCATGTCACCGCGCTGCTGAGCATAGTCCTCCAGTGTCGTCTGTGATAAGGCATGGCTGACAAAGATGGCTTGTAGTGAGCGTCCGTCAATTACCCAGGCTGTTAGAGCAAATGATAAGATGAGAAAGAAGATGCCCAGCGACATCCATAGTACCGTTTTATTTTTCTTTTTCATTTCTATTACCTTTGTCATCAATTAATAATAACTTGCTAAGGCACCAAAGGTACTACAATCCATACAAATATGAGATTTTTTTTAAGAAAAATCCCAAGTTTTATTCATTTACTATAAATTCCAATGATTAAAGAAATCAACATCCACATTCTTTAGCATTATGAGCTGCACCCCAAAAGTATTTGTTTCTAACTTTTGGGGTGCAGTTCCGTTGGATAGGGTGCGTGACCTTTATTTCACTGCTGTTACCGTCGATGGATTCAGATTCTATTTCAGTTGGTTATAGATCTCGTCGGTCACGGGTTCCAGCCACTCGTTGGAAGCGCCTTCCTGAACGTCCTTGTGATAGGTCAGATGCTGGAACCAAGAGTCCTTGGCGGCTCCGTGCCAGTGCTTGGCTTCGGCGGGAATGGCGATGACGGTGCCGGGAGTCATCTCGACCGGCTCCTTGCCCCACTCCTGATACCAGCCGCGGCCAGCGACGCAGACGAGCACCTGCACCTGCTTGTGGTGGATGTGCCAATTGTTGCGGCAGCGAGGCTCAAAGGTGACGTTGGCCATGCCGCCCTCCATAGGCGCCAGGTAGCTGTTGCCGACAAAGTACTGGGCGTAGGCGGTATTGGGCTCGCCCTTAGGCCAGTTGCTGCGCAAGGTGTAGCCCTCCTTGTCAAGCCATGCACAAAGCTCGTCAACCAGTTCACGGCTGTTGCCCATGTTCACCGCGCCCTGCTTGTGTGCCGCCAATTGAGGTGCCACCCCCACAAGACCGCTCAACGCGGCCACGGTGACGATTTCGCGGTCGGCAGCAGTCAGCTGGTCGCCAGCGAATATGTCCCCAAAGAGGTGCGCCTTCAGATAGTAGTCGTCCTGAGGGCAGAAAGTGTAGTCAAACGGACGGCCCGAGAGTTGCGTCTGGTTCTTCACACCCAGCTCGTAGGCCTTGCGGGCATCGTCCCACTCGGCGGGGCGCGTCCAGGGCTTACCCTCCTGCCATGCAGGGTTACCGTTTTCCAAGACCTTGCCCAATACGCCGAGGGCATTCAGCGAACGCGGGAATCCCGTGTAGGCATAGAGTTGCGAGAATGCTTCTTTCAGCTCGTTGATGGTCACGCCATTGTCGAGGGCCTGCTTTACTGCCGGCTCCAAGCGTACCAAATCACCCTGTGCCATCAGGCAGGCACATGCCGCCAATCCCTGCTGACGCTCGGTCAGCATCTGTCCGTTAACTGTTGCCATGGTCAATAATGCGATAATTAATGCGATGGTTCTCATTGTGTTGATTTTTACTTAAGATTCTCCTTGAAGAACTGTTCCATCTTGTCATAGGGAATCTTCTGGTTTTTGTCATCATAGAGGTCGGTATGCACCGCACCGGGGATGATGAGGAGCTCCTTGTTGCCGACGGTTTTGCTCTCGCCCTCGACTTTGACGCCCGTCATCTTCTCAAAAGCGTACTCGCTGAAGTAGCGTGAATGGGCCTTCTCGCCATGGATGAGCAGCACAGGAGTCTCAATCTCATGCGCCCAAGCCAGCAGCGGCTGGTTCATGAACGACTGGCAGCCGACGACGTTCCATCCGTCGTTAGAGTTGCCGCTGCGCTCGTGATAGCCACGCTTGGTCTTGTAATAGTCATAGTAGTCTTTCACAAAGAAAGGCGCGTCGTCGGGCAGCGGGTCGATGACGCCACCGGCACGCTTGTAGGTCCCAGCCTTGTAGTCCTCGGTGCGCTGCTGAGCGATGGCTTTGCGTTTCTCCATGCGCTGCTGCTTGGAATCCTCGCTCTTGAAATAGCCCTCCACATTCACCTTCGACATGTCGTACATCGTCGAGGCGACAGTGGCCTTGATACGGGGATCGAGGGCGGCTGCGTTCACTGCCATGCCACCGAAGCCGCAGATGCCGATGATGCCGATGCGCTCAGGGTCTACATTATCTTGCACGCTGAGGAAATCCACGGCAGCGAGGAAGTCCTCGGTGTTGATGTCGGGCGACGCCATGCGACGCGGTTCGCCGCCGCTCTCGCCCGTGAACGACGGGTCAAAGGCGATGGTGATGAAGCCACGCTCGGCCATGTGCTGGGCATAGAGGCCGCTGGACTGCTCCTTGACGGCACCAAACGGACCGCTCACGGCAATAGCGGGAAGTTTGCCGCTGGCGTCCTTCGGCAGGTACATGTCGGCAGCAAGCTCGATGCCGTAACGGTTCTTAAACGTGACCTTCTTGTGGTCCACCTTGTCACTCTTGGGGAACGTCTTGTCCCACTCTTGCGTCAAATTCAATGTTGTCTCCATATTCTCCTTATTGTCACTACCTTTAGTGGTGCAGGCAGCGAGCATGACGCTCAGCAGCACTGCGACAAATAAAACTTTGTTCATCATCTTATATTTTCTTACCTAATTCAAAAACCTCTTGAAGCTTGGGATTACCCTCAATATCACGGGACTGGTTCACGCCGCCGCAAAACAGGGTGCCTGCCAAACGGCTCTTGGGATAACAGTCAATCCATCCCGTCAGGCCAGCCTCGGCACGCTTGGGAGTCTGCTCCTCAGCTTCGGCCGCAGTGGTCAGCAGATACACGTCGCGGAACTGATAATCCAGCGGATACATGGCGTTCATGCGGTCGATGAGCGTTTTCATCTGGCCGCTCATCTCATAATAATAGATGGGAGTTGCCCATGCCACGACATCGGCCTTCAACACCTTGGCCATGATGGCGTTCACATCATCATCGATGACACACCGGCCCAGCTGCTGGCAGGCAAGACAGCCCTTGCAGAACTGAATGTTCTTGCCCACCAGGGAAATCTTCTCCACCTCATGTCCGGCTGCCAGAGCGCCTTCCACAAACTTATCGGCAAGCAGGTCGCTGTTTGATCCATGGCGCAGACTCGTCGAAATAACTATAACTCTTTTCATCATGTCACTATTTAATTATTAAACTTCAATCTTCTTGATTAATTTGGCAGGGACGCCGCCAACAACGGTGTTGGGTGCCACATCTTTCGAGACCACTGCACCAGCGGCAACAATGGCACCGTCACCGATAGTCACTCCAGCAAGCACCGTGGCGTTAGCACCAATCCAAACATTCTTGCCGATGTGGATGGGCGCATAGGTCATCCCGGCACGCTTGCTCGGGTCAATCATGTGGTTGAGTGTCGCCAGCACAACGTTATGGCCGATGAGTGCCCCCTCGTCAATGGTGATGCCGCCCTGGTCCTGGAACTTGCAGCCCATGTTGATGAAGACGCGCTCACCGATGACGGTGTTCTTGCCGCAGTCGGTATAGAACGGCGGGAACATACCCACGCTATGGGGAAACTCCCGTCCCCAAAGCGTCTCGAGCAAGTCGTGCAGTTCTTCGGGGGTATGGTACTTCCCGTTAATCTCGGCCGTGATTCGCAAAGCCTCCTGAGAAAGCTTGTGAAACATCATGTGCACCTCAGAGCCGCCTTCAATAGGCTTGCCTGATGCCATATAGTCCCTGAACTCCTGTATCGTCATAAAAATACACACGCTTTGTTATCATGTTACTATGGTTGCTGTCTATTCACGATGGCAGTGCAAAATTAATCAAAGTATTTGACACAGGTCTTACACAAATTGGCTTAAAATCTACCAATTTCACCGAAAACAAATATCGTCAACAAAATTTAATACCATTTTTCGCTTATTTGCCTTGTTTTTTATATCTTTGCAGCACGAGTCCCCGATAATCACGTTCACGATGAAGAAGATTCTGAAAGTTGACAATCCCAACGCTTATGCCCGATTTGTGGAAGCGCCCGAACTGCATCCGCTGGTGAGCATTATCCACTATGACGAAGTGTCGCCATTCCGTCACAGTTTGAACAACTACGGTGTGTATGGACTCTTCATCCAGCGCCAGTTCCCCAATCTCCTCTCATACGGCATGAAAACCATGCAGCTGAACGATGAGAATGCGTCGATTATTGCTGTCGCACCAGGCCAGTTGGGCGGGCTTGAGGATAATGGCGAACGCATCTCGTTGAGCGGGTGGGTGCTGCTGTGGTCGCCCGAACTGCTGCATGGCACAGAACTGGAACACCACATGGACCGTTACCAGTTTTTCTCCTATTTCTATGCCGACTCCCTGCTGATGACGCCAGACGATTGGCACTGCATCACACAACTGATTAGCCTGATGCGGCAAGAACTGACGGCCCATGACGACTCGCCCATGCTCAGGAGTATTCTGATTGGTTATCTGCGGCTGCTGCTGGAATACTGCAACCGCATCTATCAGCGGCAACTCTCTCAGGACGACCCGGGCGCCAGCGACCTGCTCAAGCGCTTTCATCGATTGCTTCAACAATACTTCAGCGAGGGACGCCAGCTCACACAAGGCCTTCCCACCGTCGCCTACTGCGCTTCGGAGCTGGCCTATTCGTCCCGCTATTTCGGCGACATCATCCACAAGGCCACAGGCAGCACGGCCATCAGCTACATTCACACCTACGTCATCAACCAAGCCAAGAGCCTGCTGATGCATGGCCATAACGTCAGTGAGACCTCACACCTGCTGGGCTTCAACTATCCCCACCATTTCACCCGCCTGTTCAAGAAAGTGACAGGCCTAACCCCCAGCGAATATCTCGGGAAATAAGCCTACAAGCTATATATCTAATCAGTTGCATTTCATTGATTTTGGAGTATAAATTACTCCTAATCAATGAGCAGCACAATACCTAAAACTGAGGGCAAAACCTTGTCCTCATCATCTAACACCACACTGATTGATTATCGGTTCTTTGCGTTTTAGTCCAGGATTCGGGGTTCGGGAATTTCTTGACCACGGCAGAAGCGGACGGCGATGTGGCGGTCGTCACCCACATAGATGAAACGTTCGAGGCGTTGGGTCAGTGTGTAGTTGTCGTGGTTGAGGTCGCTGTCGTCGATGACGAGGGCGTCGAACTCGTAACCCGGCTCAAAGCTGCCCACGCGCCCGAAGAAGCTGCCTGCCGACTTGGTGGCAATCCAGAATGCTTCGGAGAGCGAGAGGAAGCGATCGTTCTTGAACTTCTGGTTGTAAAGTTTGCTCACCTGAATGGCATAGACCATCACGCGCATGATGCTCATGTCATGGCCACCGCTGATGTCGCTACCCAAACCCACCTTGATGCCCTTGTCGAGTAAGGCGCGGATGGGCGCGATTCCGGTTATAAGGTTGATGTTCGACGTGGGGCAATGCGCCACCATCACGTTGCGACGGCTCATCAGTTCCAGTTCTTCGCCTGCACTGAAGACGCAATGTGCCATGATGGTTGGAGTCTGTCCGAACAGGCCATAGCGGTCGTAGGCGTCGCCATAGAAACGGCTCTCGGGCTCCAACTCGCGCACCAGGGCGATTTCACCCAGGTTCTCAGACAGGTGAGACTGCACGGGCACCTGGTACTTTTGTGCCTGTTCGCCGCAAGCCCGCAGCATGGCGGGCGAGCACGAGGGGATGAAACGCGGCGTGATGATGGGTCTGACAAGGCTGTCAGGGTCGTTCCACTCGGCGATGAGCGCCTCGTTCCTTGCCACGCCCTCATCGACGCTCTCAAGCAGGGCGTCGATAGAGTTGCGGTCCATATTTACCTTGCCGACCATGGCACCCATCCCGGCCTCACGGAACAGTTCCATGAGCAGGCGTGTGCTCTCCAGATGGGTAGTGGCAAAGGTGGCGGTGCGCATCGTGCCATAGCGCCACAGGTCGTGCACGAAGCGGCTGTACATGCGCCTTGCGTAGCGCGTGTCACTGTATTTCGCCTCCTCAGGGAAGGTGTAGCTGTTGAGCCACTCCAGCAGTGCCATGTCCATGGAGATGCCTTGGTTGCGGTACTGCCCCGCATGCACATGCATGTCGTTCATGGCAGGTATGAGCAGGCAGTCGCCGTAATCTATCACCTCTTCGGGCTGCTGGCCAAAAGCGTCGGCACTGCTGGCCACGTCCACGACGCGCCCGTTCTCGACGCCCACATAGCCATGCTCCACAATCTCAAAGTGGTCTTTCTCGCGAGTATAAATGATGTTAGCCTTGTACAGTTTCATATAGACAGATTAACCCATTGGCGGAATCAAGTGAGCGAATACCTGATTCTGCCGATGAGTCTATGATTAAGTGATTGATGTTGTTCAATTGTTTTATACATTTTGTTTGACACAGCGCCTGCCCGCTCATTTGGCCTTTATCTCGAGGATTCCATCCACCTCATGCTCGATGAAAGGCCCCTCCTTGCATTCCAGCAGCACACTTGGCTCCAGACATTCAAGACTATGCCACACGTTCTTGGGGATGTCGGCTCCGTAGAGGCCATCTTCATGGCTCAGGACGCATGACTCGATGACTTCACCCTCGTCATTGTAGGTCAGCACCCTCACCCTACCCTTTAAAATCACGAAGGTCTCGTCCTTGGTGGGATGGTGATGCACAGGAATCTGCGTGCCCGGTTCCAGGGCATTGAGGAAACGGTGACATTTGTCCTGTAGGCTCTGATGAAAGTTGAAGTTCATCCTGAGCCGCGGTGACGCCTTGGCCTGCTCGGCCAAATCATTCACCAATTTGTCATCAATTATCTTCATCGTGTCGGTTCAGTTGATCTGCTCAGCCATGCGTTTGCCGGTGTCGAAGGCCTTCTGCAGGTCTTGCTCCCAATGGGCGTCGCGGTACTGACGCTTCTCCTCCTCGCTGAAGCCTGCCAGCTCAAAGCGGCTGTAATCTTTCACTTGATAGGTGTTGTAGGCAATCAGGCGTTCAGGCTGACCCAGGGCGGTGCTGATGCAGTATTCCATCGAGCCATATCCCTTGCTGTTGTTCCTTTCGGGTGTCCCATTCATGGTCTCGACCAGGACAACAGGCATCTTTTTGGGAGCCGTCATGCTATAGTCGTTATAGGAGAGCCACGGGAAGGCCAGGCGCTCCAGGAAGGTGCGCATCTGCCCGGTCACGTCGCCAAAATAGATGGGCGAACCCAGAACCAGGCCGTCGGCTTGGGCGATCTCATCCAGGATTGGCGTCAAGGCGTCCTTGAACTTGCACACGTTGGATGCCTTTCCCTTGATTTTGCAAGCCATGCACGACATGCAGCCTTTGTAGTCCAGGTCATACAGGCGGACTATCTTCGCTTCGATATTGTCACCTACCGAGCGTGCTCCCTCGGCAATCTTCTGCAACATTTGGGCGGTGTTCATGTTCTTGCGCGGACCGCCATCGATAATCATGATTTTCTTCATAATGCTATTCCTATTGTTGGATTGAGCGTCAGCCAGTGCCATCAGCGGTGATGACAAAACAGTGATGGCAACCATCGCCATGTCCTTGACAAATTCGCGTCTATCCATGATTTGTACCTTATTGAAATCTCTGCAAATTTACAAAAAAATCCGAATATTCCAACTTTGCGAGGGCGCTTTTCTATTGTTCAGCAAGTATCTGGGTGTAAGTTAGTGTTATAACCGTTTTTTTTATTATATTTGCGGCTTATTAGAATATGTAACAATCACAATAAAGGAAATAAGGATATGGGAAACAAGCAATCGGACATGAATCGCCGTCAGTTCCTGCACAAGCTGGGACTGGGTGCCGCCGTTATGGCTGTTAATCCGCTGGGAGTGTTGGCTGGTGAGACCAGTAGGCCGCAAACCGCCCTTGGCGGAGATTCGCAGGGACAGATGACCTATCGGGTCCAGCATGGCTCGGGCGAGAAAGTATCGCTCTTGGGTTTCGGCATGATGCGTTTGCCCGACAACCAGGATGAAATCAACCAGCTTGTGGACTACGCCATCGCCCACGGTGTGAACTACTTTGATACCGCTCCCGTTTACAAGGGCGGACGCAGCGAGGAGATGACGGGCATTGCGTTGAGCCGTTATCCGCGCGAAAAGTATTTCGTGGCCACCAAGATGTCCAACCAGCGCGACGAGAAGTGGCTGCTGGATGACGCACGCAGGATGTACGAGAATTCGTTCAACAAGCTTCAGGTGGATTACATCGATTACTACCTGCTCCACAGTGTGGGCGGCACCGGCATGGATGCTTTCACGCCCCGTTTCTTGGACAACGGCCTGCTCGACTTCCTGTTGCAGGAACGTGAGGCTGGCCGCATTCGCCACCTGGGTTTCTCCTACCACGGCAACGTGAGCGTGTTTGACTTCCTGCTCGACCATCAGAACGAGTACCATTGGGACTTTGCCCAGATTCAGATGAACTATCTCGACTGGCGCCATGCCTCGCTCAACAAGTCGGGCTGGAGGCAGGATGCCGATGCCGAATACCTGTATAACAAGATGGAAAAAACCGGCGTGCAGACGGTGGTGATGGAACCCCTGCGCGGCGGCGCACTGGCCCGCATGGACGACGAACTCGTCCAGCGGCTCACCGCTTTGCGTCCCAACGACACCCCGGCTTCATGGGCATTCAGATGGGTAGGTTCCCACCCCAATATCCTCACCACGCTCAGCGGCATGAACCAGATGAGCCATCTGGAGGAAAACGTCCGCACCTTCTCACCCCTTGAGCCCTGCACCGAGGCCGAGAACAAGGTGCTCGAGGAGATTGCCGACGTGATGGCCGGCTTCCCCGTCATTCCGTGTACGGCTTGCGAGTACTGCATGCCGTGCCCCTATGGCGTGGATATCCCCGGCAACTTCTCCTATTACAACGAGGCCGTTGCCCAAAAGATACTCCCGCTGCCCGACAAGCAGGCGCCCGACTACATGGCCCGCAAGGACCAGTTTGCCGAAGGCCTGCGCAAGGCACTGCCCGATGCCTCGACCTGGGCCACCCAGTGTGTTGACTGCGAGAACTGCCTGAAGAAGTGTCCTCAGCAAATCCGCATCCCCAACCAGATGGCGCGCATCGTCGAGACCTTGAGAAGAAGATAAGGCCACGACCGCACCCAATGGCGATTTTCCATCAAGATAAATTGCATTAAAAGGATTTTTATTACTTTTGCGGGCTAGAACCAAAAAACATATCACTTAAACAATAGTTTTTTTATAATGAAAAAGATGTTATTAGCTATGGCCATTATGATGGCTGCCGTGCCTGGTGTGCAGGCACAAGTGACTCACGGCGTTACGCGCGCCGACATGGACCTGACCGTGAAGCCAGGCGAGGATTTCTATGAGTATGCCGGTGGTGGCTGGATGAAAGCCAACCCCCTGAGCATGCACCCCGAGTATTCAAGCTATGGCGTGTTTAACGTGCTCGCCGAGGAGAACGAGAACCGCCTGCGCGACATGTTCCTGGAGCTGGGCAAGACCGACCACAAGTTCGGCACCGTGGACCAGAAAGTCGCCGACCTGTACAAGATGGCCATGGACAGTGACCGCCTGAACCGCGAGGGCGCACAGCCCCTCATGGCCGACCTGGCAAAGGTGAAGGCCTTCAAGAAAGCCGACCTCACGCGCTTCATCGCCGACCAGCACCTGACACTGAGCAACCCGTTCTTCAACATCGGCGTGGAGACCGACCTCAAGAACAGCGATATGAATGTGATGTGGCTGAGCGCCGGTACCAGCGGTCTGCCCGACAGGGACTACTACCTGAACACCGATGCCGACAGCAAGAAGATCCAGCAGGCCTACAAGGACTACCTGGTGAAGACCTTCATGCTCGCCGGTTACAGCAAGAAAGAGGCCACCCGCGCCTGCAAGACCATCTACGACATTGAGTACAAGTTTGCCCAGGCCAAGATGGACCGCGCCGAGGCCCGCGACTACACCAAGCTGTACAATATCCGCACCCTGGACCAGCTGCAGGCCGACTACCCCGCCATCAACTGGAAGGAGTACTTCAACCTGATGGGCACCCCGCAGGTGGAATGGGTAATCCTGACCGAGCCCAAGGTGATGGCTGTTGCCAACGACCTGATGACCAACCTCAAGGAGCAGCAGATGCGCGACTACATGGCCGGTCTGGTCATCCGTGGCGCTTCCAACTACCTGAGCGACGACTTCGGTGAGACGTCATTTGACTTCTACGGTCGCACCCTGAGCGGACAGAAGGAGCGCAAGCCCCGCTGGAAACGCGCTCTGGGCTTCCCCAACTCACTGCTCGGTGAGGCCGTTGGCGAGATTTACGTCAACAAGTACGACTACAGCGGTTTGCAGGTAGATCCCAGCAAGAGCATGTATGAGAACATCAAGGCCGCCAGCCTGTATGAGACCCGCCGCAACCTCGACAAGATGGGCAAGCCCGTTGACCGCGACGAGTGGGGCATGACTCCGCAAACGGTGAACGCCTACTACAACCCCACCACCAACGAGATTTGCTTCCCCGCCGCCATCCTGCAGCCCCCCTTCTTTGATGTGGAGGCCGACGACGCCACCAACTTCGGTGCCATCGGCGTGGTTATCGGCCACGAGATGACTCACGGCTTCGATGACCAGGGCCGCATGTTTGACCAGTACGGCAACATGACCGACTGGTGGACCGAGGAGGACAGCCAGAAGTTCCAGGAGGCTGCCGAGAAGCTCGCCGAGCAGTTCGATCAGATCATCGTTGTCAAGGACCAGCACGCCAACGGTCACCTCACCCTCGGTGAGAACATCGCCGACCAGGGCGGTCTGCGCATCGCTTTTGACGCCTTCAAGACCACCCAGCAGTTCCGCGACGGCTACCTGAGCTATGGCCGCATCTGGGCCGACAACATGACCGAGGAGGCCATCTTCCAGCAGACCAAGAGCGACCCCCACAGCATCGGCCGCTACCGCGTCAACGCCACTCTGAGGAACATCGACACCTTCTTTGACGCCTTCGGCATCAAGCCCGGTGAAAAGATGTGGCTCGACCCCGCCGACCGCGCCATCATCTGGTAAACCTATTTACCACAACCCCACTACAACGGGCAGCCGCACCACTGCGGCCGCCCGTTTATTTACACCCAATCCTCAAACCAAACATCGACAATGCCTCCCCTTGGTGCTTTATTGCACCCTAAACCCATTCTCAAAATCGCCCTTACAACACCTCTCATCACCAGACCCAATCTTCAAATTGTCTAATTTTTGGACACTTTATGAAAAAATAAAACGTGTTACCCTAAAAAAACTGCAATTTTTTTTGACCGTTCCGAATTCTCACATTTATTTTGCAAAAAAATACCAAATAGTCATTAAGTCATTTTATCAAAAAAAGGCGTTTTGCCATTCTATCTCGTTGGGAACTTAGGAACTTTCTATCTTGAGATACGACAGATGGCAAGACGCCTATTTTTGTCAAATCGGGACTCTAATCCTCTGCACATTGTTATATAGTTACATTTATCCCGAATTCGACAGATTCATTGGGTGCAAATATAGTTGAAGAAAACCAATCAAATTGCACTTTTTACCGCCCCGACGACCGTATTAACCCGAAACTGTCCAAAAATTTGACACTAATAACAAAAAAATTAACAAGAATGTGTTTTTTTTATGATTTGTTTTGAAGATTCGGGACAATTACACTATTTTTGCGATGTGATGCATTAATCCGCATCAAGACATTTTGGTTATTTAAAAGCGTTTTGCTTATCGCTCTCGTTGGGAACTTAGGAACTTTTCAATTTTGAGACACGATTGACAGCAAAGCGGAAATCACGTTATATGCGTGGGCTGCTTCATTGTGCATCTGTGTCCCTGGGTTTCCTAAGACCTCCAACGAAGGTGTGGCAATATCAGTTCACGCTTTTTTATTATGCCCCGGCTGATATAGGACTGAGTATCATCCACTATTAAACCTATTTACCATTATGAAACAAAAACTTGTATTACTCATCGCCCTAATCCTGGCTCTATCCCAAGGACTAGCGGCACAAGAAGTTTCCGGCAGCGGATTCATCGACCCGACAGGCGAATATTTTGAAGCGTATGTAGGGCAATCAGACACCCACACCATCAAACTACAGTATGTAGTCAACGGGGTTGTCAGATTAAACGCCACTGGACAGCAAGAGCCCACCTCACTCAAGGGCACGAACGATTTCTCAGTCAGCATCAGCAACCGATTTTTCACGGCTACTTTAGTAAACGTGATGGTGGCATCTGGCAGCACAACGACAACTTATATTGCAACTGTGGAAGTCACATATCGACCCACAATCGCTGGCGAACACTCAGCAACCGTTTATCTCAACAACGCTAGCGGCCAGCCTGTGGCTTCAAAGAACCTTATCGGCATAGCAACTGTATTGAAGGGTGATGCCGATGGTGACGGACTGGTTACCGTTGCCGATGTTACAGCCATCATTGACTACTTGTTGAGCGGTGACCCAACCGACATTAACCTAGCAGCAGCTGACGTAGATGAAGACGGTAAAGTCACTATTGCCGATGCCAGTACCCTTATAGACCTTATCTTAGGAGTTCCCGATACCAGGCTCTGCACCTTCATAATCGTAAGTAACACAAATGGTGTGAACTATGAATACATGATTGATGAGAACACCAAGGTAAATATTGTTGATGGCAAACTGCGAATTCGAGGATCACTAAGAAACAATGGCACGCGCAATCCACACACCATCTCTTTTTCTCTTGAAAATCTGTCACAACTGCGCTACGTAGAGCGCACCGTAACCTTTGAAAACAAGCTTGCAGGCGTTTGTATCAGTGAAGAAGATTGTGAAATCCTTAAATCCTTGAAGCCATGAAAAAGTACAGTCTTTTCTTCAGTCTGCTGGTATCCATCATCGCCGCATTCACCCCAATGACGGCCCAAGCCCAGCAACCAGGTTATATCAACTGGCAAAACAACGGGGAAGTCAGTGCTTTCCTCTTTAGCGATGTGGACAGTATCACCTTTAGCAAGGTTGATCTTGATGGTACAATGCATCCAAATGTTGTTGTTCAGGAAGTTTGGAAACAAGGTAGTGCACACCGTATTCCTATCACTAACATCGACAGTGTCACCTTCAAAAGTCCCAAGCCCGTTTATAATGATAGTGTATTTCACATCAGGGATTTCCATTACCCGTATGTGATAGAAGTGTCAGAATCCACAGTGACATTCGACGCATCTATCCCAGCTGATTCGCTTCCAGTCATTGGCCAAGTGATTATCAGCGAAAGAGCTTACAAAGAGCCATTTTTACATGGTTTCTCTGGACGTGTGACCAATATCGTCACTTCGGGTAATATTGTTAGTATCGAATGTGAAGATGTTAATCTGGAAGATATTTTCACATCTTTATTACGTTTTGGTAAAGTTGTAACGGCCAATGAAGACTCAACCCTTACACTAATGTCTGATAGAGCGCTTGACTTAGTTGACGAAGAGGGAGTTAAAACCATACCTTTTGATACACAATCTTTCGATATCATAAGACTTGGGAATAGCCATGTATCATTAGACGTTACTCCTGAAATTAACCTTGACTATCTTGTGTACATTGGAATTGGAGCAAAAGACAGATTCCGATTTGTTGCCAATAACACAATGGTTTGTGATCTTGGTTTCTATTGGGATAAATCTTTCGATGTGGATGTTGATTATTATCCAGACTTTTGTTCCCTTGATATTCCAATAGTGCCTGAAATCGGACTGAACGCATTTATCAGCCTTGGTGGATATTTTAAACTCAATGGCAACGCTGGCTTTGGTGTAAAACGACGCGTTACCTTGGAATCACAAGTTGGTTATGATTCAGATTATCAAGGCATAGATGCTGATCACAAGGGTCTTTGGCTTGATTTCAAAAAACCAGTCTGGGACAAGACAGAAGGTTTTGCCAATATTGATGCTACTGTTTCTGCCGGTTTGGCTCTCAAGGTTGGTGCTTGTCTTGTTGATGAAGATTTGGCCAGTGTCAACCTTACGCTTAAAATTGGTCCTAGGCTATCAGGAACGCTAGGATTCAACACGAATCTTGCCACAGTTTATAATGAACATTTTAACGATAGCATCACTTTTGAACCGTTAACTGCGACACTAACTGGAGGTGTAGATGTTCTTGGATTTAAGAAAGACTGGCCTTTAGGCGAGTTGCCTATAGCCCAGTGGTTCCCAAGTTTATCACCTAGAACACTTTGGCTTTTCCCGAGGTTCAATGCTCCTTTCTTGCCTCACTGGACAGCCAGTGAATACTCTGCCACTGCATTGACCACCAACATTTCCAAGAATCTGATTTTCCCTGTACAACCAGGCATCAGTATTTCAGGTAATAATAGAGATTATTCCTATTTCTCAGATAGTTCTTACCAATATTATGATAATTGGAATGGTACTGACTTACAGATGGAACTTTGGGATGGACATCCATACCCCGCTGGCACCTATACAGCAAAACCCATCTTTAAAATCTTCGGCAAAACTGTAGAAGCAAATGATGAGTCTTACTTTTCTACTGTGACGATTCCCGAGACATTGGAAGTTCAGGATACGATTTTAATACAGAAAGGGAAAACACGAACCATTGATTTTATCGGTGGTTGGGGAAATTACAAACTCTCTATTGGCGACTCAAAAGTCTGTGCGGCCTACGTAACAGGACAATCCATAAAGATAACTGCTCTTAAGAAAGGCACCACAACTTTAACTATAAAAGACGAACGCTCCGAAGAAAGGAAGAACATCAGCGTGCTTGTCTATGAAACTGCCGAGCCGCCCACAATTGTCGTCAGTCCCGAATCACATGATTACGGCACCATCATTTTAGGAGATACAGCTAATCAGACCTTTACTGTCACTACATCTAACGTGTCAGATGGTGTAAGTATCAGTCGGACAAGTAATACAAATATGTTCTCTATCACAAAGAACATGGACTCTACCACTGGAAACGGGACCTTTACCGTGACCTATAATCCTACAGCCACCGGAACACATTCCATGACGATTTACATCAAATGTGCTTATGGGCCAAGTGACACCGTGACAGTAACTGGTAATTGTCTTGATTTATCGGTAGATAAAACGTCATTGAATTTCGGTGATGTTGTCACAGAATATACTGCGACCAGAACGTTTACTGTGACAGGGGCAAACTTGACTGGGAGCCTCACCGTATCATCCGACAACAGCAAATACACTGTCAGCCCGTCAACCATTACCAAGGAGCAGGCTGCAAGTGGATGCACTGTGACTGTCACTTATGAACCCACGACTGTAGGCAGCACAGACAACGGAACTATCACAATCAGCGGCGGTGGCGCAGAAAACAAGACTATATCTCTGACCGGAAAGTGTGTAGCAGGTTATATTACCGTCACGCCCAACCCACTGGACTTCGGTACGCTTGAGCCTGGCAAGAGCCTGACGAAATCGTTTACCGTGACAACCAATGTGCCGGGTACCTTGTCATCGACTTACGGTGGAACATTCCGTCTGTGACACAGGGTGGAACCTATTCTATCACCTTCCACCCGAATCAAGCGGGCAACTACGGCGGATTCATCAATATCAGTGATTCCAAACACGTCGCTTCCGCAAGATTCGCCTTCGAAGGAAAATGTGCTCCGAATTACACGCCAAATCCCGAATCACTGAATTTCGGCGAGGTTGTCAAGGGTTACACTAAACAAATGACATTCACGGTGAAAGTATCCGGTCTGAATGGATCTCTGAGTCTGGCTTCGAACAATGGCAAATACACTGTCAGCCCGTCAACCATTACCAAGGCGCAGGCTGCAAGTGGATGCACCGTGACTGTCACTTATGAACCCACGACTGTAGGCAGCACAGACAACGGAACTATCACAATCAGCGGCGGTGGCGCAGAAAACAAGACTGTATCTCTGACCGGAAAGTGTGTAGCAGGTTATATTACCGTCACGCCCAACCCACTGGACTTCGGAACCCTCACCCCGGGCAAGAGCCTGACGAAATCGTTTACCGTGACCACTAATGTGCCGGGGAACATTCCGTCTGTGACACAGGGTGGAACCTATTCTATCACCTTCCACCCGAATCAAGCGGGCAACTACGGCGGATTCATCAATATCAGTGATTCCAAGCACGTCGCTTCCGCAAGATTCGCCTTCGAAGGAAAATGTGTAAAACCCACTATCACAGTCAACCCAGAGTCGATTTGGTGCGGTAGTGTTCCCTATGGGGATGGGTCTCACAGCACAAAGACGTTTACTGTTACGGGATCCAACTTGACAGGTAGTTTGGCCGTGAAGTCATCTGACAAAACCATCTTCTCCGTATCACCCACCACAATTACTGCCGACCAAGCAGCTGCAGGTGCGACGGTGACAGTGACGTATACGCCCAGTACTATACATGTAGGCAATAAAACAGATACTGGCGAAATCACAGTTAGTGGTGGCGGCGCAGAAGACAAGAAGGTTAATGTCTCTGGAAGGGGAATAAACGCAGGTCAATATTAGTATTCACATTGTAATGCTATGAAACTGTCTTTGACAGAGATTATGACAGGCATTTCACCATTCTAAATCGTGTACCCGCTATATCACAAAAGCGGGTACACATTTTCCTATAGCACTAAAACAACAAAAATTGAATATCTAATTAATCAATAAACTAATGATTATGAAACAAAAAATCGTATTATTCTCCACCTTTATCCTTGCTTTTGCCCAATTGGTAGCATCGCAGGGAACGGGCTTCAAGCAGAGTATCCTGAATGAAGTAAAAAGTTTAAACGGTGATGTTAATGGCGACGGACAAGTTGGTATTGCCGATGTAACTGAGCTCATAGATTTCATCTTAGGTAATGTATCAGATAGCTTTATCGCTGCTAATGCCGATGTTGACGGTGACAATTATATCACCATTGCCGACATCACTCACCTCACAGACTTTATACTTGTGAATCCTACCGCTCAGCCTAGCCTCACAGTCACCCCAATGACTATAAACATGGGCAATGTGCCTGTCGGCATGAGCCAGTCCGCTAAAATTGAAATAAGTGGAGTAAATCTCTCTGACCCCATAACAATGAGTATTCAGGAAACTCATGGTGGGGAATTTTCAGTGAACACGACTTCATTACCCGCAACAGGTGGTACATTGACAGTAATTTACACACCAGAAGGTTCACACAGTTCAAGTGCACAGTTAACATTCAAGAGCGGCAGTGAGATCGTAAGGGTCATTGTAAACGGAAGAGGGGTACAATCCACAATCACAGTCACTCCTGACACATTATATTTTGATGATTCCTCTACAACCAAAACGTTTACTGTTAAGGGGAGCAATTTAGTTAATAATCTGACACTTACTACTAACAATTCCTTGATAGCGGTAAGTCCGTCCACAATCACTGCCACAGAGGCTGCCAGTGGGTGTGCTGTTAGAGCAACTATTAACCCAACGGTTGTTGGTAACATGACTGGATACATCACCATCAGTAGTTCTGGTGCTGCGAGCAAGAAAGTTGTGGTGATTTACCGGCAACAAGCCAGCATCACGATTAGCCCATCATCATACGATTTTGGAACAATTAATCAAGGAGAAACTGTGACCAATGCTTTCACAGTCAAAGGAACCAACACTACAGGAACATTATTATTAGCATCGACTGAAATGATCGATGGACAATTCACGGTATATCCTACCACATTGCCAGCAACTGGTGGCATTGTGAGAGTATCCTATAACCCAACAGAGGTCGGAAACCACGCAGGATTCTTCACTGTCTCTAGTACTAATGATGGGGTCATCGCAAGAGCCACCTATAGAGGTATGTGCGTCGCCCCTACCCCGCCCCCAACTCTCATCGTCAGCACAACATCTTTAGATTTCGGCACGGTGGTCAAGGGCGATTCCAAATCCAAGATTTTTACCATAACGGGAGCCAACTTGACAGATAATGTAACTATGACGTTTTCTTCAACTGCCAGTCAATACTTCACTTTCAGTCCCACGGAAATCTCAAATCCCAATGGTACCACCACAGTTATTGTGACTTACAGGCCGACGGCTGTGGGGTATCATGCAGGTACTATAACCATCAAATATGGTACGTTAAGCAAAACCGTCATTGTAAGTGGAACGTGCGTCGACCCCACCATCACTGTCACTCCAGATTCGATTTGGTGCGGCAATGTTCCCCATGGGTCTCAAAACACGAAGACCTTTACTGTTACGGGAAGCAATTTAACAGGCAATTTGACGGTGAACTCATCTAATAAAGTTGTATTCTCAGTATCTCCCACTTCAATAACCCCAGCTCAGGCTGCTGCAGGAGCGACAGTGACGGTTACCTATAGTCCCAGTACTATACATCAAGGTAATAAACGAGACACGGGCACAATCACCGTTAGCGGTGGCGGCGCATCAAGCAAGACTGTTGCTGTATCAGGAAGAGGAATAGAAGCAAGCCCATATTAACTCCCTTACAGATATGACATGAGAGCCGTCGATGAGGCCGTCTTGCTTGGAAATGTATCATGCTGAATTGTGTGCCCGCGGGAGGTGTCTCGCGGGTACACTTTGCATTTGTGTCAATGTTCTCTTTAAGCTGCTTTCAGATTGCTATTTCGGGGATGATGTCACATCATTTAAAGAAATTTACTACTTTTGCAATGGTGTTACTCAAGGGGAACAAAGTGATGGCATCAATGGGATTGTCAAAACATGTTATCCTCCTTGAATCAGCGAGTTATCGAATGCTCGAGTTGTTGTTTAATCAGTTATTAAGTTAAGGAAATAATGCCTATTGAATTTAAATCTGTCAAGGGATATTACTACCTGGATGCCTGGGTCATGGCTCACATCATCCACCAGGCCACGATAAGCTTTTGCCGGAGGTTCCTGAACAAGGGCAACGACCCTGGCGGACGCCTGTTTGACCAAATGGTGATGGCGGCACGCAGCGCTACCGCCAACATCGCCGAGGGGAGTTCGCGGCGCCAAACCAGCCGCGAGACCGAGATGCGCCTGACCGACGTGGCGCGCGCCACCCTGAGTGAACTATTAAGCGATTTCATGGCATTCTCGCTCACTCACAACATTGAGCCGTGGCCTGTCGATAGCGTGAATTACCAGAGGTTCAAGAGTCTGCAATTAGAGCGTCCAAACTATGGTGCCGATATTGAGCGTGACGCATGGCTCCACGTCCAGGCCCAGCGGCAACGTTTCGCCCCGTGGGTCGAGAGCGAGGACCTCACGGTGAGGGTCAACTCCATCAAACTGCTCATCAACCGCAATATCTCGATGCTGCAAAAGATGATGGAGCGGCAGCTGCAGGACTTCAAGCAGCAGGGAGGCTTCACCGAGGGGTTGACACGTGAACGCACCAACACGCAGGCTCAGCAGGCAGTGGAGCATGGTGCACCAGTTTGCCCGCTGTGCGGCAAGCCCATGATTCGTCGCACCATCAAGCGCGGAACCAGGGCAGGGCAGCAATTCTGGGGCTGCTCGGGCTATCCTGAGTGCCAGGGCACGCTGCGGGATTAAAAATATCACTTTTTATCGATTGCTCGAGTAATCGATTATTCGAGTAATCGAGAAATCGATTTTTGTTGGCGGAATGTTGGGGTTATTGTTAGATATTTCTTGGCATTTGTTAGCGGTTGTGTGATTTTTGTGTACTTTTGTGGGAGAATTACAATAGGACTTGAATGATTGAACGGCACATTATTATTGATAACGTGGACCCTGTGACTTTCTACGGGGTGAATAACAGTAACATACAACTTATCCGCAACCTGTTCCCGAAACTGCGCATGGCAGCAAGGGGCAGTGTCATCACGGTCATCGGCGACGACAGCGAGACGGCCCAGTTTGAGGAGAAAATCCATGCCTTGGCCGACTATTGCGCGACCTATAACACGCTGCCCGAGGATGTCATCATCGACACCATCAAAGGGGCGCCGCCCAAACAATTGAAGATGGACGACGTCATCGTCTATGGCGTGAACGGCAAGCCCATCAGCGGCCGAACGCCCAACCAGCAGCTGCTGGTGCAGACGTTTGCCGAGAATGACCTGACCTTCGCCCTGGGACCTGCGGGAACGGGTAAGACCTATCTGGCGGTGGCACTCGCCGTCAGGTCGCTCAAGAACCGCGAGGCCCGCAAAATCATCCTTTCACGTCCTGCCGTCGAGGCTGGCGAGAAACTGGGTTTCCTGCCGGGCGATATGAAGGACAAAATCGATCCCTACCTGCAACCGCTATATGACGCGCTTGAGGATATGATTCCGCAGGCCAAGCTCAAGGAGTACATGGAGAACAACGTTATCCAAATCGCTCCGCTGGCGTTCATGCGCGGCCGCACCTTGAACGACGCCATCATCGTGCTCGACGAGGCACAGAACACCACGACGCACCAAATCAAGATGTTCCTCACCCGCCTGGGCATGGGCTCTAAGATGATTGTCACGGGCGACACGACGCAAATCGACTTGCCTCGCAGCACCACATCGGGCCTGATTCATGCCCTGCGCGTGCTCAAGGGCGTGAAGGGCATCGGCAAAGTGGAGTTTGAGAAAAAGGACATCGTGCGCCACCAGTTGGTGCAACGCATCGTCGAGGCCTACGAGCGTTTCCACGAGGAAGACAAACTCGTGAATAGTTAACAGTGAATAGTTAACAGTGAACAATTTGGAGGTCATGAGTGACGAGAATGGGAATCGGGTTGAGCGGGTGACGCCTTATGGTGACCAGGCGACGGCCAAGACTGAGCAGGTCAGGCAGATGTTTGACGCCATCGCGCCTGCCTATGACTTCATGAACCGCGCCATGACGTTGGGCATCGACATCTGGTGGCGACGGTTGGCGGTAAAACGCCTAAAACGTCTCTCCCCTACCCGCATTCTCGATGTGGCAACGGGCACGGGCGACTTTGCCATCCAGCTGTTCAAATCCCTGCACCCGCAGCACATCACGGGCATCGATCTCTCACAGGGGATGCTCGACGAGGCCTGCCGCAAAGTCAAGGAGAAAGGGCTGGAAAAAAATATCAGTTTCGAGCAGGGCGATTGCATGGCCCTGGAGATGGAAGACGAATCCTATGACGCGGTAACGGTAGCCTTCGGGGTGCGCAACTTCGAGCACCTGCAGCAGGGCTATCAGGAAATGGCGCGTGTGCTGCGCCCCGGCGGCATGTTGTGCGTGCTGGAACTGTCCACGCCCACCAATCCCATCATCCGCTGGTTCTACGACCTCTATACCCTGCACATTATCCCGTGGATCGGCTCCAAGAAAAGTGGCGAGAAAAGTGCCTACCGCTACCTGCCACAAAGTATCGCCGCCGTCCCCCAGGGCGACGACATGCTACAACTGATGCGCAACGCAGGCTTGCGCGAAGCCACCTTCAAGCGCCTCACCCTTGGCGTCTGCACAATCTATACCGCCGCGAAGTAAAGACACTCCTTTTTCTATAGAAACTATAGTATCTATAGATGCTATAGCAACTTGTTTTGTCCTATGGGACGTATTGATATCCCAGGTCTTCGATGCAGTCGATGATGAGTTGGTCGGGGACAGAGCCTTCGACGAGGGCGGTGCCCTTGGCAAGGTCAACAGTTACTTTTTCCACACCAGGGAGGGCGGCAAGGCCTTTTTCCACATTGGCCTTGCAGTGGGGGCACATCATGCCCTTGACTTTGAATTCTTTCATTGTATTGGTTTTATTACGTTTGATTTGATAGGATTTCCAATATTTCGCGTTCAGGGACACAACTATCATACCAAGCAGGAAGATGCTGCAAGCGGTATTGAACCACGAGACATCCATGTGATGATGCATGACATGACTGGGCAAAGCATTGACAAACAGCTCACTCAAGCCCGGCCAGTAATCCACAATCACGCCAAAGCCCATCGCTCCACCGATGATGGACAGCAGATAGACGATGGTAGCCTTGCGGCCGAAAGCGTTGTTCACGACAAACATCGATGCCACATTGGCGGCAGGACCCGCCATCAGCAACACCAGGGCGCAACCGGGCGACATTCCCTTGAGCATCAATGCCGCAGCAATGGGGATAGACCCCGTGGCGCAGACATACATGGGTACCGCCACCGCCACGATGATGAACATATTGAGTAACGGCCAGCGGGCATAGGTCGAGAAGAAGTTGTCGGGCAGCAGCACGGTAATCAGCGTGGCGATGACCAGGCCTAAAAGCAGCCAGCGACCAATGCTCTGCATCATGTCGAAGAAGCCATACTTAAGCGTTTCCAGCACTTTGTTCCACAAGCCTTTAGGCAACTCGCTGAATTCATAGTTAGCATGATCCTGCACGTCGTCGAGGGCTCCCTTGCGCTCCCAATGGCCAACAGCAAGGCCACCAATCAGCGACGTCACCAGCGCCGCCACAGGACGCAGGATGGCAAAGGGCAAGCCCATCATCGAGTAGGTTGCCGCTATGCTATCGACACCCGTCTGGGGCGTGGCGATGAGGAACGACGTGGAGGCGGCACGCGAGGCACCGCTGCGACGCAGTGCCACCGCTGTGGGCAGCACGCCGCACGAACACAACGGCAACGGGATGCCGAAAGCCGCAGCCGTCACCACCGACCGCAGTCCAGTGCCCGCCAGATAGCGGCTATAAATCGCCGACGGCACAAACGCATGCAGCACTCCGGCTATCAGGAATCCCAGCAGCAGGTAGGGCGACATGCTGTTCAGCATCGACACAAAAGCGTTCACATAGTCCATCATAACAGTGGGCAAAAGTACAAAAAAGAAATAGACTTGTTTTCTTAAAAAACCAAAAAAGTACTCTTTTCAGTAGTTTGGCAGGTCAAAACGTTGGTGCTATGAAAAATAATGTCTAATTTTACACGATTGGAACAAAAACACCATCGTTATGGACATCAGACTACCAAAGAGGATGGACGGCCATCAGCCCGAAGTGCTGATAGACTCCAGGCAGATTACCATCATCGGCACCAATGGCGCCGGCAAGAGCCGCTTCTGCTCGGCGCTGGTCGATGAACTGGGCGGCAAGGCTTACCGCATCTCGGCATTGAAGGCGCTTTTTCCCGCGCCAGCCAGTGCCAAGCCGCTGCCCGGCTCCATCGACGACCTGTTCAACCGCATGAACGCGGCCAATCCCCTGATCCAGAACAAGGCCGAGACCGAGTTTGACAAACTGTTCTATGTCATGCTCAACGACGAGTTCCGCGAACTGATGAATTTCAAGGCGCACAAGCTCATGGACGAGCAGATGGAGTTCCCTAAGACCAAACTCGACATCACCGTCAAGAAGTGGCAAGAGGTGTTCCCCAAGAACAAGGTGCTGCGCGAGAACGGCAAACTGATGTTCTCTACCGTAGGCTATGAGGACAAATATCCGCTGATGAGCTTGAGCGACGGCGAGAAGTCAGTGCTCTACTACATCGGCGCCGTGCTCTACGCCATGCCCGATGCCGCCATCCTGGTCGATGACCCCGAGACGTTTATCCACACTAGCATCATGCGCACGCTGTGGAACGTGCTGGAACAGATGCGCCCCGACTGCACCTTCATCTACAACACCCATGACGTGGATTTTGCCAGCTCACGCATCGACAACCAATGCGTGTGGGTCAAGGAGTTTGACCCCGAGGCGATGGCGTGGGACTATGAGGTGATGACATCGAGCCGCGACCTGGACACCGCCCTACTCGACCTGCTGGGCAGCCGCAAGCCTGTCCTGTTCATCGAGGGCGATGACAAGCACAGCATCGACTCCAGGCTCTACCCGCTCATCTTCCCCGAATACACCGTCAAGCCACTGGGCAGCTGCAACAAGGTCATCGAGACGGTGCGCTCCTTTGGCGACCTGCAGAGTTTCCACCAGCTCGAGAGCCGCGGCATCGTGGACCGCGACCGCCGCAGCGACCAGGAGGTGGAATACCTGCGCAAGAAGAACATCCTTGTCCCCAATGTCGCCGAGGTCGAGAACATCCTCATGCTCGAGGGCGTCATCCGTGCCGTGGCGCGCCACAAGCGTCGCAACCCCGACATCGTCTTCCCTAAGGTGAAGAAAAGAGTCATCATCTTGTTCACCAAGGAACTCAAGCAGCAGGCGCTCATGCACGTGCGCCATCGGGTGAAACGCGACGTGGAGATGCGCATCGACATGAAGTTCACCAGCATCAATGCCCTGGAGAACCACATGGTGGAGCTCGTCAGCGAGATTAACCCACGCGGACTGTATGACCAGCTATGCCGCGAGTTCCATGTTTATGAAGACAACAACGATTACGCCAGCGTACTCAAGGTCTATAACCAGAAGCAGATGCTCAGCGAGAGCAACGTCGCCACGCTGTGCGGCTTCAAGAGCAAGGACGACTACATCCGTGGCGTGCTCAATATCCTCAAGGGCAACAGCGAGAATGCCGCTGCCATCCGTCACGCCATCAAGCAGTGCTTCGGACTCGAGGAGTAATCATCAAACGACAGGAACAACAAGCAACAAATTGAAGTAACCCATTGTTTTTATAACCTGTTGTTGCTGTTGTTCAATGCGGTAAAAATTGTTTGAAAACTGAAACGATGAAAGACAACAAGGAAGCGACATTGGCACTGGGCACCCAGCCTGTGGGCAAACTGCTGTGGCAGTATGCCCTGCCGGGCGTGATTGCCATGACAGCGTCATCGCTCTACAACATGGTGGACAGCATCTTCATCGGCCACGGCGTGGGCTCGATGGCACTGGCCGCCCTGGGCATCTCGTTCCCGTTGATGAACATCGGTGCAGCCTTTGGCGCGGCGGTGGGCATCGGCGGCTCCACACTGATGTCGTTGCGATTGGGCCAGCGTCAGTATGACAAGGCCAACAACGTGTTGGGCAACATGGTTGCCCTGAACATCATCACTGGTCTGCTGGTGGGTATCGTGTCCATCATCTTTCTGGACCCCATCCTGAAATTCTTCGGTGCCAGCGACCAGACGTTGCCCCATGCCCATGACTACATGTTCATCCTGCTGGTGGGCAATGTCATCACCCACCTGTACCTCGGCCTGAATGCCGCCTTGCGCTCGGCGAGCAAACCCCGGGCGGCGATGATAGCGACCATTGTCACGGTGGTGTTGAACACCATCCTCGACCCCATCTTCATCTGGCCACTGCACATGGGCATAAAGGGCGCGGCCATCGCCACAGTCATCGCCCAAGCCATCGTGCTGTGCTGGCAGTTGTGGCAATTCAGCCGCCAGCGCGAACTGTTGCACCTGGAGTGGCGTTTCCTCAAGCCCGCCCGCACCATCGTCAAGGACATCGTGAGCATCGGCGTCTCGCCCTTTGCCATGCAGCTCACAGGCTGTGTGGTCGCCATCTTCATGAACAACGCCCTGATGACCTATGGCGGTGACCTCGCCGTGGGAGCCTACAGCATCGCTAACCGCTTGGGCTTCATCTTCTTCATGGTCATCATGGGTATATGCCAAGGCTTCCAGCCCATCGCAGGCTACAACTACGGAGCACGCAACATGGATCGCGTCAAACGTGTCCTGCGGCTCACCATCACCGCTTCGGTGATAGCGATGACCGTAGGCTGGGTGATTGGTGAGTTATTGCCCGGCCCCTGTACACGCCTGTTCACTGACGACGAAACGCTGATAGCCATCTCCATCCGCGGCATCCGCATCAACATGCTCGTCTTCCCTGTTATCGGCTACCAGGCCGTGGTCACCAACTTCTTCCAGACTATCGGCAAGGTGCGCATCAGCATCTTCATGTCGCTCTCGCGCCAGTTGCTCTTCCTGCTGCCCATGTTACTGTTATTTGCCTCGCTATGGGGCCTTGACGGCGTGTGGGCGTCGCTGCCCGCCAGCGACTTTGCCGCCTTCCTCGTCGCCGTCATCATCATGCAACGCTTCAAACTCCAGCATGCCACTACCACCTGACGCCACCGTCAGCTAAAACGCTCCTGCCTGTCATCCTCGGCAGCACAATAACTGATGCCTGCAACATCTATCGCGCATTACACGATAAATGTTGCAGGCGTTGAATTTAAACCATCACCTGTATCGTCAGGTGATAGGGTTAGGGCATCATGGCTTACTGGATCATCTTGCCGATGGAGCGGGTGCCATCGCTATAGGTGGTCACAACGATGTTGATTCCTGCGGCAGGTTGAGTCAACTGTTGTCCTGACAGGTTGTAATAGTCGATACGGGCAACAGACTTAGCCAATTGAGTCTCGGTAATGGCCGTAGGCGATTTCACGGCAATGGCGAACGATGACGGCGACACGGTCTGGAAATCAGCAGTGACCAGTTCAATGCCATCGACGATGATGTTATCATCAACATTGGCATTTGCTGTCAAGTCAAAGGTCAACAATGCTCCGCTATAGCCTTCAATCACCTCTAGCCCAGTCGAATAGCACAAAACCCTCACCTTGCCGTCATCAAAAGCCTGCACATCAAGTTCATGGCCACTGGCGCGTCCCGTGAGCGCAAAGTTGCTGGCAGTCAAGTCCTCAGGAAGATTCAAGTCAAGCTGGAAAGCGTTGCATGCCTTCACATTGGTGAGATCGACGGATATAGTGCAAGTCTCACCAGCAGTGAGGGTGGCAACCTCGCCACTCATGCTGTAGTCGTCAGCAGGCAAGGCGCTCACACGCCTGGGCATGTTCATCGAGGAACCCATAACCAAGTTAGCGATAAGCATGATATCGGTTACCGAAATCTCACCGTCACCATTCATGTCGGCAGCATCAAAGACGAACGGATCAGGATTGCGTTGCAGCAGGTACTGTGCCGTCACCACGACATCGGTCACGGTCACCGAGCGGCTATCGTTGGCATCACCTGGCATATAGGTCTGTACAGTAATCACGGCCTCGGTGTCAGGTACCCTGACCTCGCCGTACTCAGTATCGGTCAGGCGGGTGTTTTTCAGTTTGATAGTGTAGTCGCCGCCTGCATCTTCAGGAACCTTGACATTCAGGTAAAACAAGTCTCCCTCGTGGCCAGTGAACGGTATGGACTCTATCGTGTAACAAATCACGCGAACTGCGCTGCCATTATCGATGAGATCAGAGATGATAACGTGGTTGCTGCTCAAACGGTTTGAGGGCGTGACCACAAAGTCTTCATTTTCATCGGTGACCAGCGTGAAACCTTCAGGCAGATAGACATCAGTCTGGAAGGCCATGAAAGTGTCGCTATTGGTCAGCCTGACGGGGATACTGATCACGTCGCCACGCATCATGGTCGTGTCAGACATGTGGAACTCATTGCCCATCTCAACAATCCGGCCGAAATACTGGGCCCAGTTGGGTTGCGATGCATAGGCTTCCTTTGAACCAGCGGGAACATACAAAGTGCGACCGGCATACAGCTCGGGATCTGAAAGCCAGTAGAGCAATGAGTTCACGGGGTCAGGAGGCGTGGGACAATGGCAGAACACCTCTTTCAGAGATTTGCAATCCTGAAAAGCCATTGCCCCAAGCCACGTGAGAGTCTCAGGAAGCACCACACGCTCAAGTCTCGAGCAGCCCATGAAGCAGGCACCAGGAATCGAAGTAATCGTGTTGGGAATTTTGATACTAGTCAGTGCATGACAATAACTGAAAGCCTGATGGGAAATCGTGGTCACAGACGGGGGGAATGAGATGGCGGGGAGCGAATAACAGCCGTAAAAGGAATAAGTCCCAACCTCGGTGACCGTGTTAGGAATCACCGTGGCTTTGGTGCCAATGTGCAGCATATTGGTGGCCGTCTCGATAATCGCATTGCAGTTGTCACGGGAATCATAAACAGGGTTGCCCTCAGCCACCCTGAGACTGCTAAGAGCGCGGCAGGCCGAAAACGCGAAATAACCGATTGAAGTGACAGACTCGGGAATGAGGACACTGTCCAGCTTGAAGCAGCTATCAAAGGCGCGTTCGCCAATGCTGACAACACCGTTGGGAATATTAATGGAAGGCAACTCTTCACAATCCAAAAGCAGATTTTCAGGAATACTGGTAATGTGAGGCGGAAGAGTGATATCAACCAGTGAACGGCAACTGACAAAGACACTTGGGCCGAACTCAGTGACCGATTCAGGGATCACGATCGAGGTAAGACGCGAACAGGTGTGGAAGGCATCTAGGCCGATACGGGTAACGCCCTCAGGAATCACCACACTGGTAATATAGTTGCACCCCATGAAAGCATAATCCTTGATTTCAGTCACTGTTTCGGGAATGACAAGGTTAGTAATCGAACGGCCATTCAGGTTGAATGAACCATGAAAAATGCATGGGTTGGCATACATGTCGCCAAATTCGATATTACACCAAGCTCCGATATCAGCAATATTCACATAAACATATCGGCAGCCATAAAAAGCGCTGTCCTCAATTACCTTAATCGTCGGAGGAATCTGAATGCCTTGAAGGTCGGTACAATTGAAGAAGGACTTTGAGTCGATGGTCGTCACCGGCAGGGTAACCTCATCGTAGGTGACCGTTGGGGGTATAACCACCATGCCACTGTAGCTATAGTCACCCGCTGTGACGGTCGCTTCGTCACCGTTCAAGTTATAGAAGACGCCATCCACGCTGAAGTCGTAGGCTGAGGATGCGGTTGGCCACAAAAGGGCCAGCATGATAAACTGTAGAATAATCTTTTTCATAGTCCTATTGGTTTACGGTTAATAATTGCTTTAGTTGTTGGCAAAGTTAACAACAAAAATGAAAAAATCCAATCAACCCAAAAGAGAATTGGCTTTTTTAAAAAAACAACTAGTCAAAAAACATGGCTTTTCAAGTGGCAACAAGGTGCCCCTGTCCGAGAAAGGTCCCGCCAGCGACTTCGCCGCCTTCCTCGTCGCCGTCATCATCATGCAACGCTTCAAACTCACCCAACACCATTCTCAAACAACCGAAACAACCTGATTTGGCCATCCTCACACCTTTTTATTCTATTGATAATTGACGAAACTCTTGCAGGTACTCAAAAAAGTACTTATCTTTGCCTCGTTAAAAATAGATGTAAATATGAGAACGACCAATTACACCGATTTGAGAAATAACTTGAAAAGTTATCTTGATGCCGTCGCTACAGACAATGAGCCGCTGATCGTGAGCCGTCCTGGTGCCGAAAGTGTTGTTGTCATCAGCCTTGAGGACTACAACACCATCATGGAAACGGAATTTGTGCTCCAACGCCCACAACTATTGAAGTCGCTTCTAGCCGCCGAGGATGACATCGCCTATGGTCGTGTGACCGCTCAGCAAGAGGGAGAAACCATTGACCAACTGCTTGACCGCATCTCATGTACAGAATAATCCTTACCCAGACAGCCATTGACCATTACAATGCCTTCGTCAAGAGTGGTAATGTGAAAATCGTGAACCGCATTAGACTCCTGCTTACCGACATCGCCCAGCATCCCTACACCGGTATCGGCAAGCCTGAAGCATTGCGGTTTTCTCTTGCCGGCATGTGGTCCCGGCGCATCAATCGCGAGCATCGCCTCATCTACTCTGTTGACGATGACCGTATCATTGTCCACATTCTCGCCATGCATTCGCATTACGGCGAGAAATAGAGTTTTAGGAAAATTCGTGTAATTCGTAGTTCGAGAAAAGGAAAATGAGTAATTTTGTAGGGTAAATTGCAAAAGTCAGAGTTGATATGCCTTATTTTTCAGTGATAGTGCCGGTGTATAACCGGCGTGACGAGGTGGAGGACCTGTTGAAAAGCCTCACCCGACAGACCGACAAGGATTTTGAGATTATTCTGGTCGAGGACGGCTCGACCGACCCGTGCGAGGACATCGCGCTGCGCTATGCCAGCCAACTGGACCTGCGCTACTTCTATAAAGACAACGAGGGACGCTCCATTGCCCGCAACTACGGCCTGGAGCATGCCACCGGACAATATTTCGTGTTTTTTGACAGCGACTGCGTCATCCCGCCCGACTATTTCAAGACGCTGGGCAGGGAACTGGCCAACAATTATGTGTCATGCTTCGGCGGCCCCGATGCGGCGAGTGACGACTTCACCGATGTGCAGAAGGCCATATCCTTCTCAATGACCTCGTTTCTGACGACAGGAGGCATCCGTGGCGGCAAGGTGCAGATGGAGAAGTTTGTGCCCCGCTCGTTCAACATGGGCTACTCTCGCGAGGTGTATAATAAGGTGGGCGGTTTCCGCGAGATGTTCAGCGAAGACATCGACATGAGCACGCGTGTGCGTCAGGCAGGTTTCGACATCCGCCTCATCAGACCCGCGTTTGTTTATCACAAGCGCCGCACCAGCATCTCGAAGTTCGCGCGCCAGACCTACGTCTTCGGCATGTCGCGCATCACCCTCAAACTCCTCTACCCTGACAGCCTGAAAGCCGTCCATTGCTTGCCCGCCGTATTCCTTATCGGATGCGTGCTGCTGTTGCTGCTCTCGCTATGGAAATGGTGGTTCCTGCTACCCATCCTGCTGTATGCCGCGATGCTGTGGATTTCAGCCCTCATCGAGACGCGCAGCCTCAAGATTGCCACCCTTGCCGTCGCCACAAGCTTTACGCAACTGTGCAGTTATGGCTGGGGCTTCATCAAGGCCTACGTCTGGAAAATCCTGTTGAAGCACGGGCGTGACATCAACCAGGAAGTGATGATGCGCAAAGGGAAATAAGAATAGTTAACAGTGAATAGTTAACAGTGAATAGTTAGTAGATTGGAAGAGAAAGGAAATATAATTCAGGGATTGGTGGGAACACGTAATATCAAAGATACGTTGCCCGAGGAAGACCGTCCACGCGAAAAGGCCAAGAAGCACGGCTTTGGGAGCCTGTCCACCGCCGAACTGTTGGCCATCCTGTTGAGGGTGGGCACACCGGGCGAGTCGGTCGTTGACCTGTGCAAACGCATCCTGCGCGACAATGATGACAAACTTTACCTCATCGCCCGTAAGGGCATCAACAACCTGGTGAAGAACTATCACGGCATCGGCGAGGTCAAGGCCATCGAGATTCTTGCCGCCCTGGAACTGGCGAGACGTTACCAGCAGGAGGAATTTCTAGACCGTTTCAAGATCACGAGCAGCACCGACGCCTACAACTACCTGCGCTCCCGCATGAACGACCTCGACCACGAGGAAATCATGGTCGTGCTGCTCAACCACGCCAAGCAGGTCGAGGAGTGCGTGCGCATCAGCAGCGGGGGCACGGCGATGACCGTGGCCGACATCAAGATGATCCTGCGGCCCGCCATCGAGCGCCTGTCATCGGGCATCATCCTTGCCCACAACCATCCCAGCGACAATCCCAATCCCAGCACGCAGGACGACCGCCTGACCGAGCGCGTCAATCAAGCCTGTAAAGTCATGGACATCCAGCTGGTGGACCACATCATCGTGTGCCGCGGCGGCCGCTATTACAGCTACGCCGACCACGGCCGCCTGCTGTAGTATTCCGTCTATGAAGTTCTGGAATATTCTCAAAACAATCATAACTTCAAATAAACTCCTACTGTATGAAAATTGCTAAATTAATCATGTGTGCAGCAGTTGCCTTGATGGCTGCCGTGTCGTGCTCATCTAAGAAAGAGGCACCCAAGGTGCTGGTATTGTATTACTCCCAGACGTCGAACACCAAGACTGTGGCAACCGAAATCGCCACGCGCCTGAATGCCGACATCGAGGAGATTGCCCTTGTGGAACCGTATGATACCGCCTTCCAAGCAACAATTGACCGCTGCAAGGCAGACCGCGAGAAAGGCATCCTGCCCGAGATTAAGCCCTTGAAATCGAATGTTGCCGACTATGATGTGGTGTTCATCGGCTATCCCGTCTGGTTCGGCACTTACGCTCCCCCGATGGCCTCGTTGCTCGATAAGGTGGACCTGAGTGGCAAGAAGGTAGTGCCGTTCTGCACCTTTGGCAGCGGCGGCTTGGAATCGAGCATGAAGGATTTAGCCGCCAAGCAGCCCAATGCCGAGATTTTGCCCGGTTACGGCGTGCGTGCGGCACGCATGGATGCCGTGCCCAAAGAGGTTGAGCAGTTCTTGACGGTTAGCGGTTTTATCGAGGGTGCATATGTACTGCCCGAGGATTTCCCCGAGCAACATCCCGTCAGTGCCGACGAGGCGGCTATCTTTGACGCCGCCGTCGATGGTTATCCCATGCTCCATGCCAAGGCTATTGCTGCCGCCAAACGTACCATTCCCGAGGGCTCAGAATACCTGTTCACCGCCCAGGACCTCCCGCGCGAGGACAAGCCCGACATGCCTCCTGCAGGCGAACTGAAGGTCTATGTCACCGTCGAGAACGGCAAAAATCCCGTTTTCACCAAGGTGGTAAGATAAAGAAAAATGTGTGTGCCAAAATTCAAGCTGATGAATTTTGGCACACGCAACTCCTATCCCCTAATCCCTAACTATTTTTTGGGTTTTCGGCAAGGTAGCGCCACAGCGGGGCCGCCATGAGTGCCTGTAGCTGACGGTTCTCACGCAGCATCGTCTCAATCTCGTCACGCGACAAGAGCAGCACGGCAATATCCTCTCCGGCATCCAGGTGCTGACCGCTGACGCGTTCCACGCCCTCGGCCAGGAAACAGTGGGTGATGTTGTCGCAGATGCTGGGATTCTGCCCCACGGTCATGATTTCGCGCCACTGGCCGCCTCCGTAGCCCGTTTCCTCGAGCAGTTCGCGCCGTGCGGCATCAATGGGAGCTTCGCCCTCTTCCACCACTCCGGCACACAACTCGTCGAGCACAATATCCATGGCATGGCGGTACTGCCGCACCATGACAAATTCGCCCTCGCGTGTGATGGCAATGATGTTAACCCACTCGGGATACTCCAGCACATAGTGCTCGGGGTTGATACGTCCGTCGGGCAGCTGCACCTTGTCCACGCGGGCCGTGAGCCAGGGCCGCTGGATGATGTAGCGGCTCTCGAGCGTGGTCCATTTCTTGATTTCCTTTGCCATGACATTTACGTTTTCGATATAATTAAATAACGAGGATTGGATGCAGATGGTACCTGATTGCAAAAAAAAATGTAACTTTGCACTTGTGGAAGTAAGAACGATAGTGAAAAAGGGACGCGAGAAGAAGCTATGGTACGCCATCCGCGTGACCTATAACCGCGAGCTTAAGGTCAAAGAGGACCTCGATGCCCGTGGCATCACCTGTTTCATACCCATGCAGTACCGTCGCGAGGAGCGCAACGGGCAGATGGTTAAGCGCCTGGTGCCCAGCGTCCACAACCTCATCTTTATCCATCTCACGCCCAGCGAGATGACGGATTACAAGAGGTCCACCGCACTGCCCATACGCTACATCATGAACCGCGAAACGCACGAACCCATCACAGTGCCCACCCAGGAGATGGAAAACTTCATCCGCGTGGCGGGAACCTACGAGGAGAAACTCATCTACCTCAATCCCGAGCCGGGAGACTTCAGCAAGGGCGAGCGTGTGCGCATCATCGGCGGCGACTTCGCTGGCGCCGAGGGCATCTTTGTGCGCGTCAAGGGCGACCGTCGCGTGCTCATCAATGTGCAGGGTGTTGTAGCTGTCGCCACCACCTATGTTCACCCCTCGATGATTGAAAAGATTGGTGACAATGACGACAAAAGATTAGAAAACGCTTTATAACGATAAAATGAACGATAACAACCAGAAAATAGCCCTCATCACGGGCATCACGGGCCAGGACGGCTCCTATCTGGCCGAATTTCTGCTGGATAAGGGTTACGAGGTGCACGGCATCCTGCGCCGCAGCAGCAGTTTCAACACGGGACGCATCGAGCACCTGTACCTCGACGAATGGGTGCGCGACATGAAGCAGCGCCGACTCATCAACCTGCACTACGGTGACATGACCGATAGCAGCTCACTCATCCGCATCATCGAGAAGATCAAGCCCGACGAAATCTACAACCTGGCGGCGCAAAGCCATGTGAAGGTGTCGTTTGACGTGCCCGAATACACCGCCGAGACCGATGCCGTGGGCACCCTGCGCCTCATCGAGGCGGTACGCATCGCTGGACGCGAGAAGGTAACGCGCATCTACCAGGCCAGCACCAGCGAACTCTACGGCAAGGTGCAGGAGATTCCCCAGAGTGAGACCACGCCGTTCTATCCCCGCAGCCCCTACGGTTGCGCCAAGCTGTACTCATTCTGGATCATGAAGAACTACCGCGAGAGCTACGGCATGTTCTGCGCCAACGGCATCCTGTTCAACCACGAGAGCGAGCGGCGCGGCGAGACTTTCGTTACCCGAAAAATCACCGTAGCGGCATCACGCATCGTCCACGGCCTGCAGGACAAGCTCTACCTGGGCAACCTCAATGCCCTGCGCGACTGGGGCTATGCCCGCGACTATGTGGAGTGCATGTGGCTCATTCTGCAACAGGACGAACCCGATGACTTCGTCATTGCCACCGGCGAGTACCACTCGGTGCGCGATTTCTGCACCTTGGCCTTCCACTATGCCGGCATCGAGCTGCAATGGCAAGGCGAGGGCATCGACGAGAAGGGCATCGACAAGGCGACCGGCAAAGTGCTGGTCGAGGTGGATCCCAAGTACTTCCGCCCCGCCGAGGTGGACCAGTTGCTGGGAGACCCCACCAAGGCCAAGAACGTTCTGGGATGGAACCCGCGCAAGACCTCGTTTGAAGACCTGGTGCGCATCATGGTGGAATACGACCTGCAACACATCAAGAAAATCTACCACCTGCAATAAACCCGTTATCTACGTTTCATCCGTTATCTACGTAACACACGATTTCCAATGGAAAAAGATTCTAAGATATATGTGGCCGGGCACCGCGGACTCGTGGGCAGCGCCATCTGGAACAGCCTGCAACGCAAGGGGTACAACAACCTCGTCGGCCGCACCCATCAGGAACTCGACCTGATGGACGCCGCGGCGGTGAAGCGATTCTTTGACGAGGAACGGCCCGAATATGTTGTGTTGGCAGCAGCCCACGTGGGCGGCATCATGGCCAACCTGAAGTATCGTGCCGACTTCATTTTCCAGAACCTCGCCATCCAGCAGAACGTCATCGGCGAGAGCTGGCGTCACGGCGTGAAGAAACTGCTCTTCCTGGGCAGCACCTGCATCTATCCGCGCGAGGCGCCCCAACCCATCGGCGAGAATGCCCTGCTGACGTCGCCACTGGAATACACCAACGAGCCCTACGCCATCGCCAAAATCGCAGGTATGAAGATGTGCGAGAGCTTCAACCTGCAGTACGGCACCAACTACATCGCCGTCATGCCCACCAACCTGTACGGCCCACGGGACAACTTCAACCTCGAGACCAGCCACGTCATGCCCGCGATGATCAGAAAAATGCATCTGGCCAAGATGCTCATCGAGGGCGACATGGACGGCATCCGAGCTGACCTGACCCGTCGACCCGTCGAACATCTGGACGGCACTGCCTCTGATGAGCAAATCATCGCTCTGATGAAGAAATACGGCATCCTGCCCGATCGCCTGCGCCTGTGGGGAACCGGAGCACCAATCCGTGAATTCCTGTGGAGCGAGGACATGGCCGATGCCAGCGTCTATTGCCTGGAGCACATCGACTTTGACGACGTGCGCGGCACGGGCGAAGAGGTGCGCAACTGCCACATCAACATCGGCAGTGGCAAGGAAGTCACCATCCGCCAACTCGCCGAAATGGTCAAGGCCACAGTCGGCTACCGCGGCATCATCGACTGGGACGCCACCAAGCCCGACGGCACCCTGCGCAAACTCACCGACGTGAGCAAATTGCACTCCCTCGGCTGGCACCACAAGATGGAACTCGAGGACGGCATCCCCGCCCTCTACCGCTGGTACCTCGAAAATTGAACAACCAAACCATAATCATATGAAAAGAGAAGTTTCAGGCGGTTGCGGCATCATGTTACTAGTGTTCTCGCTGTTAATGATTATCTGCGGCATCTTTGCCGTCATTGAAATGCGCTCCGAGGGTGACGGTGCCGATGGAGCCCTTGGACTGTTGGTGTTTGTCGCTCTGCTGTCGCCCTTCATCTATTGGGGATATGTGATGCTACACAAGTTCCTGCATCCAGGCCAACCAGTACAACTCACCAAAAATGTGAAGCGCTGTGGAGCAGCGGCATTGATTGCATTAACCCTCTTTGCAATTTGGGCTGCCCTTAAGGGAAATCACGGTGATATAACGCCCAAAAACATCACAGAAATCTCCCAAGAAACTAATCAGCCCAAAGATAGCGTGGTCATCACCGAGGTGATGGAGGGTGACCCCTACAAGGAACTGGATGAGCTCATCGGACTGGAATCGGTCAAGGAAGAGGTGCATACCATCGCTAACTTTGCCAAAATCCAACAGCAGCGCAAAGCACAGGGCCTGAAAGTGCCCAAGATGTCGTTCCACCTCGTGTTCACCGGAAGCCCCGGCACCGGAAAAACCACAGTGGCACGCATTGTGGCACGCATTTACAAGGACCTCGGCATCCTCAAGAGCGGACACACCGTCGAGACCGACCGCTCGGGCCTCGTGGCAGAGTATGTGGGACAGACCGCGACCAAGACCAATGCCGTCATTGACTCGGCCCTCAACGGCGTGCTGTTCATCGACGAGGCCTATGCCCTCGTTCCCGAGAACGCCGGCAGCGACTACGGCCAGGAGGCCATCTCCACCCTACTCAAGCGCATGGAGGACGACCGCGACAAGCTGGTGGTCATCATTGCCGGCTATCCCGACGAGATGAAACGCTTCATCGACTCCAACCCGGGCCTGCAGTCGCGCTTCACCCGCTACATCAACTTCCCCGACTACACCGACAAGGAATTGTTCGACATTTTTCAACTGTACCTGAACAAGAACCAATACACCATCGACAACGATGCGGCCAAGTTGCTTAAGGAGAACCTAGACTACGTCGTTGCCCACAAGACCAAGAACTTCGGCAACGCCCGCTATGTGCGCAACATCTTTGAGCGCGCTGTCGAGCAGCAAGCCAACCGCCTGTCAGCCAAGCGCAGCATCAGCGACGATGAACTGTCCGTGCTGACAAAAGAAGACATCAATAACGCCTTCAAAGCCCGAAAATAAATCAACCACAAACCGCCATGACCAGATATTTCATCACCTTCATCGCCCTGATAATGGCGCTGACGACCACGCCGTCACATGCACAGGAGATGACTAAAGCCGAGATGGCAAGCATCCGTGCCGCCTATAGCACCGCCAAAGAGCAAATAGAGCGCAACAGCCATGCCCAGGAGCACAACCAGCCACGCAGCGATATGGAAATCGTCAGCCATTACGTCATCCCAGGATGTGGTCCGACCGAGGAAATCATCCACTACTATTTCACCCTCGACGAGGATCCCATGCTGGGAACACCCTATTACAAACTCTACTTCATATCCACCAGCTATAACGTGGCGGCCCGCAAGTTCTATCAAGAGTTCCTCTTCGGCGAGGATGAGTCCAACCTATTGTTCTTCTTCCAGAGCAATGATGCCCTGGACGGCGGCAGCGACGAGACGCGCTATTACTACGGCAAACAAGGCGTTCACAAGACCATCAAGGGCACTGCCGAATTAGACGAAGTGTTTGCCGCCCGCAAGGCCGATGAACTGAAAAGCGCCTTCAATCTCCTCATGAACAGAGATTATTAATAAAGCTGAGGCTTATTAATGATTTTTTAGAATTCCAAACAAAACACCCATTAAACTTGGCACGGTAATTGTAGTCTCATAGACAACTCATAATTTTTGGAGGTTTTTTAGGGTTAAACATGATTGTCAGCATGGCTCGGGAGAGTAGTGCTGATTTTTTTTGTGTGAGGCTACAAAAAAAATTAACCGATAAGGGTAATTATCTTTATAAGTTAAAACTTTTATGTACCTTTGCATATTGTCTGGACAAGATAGCACGTAATGATGACCTTGGAAGCTGGTTTATACTTGATTCCCACCCAGTTGAGTGACGTGGCACTGGATAGGGTGTTGCCCATGCACAACATCGATGTTGTGCGTGAGATTCGCTATTTTGTCGTCGAGAGCCTTCGGTCGGCACGGCGTTTCCTCAAGAAATGCGACCGTAACATCGACATTGACGGCCTGACGATGAATGAACTCAATGAGCACACCGACCTCAAGGACACGGCGGCTCTGGAGGCGATGTTGGAGCCTATCAGTCGTGGCGAGGCGGTGGGTGTCATCAGCGACGCGGGCTGCCCTGCGGTTGCCGACCCGGGCGCCGACCTGGTCGCCATCGCTCAGCGCCGTGGCTACAAGGTGTTCCCGCTGGTGGGGCCGTCAAGCATCCTGATGAGTCTGATGGCATCGGGATTCAATGGGCAGCGTTTTGCCTTCGAGGGATACCTGCCGGTTGATGGCCATGCGCGACAGGCGCGGCTCAAGGAGATGACGCGCCGCATCGAGCGTGAGCGCCAGACCCAGATTTTCATCGAGGCTCCCTATCGCAACAACCAGCTGATTGCGGACCTGGCCAACCAGTTGCCGGCATCGATGCGCCTGTGCGTGGCAAGCGACATCACGGGCGAGAACCAGAGCATCGTCACCCGCACCATCGGGCAATGGCGGCAGGCGCAGTATGACTACCACAAGATTCCCACTATCTTCCTGTTGTTCAATTAATCGTAACGAGGCATTATGGCAGGTCACAAATATAAAGGATACACCAACGACGGGAAGCCGTTGAAGATTGCCTTTGACGTGGATGGGAACGACACGCCAGAAGCCGTGACGCCGCAACATGACGTTGAACCGGCTGTGCGTCACACGGGCTTAGGCAAGGGGCTGAGCTTCATCAGCTTTGGCAGCGGCAGTAGCGGTAACTGTGCCTATTTGGGCACGCCTCGCGGCGGTATCCTCATCGATGCCGGCATCCGTGAGCCTGTGAAGTACCACCGCAAGAAAAAGAATCCCGAGCGTCAAGACGTCCCCACACTCGACCAAGCCTTTGACGTACTGGAGCGCAACGGTGTGTATCCCGACATGATCAAGGGTGTGCTGCTCACCCATGCCCACCAGGACCACATGCGGTGTCTGTATGCCGCGGTGAGCCGTTGCCATTGCAGTGTATATTGCACCATGGGCGTGATGGGACAGATGCTGCAGCGATGCCGCATCTCAAGCCGCATCCGTGACCACCATGTTTCCATCTTCAAGGAGATACCTTTCCGTATCCTGGATATGGAGATCACGGCCTTTGAAACGAGCCATGATGTGAAGAGTGTGGGATTCAGCATCGAGTATGAGGGTGAGCGGTTTGTCGTCGCCACCGACATGGGCATCATCACCGAGCGCGCCGCCCATTACATGAGCCGCGCCAATCACCTGATGATCGAGTGCAATTATGATTACAAGATGTTAATTGAGGGGCATTACACCCAGATGCTCAAGGATCGCGTCAGCGGCGAGAAGGGGCACCTGGACAACAAGGTGGCGGCACAGTTTGTCGCCGACAACTACCACGACGGGTTGCAATATGTGTTCATGTGCCACCTGAGCAAGGACAACAACACCGAAGCGATTGCCCTGCAGACCATGCGACAGGCCCTGGAAGCCCGCGGGCTCAGCGTCGGCGACGGCTCCAATGCCGCTTTCCAGAGTAACCGTAACGTCCAGATCTGCGTTTTGCCCCGCTATAATGTTTCCGATTTTTATATCCTTGCTTAACTGATTGCTGCTGGTAATTATTGCCGCTATTGCTGTAGCTGCCCTTGCTATCGTTGCGGTGATAATAGTTGCCGCTGCGGTAATAGCGGTTACTGTGGCTCTTCTTATGGTAATAGCCGTTATTATATCTGCTTTTCTTGTGCTGAGTGCTGCTGTAAGCATTTGAGGCAGTGCTCTTTTCCTTCTCGGGCGCGGGTGCGCTCACGCTTGAATATGCCGGTTGGGGCTTTGACGCATTCACGGCCTCGGGTTTGAGGTTTTCATTGTAGATGTGATAGTCCTCATTGTTGGCCAACATTTGGGCAAACCCATCAGTGAGGTATGGCTTGACATCGTCATAGTCAATCTGCACCTCGACGGGGCCTGACGAAATCGAACCTTGACGGAATTGGAACAGGATGCCCTTGGAACTGCAGCACAGCTCGGCAGGCACATTGAGGGCGTGTTGCAGGCGGTTGCTGTCGCCACGGCTACGGTTCAGGTTGTCAATCTTCTTGTTGATGAGCTTTAAGAGCTGATTCTCCTTGCTCACGTCGGCGGTGAGGATGTCGATGCGCGACAGCACACGGTGACGGACGCGGTCATAGTGGATGAAATAGTTATCCTCGACGGTCGCGTGGCCGTTATACTCCACCTTGTCAACCTTCATCACCAGCAGGCGCTGCGATGTCATGTAGGGATAGACGAGCACCTGGCTCACGTTGCCATAAATGGGGACGATGCGCGGTGCCTTGACCGAACTGTGATAGTCATCACCCATGGGCTTATTGAAGGTCGGGGTGTTCAGATAAACGTAGCGCGCATCCTTCAACTGTGAGTGGGAGTTGCCGAAAGCCTTGCTGATAAGCGCCTTGTTAAGTTCCTCGATTTCTTCATTGCCATTGATCGACTGGGGCCAACGCACCTTGACGTGCTTGATGCTGGTGTAACAGGTGCTCTTGTCACCGCCGACAGCCGGCGTGTTACCGATATAATAGTAGGCATTGTGCTGCTCTTTATCAAAGACGTCGGCCACGTTGGTGGTCACCACGGTGTCGGCCTCGGTAATCACTTCGGTAGAGTCGCGTCCACCAAAGAGGCTATCACCCTTGTTGCCGGTCTCGATGCGGCGTGACATATACCAGCCTGCTGCCACCAGGTCAATGACAGAAAGCAGGATGATGACGATGATGAGGTTTTTTTTGGTCATATATTATTTTTGCTTTTAGCTATCAGCTGGTAGCTTTTAGCGTTTTTATGATTCAGTCAGTTTCTGGACGGCATCGCTCACACGCTGCATGAGCCAACGGGGTGTGGATGTCGCTCCGCAGATGCCGATACGCTCCTTGCCCTCAAGCCATGACGGATCGATGTCCCCCTCGCCACTGATCAGGTACGAATTGGGATTGGCGTCCTTACACTCGGCGAACAGGATGCGTCCATTGCTGCTCTTGGCACCGCTGACAAACAGGATGAGTTCATGCTGAGAGGCAAATTCGCGTATCTGCGGGATGCGGTTAGCGACCGAACGGCAGATGGTGTCAAAACTGCGGAAGGTCACGCCCTCGCCCACCCTACGCTTGATTTCCTCGACGATGCGTCCAAACTCCTGCACGCTCTTGGTGGTCTGTGAGTAGAGGTAGATGTCGCGCGTATAGTCGATTTTGTCAAGTTCGTCGATGTTCTCGATGACTGTGGCACGGCCTTGCGTCTGCCCCACCAGTCCCAGCACCTCGGCATGGCCACGCTTGCCGTAGATGACGATCTGCGGTGAGGGTTTACCGGCTTCGGCAGCGGTAAAGGTGGCATTGATGCGCTGTTGCAGCTTCAGCACCACTGGGCAGGTGGCGTCAATGATGTCGATGCGGTTGCGGCGAGCGGTCTCGTAAGTCTCGGGAGGCTCTCCATGGGCACGCAGCAGCACTTTCACGTCATGCAAGTGCTCCAACTGCTCATGGGTGATGGTTTCCAAGCCACGATTGGCAAGACGCTCCACCTCGGCCGTATTATGCACGATATCGCCCAGGCAATACAGATGTCCCGTGTTGTCAAGTTCCTCCTCTGCTTTACGAATGGCAGTCGTCACCCCAAAGCAGAATCCCGAGCCCTTATCGACCTCAATCACAGCCATTGCCAACCCTTAAGCCCAAAATATCTAATATCTATTATCTAATATCTATTATCTATTAACTGTTAACTGTTAACTCTTCGCTCTCTCCAGGTATAGCTGGTACAGCCATTCATCCTGCTCAGCCATCGTCATGTTGGAATTATCGAGCACCACGGCATCATCGGCCTGGCGCAGGGGGCTTTCCTTGCGCGTGCTGTCAATGCGGTCGCGCTCGGTGACGTTGGCCAGCACCTCCTCAAACGTCGTGGTGGTGTCACCCTTGGCACGCAGCTCGTCAAAGCGACGTTGGGCACGCACCTGGGCACTTGCCGTGGCAAACACCTTCATCTCGGCGTCGGGGAACACCACGGTGCCGATGTCGCGGCCATCCATCACAAGGCCCTTGTCCTTGCCCATGGCCTGCTGCTGCTTGACCATCGCCTTGCGCACAAAACCGATGGCGGCGATAACGCTCACCACGTTGCTCACGCGCATCGAGCGGATGTAGCGTTCCACGTTCTTGCCGTTGAGCACAGTCACGCTCTTACCCTCCTTGGTGGGGCGGAAGGTGATGGTGATGTCACCGCGCTTGAGGTGCTCCTTGAGGGCCTTCTCGTCCACCTTTTCACCCTTGATGAGCTTGTTGCGCAGGGCATATAACGTCACAGCCCGGTACATCGCCCCAGTGTCCACATAGGCGTATCCGATGCGTCGTGCCAGCACCTTGGCCATCGTGCTCTTGCCCGTCGACGAATGACCGTCAATGGCTATCGTAATCTTTTTCATTGCTGTTGTTACCAATTTAATGTTGATTATCTGGGGACAAAGATACACATTTGCACTCAAACAGTGCAGTAGATTGAGACTTTTTTTGTAAGTTTGCGCCACAAATAAGCGATTGAATGCTATGAGATATCTCTTATATACCGTGACTGCTATAACGCTGCTTTTGGGAGGTTGTACCGAAAAGAAGTCGCCGCTGGACGCCGAGGCGCGCGACAGTGGCATGAGAGCCGCAGCGGCCCTGGTGGCGGTGGACCATACCGACACGATGTCGATGGAGCGTGCGGTGATGGACGCCAAGGCCAAGCAGAGCGTGTATGCACTCAAGCGGGATTCAGCGGCAGTACGCGCCTTTGACGAGGCGTTCCGCTCCTATCTCAAGGAGAAGGATCGTCCATTGTACAACTCCATATTCCCCGACAACGAGAAATGAAACGATTGCCATTAATACTGTTAGGCCTGATGTTGTTGCTGACCGCCTGTGACGGCGCCAGCAAGCGGGGCGAGGCGGCAGGACGCCAATTCCTTGCCGCTTGGGGCGACACTGTGGCGATGCGGCAAGCGGTAGAGCGCTTCAATGCCCTGCGTGGAGACAGCCTGTTCTGGCCGTGGGAGACAAAGGCGGCCAACCGCGCTTTTGCCAGCGTGCTGCTCGACGACGGGCGCGACTCACTGACGCAGGCCGCACATATCATCGTGCTTTCCCCGCGTGAACTCGCCCAACTCAAGGCGCCTCCCATGGTGGACCTGCTGATGAAACGGCAATTTGACACCGATTCGGCTTCGGACTACCTTGCACTCATCCATTGGCTGTGCTATACCATTGGCTACCAGCGTCATGCCGAAGTATTTGACAGCACACTGCAGGCCATCGTCGATGGTTTCTCGATGCGCGAGCAGATGAACGTGTACGTACAGTCCTCGCGGCCCGCAGCCTTGGGCACCGCCCTTGCTGATGATGCAAACCAGCCCGATGCCGACACCAACGACATCAACGCGCGCATCAACATGCTGCGCGGGATGTACACTCCAGCCGACTTCCAAACCTTTGAGAATGCCTATCGCGCTGGACTGAAGAAAAAGAATAAAACCGTAAACTAAATGATATGAAGACATTCCAAGAGTATCTCGAGTTAGTCAATCAGGCTATCGCCAACATCCCCTACCCTGCTGAGCCCAGCCAGCTTTACGAACCCATCGCCTATCACATGGCGTTGGGAGGAAAACGCGTTCGCCCTGTACTCACCCTCATGGCGTGTGACGCGATGGGCGGCGAAACGGCCAAGGCTATCGATGCGGCTGTCGGTCTGGAGATGTTCCATAACTTCACCCTGCTGCACGACGACGTGATGGACAATGCCGACGTACGCCGCGGTAAAACCACCGTGCACCGCCGCTGGAACGACAACACGGCCATCTTGAGCGGCGATACGATGCTGACCATCGCCACACAGTATATCGCACGCTGCGCATGCTGGCCCATTATGGACCTATTCAACAAAACCGCCATCGAGATCTATGAGGGGCAGCAGTGGGACATGGACTACGAGTACCGCAACGACGTCACCGTCGAGGAATATATCAACATGATCAGGCTGAAGACCTCGGTACTCTTAGGCTGCGCCCTCAAGACAGGAGCTCTCGTCGCCAACGCTGACGAGGACCAGGCCGACCTGCTCTACCAGGCGGGTGTCAATATGGGACTCGCCTTCCAGTTGCGTGACGACGTGCTCGACGTGTGGGGCGACCCCAAGACCTTCGGCAAGGAAATCGGCGGGGACATCATGAACAACAAGAAGACTATCCTGCTCATCAACACCATGCAACTGGCCCAAGGCGACGATGCCAACGAGTTGCGGCACTGGCTTAACGACCCATTCTCTTCTCGCGAGGACAAGGTGGCTGGCGTCACAGCCCTGTATGAGCGGCTTGGCGTGCGCCAGCTTGCCGAAGACGCCATCACCCACTATAACGACCTCGCCCTGGCAGCCTTCTCCCAGGTCAAGATGAGTGACGACGACAAGCAAGCTTTCATCGCTCTATCCAACCGCCTAGCCGGCCGTGTGTTCTAAGCAGGAATTATGATCGACAGTCATTCACACATCTATTGCGACGCCTTTGACGAGGACCGCGATGCCGTTGTCGAGCGTGCCCGTAAGGCGGGTGTGCGCCACATTATCCTTCCCAACGAGAATCTGGAGAGCGTGCCGCGTCTTGCCGCGCTGCATGAGCAGTACCCCGACTACATCTCCATGACGCTGGGCCTGCACCCCGAGGATGTTCAAGACGACTACCTTGACGTGCTCGGCAAGATGCGCCCCATGCTTGACCAGTACCCCATCGTTGCCATCGGTGAGATTGGCATCGACCTGTATTGGGACAAGACTTGGCGGGAGCAGCAGCGCCATGCCCTTGACATCCAACTGCACTGGTGCCACGAGTTGGGAGTGCCGTTCATCATCCATTGCCGTGAGGCTCTTGACGACATACTTGACGTCATCAATCACTTGGACTGCCCCGTGCCACCTGGCGTGTTCCACTGCTTTGCAGAAACTCCTGCCGATGTCGAGCGTGTGCGCCAGCGCGGTGATTTCTACTTTGGCGTTAACGGCGTAGTCACCTTCAAGAAAAGCACCGTGCCGGCTCTGTTGCCCGCCATAGGACTCGACAGGCTCCTGCTGGAGACTGATGCCCCCTATCTCACGCCTATGCCCCACCGTGGCAAGCGCAACGAGAGTGCCTTTATCCCGCACATCAACGACTTCATCGCCAGGCAATTAGGCGTCACTCCTGAGGCCGTCAGCGACGCTACCGACCGCAACGCTCAGCGCCTGTTCAACCTGCCAGGGCTTGTATAACCAAGTTTTTAGGAAAATATTTGCTAAAAAGTGCCGCTATTTCAAAAAATGGTTGTATCTTTGCACCGCTTTTACGAATTCTCCCGAGGCCCAGATAGCATTATTCTCATACCGTATTGCCCACTTGACCGAGCACTTGAAGGTCAACAAGAAGGATCATACGACTCAGCGTGCACTCAAGATGTTGGTAGGTAAGCGTCGCAAATTGCTCGATTACCTGATGCGCAAGGACATCAACCGTTACCGTGAGCTCATCGCCAAGAAGGAGCTGGGTATCCGCAAGTAATCCACATCAGCGAGTACAAGAAACTCTACAAGAAACACCGTTGCACCACTATGGGCCGCAACGGTGTTTCGTTTTTTCGCTTCTAAAAAAAGTATCAGGCAAGTTCGGCAGGATCGCCAAACAGGGAGACCATCTCGTCAAAACGTGCCAAGGTATCGCCGCCGAACTTGGCCAGCGACTGGCGAGTGCGTTCAATGGTCCTGGCGCCCTCATCGGGACGGCTCTTGGAGAAGAACTTGTCGGCATAGCAGACGACTTTCTCCTCAAGGCTCTCGGGCAGCAGGTCACGCGGCGGGTCGATGGGAAGCCCCTCGGCGATGATTTCGGCAGCGGTGAGACCAGTGCCCGTGTGGCGTTCACACACGCGGCCGTGGCGAAAAAGGCCCATGCCGTCGAGCATCTTGCGGCCGATGATGCCGTGCAGGATATAAGGCTCGGTGCCGTGGCAGTGAATGCCAGGAGCGTCGGTGCGGCACATGCCGATGTCGTGCAGCATGGCGGCCTCCTCCACAAACTCGATGTCGATGGGCACACCACGGTCGATAAGGCGCTGCGCGAGGGCAACAGCCAGGTCTGCCACCTGACGGCTATGAAGAACCAACACCCGGTAATCGTCATTACCGGGTGTGTAGTATCGTTGGATGATGGATAAGCAATCCAGCATTGTCCTGCAGGGGATTAGTCCACAAAGACTACCCAGCCGTGCTCGTCGGGATAGTCGCCCATCTGGATGGCGCGCAGGCGGTTGTACAGTGCGGTAACCTTCGGGCCAACCTTACCGTCCTTGCTGATGACATAGTGAACATCCTTGTCCATATCTACCACCTCGCTGATGGGAGCGGTAACGGCAGCGGTGCCGCACTCGGCAGCCTCGTCGGCCTCGGCAAGCTCCTCGAGGGGGATGGGACGGGCCTCAACATCCATACCCAGGTCACGGGCAATCTGCTGGAGGCTCATGTTGGTGATTGAAGGCAGGATAGAACCCGACTTCGGGGTGATATAGCTGTTACCCTTGATGATGAAGAAGTTGGCGGGACCGCACTCGTCCAGATACTTCTTCTCCTTGGGATCCAAGAACAGGGCTGCGCTGAAGCCAGCCTCCTTAGCACGGGCGGTAGCGCCCATACCGGCAGCGTAGTTACCACCGACTTTCCAACGGCCGGTACCGCAGGGAGCGGCACGGTCATACTCGCGGTAAACAGCGACCTTGGTGCAGTGGAAGCCCTCCTTGAAGTACGGGCCAACGGGGGTAACAAAGATGATTACCGTATATTCATCGGCGGGGTTCACACCAACGCGGGGCGAGATACCGATCTCAACGGGACGCAGGTAGAGCGAGCTGCCACTGCCATAAGGCGGGATAAAGCGCTCGTTGAGCTTAACGACCTTCTTGCACATCTCCAGGAAGATATCCTCGGGAAGCGGCTGCATCTTGATACCAAGTGCACTGTTCTGCAAGCGCTTGGCATTCTCGTCGGGACGGAACAGACGAATCTTGCCATCCTGACCGCGGAAGGCCTTCAGACCTTCAAAAATCTCCTGACCATAGTGCAGGCAGCTGGCGGCCATGTGAAGGGTCACGGTCTCGTCCTGAGTGACTTCGATTTCACCCCACTTACCGTCCTTGTACGTGCAGCGCACGTTGTAATCGGTCTTCATGTAACCAAAAGGCAGATGTGCCCAGTCAATGTTCTCTAAATTAGTCATACGCTTTTATTAATGTTTAGTTAAGGTTATTAAATGGTTTTTTAGTCATTTACTTTCGTTTAAGCGATGAAACGGCTAAATGGCTACCTTCTGTGTCAAGTTGCCTATCCTGACCAGATAGATGCCCCGCGAGCCCAATCGCAGTTCGCTGGTGCCTTGCTGCAGCGTCGCCTGTGAGACCATCTGGCCCAAGATCGTATAGACCCTTACATTGATGCGCTTGGGTGTCACAATCGTGATTGTCCCATTGCCGCCATAGATCTTCACGCCATCGCTCGTGTTCGGGTCATTCAGCACCTTGCCCGTCACCTCACGGTTGGTCTCATGCCATTGAATCTCGGCCAGGACGGTATTTCCCAGTCCCAGAGCGAGTACCAGTGTCAATATGGCCAACAGTCGTTTCATCGTTTTGAATCAATCAACAAAGTTATAACTATTTTTCGGAGCGCACAAACCTTTAAAGAAATTTTTCTTTTTTTACTAAAAAAATGGCAACCGCCACCCCCATCACCCCCCTTAAAAACCCAACATCACTCCCATCCGTTATCTCCATCCCATCCGTTATATCCATCTCATCCGTCACATCCGTTTCCTCCGTTCCATCCGTCCCGTCCGTTACCTCCGTCTCATCCGTCCCATCCGTTTCCCGCCCCCTTCTATAGCTTCTATAGTTTCTATAGCTTCTATAAAAAAACGAGGGAGCCGCTGTTTTACCAGTGACTCCGGCTCAGCGGAAAATTAGTGGGGGCAGGCGTAAATCCTAGTGAGTCTGAAAAGGAAGAATTTTTCATCAATGACTCCCCTGAGAGTGCCTCTAAAACTT
>CADAFP010000022.1 GCA_902787185.1 uncultured Bacteroidales bacterium | reverse complement strand
CAAGTTGGAGTCGAAGATGGCCGAGAACGCATTCTTGTAACCATCGCTGACGGCAGCCTTGAGACCCTTACCGGCGCGCAATTCCTCCTTACAACGCTCGAAAATCAGCACGTTGGCATCCACGGCCATACCCAGCGTCAGCACGATACCGGCGATACCCGGCAGGGTGAGCACGCTCTGGAACGAGGCGAGAATACCCATGGTGAAGAAGAGGTTGAGAATCAGACCCAGGATAGCGATAGATCCAGCCTGCCAGCCGTAAGCCAGCCACATGAAGATCATCAACAGACCCAGGGCGATGATGAACGAGCGGAGACCCTTCTGGATAGATTCCTTACCCAGCGACGGACCAATCACACTCTCACTGGCAACGTTGACACGTGCTACCATCTTACCAGACTCGAGCACGTTGGCAAGGTCACCAGCCTCCTCAACGGTGAAGCGACCGCTAATCTGCGAGCGACCACCGTCGATCTGGCTGTTCACATTGGGGAACGAGTAAACTTGGTCATCGAGGACGATGGCGATGGCCTTACCGATGTTCTGACCGGTGATGCGGCTCCACTGACGGGCGCCCTCATCGTTCATGGTCATCGATACCACCTGACCCTGCATGTTGTCAAACTCGCTGGTAGCGCGGGTAACGACGTCACCGTTGAGCACGGGCTGGCCGTTGACGGTGCGCAGGGCAACGAGCTGGAAGGCCTCGTGGCCACCCTGCATCTTCTCGGGCTTAACGGTCCATGCCAGCTTCAGGTCGGCGGGCAGGATGGTCTTGGCAACCGAGGAGTTGAGGATAGCGTTCACGCGGGCGGTGTCGGCGGTGAGCACATAGCCTACCACGGGAGAGCCCGAACCTGCCATAGCTTCAAAGTTGGTGAGCTGGGCAAGCGTCTGGGCAGCGTCCTTCTTGGCCTTGGCAGCCTTGGCAGCGGTAGCAGCGCTGTCGGCAGCGGTCTTGGCCTCAGCAGCCTTGGTGTCGGCGGCAGCGGTAGCGGCAGCAGTGGTATCGGCGGTGGCAGCAGTAGTGGTGCCGGCCATGGCCTGATCACTGAGCTGACGCAGTGCAGCGATAACGTCCGAAGCCTTGTAGGTCTCGTAGAACTCCAGGTTGGCAGCGCCCTGCAACAGTTTGCGCACACGCTCAGGCTCCTTCACACCGGGGAGCTCGAGCAGGATGCGGCCAGTGCTCTGCAGCTTCTGGATATTGGGTTGAACCACACCAAAGCGGTCGATACGGTTGCGCAACACCTTGTAGGAGTTGTCCACCATACTGTTGACCTCATCATTGAGGATGCTCTGAACCTCAGCGTCGTTGGCATTGGGTTTTTCCTTCACACGCTCAATGCTGCGGAAAATCTGTGCCAGACTACCCTCGGGAGCCAGCTTCTTGTACTCCTTGCAGAAGGAGCCCACGAAGTCGTCCTGAGCGGTCTGATTCTTGGTCACGTTGTCGATGGCCTGGTTAAACTTCTTGTCGGGATTGTTGTTCGCGAGAGCGCGCAAGATGTCGGGCACTGAAATCTGCAGTGTCACATTCATACCACCCTTCAAGTCGAGGCCGAGGCCCAACTGTTTCTCACGAACCTGCTGGAAAGTGTAATATCCAAGATACACCTTCTCATTTGCGAGGGAGTCCAGATACTCATTCAAAGCAGCCTTGTACTTCTCGTTGCTGGTGTCGATAGACTTAATGCCAGCAGTGGCAAGTGCCTTTTGCTCTGCCTTGTTCTGATAGTGGTTGCTCACAAAAGTGAACGACAGGTAGAACAAGCAAATCAAGATCAATGCATAAGTAAGGACTCTAATAAAACCTTTAGTTTGCATTTGTTTGAATTGTGAATTATTTAATTAATTTTTGTTAATTTTCGCTTCACTTGACTTTTTCAGCCTGCAAATATACTGCTTTTTCTGAAAGTGGGGCATATTTTTTTCAAGATTTTAGTCTCCACCTTATATATTTTAAAGGAGAATTGGCTTTTTTTGCCTCAAAACCCACTGGAAACGGTGACAAACACGATATAAATATCACTGATAACGCCAAATCGGGAGAAGAAAGCGATGTGTTGAAAAGTGTTATATTATTGGGAATCCGCGCCTCACGGCATCTGCAAGAAGCGGCGGGCGTTGAGGTTCGTCAGGCCGATGAGCTCATCGACATCGAGGCTCAACGTGCCCGCGACAAGGTGGGCTACCTCGTAGATGGTTGACGGGGCGTCGTCGGTCTCGATGAGCAGGCGATCCAGCGGTGTTGCCAGCAGAGCGGCGGGATTGAACCTGATGCCGTAGGACAGGTAGCATCCGGCATCCAGCAGCAGGCGGGCCACCCGCTCGTTTGCCCTCATTCCGTGAATGGCGAGCGGCACGGCGGTGAGTCGCATGCCGCGCCGTTGGGCAAGAATCTCCTGAGCCGTCCTCACGCTGTGCACCACCACGGACTTTCCCACCGATGCCGCGAGACTCAAGTGCCTGGCAAAGACCTCACGCTGCACGCTCAACTCAGCGCCGCGCAGGCTGTCCAGGCCCGTCTCGCCGATGGCCAGCACCTGGGGGTGAGCGGCGCACCGCCGCAACAGTTCCTCGTCAGGCACACCCATGGCCTGGGCCGTGTCCCACGGATGAATGCCCACAGAGTACCACTTGCCCGACTCGGGGGAGAAACGGTCGGGCGACACCGAGATGACAGCGTCCTCAGCGTCAAGGCGATGGGTATGGAAGTCGAAGGGGGTTGTCATGGCACAGGGTCATAGCCGCTGCCGCCCCACGGGTTGCACCGCAAGATGCGCCACACCGCGAGCGCCAGTCCCTTGAAAGGTCCGTGCTTGCGGATGGCCTCGATGGCATAGTGGCTGCACGAGGGGGTGAAACGGCACGTCGCCGGCGTGAGGGGCGAGATATACTTCTGGTAGAAACGGATGGGGAGTATCAGCAGCCAGCCGAGGAACCTCAGCACTGCCTGTAACGCGCCCTTGATACCCTCTAAATCCTTCATTACTGCTGATCTTGAACGTTAGCGGCCATATGGCGCTCGGCGACCGCCTGGGCGATGCGCGTGAGCAGCGACGCCATTTTTTCTTCGATGACGCTGTAGGGGGCAGGCGAGTTGTCCAGATAGACAAAGGCGATGTCCACGCCCGCACCGTATTGCTCCAGCACGGGGATGAGCAGCTCGCGGCGGGCCAGGCGGTAGGATTCACGCACACGGCGGCGCAAGGTCACGCGGTTGACGGCCCTGCGGATGCGCTTCTTGGGAATGGAGATAAGCATCTGCACGTTGTCCTCACCAGGTTCCCGCAACCGATAGGCGGCACGCAACGGGAAAGCCATCAACGACTTCCCCTGATCAAAGAGGAGGTTGACCGCCGTGCGGCTTCTCAGTTTCTCATTTTTCCTTAGCGTGTAATCCATTGATTGAGTAAAAAATGGGGTACGCTAAATGGCACACCCCATGAAATGCTCATGAAAAAATTCTTGATTATTTCTTTTTGGCGGCAGCCTTCTTGGCCGGTGCGGCAGCCTTCTTGGTGGCCGGACTCTTAGCCTCGGACTCGGCTTTGGCCTTGCGGGTGGCGGCAGCCTTCTTGGCAGCAGCCGAACGCTTGGCAAACTGTTCCTGACGCTCCTTCTCCAGCTTGGCGGCCTCGCGGGCGGCCTTGCGCTCCTCCTTCTCTTCCTCGGCACGCACCTTCTTGAGATACACCTCAATAGCGCCAGCCATCGAGGGTGCCTCGGGGGTGACGGTGACATCCACCTGGATGCCGGCCTGAGCGGCGGCCTCGAGGGTGGTCTGTCCCATAGCGGCAATCACCACGTTGCGCTCCTTATAGTCGGGGAAATTGGTGATATAGGACTTGATGCCTGCGGGAGTGAAGAACACGAGCATGTCATAGTCCAGCTTCTCGCCAGGCTTGAAGTCGTTGCTCACGGTGCGGTACATGACGGCCTTGACATATTTCACCTTGTTGTTGTCCAGGACAACGGCCTTGTCGTTGTGCACGTCGCTCACCGGCATCAGGTAAGTCTCCTTGTTGTGCTTGGCGATGATGGGGATGAGATCCTCCATCAGACCTGACTCGCTGTAGAAAATTTTGCGCTTGCGGTAGATCACATACTTCTGCAGATAGTGGGCGATGGTCTCGCTGACGCAGAAATACTTCAAGGTGTCGGGCACATTATAACGGAGTTCCTTGCAAAGCCTAAAGAAATGGTCTATGGCGGTACGCGCGGTGAGGATAATCGCCGAGTAATCGGGGATATTCACCTTCGACTGCCTAAATTCCTTGGAAGACAACCCTTCAACTTTAATGAACGGGCGGAATACTATTTCAACACCATATTTTTTCTCCAAGTCAAAATAAGGAGACTTTTCAGAAGTCGGTCTTGGTTGAGAGACCAGGATCTTTTTAATGCTCATTCAGGTTCCTTTAAATACTTAAAATACCACATACCCAAACCGTTACACCTGCCACAAGGGCTAAGGGTACGATTTCGACGGCGCAAAGGTACAACAAAAAATAGATACACGATGTCATATTGCTATAAAAAATTCTAAAGCCCTTATAAATAAATATTAATCGGGCTACCACATAGATCAAGGCAGCCACGGTCAATAGCATTTTGCCACTTGCGGGAAACAGCATTAAGGGCACCAGAACCAATAGGAGCAATAGACCCAGGAAGGACTGCGACGCGTTGAAGCCGTCAATCCACAATTTTGAACCCACCTTGTCACTGAAGGTGTATCCCAACAGCTTGTAAACCAGCCACTGTATCACATAGAAGCCCGCGGCGATGGCACAGAAGGCGGCGATGTGCAGGAACACGTTGGACTGCAGCGATGGAGCAAGGTCAGGCCTGAACAGCTGCACCGCAAAGTAGGTGATGAACCCCTCGACGATGAAGGTGTTGGCGAGGAGGGCCGCCAGGATGCCGGTCTCGTTGACGGTGTGGTCCTCAAACATGTTTTCGCGGCGCCGCGTCGAGAACATGTTGTGAAAAAAATTCTCGATATACTTATATCCCGTGTGATAACTCATTGCCATGGCAAGCAGCCCAAGCAACAGCAGCACCATCGACGGGGTGTCGTGCAACGGCGATGACGCAAAGGGACGCGCTTGCCCGGCAGCTGGCACCTCCATCACCGCCATGGTGTCGATGACGCCCATCGACGAGTCGCCCACCTGAGGGGTGGGAAATCCGTCAAGATACTGCGGCTTGTAGTGCAAGTCGGCGGTATCGGTGCGCGGCACGGCAGGGGAAGGGCTCACTGGGACGGGCATGACAGGGGTCAGTATTTGGATTCCAACTCTACAGCGCTGTCGTCGGCAAGACGGTCAATCGCCTCCTGAGGGGTAGCGGCAACCGTCCACAACTGGTTGTGTGAGGGCTTCATGAAGCCCTCGTCGATGGCATGTTGCAGCATCGACAGCAGCGGGTCATAATAACCCAGGGTGTTCAGGATGATGACGGGTTTCTTGACCAGCCCCAGCTGGCGCCACGTGAGCGTCTCGAGGAGTTCCTCGAGCGTGCCCACACCACCCGGCAGGGCAATCACGGCATCGGCCATGTCGCTCATCATCTGCTTGCGCTGGTGCATGTCGGCAGTCACGATGACATCCTCCAGGCGATCGTAGCACCACCCCTTGTCCACCATGAACTTGGGAATCACACCCGTCACCTCGCCGCCAGCGTCGAGGGCGCCGTCGGTAAGGGCACCCATCAGCCCCACGGCACCACCACCGTTGACACAGCGCCATCTGCCCTGCGCCAGCAGGGTGCCCAACTCACGAGCGGCCTCAAGATAGCGCACGTCGATGTTGGCACTCGAAGCGCAAAAAACACACACGTTGACTTGGTTATCCTTTTTCATGGCCGCAAAAGTACAAAAAAACGACGAAAAAGTAGTACCTTTGCCGTTCCAATAACCAAATATCCGCACCAAGCCAAATGATTGGAACGATTGTCAACACTTGCACCATCGTGGTGGGAACCCTCATCGGCGTGGCGCTGCACAAGGGCATCAAGGACCGTTACAAGACGGCACTCTATGACGCGCTTGGGCTGGCGTGCTTTGCCATCGGCCTCAACGCCGTGGTCACCAATCTGCCCAAGAGCCAGTACCCCGTGCTGTTCATCGCCGCCATGGCCATCGGCAGCGTGGTGGGGGTGGCCCTCGACATTGACGGACGTTTCAAGCGGTTGGCGGGCAATAGGAAAAATGGCCATGACGAGTCCACGGCGCCAACGGGCAACCTTGCCGACGGACTGGCGACCGCTACCCTGGTCTATTGCATCGGGCCACTGTCCATGCTGGGACCGGTCATCAGTGCCCTGCAAGGAGATAACACCTTCCTGTTCACCAACGCCTCACTCGACCTGGTGACGGCGACGGTCTTCGGCTCCACCTACGGCATCGGCATGTTGCTGGCAGCGCCGGTCCTGCTGCTGTGGCAGGGGCTGTTCTATGGTGTGGCCATGCTCTCAAGCGCCGCGGTGAGCGAGGCGTTGATGGCCGAACTGCTCATCGTGGGCGGCCTGCTCATCACCGGCTCGGGGCTCTCGCTGCTGCGCATCCGCGACTGCCATGTGCTCAATATGCTGCCCGCCCTGCTCGTTCCCCCCTTGTGGTTCCTGCTCATGTGGCTGATATGACAGCAGTCAACAACATTTACTATCGTCTCACCTTGTCATTTATGAACACAACGATAATGAAACAATTTCTTTCCTTGGCATTAATGATGATGCTCGCAGCGGTGATGTGCCCGACTGATGCGCAGATCGTCACCAACAGCACGGCGGGATATATCGCCGACAGCATACGTGAAGAGTTGGACAACCGACCTTACTTCAGCCTCTACAAGGACACTTACTTTGCGGGCGGCACCGTGCTGGGCGGCACACCCACAGAATACAACAGTGACGTGAAGTTCCAAATCAGTTTCCAGCAACGTCTCACCAAGAGTGTGCTGCCGGGAAACACCTTCCTGTACCTGTTCTATAGCCAAAAGGCCATGTGGAACGTGCTTGAAGAATCCCTGCCCTTCCATGATCTGAACTTTAACCCGGGTATCGGACTCTCGAGATACATCATCCTCAAGAACCACCTGGTGGGCAAGGTCACCATGATGGTAGAGCATGAGTCCAACGGTCGTGACGGTACCGCATCACGCAGCTGGAACAAAATCTCGTGGGCGGGCGAGGCCTACATCTCCCCGCTGCTGATGGCTCACGCCAAGTTCTGGATTCCCATCGTCGATGGCAAGTACAACCGCGACATCCTCAAGTATATGGGCATCTCGCAGGCGGGATTCCAGGCCAGGAGCCTTGACGACAAATGGGTGCTCGACGCCACGCTGGTCAAGCGCCAGGGATGGAACCTCAACTTCAACACCATCATCCAGCTGGGCTACCGCATCAACCACAACTCCAACCAGTTCATCATGCTGCAGTACTACAACGGCTATGGCGAGAGCATGCTTGACTATAACCAGTTCCACTCGCGCATCCGTTTCGGCCTGCTCATCCGTCCGCACTTCTTCAGCGACTTCTAAAAATGATGTGGATGGCGGGAAATGGCCCCCTCTTGAAACCCGCCTCGCGGGTTTTGGCCCCCTCTTGCAGCCATGCCCCGCATGGCTAATGGCCCCCTCTTGTATCAATGCAAGGCATTGATTATGGTATCGGCATCGTTTTACACGTTTTACACTATTTACACGTTTTACACTTTTTACACGTTTGCGTAAAAAATAACGGCCATCGTTTCACAACGACTGCCGTCACATGGAAATGAATAAGTCACGACATCATTATTAAGTCTATCAAAAACCGACCGAGTAATATGCTAATCTATTTTTTCATGGTAATTACTTGATTTAAGGTCTATATCTCTCATGATGTAAAGCACTTCGGCACGGTTCACAAGATAATTTTGCAACTCGCTCGTTTCGGCATAATACCTGCCGTTGGGCAATAGAATCATCTTTGCTACCGTCTTAGATGCTATTTCGTCATGGTCGATATAGAGGGCGTTGCGGGAGGACAATATTAATTCATAAAACATCAAGGAATAGACTTTTTTGTCTATCTCCATTGTGAAACCCTTGCGGCGGTCATTGTACAGATTATTGTACTTCAAGAACAATTCATTTTTGACAAAAGTTCCCTGCTGTCGGGAATTTTCACTTGCAAAAATATCATTATTCTCAATGGCAAGCATGGCGTTATTGTACTGCCTTGCAAGGTTTATCGCCATGACTGCAAGGATATTTAAGTGCTTGACTCCTACCCATTGCGCTGCAAGCCGTGGCAGGGAATCTTTGCCTTTTTCCCAAACGCTGAGGACGCTTGGAAAACGCTCATCACAATCACTGCCTATCGTCAAGACCGCAATATAGTCACTCTTTCTTGGTGTTGTCGGATATTTGAAGGACACGCCAGGAAACTCGTTATAATATTCCTGCAAGGGTTTGACTTGCTTGGGTTCAAGCCAAATTTTCACGCCATCGCCATTTAACTTGATGGGTTCTTTGGCATTTTCGACGATTTGCTCTTGCTCATGTTGAGAGAAGACATATTCCATCGAGTTTTCAAACGCTTCACGGTCATCACTTGGAAATTCAGCTTTCATAAGATTGTGCTCGCTAAATTCTTTGCGTTTCTCGTGATACCAATAGACCTGCTCAAGAGTGCAACCCTTTTCCAAAAGCGCTTTTTCATATTCATCGCAATTATCAAGGTTAAACCCTTCATCAAGGTCTTTGTGATAAATCTCGATTTCATTCCAAGGGACAAAGACAAACTTAAAGGCGCTTAATCCCTCTTTGGCTCGTTGACACTCATTGTAAAAGAACGAGTTAGTACCGTTGGCAGTGCTTTCCATCACGATGATTGTTCCCGGGGCAAGCGGAATCGTTCCCGTTACCGTCCTAATCAGGTCGTTAGGGTCAATGTTGCGATTGGCATTCCAAAAAGCCACCTCACTGAGATGTGCAAAGCTAAGATTTAATCCACGGGCACTGTCGGGCGAATAACTTGAAGTCAAACAGATAGAGCAGTCACGGCTGCCAATCTCCTGAATATCCTTGCTGTCGGGGACATTTTTGAGCGTGATGCCCTCGACACCATCTTCAAGCAACTCTTGTGGATAGTTAGCGATGATGTTTCGGAACATTTGCTTGATGGCAAAAGAACTGTTTCGCTTATGGCCAACAATAATCGAGTTTTTGCCCTTGGTGCGAACAATCTGCCACCAGGCTATATAGACTTGAACGAGCGTTGAGCCGCCCCATTGTCGGGCTTTCAGTAAGATGATTCTTACAGGCTCATTGTTCAAGCGTTGTGACTCCATTTCGGCAAGCAGTTTGCGCTGCGGCCGATTGAGGATAAAGGGAATTAGTCTGCCCGTCATCTTGTCGATGATCTTCACACATCGCCAGCACCAATACTCAAAGTCATATTGAATCCTCAATCGCTCTTGTGCATTTTTGCTCAATTGCGGATATTCGGGATGCTCCTCGATGAGGGCTACAGGCAGATAATCAGCACCAACAATAGTGCGATAACCCGAACAATTAAGACCATTGCTCGGGTTATACTCGCACGCGAGACGGGTAGATGCGAAGGCTGATTTATCATGGTGTTTCAGATTCATGTCGCAAAGGTAATAATTCTTAGTTCATATTTGCAAGAAAAAAATGTAAAAAATCAATTTTTTAGGGTACAACACCAATAAAACAGGGTAAATTCACCGTTTTAACACAATTTAGCGTTTTTTTTTTTTGTTCACACGATAGCGGTAATTTTGCGTTCAATTCTCGAGAATTACAAGCATTTATTCACTTAAAACTCAAAATTATGAACAAGCGATTATTAAATTCAAACAGATTGATGATGCCCGTCGGTGACATTGAAGGTGGCATCCCTGGAGGTCAAGCCAACAACGGTGATGACGTGGGCAATGTTGACAACTACACCCAAGAAGACATGGGACACAGCTCGGTATTTACAGGAACCGTCGCAGATGCCTACAGTGAGTTGACCGAAATGTTTAACAAAACAGTCGAGGCTGCAACCGACGATGGTGTGATTGTTCAGCAACTGGCTATCATGGCCAACAACCCTGCCGAAGTTTACGCCGCCAAGAAGGTAGCCCGCGGTTTGGTTATTCTTGACTTCTTGATGAACCATGCCGAATAATCAAGAAGACCGCACCGCTAATCAGCAGTTTCAAGAATTGTGCGAGAAAAACGATGCTTTGATGTTACGCATCGAGAACTTAAAGGAGTGTATTACAGAATTATTCGACATTATCAACAAGATAGAAATGAGAGAATCTACAAGGATACTCGTCAATTATTTGGTTGATAAAGTCTTAAAGCAATACAAGGTTTTTTAATGGACGATATTTTAGAACAAATCAAGCGGCAATCTACACTCTCGGTAGAGGAAGAATCTAACAACGAGTTTTCCAATATCAAAGAGCAGTTTGTCATTGCCGATAACGTGGAATACCCGGACCCTGAATATCTAATCAGGATTGGGGACGTGCCCACGCTACCTAAAGGCAATCTTGTTTCTTTATCGGCCAAGTGGAAGAACGGTAAAACATTCTTTTGCGACATCCTTGCAGGGATTTTTCTCGGCTCCCGCATCTATGCCAACTGTGAGAATCTAATCAAGCAGGGCAAAGTACAGTTTTTTGACACTGAGCAAGCGGTAAGCGATACTGCACGAATCCGCAAGACCATCAAGGCCATCACCCCCGCTGAGAGGCATGGCGACCTTGAAGTTTTTTGCCTGAGAAATGCAGGTATCGACAACGACGAGCACGATGATGAAATCTCCCGCTATGAGTTTATCAAGCGCAGTCTTGAACATGACCACCCCGACCTGGTTATCGTTGACGGTATTGCCGACCTGATCTATAACTACAACGATGTCATTGAATCTCAAACGATGGTCAATAATCTGGCCGCACTCGCCAATGAGTTTAATTGCTGCATCGTTGTTGTCATGCACCAAAACAAGGGCAAGCAAGACAAGTCAATGAAAGGCCACATCGGCACGATGCTGTACCAAAAGAGCAGCGACGTTTTCCAAATTGAGAAAGTCGCCAATCTGTTTGTGGTTACCCATAGCGTGTCGAGACACCGCCAGTGCGAGGAACTGATTTTCAAACTTGACGAGCAAGCAATCCCGATGGATGCCACTGCTGACCGCCAATTGCAGGTGGAAATCGAGCACCAGCAAGAGGTGAGCGAGGCGAGGGAATATGTGCTTGACTGCTTCGATGAGGGACAGACCGAAATCAAACGCAAGGAACTCGTTAACCGACTGATGAAGAAGTTTGGCTACAAGGCCACAGCGTGCTACAAAATCATTGATAAATCGATAAAGATGGGAGCCATCAGGAAACTGAACAGGTTCACTATTGAACTCGTGCAACAGTGATTTTCACTTTTACACAATTTCCCTTATATATATATATATATGAAATTCGTGAAAATGATGAAATTCGTGAAAATGCTTGTCATCGTAAGTTTTGACAATTAAAAAAATCATATAAATAGTATTCCGCGTTTTTCACGATTTACACCAATTACACAATATGCAACAATTCCAAAAAAAGACATTTATCATGGCTAAACAATTAGATTTATACAACATCGCCAACGCTATTGCTGACTGCATACAAGCGGGAATTGATATCACCATCACCAAAGACGGTGACACCAACAAGGTAAACGTCAATGACCCGAATAGCAAGCAGTCAATCCAAATCAACTTCCTGACACAACCTGCCACCATGCAAGTTGCTCCCGCTGCAAAAGTGACGGGCAGGGCTTCTCATCCCTCAACAATGCCCACCGTGAACACCTTCAACGAGAAGAAGAAAACTTCAAGATGGTATTCCCGCTTCAATATCGAGAAGAACTTTTGCCGCCTGACGGTAGCCGATTTGCGCAAAGACCCGAATTTTGAGAACGCCACTGATGTTGATACAACCATCTTTGCCAATCGCATGGCAAGGCTCATGGGTATCGCCATCGGTACAGCCAAGAAGCACATACAGAAAGCCGTCAAGATGGGTATCATCAACCGTCAATACATCAACGGCAGTTTCGTGATTGAATTGGCCATCAATGAGGGCAACGGCGACCTGAACAAAGAGCACACCGTCAATACCAACTACACGCCCGAGGAACCCGGCTATGGCGAGGACAAGGAACCCGACCCCAACGCTGTTAATGTTCAACGAGGTGTGATGCAAGGTTTGGGCGAGGCAGTTAATGAAGTCAATGAGCTGATTGATGAAACCGTGCTCCCCTAAATACTATTACCCTGTCGATGTCGGGCGGATAGCTGTCGATGTTGTCCGCCTGGGCATCGACCTTGCTCCAACCCGCATATCGTGGTACCGACTCGCTAACTGCGTGGCCACGATAGCGGGCGAGAGCGGGCGAGAAGCGTTTCACATGATGGCGGCAGTGTGGCCCGATTATAGCCGCCATGATAGCGAGTTGTGTTTCACGAGTCAGTTACGGCGGGCTGGGCAAGTGGGTATGGGTTATCTTGCAAGCCTCTTGAAGAAACACGGCATCGACATCAATCACCCTCGTTACCGCCGTGGCGGTCGCCCCGTCAGGCAACGGATTAATCAACCAATAACAAAAAAAGTCATGAAGCTAATAGAATTTAATATCATGTTGAGGACTATCCTCAATAATCGGTCACCAATTGGCCGCAATCCCTTGATTGACCTGCTGCTGCGGGTTTTCCCCCAGCAAGAAGTCATCAATGCCTGTAACCGCTACCTTATTGGGTTCCAATCGTTCAACACTGGGACAATGGGCGATGCACTGATATTTTGGCAGGTCAACGAGCACAAGATTATTGTCAACGGCAAGAAAATTTACTATAAGTTTGACGGCCACCGTGACAAGAAATATAGTCCCATGGTCATGTATCCCGAAAATCCACAATGCCTTTTCGGACTACACCTGCTGAAAGAGTTTCCCGACAAGAAGGTAGCCATCGTCGAGAGCGAGAAAAGCGCATTGATCATGTCAATAGTGATGCCCGAATACTTGTGGATGGCTTGCGGGAGCCTCAGTAACTTTAGCGAGAAGTTTCTGCTGCCCTTAAGGAAAAGGCAAATCGTGGGCTTCCCCGACCTCGATAGCAAACGGGACAAAGTGAGCAACTATTCAATATCGGCTGCTCAGTGGATTGACACCCGCTACAAGTTGAACTCCGCGGGATGGAACGTGAGAATCGACTTGAATCTTGAATACAAAGCCACAACGCCAATGAGACTTGCTAAAGAAGACATTGCCGACGTGGCTCTGAGAGAAGCGACAGCAAAACAAATCAACAGACTAAAACGACAATTATGATATCTGCATTTTTTATTATGGGACTAATCTGCGGGATGTGTATCATGAGTTTGATTCATAACGAGATTTCAAAGCGTGATAATGGCAAGCACGACAACGGCAATTCATTGTAATTGTGTAAATCGTGTAAATCATGTAAAACGTGTAAATCGTGAAAATCATGGAAAATGAAAACATGAGAGAAGTGAGACGGTTGAGTGATGGCTTCTATAGAGAGGTTTACAAGCAGATAATGGATTACGGTTTCGTTCCCAAGCATGAGGATGATGAATACCGATTTATGGAGTTTGATTGCTGCGATATTTATTATGTCAAAGTGATAGCGAGATTTGAAGTCATTACGGTTGACGATTCCTTTAGCCATGCATTCGGCGTGCAGCGAGAGTGCCACTACAAGACAGGAAAGCTAATTGATGTCAACGCTGTCGAAGTCTGGGCAACGCTCTTCAATGGAGATGCGATAGATGTGAGTGACTGTTTTGACTACGACAATTTTTATGAAAAATACCTGCGATAGAGATACAGACAAACAAATAAAGCTAAGCATTAAAGTAATTTTTTCATAAAACTTAAATTTTTGTTATATTTTCGATTTGGCCGCCTGTTGTGAAACACGCGGCTTTTTTTTTGCATTGCGGCACCATTAGCCATGCGGGGCATGGCTGCAAGAGGGGGCCATTAGCCATGCGGGGCATGGCTTTAAGAGGGGGCCACAGCGTCTTCGACGCTGCAAGAGGGGGCCATTTCCCGCCATCCACCTTTTCCCGATGCTTTTTTAGCGATATAATCTTTTGGAATTGATTGGGATTGCGAAAAAATATATTACCTTTGTGGCAACAGTAAAATAACATTAATATGATGCAATATTGGATTAATCATCATGGCGTGCAGTCGGGACCCCACGATCTTGAAGCCCTCAAGCAGATGGGACTCACGTCGGCAACCCACGTGTGGCGTGCAGGGATGAGCGATTGGGTGAAAATCACCCAGATGCCCGAGCTGCAGGGAATCTTTACAGTGGTTGAGCAGCCCGCCACGGCTGCCGCCCCCCAGCCCAGCGAGGCGGTAACCGGCCAGCCCATACAGCCGCAGCCCGCCCGCCCGCAGCCCGCCATGCCACAGGCTGCGGCTGAGCCTTGTCCGCCCACCAACATGGTATGGGCGATTCTCGCCACGATACTGTGCTGCTTACCGCTCGGCATCGTGGGCATCTACTATGCCAATCAGGTGAGCAAGCTCTACCAGGCCGGCGACGTGGAGGGTGCCAAGAGCGCCAGCGAGACGGGTGCCTGGTGGTGCATCGCAGCTATCACTATCGGCGTCATCTGGAGGCCCATCATGATGAGCTTCACCGGAGCTTGACGCAACCCTATTGAGCCATGCGACGCACGCTTGTCGTCCTGCTTGCGATAGCCGTGATTCTGGTGTTCGGCGTCATCTATTACGCCTTGGACCCGACATCTTCGCCATTGTTCCCGCAATGCGGACTGCTGACACTCACGGGCTATAAATGTCCAGGCTGTGGCAGCCAGCGTGCCATCCATGCATTGCTCAACGGCGACGTGGTGGCAGCATTCAAGCATAACGCGATGCTGTTCATCGCTGCCCCATGGCTATTACTCTGTTTGTACGCCGAGACACAGCGCAAACGCAATCCACGACGGTATGCCCAGCTGCACAGCTCAACGCTCATCTGGTTTTTTCTTGCCATGGTGCTGATATGGTGGCTGCTGCGCAACATCTTCAACTGGTAACAATCAACAACCCACCCAATGAGACAATACCTCGATTTAATCAACCACGTGATGGAGCACGGTGTGGACAAGGAGGACCGCACGGGGACGGGCACGCGCAGCGTGTTCGGCTACCAGTTGCGCTGCAACCTTGCCGACGGTTTCCCGCTGCTGACGACCAAAAAGGTACACTTGAAGTCCATCATCTACGAGTTGTTGTGGTTCCTGCGCGGCGACACCAACGTGCGCTGGCTGCAGGAGCACGGCGTGCGCATCTGGAACGAGTGGGCCGACGAGAATGGCGACCTGGGACCCGTGTATGGCAGCCAGTGGCGTGCCTGGCCCGATGGCCATGGCGGCACCATCGACCAGATTGCCCAGGTCATTGACCAGATCAAAAACAGCCCCGATAGCCGCCGCATCATGGTGAGCGCGTGGAATGTCGCCGAGGTGCCCACCATGAAACTGCCGCCCTGCCACTCGCTGTTCCAGTTCTATGTGGCTCAGGGCAAACTGAGCCTGCAGCTGTACCAGCGCAGTGCCGACCTGTTCCTGGGTGTGCCGTTCAATATCGCGTCCTATGCCCTGCTATTGATGATGGTTGCCCATGTCACAGGGCTGGAGCCTGGTGAGTTCATTCACACCTTTGGCGACGCGCACATCTACCGCAACCACTTTGACCAAATCAGGGAGCAGCTCTCCCGCGAGCCGCGTCCCCTGCCACGCATGGTGCTCAACCCCGAGGTCAAGAGCATCGATGACTATAAATATGAGGACTTTACCCTCGAGGGCTACGATCCCTGGCCCGCCATCAAGGGTGTTGTGTCGGTTTGATTAGTGATTAGAGATTAGTGATTAGTGATTAGTGATTAGTGAGATGAGTGTTCATGCTATAGTAGCCGTTGCCAGCGACTGGGCCATCGGGCGCCAGGGCGAATTGCTGTGCCACCTGCCCGCCGATATGAAGCATTTCAAGGAGGTGACCATGGGGCACAGCATCGTGATGGGGCGCAAGACCTTTGAGTCGTTCCCACGCCGTCCGCTGCCTGGCCGCCAGAACATCGTCATCACCCGCAATCGACAGTGGCAATACCCCGGCGTGACCGTGGTGCACAGTGTGGAGGAAGCCATCGCTGCCGCCGAGACCGAGGACGTTTTCATCATTGGCGGGGCAGACGTCTATGCACAGACACTGCCGCTGGTCGAGGTGTTGCACCTCACCGTGATTCATGCCCGATGGGCCTGTGCCGATGCCTATTTCCCTACTTTCGACATGACCGAGTGGCAGGAGGTGGAACGTGAGCACCACACGAGCGACCACCGCAACGCCTACGAGTTTGATTTCATCACCCTAAAACGCCGACAGCCATGAAATACTTCCTTATTGCTGGAGAAGCATCGGGCGACCTGCACGCCTCCCACCTGATGGCATCGCTCAAGCAGCAGGATGCACAGGCCGAGTTCCGCTTCCTGGGAGGCGACCTCATGGAGGCTCAGGCTGGTGTCAATCCCATTATCCATTACCGCGACATGGCCTATATGGGCTTTGCCGACGTCATCAAGCACTTGGGAAAAATCCTCGGCTTCCTGGGGACCGCACGGCGCGCCATCGATGAGTGGCAGCCCGCAGCGCTGATTCTGGTCGATTACCCGTCGTTTAACCTCAAGGTCGCCAAGCATGCCCACAACCTGGGCATTCCGGTCCACTATTTCATCTCGCCCAAGGTGTGGGTGTGGAAGGAGTGGCGTGTCAAGGACATCCGCCGCTATGTTGACCACATGTACTGCATCCTCCCATTTGAACCCGACTGGTACCGTGAGCACGACTACACGGCGACCTATGTGGGCAACCCCACCGTCCAGGAGGTGGCACAGGCAAGCGCCAGTTTCCCCGATTTTGACGGTTTCATCGCAGAAAACGGTCTTCCTGACCGCCCCATCATTGCTCTCGTACCCGGCTCCCGCGTGCGGGAAATACGTGACAACCTGCCGCTCATGCTACAGGCAGCGGCACGGCATCCCCACTGCCAAGCGGTCATCGCTGGCGCACCCAGCATCGACGATGCCCTGTACCGCGACGTGATGGGCACCAACGCGGTGCCCGTGCTGCGCGACGCCACCTACCCGCTCGTTCACCATGCCAGCGCGGCCCTCGTCACCTCGGGCACGGCGACCCTCGAGACCGCCCTGCTGGGCACACCACAGGTGGCCTGTTACCGCTTCAACGGCAGCAAGTGGTCCTACAAGTTCTACCGGCGGCTGCTCAAAGGCAAATACGTCACCCTGCCCAACCTCATCACCGACGAACCCGTCATCCCCGAGCTCCTGATGCACCTGTGCACTGTGGACTCCATCGACAGCCACTTGTCGCCGCTGCTCGACGACACGCCCGAGCGCGCGGCCATGCTCGAGGGCTACCGCCGTCTGGCAGACCGTCTGGGCACCGACGTGTGCACCGACACAGCCGCCCGACTCATCAATAGAAACACCAAAGAATAAAACGATCATCAATATGGCAGAAAGCAATTTTATCGACTATGTGAAGATATTGTGCCGCAGTGGCAAGGGTGGTGCCGGTTCGGCCCACCTGCACCGCGCGAAGTATGTTCCCAAGGGAGGTCCCGACGGCGGTGACGGCGGACGGGGCGGCCACATCTTCCTGAAGGGCAACCGCAACCTGTGGACATTGATTCACCTGAAGTACCAGCGCCACGTGTTTGCCACCGACGGACAGTCGGGCGGCGAGAACCAGTGCACCGGCAAGGATGGTGAGGATCGCACCATCGAGGTGCCCTGTGGCACGGCGGTCTATGACGCCGAGACGGGGCAGTTTCTGTGCGACGTCACTAAGGACGGCCAGATCGTGCGCCTGTTGCGCGGCGGACGTGGTGGCCTGGGGAACCAGCACTTCAAGACGGCGACACGTCAGACGCCACGCTTTGCACAGCCTGGCGAAAAAGGTGTCGAGAAGGCGGTCATCCTTGAGTTGAAACTGCTGGCCGACGTGGGCCTCGTGGGTTTCCCCAATGCGGGAAAATCAACCCTGCTGAGCGTCATCAGCGCCGCCAAGCCCAAAATCGCCAACTATCCGTTCACAACGTTGGAACCCAACCTGGGCATCGTGTCCTACCGCGGACAACAGTCCTTTGTCATGGCCGACATCCCCGGCATCATCGAGGGTGCCAGCGAGGGGCGCGGCCTGGGCCTTCGTTTCCTGCGCCACATCGAACGCAATGCGGTGCTGCTGTTCATGGTTCCGGCCGACAGTGACGACATCCGCAAGGAATACGGCATCCTGTGCCACGAGTTGGAAACCTTCAACCCCGATCTGGTCGAGAAACCGCGCGTACTCGCCATCACCAAGTGTGACATGCTTGACGAGGAACTCATCGAGCAGATGCGTCCCGACGTGCCCGACGACATCCCCTGCGTGTTCATCTCGAGTGTCGCCCAAATGGGCTTGACCGAACTCAAGGACCTGCTGTGGCGCACCATCAACGATGAGCGCAACCGCATCCCCGAAACGCCCACCCACCACGACCTGGACGAGCGGCACCGTGAGCAGGCCGAGGATGACTTCATCTTTGGCGCCGAAGACCTGGAGGACGAGGCTCCCGACGCTGGCGGCAAGATGGTGGACTCAGGCAGCAAGCAATGGAGCGAGGAATATTGGGAAAGCGACTACGAGGACGAGAACAAGGATTTCCAAGTCGTCAGCGACGATTAATTCAAGAGATTGTACCCAATCAAGTGAACCCCAAAAGTTTCTCCAACTTTTGGGGTTCATTTCATTTATACGCCCCCCTTTAGGGAATTGGGGCGTACCTGTAAACGGGTTACCTGAGCACCTTGGTGGCAGTCTGTGAACCGTCGGTGTAGCGGGTGACTACGATGTTCACACCGTCAAAAGGCTTGCTGCTTGCCATACCCGCAAGATTGTAATAGGTGTGGCTGAGCACCTGCTTGTCAACAACAGGCTCGTTGATGCCTGACGGCTCTGTCGTGCGATAGCTGAGCAAGGGAGCCACTGCCAGCGACAGGGGATCATCAACGTTCTGATACCACGTGCCGGTCTCGAGATAGTTGTAGTTCTCGTCCTCGTCATAGACGAAGTGATAACCGGTGCACTTCTCACCTTCGCCACGGCGGCACAACAAGATGGCGATATCATCACCATAATCATTGGGGAAGGGACCCACAACGGCAAAGAACTCAGTGCCGGCGGGGATGACCACGGGCTCATCAAAGACAAACTCGGTAGCATTAACGATGTAGGGATCGTAAGCCAGGTCGCCAGCCTTCACGCTGGTGCTGCCCAACACCTGGTCGGGCATACCATCGTCGCCAACGGTCATGATTCTCATCTCGATGTCGGCATCGGTCGATGAGGCGGTTGTCTTGCCGAAATATACATTCACCTGCGGAATCTCTGCAGTGGCGAGCGGCGCATCAAAGTGCTCGGCAAATTCGCCCATGCCCAGCCAGTTGGTGCCGGCATAGTTGCCATACCAGCCCATCTCCATCATCATCAGGTCGGCATTCTCCTCAGGAGCGATATTCCAAATCTCCTGCTCACCACCTGCCTGGATGGCGTTGCTGGTGTACTCGTCGATGCTGCTGCCCACCTCGTTAGCCACCTCCAGTTTCAGGCCATAGGTGCCCTCAACCAGATAGGTGACCGTGGGGTTCTGCTCGGTGCTGTTGGTCACATCGGTGCCATCAAAGGTCCATTCCCATGAGGTGGGATTGCCGGTCGAAGCATCCTTGAAGGTGAGAGGCACATCAACGGGCACAAACATCATCACCCAAGGCGAGAGATAGGCACCATCGGGAATACCCACGTGTGCCACGGGAGCCTCGGCTGATACATTCACATAGCCCATGCGCGTCTTGGTATCGGTAGCGGTCCCGTCGCCCACGGTGAGCGTCACGGTATAAGAGCCTGCCTTGTCGTAGGTGACCACGGGATTCTGCTCGGAGCTGGAGGCGGGAGTGCCACCCTCAAAGGTCCACCTCCTATCGGTCACGTCACCTGTCGATAAGTCCCTGAAGTGCACACTCTCGCCCTCGTTGATGTTGATAACGGCATCATCGCCGGCATTGGACTCCAGAATCTTGAAGCCGTCGATGGCCTCATCCTCACCATAGGAGCCTTCATAGACGAAGGAGAACTGCACCGTCTTGCCTGCAAACGGAGCCAGGTCAACGGTGAAGCGCTCCCAACTGGGACCGTCATAGCCCTGGTCTTGGGCCCACTGGAACTGGTCGATGAGCAAGGTTGAACCGCCATCGTCAATGGCATAGAGCTGCCATGCGCCATAAACCAGGAAGATGCCACTTGCATAGCAATAGAACTCGAGCGTGGAACCCGGGCGGATTTCAATGGCAGGCGAGGTGGCCGTCTCGTGCTGATTGCCAGAGTAGGTTAACACCATCGAGGCGCTGCTCGACGGGTCAATGCTCTGGAACGGCTGGGAAGGGTTGCCCATCTTCCAGGTCTCGTAACTGGTGGACGCGTAGGTCCACGTTGCGAACTCATCGGCAGTGTCCCACCCCATCTGGTAATAGGGCACCGACGCCTCATCGGCACTGAACGATGCCACGAGCCCTTGTGCATAAGCGCTCATTGCCGCCAATACGGCAAAAAGCATCATAAAGGTAATCTTTTTCATAAGCTTTAGTTATCATGTTAAACGGTTACAATGCTATTAGCGGCAAATTTACACATTATTGATTAATCAAACAAGAAAAAAACAAGAGGGTGAGTGATTATATACTCACCCTCTTGCTGTGATATATCGTGTGGAGGATATTGTGACAGTAGCTTATTTCCCGTCGTTGCTCAGGAGGAATTTGCGCTTGGGGGCGATGGCGGCAAAATCTTCTTGGGTGAGCGGGGCAATGCGGTCGAGGATGCGTCCCAGGCGTTGGGCAATCTTGTATTCCACGGGTTCACTCTCGGGGACATCCTTGAGCAGCATCGACACACGCGACTTGATGGCTGAGAACTCAAACACCATCGAGGTGTTGAACCAGGCATCGGCATGACAGGCAAACGGCAAAATCCACAGGTTCTCGCCACGCAGCACGCCAGGCCACCATTGCAGCGTCTGCAACGCACTGGCACCGCGGCTGTTATAGTCACGATAGATGCGACGCAGCAGACGGTTGTCGTGCTCGTCAAGACCGTTCTTCTCGCCGTAATAGACGGTGGCTTGGGCCGTGACAAAGAGCTTGAACGTCTTTTCGGCGGGGATATCGGGCACAAGCAACGGATTGAGGGCGTGCAACCCCTCGAGGAAAAGCAGGCTGTTGCTCTCGAGCTTGAGGGTGTTGCCGCGATAGGTGCGCTCTCCCTTGACGTAGTCATAGGTGGGCATCGACACCTGGTCGCCGGCGAGGAGGCTTGCCACATCACGTCCCAACTGCTTCACGTCGAGGCCATAGAAGGACTCATAGTCGATATTGCCGTTGGGGTCCAGCGGGCGCTGATCCAGATTGAGGAAGTAGTTGTCCAGCGAAACGACGCACGGCTGAATGCCGTTGTCACGCAGCATGTGGTTGAGAAAACGCGACGTGGTGGTCTTGCCCGAGCAGGAAGGCCCGGCGACAAGCACCACGCGCATATCTTCCTGACGGAAACGGCGCGTGATTTCGGTTGTGATGCGTTCCAGCCAACGGCTGTGCTGCACCTCATCCTCGGCAATCAGGTCAGGCGCCATCCCCTTGGATATCACCTTGTTGAAAAGCGAGATTCCATCCATGCCCTGCGACTCCATGCGTCGTATGTTGCCGCAGAACTCCTCCAGTGACAGGTGTGTTGGCTGCTCACTGGTCGGTTGCACTTGTGGTTTTGCTGTCATGTCAGTCATTAATCGTGTCTTTTATTATAGGGTTGTTTTTATCCTTATTATAAAAGAATTAGGCTCCATTGCACAGCGCAATAGAGCCTAATTGTCTTGTTAGTAGTGGAAGCTGCTTCCGCCCAGGAATTCACGCAGCAAGCTCGTGCTGGGAATGTCTTTCTCGTCCAGGGGCTCGAAGTAACTCAGGAACTTCATCAGTCGGGTTGCTTCGGCATACTCGGGCGTGTTGCTGGGCACCTGCTGCAGGATGGGCAACGCGTAATTCTTCATCACCGACAGTTCAAACAGCAGCGAGGAGTTGAACATGGCGTCGGCATTCTCGTGGAAAGGCATAATCCATTTGTCCTCGCCACGGCGCACGCTGGGCCAGCGCTTGATCGTGTCTAAGGCGCTGGCGCCGCGATATTTGTGATCGCGGATGATGCGGCGCAGCAAGCGATTGTCGTAGGTGCCAATCCAGTTGTGGTCGTCGATGCTCAACGTCGTGAGCGCCGACACAAATAGGCGGAACTTCTGCTCCTCGGGGATGAGGCGCGTGAGTTCGGGATTCAGTCCGTGGATGCCTTCCATGAGCAGGATGTCGCCTTCCTCGAGTTTGAGGGTGTTGCCCAGGTACTCACGCTCGCCGGTCTTGAAGTTATAGGTGGGCATTGCCACCTCCTTGCCGGCAAGCAGGTCGGTCACGTCCTTGTTGAACTGCTCCAGGTCGAGCGCATAGAGCGACTCGTAGTCATAGTCACCCTTCTCGTCACGTGGTGTGCGCTCGCGGTTGATGAAGTAGTTGTCCAACTCGACCACCTTCGGGACGATGCAGTTGGTGATCAGCTGGATAGCCAGTCGCTTGGACGACGTGGTCTTGCCGCTCGACGAGGGGCCGGCAATGAGGACCACGCGCGCCCCACCCTCATGGTAACGACGGGTAATCTCGTCGGCAATCTGGATGAAGTGCTTGTGATGAAGCGCCTCGACGACGTTAATCAGCAGGGGCGCATAGCCCTTTCTGATGGCTTGGTTCAACTCGCCAACGTCGCCCAGACGGATTATCTTGTTGAAGTTGATATAGTCGGTGAAAGCGTGGAAGAGCTTGGGTTGCGGCTCCCACTTGATGACCTGGTCCAGGTTCTTGCGGTCGGGGCCCAGCAGGAGCATTCCCTTCTCATAAGGCACCAGGTCAAAGACCTTAAGCAATCCTGTCGCTGGTACCAGCGGACCAAAGAAGCTGTCGACAATGTCATCCAGCCTGTAATAGACCGTATAGAGCTGGTTGACGCCTTCCAGCAGGCGCACCTTATCCTTGAGTCCCTGCTTGCGGAACATCTCGATGACGTCGGTCGTGAGACGCTCACGGCGCTTGAAGGGAATGTCGGTGGCGATAATCTCGGCCATGCGGCCCTTGAGTTGACTGATGATCTCAGGGGTGAGGAAGTCCTCCTCATGCTTGATTTGGCAATAGTGGCCGTTGCTGATGCTGTGTTGGATGCACAGGCGTTTGCCGGGGAACAGGTCGTTCAGGGCCTTGTAGAGCACCATGCACAGCGAGCGCGTCATCACGCGGTAACCCGCATTGCTGGTGGCATCGATAAACTCGACATGCTTGGGTGAGAACACAGGGTAGTGCAGATCCTCGACCTTGTTGTTGACAAGCACACACACAGCCTCGCCCTGGAGTTCCAGACGGCCCTTGATGGTGTCATATAAGTCGAGAAGCGACTCGCCCCCTTCCATACTGATATACTCGTTAGTGTTCTTGCAGAACACCTTGAGCTCATCATACTTCTTCATGATTCCCAGTACATTTGAGTTTATGAGCCGCAAAGGTAGTAAAAAATCTTGAAAAATCATCTTTTCTGCACTGGATTTTCGAGAAAATGACTACCTTTAGGGCTGAAAACCTAAACTATTGATAACAATGAGAACAAAATTTTTAATTATGGCAATGATGATTGTTGGCGCCATGTGCAGCTGTACGGCGCAGAGTGGAGAGAGCGTTGAAAAGGGCTGTGACGTGTTCAAGACCCAGCAGGGCACAACGGTGAAGATGTACTGCATCAAGCACGGCAGCTTGCGCATGCAGGTGGGTGAAAAATGGATTTATGTCGATCCCGTGACCACGGCGGTGAAGCCCGTCACCGACTACTCCACCCTACCCCAAGCCGACTACATCCTGGTGACGCATGAGCACTTTGACCACTTGGATTCGGTAGCCATCAACCAGTTGAGCAAAACCGGCACCGTGCTCATCACCAATGCCCGCTGTCACGAGATTCTGGGTGGCAAGGGCGACGTGATGGCCAACGGCGACACCCGCACCCTGACCGAAGGCTGGACAGTGGACGCTGTTCCCGCCTATAACAACTCGCCCGAAAAGCTGCAGTTCCACCCCAAGGGGCGCGACAACGGCTTCGTGCTCACCATCGAGGGCATGCGCATCTACATCGCCGGCGATACCGAGGACATCCCCGAGATGGCCGATATTAAGGACATCGACGTGGCCCTGTTGCCCTGCAACCTGCCCTACACGATGACGCCAGAGCAGTGTGCCAACGCCGCAAGGATGATCAAGCCCACCGTGCTCTTCCCCTACCACTACGGCCAGACCGACATCCAGCAGGTAGTCAAACTGCTCGAGGGCAGCGGCATCGACGTCCGCATCCGCGACTACCAGTAAGATAAGTTAGAAATTAGGAGTTAGAAGTTAGAAGTTAGAAGTTAGGAATTAGGAGTTAGAAGTTTTGTGAGGGTTTCTCACAAGACATCATAACTGATAATATATAGTTAATTCCGACACATTTTTTGATTTCAATTGGGCGAAAAGTGCGTTTTTTTGGCAACTTTCGCCCAATTGAATTTGCCATTTACAGGATAATTTGATTAAAAACTCGATGTGAATTTATTATTAAACCATTGATTCAAATCGGTTTATATGATTTCATTCAACTTTCTCGGACTTGATTTCAATTGGGCGAAAAGTGCGATTTTTTAGCAACTTTCGCCCAATTGAATTTTTTTTGGAAAGGACTTGAGACGACAAAAAAGAAGGCTGCCGCCATGTCGAGATGAATCGACGCGGCGGCAGCCGTTTTGTGAATGGTCGGTCGTCAGGATTGAAGGCCTAAACCTAAAGCCTAAAACCTAACGCCTAATGAAAGCCTAAAGCTTAATTCCAACCGGGGTTCTGGCTTGTGCTACCCTTGCTCAGCGTGATCTGGTTGCTGGGGATGGGGCACAGGTAGTACTTCTTGTCGAAGGTGCGCTGTACGGTCGTGATAGGAATCGTATAGCCGTTTTCGTCCAGAACAAATACCTCGTCCAGGTCAGCCACATCTCTCAGGTAAGCACCACGGTTGATGTTGGGATGACGCTGGGTGTCGAGCAGCTCAAGCTGGTGCCAACGGATGAGGTCCCAATAGCGGTACCAGTTGTCGGCCATGAGCTCACAACGGCGCGTGCGGCGGATTTCCCACAGCAGGTTGCTAACACCCATGTTGTTGGCGGGGTCGTTAGCAGGCGTGAGCGTCATGTCGGGCAAACCGGCACGGGCCTGCAGCTTGTTGATGCTGGCATCCAGGTCGGCCTGAGTGATGGTACCCAGCTCGGCCTTAGCCTCACCGTAGTTCAGATAGATGACAGCGAGCCAGAAGATGGGAGCGTCGGTGTAGTTCTTACCGGTGTTGATGCGGTAATCCACTTCCATAGCCGTGTTGTCATACTTGGCAATGTTGTAACCCGTCGAAGAGGTCATGTACATCGAACCCGAACGAACCCAACCATGGCCCTTGAAGCACAGATACGGGTCAAGGAGCACGCTCAGGCGCTTGTCGCGGTTAGCCAGCATGTTCTCGATGCTGTAGGCATTATTAGCCTCGTTGTACACGGGATGGTCACTGGTGTTGTAGCTGGTGGTAGCCATGGGGCGGCCATCGAGGAACAGGAAGGCGTCGACGGCGTCCTTGCTGATACCACGCTGCTGCGACGACGATGCGGTATAGTCGGCAGTGGAGTGCATGAGCTGATCCTTCACATAGTTGCGGAAGAAGATCACCTCCTTGTTGCCGCTCAGGTTGAGCGAGTTATATACCTCACCATAGTTAGCGGTCAGACTGTAATTGCCCGAGTTCATCAGTTGCTGTGAAGCGTCAACACACTCGTTGAGGTAGCGCTGGGCACGGGTCATATCAGCAGGCTTGCCGTTGTCCTCGGCAGTGCGGTACTTGCAATAGGTTCCTTCAAACAGGCAGATGTCGCTCTTCATAGCCAGCGCCATGTCCTTGCTCCAGGAGTTCTTGCCACCACTGCGCAGGTTCTGGATAGCGAAATTCAGGTCGTTAAGCACATAGTCCATCACCTGATCGCGGTCCACGCGGGCACCATACACTACGTCGCTCTGAGCCTCGGGGTCAAGAACGACCTCGTCAATCAGATTAACGTCACCATACATGCGCACGAGCTGATAGTACTGCCATGCACGGTTCAAGCGGCCAACGGCCAAATAGTGATTCTTATCACTCTCGACAAGAGAGGAGGACTGCAAACCGGTAATCATGTAGTTGCAGCGGCGAATCTCGGTGTAAGGTGTGCTCCAGTAGGATGAGGTGCCAGGCACCGTGGTGAACATCCAGTTGTCAAAGTCGGGGTTCACCTGGTCGTCGCTCAAGCTCTTGAAATAGAACCAGCCAGATCCGCCACCAGTGCCGTAACCAATAAAGTTCTCATACAGCACGTTGCTATAGCTGCTCACCTGGTTGGTGTTGCTCCAGAATTCCGGGCCAAGCTCAAACTTGGTGCGCTCGTTCTTGGTGAGCATATCGTCACAGGATGACAGCGATAATACGGCGACACCAAGACCACACAGTATAATTGATTTGAATAGTTTCATAATTATATCTGGATTATTAGTTTCTAGTTTTTAGTTTCTAGTCCCTAGTTGATAATTACTTCACGACAATCTCGCAGATGGATACACGGTTCCAGCTCAGCTCATCGAACATATCGCCGATGCCCTGACCCTGGGCCTGGATGCGCTTAGCATCGATGCCATACTTCTTCACGAGCATATCCTTCACGCTGGCGGCACGGCCGTTGGCGAGGGTAATATTGCGGTCCATGGGACCATCCTTAGAGGCATAACCGTTGATGGTGCAGGTGGCCTCGGGATGGCTCTTCAGATAGGAAGCAATGCGCTCAACGTTGGGCTGCTGGTCGGCATACACTGCCATCGAGTTGATGGGGAAGTGAACCAGGATGGTCATGTACTGCAGAGCCTTGTCAATCATACCAGCCTTGCTGTTCTGGCAAGCGGCGAGATCCTTCTGCAGCTGAGCGTTGCGGTTGTTGGCAGCGCTGAGCTGGCTCTGGAGGTCACTGATGCGGCCATTGTAGCTGTTCTCGAGGTTAGCGAGCTGTGCGCGCAGGTCATTGATCTGAGAATTCACGGCGCTGTTGTCGACGTTACCAGTGGCAACGGCAGCGCTGCGGGTGGTGCCGAAGGTCACTTGCAAACCCACCGACCAAGTGCGGTTGATGGGATAGGTGCGGCCCCAGGTACCATAACCCAGATTGCTTTGTCCGGTGTTAATCTCGGGATCGATGGGGAGGTCACCGCTGCCCTTGTGGAGCAGACACAGGTTGTTCACACTACCGTAAACACGCAGCCTCTCGATAAAGGCCTTGCGGGTCAAGTTCTCGGGCAGGGTGTAACCCAGCGTGATGTTCTTGAGACGCAGGTAGCTCATGTCAACGAGGTACTTGGTCTGGGGATAGTAGTTGTGGCTACCGCCCTGGCCTGACAGACCTACCACGTTACCAGCATACTCGTTACCGGGATACAGGCAGGGGAAGTCGTTGTTCTCGCTGATGTTCACGATACCATTCTCGGGATCATAGATGTTGTACTTGGTCTGGTTGGCATAGATGGCCAAGTCAGCCTCACGCATCATCGGGAAGACAAACGCCGACTGGGTCCAGTTCTCCCGCTTGCCAACGCCCTGGAAGAAGACGTCGAGGTCAAAGCCCATGAAGTTACCACCCACATGGAAGCTGTACTCGTAGCGAGGCAGCACATTACCAATCACCTTAAGGTCGCCATGGTCCTCCTCGGTACCCTTGCCACCATCAATCTTGCCGTCACCGTTCAGGTCCTTGAACTTGATGTCACCAGGGCCATAAACGAAGGTCTCGGTCTGGATGCCGGTCTGGTCGGCAACGCCGGGAGCATAAATCCACGAGCCGTCGGCATTCTTGCCGGCGAAGTCGGCCTGAGTGAAGTAGCGGTCGGTCTCAAAGCCCCAGATGTCACCCCAAGTCATGCCCTCGTAGGCGTATGCACTGCTCAGGGGATGGCCAATCAGGTGTGAATCGTTGTTCCACTTGGTCACCTTGGTCTTGGCGTCACCAACGCTGGCGCTGAAGTAAGCACCAAAGTTCTTGTTGAACTGCTTGCGCAGGTCAAGGGTGGCTTCCCAACCACGGGTGCGCAGCTCACCATTGTTGGTCACAGGTGCTGCGGCACCAACAACGGGAGGCAGTGCGGTGCCAGGACCCAGCATGTCGCTGGTGGTGCGCTGGTACCAGTCAAAGCCCAGGGTGAGCATGTCACCGAACAGACCCAGGTCGATACCGGCGTCCATGGTGGTGATGCGCTCCCAAGTCAGCGAGGAGTTCACCCAGCTGGGCATACCCAACTCGGTCACCTTGGCATTGCCCTCGTTCATCCAGTAGATGCTGCCCTGAGCAATGGGGCTGATGAGCGACTGGAACTGGTTCTCACCCACGGCCTCGTTACCGATGGTACCGTAGGAGAAGCGCAGCTTACCGTTATCCACAATGTGGCGCAGGCCGTCCCAATACTTCTCCTGGGTGAAGCGGTAGCCCACCGAACCCGAGGGGAAGAATGCCCAATGGTCATTAACGGGGAAGCTCGACGAGCCGTCATAGCGGCCGTTCAACTCGAGCAGGTAGATGCCCTTGTAGTCATAGTTGATACGTCCGAAGTAGCCGGCGGTAGCCTTATCGATAGTGCTGCTGTTGATGTTCCACTGTGTCTGGGGACCATAGGTCAACGCCAGCTCGGGATAAGCCTCACTGTAGAGCTGCTGCCTGTAGGCATAGAAGTAGTCAAAGGCATAGTTGTCGCCATTGACACCAACCATGATGTTGAAATTGTGAGCGTCGTTGAAGCTCTTGTTCCAATTCAAGGTAGCGTTGGCCGACCACTTGTTGCCCTTGCTGTTGTCACGCCAGGCATTGGTGTTACCGTCGTTGACAATCCATGCGGGATAAACGCCATTCCAGTTCCAACCGTAAACGGTGTGGTCGCTCGAACCGCTGTTCATGTTGTCAATCTCATAGGTGAAGTCGGCGTTCAACGTCAAGTTCTTGGTGATGTGCGCCGTGGTGAAGGCGGTCATCGTGAGCTTGTCGCGGGTCACGTTCTTGCGAGCGGCCTGCTTCTGCATGGCGATCACACGGAAGTCGAGCTGCTCACCCGTGGTGGGATCGGCAATCGTGCCGCTGGGGATGAAGAATGAGCCCCAACGCCAGATGTACTGATACATGTTGTTCCACGTGTCGGCACGGGAGAAGTGACGACGCGAGAAGTTGATGCGGGCACCAACGGTCAACCAGTCGGTCAAGTCGGTCGAGATGTTGGCAGCGGCATTGTAACGCTTACGCATGGCAGGATTCCACGTCATGTTGTCCTCCTTGTAGTTGTAACCGAAGGACAGATAGTAGGTAGTGCGGTTGCTGGCACCACGAACCGACACGTTGTGGCCCTGAGAGGGAGCGGCGTGGTTGTACCAAATGTTCTGGATGTCATAGTCGGCATAGTACAGAGGTTGGCTGCGATCCATGTCAAAACGGTAGTCACCCACGTTGCTGTCACTCACCCAAGGACGCATCACGCCATAGCCGATCTTCTTGCCGCCATTCTGCTGCTTCCATGCCTCGGCATAGGGCAGCAGCTCGTCGAAGTACATACCGAAGAGCTCGACAGCGTCACCACCTTTACGCTTCTTGGCCAGGATGGCCGAACGCAGCTGGGTGGGCACGTCGGGGAAGTCAGGCAGATAGGTGGGGTCGTCCCAACCGAAGTTGTTAGAGTAGCTCACCGTGGCACGCTCACCCTTCTGGCCGCTCTTGGTGGTGATCAGGATCACACCAAAGGCTGCACGGGTACCGTAGATCGATGACGAAGCAGCGTCCTTCAGTACCGTTACGGTAGCGATGTCGTTGCCATTGAGCAACTGCAGACCATCGGCATCACTCACCACACCGTCGATAACGATCATGGGAGTGCTCACCTGGTCGTTGCTCAGGGTGCCGACGCCACGGATGCGGATCGTGGGATTACCGTCGATATCACCGCTGGCGTTGATGATGCTCAAGCCGGGAACCGCGCCCTGCAAGGCACGCGATACATCCTGCTCGGGACGTGAGTTGAAGGTCTTGTCAACATCTACCGTCGATACGGCACCGGTGAGGTTCACCTTCTTCTGGGTACCGTAACCCACAACCACGACCTCGTCGAGCAACGCTTTGTCCTCGGCAAGAACGATGTTCATGCCACTGCCGGCAGGCATGGTCACCGTCTTGTAGCCGATGAACGAAATCTGGAGCTTGGCATTCCTGCCTGCTCGCAACGAGAAGTTACCGTCCACATCAGTCGATGTGCCACGGGTCGTTCCAATCTCGACAATGCTGGCGCCGATGACGGGTTCTCCCTGCTCATCGACGACGCGGCCTGTCACAATGCTGGTGGCTGTACTTGCCGTCACCTGGGGCGCAGGTGTTGCCTGGGCCTGGTAACCAGTGCCACATAGCATCAACAGGGCGCCCAAAAGAGCTAAATGTCTTTTCATAAGCACGTTTTAATTAGTTAATATAAAATTTGTTAATCAGTTTGTGATTTTAAACTTCGTTTTTTTTGCCGCTTTGCGCATGTGCGCGCAATCTTTATATATAAGAATTTGCAAAATTCTATATTTTTTTTTGAAACCACAAAAAAAAACCGCAAAATTTTACAATTGTAAATATTAAAATAGCTAAATAATAGTTTCTAATCTATAATTTACACAGGCTTTCCTATAGTTTTCCAATACCTGTATATGCTGCAAGCATCGAGCAAGAGACATTTCTCTAGCTCGATGCTTGCAACGTAATTGTCACTATATTATGACGACTTCTTGTGGTATTGAGGCTTATTTATATGCCTCATTTTGCTGCTCTGGGGTTGGCATTGATCTCATCCTGATCGATGGGCAGAACGATTTTGCCGAACGTGCGGTCGATGGTTTTGGGCCGTCCGTTGACTGCAATGCCGCCAAAGTCATCGTTGAAGGTGATGGAACGGTTCATTCTCATCATGTCAAAGAAACGGTGTCCCTCGCAAAACAGTTCCTTGCTACGCTCATCCAGAATCATGTCATCGTTGATCGTCGATGCAGTGGCAGGTTCCAGTGATGTGGCGCGGCATCTAATGGCGTTGAGGTATTGGGCGGCTAGCTCGGCATTGGGCATCGAGGCATGCAAGGCGGCTTCGGCTGCAATGAGGTAAATCTCACTCAACCTAATGACTTTAATGTTGACCGATGTAGGAGACTCCTTGCCGTCGCCATTCATGTCAGGTCCACCCATGTACTTGCTGCAACTGCCCAAATGGGTGTTTTCGCTCTCGTCCTGATACATCACACTCCAACGTACGTCGGTGGGGTCTTGTGCGAGACGCTCAAGGTAGTAATCGCTTGCCATGAACCATCCTGCAGCACCGCTCTTCAAGCCGTAGCACATGAGGTAAAAACCCAGCGAACTGGTGCCCAAATCAGCCTCTGCAGGATACATGCCCAGCTCAAAGATGCTCTCAGAGCCAAACTGCTTTTTCCATGAGTCGGCCCACTGGGAGGGCTCATAAAGCATGAACTTTCCACTGCCGATGATTTCTTGAGCGGCAGCCAGTGCTCCGTCATAATCTTCCATATAAAGCTTTACACGGGCTTGTTCGGCCAGGTTGGCATAGTAGCCCATGTAACCGTCTTGCTGAACTTTGCCGTTCTCGAGAAGAGACTTACCTTCGTTCAGATCGCTAATGATTTGCTTGTAAACCTCCTCGACAGTGGCTCGGGTGGGTTGAGCACTAGCAGGCAGGGTATGGGTTACCAAGGGAACACCCAAGCTGCCCTTATCATAGTTGTAAGGCTTGCCATAGAGGCGCACAAGGTCAAAGTAGATGAGAGCGCGCAACGTTAAAGCCTCGCCCTTGCACTGATTATAGCTGGCGGCATCCTCGCTGGTACCGTTTTCAGTAATGCGGTCAATGTTCTCAAGCAGGTTATTCACTTGAAGGATGCAATAATAGCCAGTGGACCAGAAACCACTGTAAGAACCCGATGTGGCAGAGTGATTGAAACTGTAAAGCCCGTCCAGGCCACGTCCCTGAGAGGCGATAGTGAGATCGCCGCCCTTGGCATCTCCGTACATAAAGAAATTGCGGCCGTAGTAGGACGATGATGCCATGGTGCGCATGATGCCGTTGATGACAACGCGGGCATCTGTCGGCGTGGCAATCGCTTCGGCACTGTTAGCACTGTTAGTAGGCTCCATGTCAAGGAAATCGTTACATGACACGAGCATCAGCATGGACAGCAACAGGAATGATATCTTTTTCATTGATATGTCGTGATTGAAAAGTTTGACCATGTTTAGTTAGAATTTCAAGTTAACACCAAGGGTGAAAGTCTTGCCCAGCGGGGTTTCCCAACCGCGGGTTCCATACTGGTTCACCTCGGGGTCGGCATCCTTGTACTTGCTAAAAGTGAGCAAGTTAGTAGCGCTAAAGTAAATGCGGGCTCCCTGCATGTAAGCTTTCGAGACGAGGGCCTTGGGCAGGTTGTAGCCGATGCTGACATTCTTGAGGCGCAGGAAACTGGCATTGCAGATGTGGCGTGAAGAATACTGCATGGCATCCTCCAGGTCAATACCACGAATCATGGGCTCGCTACCGTTGTGATTCTCGGCAGTCCACATGTTGTCATAGTAGTTCTTGGAGCGGATGCGTTCCCAGTAGTAACCATCATCAGCCACATCCTTGTAAGCACCATCATAGAGGCTTCCACCAATCTTATAGATGAAGTTGGCAGCCAGTTCAATGCCCTTATAACTCAAAGTGGTGTTGAGACCTCCTGTAACATCGGGGATGGCATTACCAATAATCGTACTGTGGGCTTTTTTATAGTCATAGGTCGCTCCACGGCCGTTGTAAATAAAGTCACCTGTCTGGTCATCTTCCGGGGCATTGACATAATATACGCTGGCACCATTTGACGGATCCACGCCAGCCCATTCATAGCCATAAAATGCCAATGTGGATTCACCCTCACGATAGATGTACTGTGCGCGATCATCGTCACCAGTGGGGTCATACCAGATAATGTCTGCTCCATTATACAGTCTTTTGACCTTGCTGGTAAGGAAAGTGGCGTTGACAGATGCTGTCCACAACCAATCGCGGTTGCTAATGATGTCATAGCTCACTTCGGTTTCCAAACCGTGGTTGTTGATACGTCCTATGTTGCGCAGGGTTGATGAGAATCCCGTGACACGTGTGATGGGCATATCCTGAAGCAGGTTCTTGGATGTGCGGTTGAAGTACTCAATGCTACCACGCAGACGATTGCCCCAGAATCCGAAGTCGATGCCCACATTATAGGTGTAATTGGTCTCCCACGACAAGTCATTGTCTGCAAGGGTGGAAAGAGTGCCGCCCGGGTCACCCATGTACTTAGTGTTGTAAGTAATGAGGTTCATGTAGCCGTAATTGTTGGAGGGCAAGGTACCATTCACACCATATGACATGCGCAGTCTGAGGGTGCTCACATTTTCCAGCGGCTCCATGAAACTCTCGCGCTTGATATTCCATGAACCAGCAACCGACCAGAAGTTACCCCAGCGTGAATTGCGGCTCAACTTAGATGAGCCATCACGGCGGAAACTTGCTGAAGCAAAATACTTGCCTGCATACTGGTAGTCGGCCTTGCTAAGGAACGAAACGAGTGAATTACCCCATTGGTAGCCCGATGCTTCGGTGCTGCCGGCAGTGCTCACGGTGTGGAGCGTACTGGTGGGCAGATTGGTACCTGTTGAGCGTGTGAAATCGGTCTTGTTCTTCTCGGCTTCAAAGCCTGCCATCAATTGTACGTTGTGGTCGCCAAAACTCTGGTTGTAATTGGCTGTAGTGCTTGATACCATCTTCTCATAGACCGTGCGCATCTCATGCACTCTGCCATTATCGGACGAGGCA
>CADAFP010000021.1 GCA_902787185.1 uncultured Bacteroidales bacterium | reverse complement strand
TATATTCGAGAATTACAAGGAATGGACAAACGAGTGGAGTGATCTCGTTTATAAGTGGCAGTTGGAAAAATACCGCAAGTTGAAGGCAGACAACCGCGAGAATCAGGCGTGGCGGCTGGAGTTGGCGAAAACCCTGCTTGACGAGGGCAAGACCATCGATGAAGCCGTCGAGATAATCAATCAACAGCACAAGGGTGGAACAAGTGACCTTGGAGGACATCAGACCGCCAGCTCAAGTGCCAGTTCAAATGCAGGTACCGGTGCCAGTGGCAGCAGTTCAACCAGCGGCAACACCAGTGGCTCTAACGGTGGAAACAACGGCGGAAATGATGGTGGAAACGATGGCGATAGTGATGACGATAATGATGATGCAGCATTGTTCGATTCACAAATTGTCATTGACCACATCAAAGAGCTTTATAAAAACGACAAACGGGGACTGCCTTCTGGATGGACATGAACGCCATGTCGATAAAGTTGACGACCCGCACATCTATGTTAGTTTCAATGGTGATGACGGATGGGGCGTGGAGAAGGCTGTCATAATCCCGCTCCCCAAGAAGTGAGAATAAGCATTTAGCGATTAGCTGTTAGCTGGTTTTCAGAGAAACTTGAACAACAATTAGGGTCAACTTTGACAACCTTTTGTTGTTCAAGTTGCCTGTTTTTGTTGCAGAGGTGAATTGTTAAAGCAGCAGTGTTTTGGTGATGGTATTTGGGTGGAATTAGTTGCCGCCTCGTTGACGCCTGGTGGTGAAGCCTTCGCTAATCTGGCTATAGTCGTCCACGTCCTTGTAGAGAATCCAGTAGGTCGTGCCGCCAACCTCATCGCGAGTGCCCCTGGGGACAACGTAGGCCTGGGCAAAACGCCAGCCGAACTGCGTCAGGTAATTCAGCGCGTCAATCATCGAGTTGAACTTGATTTCCTTGCCGTTCTTGTCCACCAGGCGCGATTCGCTCATCGAGGTCAGCCACGACGTGCTCTGGCCGAAATCAATCGACACCTTCACCTTGGTGCTAAACAACTGTTCCTCACACGACAGCTGGGCATAGACCCGCTTGGCAGCAGGGTTAAAACCCTCGACCTCGGTAATCTGTGCAGGAGCCACCTCAACCACATCCTGGGCATGGGCAACGCCCAAACCCGTCATCAATACAAATAATAAGATAATCTTTCTCATGTCTATCTCAATTTATTAGTTTCATTACCTGAATAACGCAATCCACCCCCACAATATTCTATAATACCGCCTCATTTCGCAACTCCACCCATCAAAAACCACCCACCCACTTATGTCAAATTCCATGAATATTACGTTTTTTGCGGATTACATTCCATAAAAATCACGATTTTTGTGGAAACGATTCCCAAAAAATCATGATTATTTTGGATTTATGGTAAAAAGACCATATCTTTGCGCCTGAAAAACAATTGATTTTGATATGATTACGCGCAGCATTGAAAAAAGAATCCGTAAACAGTTATTTGGCGGCCGAGCTATTGTCATCATGGGTGCGAGGCGTGTAGGCAAGACCACGCTGCTTCGCCAACTGCTAGAATCAGAGGATAACGTCTTGTGGATGAGCGGTGATGATCCTGACGTGCGTGGCTTGTTTGAAAACATCACATCCACGCGTTTGAAGGCCATCATCGGAACTTCTCGTATTGTCGTGATTGATGAAGCCCAGCGAATTTCAAACATCGGCATCAAATTGAAATTGATTACCGACCAGATGCCCGAAGTCCAACTGTTGGCGTCAGGCAGCTCGTCATTTGACCTTGCCAATAAAATCAATGAACCGCTCACTGGCCGAAAATGGGAATACAAATTGTTCCCGCTCTCGTTTACAGAGTTGGTCGGCGAAACAAACCTGCTTGAGGAGAAGCGGATGATACCCCACAGGATGGTCTATGGCAGTTATCCCGATGTCGTGACACATCAGGGCGACGAGATTGCGATTCTGCGTGAACTCACACAGAGTTATCTATATAAAGACATCCTTGAGTTTGACAAAATCCATAAGCCAGACAAACTGGCGAAACTGCTACAGGCATTAGCTTACCAAATAGGCTCAGAGGTATCATTTAACGAATTGGCTCAACTGTGCGACCTGGATGCCAAGACTATTGCCAATTATGTGACCATTCTGGAGCAAGCCTATATCATTTTCCGCTTGGGGTCCTTCAGTCGCAACCTGCGCAACGAGTTGAAAAGCAGCCGCAAGATATTCTTCTATGACAACGGTATCAGGAATGCAATCATCGGCAACTTTTCCCAAGTGGAGAACCGTGACGACGTGGGAGCTCTGTTCGAGAATTATGTCATATCCGAGTGCGTCAAACGCAAGGAGTACACTGGCGACTATGCCAATAGTTGGTTCTGGCGTAACACCACCCAGCAAGAAATAGACTATCTCGAAGAAAAAGACGGCCAACTCAATGCCTTTGAACTGAAGTGGAACCCCAAACGCAAGTGCTCAGCGCCCTTGTCTTTCCGCAATGCCTATCCCAATGCCACATTCACCGTCATCCATCGTGACAACATCGAGGAACTGCTCCTGTTCCGATAACAAGACGCCCTGAGAAAGAATTGGTCATGAAAAGAATAAATTGTACCTTTGCAGCCTAAAAAATAAACGAAATCACCATGAATGTAAAGATTAACGATATTGTGCGCTTCCTGAATGATGTGGGAGGTGGACGCGTGACGAGGATTGACGGCAAGACCGTCTATGTGGAAGACGAGGATGGCTTTGAGCGTCCCTCGCTGGAGCGCGAACTGGTCGTTGTGGGCCAGGCGGGCACCAAGGCGTCGGCCTATGACCGGCCCCTGGACATACGCACCCGCCAGGTGGAGCCCGACAAACCCGCCCCCAAGCCTAAAGTCGTCGAAGAGCCCGTGTTGCCCATCGAGGAGACGCCCGAGGGCGAGGTGCTCAACGTCGTGTTGGGCTATGAGGCCCGCGAAATCAAGCACCTGAACACCACCACGTTCTATGCCTCGCTGGTTAACGACTCGAACTACTTCCTGTATTTCACCTACATGACACGCGGCGACGGTGACGGCGAGTGGCAGACGCGCTACCATGGCATCGTGGAGCCCAACATCCAGGTGCAGCTCGAGGAGTTCGGCCACGACGACCTGAATGGCATGACGCACATCGCCGTGCAGTATGTCGCCTTCAAGCAGGGCAAAGGTTTCAAGCTGAAAAATCCAGCCCTCATCGAGCAGCGGCTGGACGTGACCAAGTTCTACAAGGTGCACTGTTTCCACGAGAATCCCTACTTTGACGTGCCCGTCATCGCGGTGGAGATTGTGACCAACGACCGTCCCGCCCGCATGATGCGCATCGACAGCGGCGAGCTGGAACGTGCCATGAAGGAGAAAAAGCGCCTGGACCGTCCCCAGCGCAAACCCGTGCAGAAGAAGACCGACAACAACGGCATCATCGTGCAGGACCTGCACATCGCCTCGCTGATGGATAACCTGAGCGGCATGACGCCCGGCGCCATCCTCGAGTACCAGATGGACAAGTTCCGCGAGGTGATGGACGCCAACATCAACAAGCACGGCCAGCGCATCGTCTTCATCCACGGCAAGGGCGAGGGCAAACTGCGCCAGCATCTGCTGAGCGAGCTCAAGCGCCGCTACCCGCGCTGCACGGCCCAGGACGCCAGCTTCCGCGAATACGGCTTCGGCGCCACCCAGGTCACCATCCACTAAACAACAACTCTAACAACTATTCAATAAACCACAACTGAACTATCTGAGAAATCTGATTATCAGAAATCCCAGATAGTTCAGGTGTTTTTTCATTAGAGTCCGGGGAAACATCGCTGATGTTAGGAGGGTGTTTTCCATAAAAGTCGAGTCTTCGACCCGACCTGCCTCTTCGAGGCATAAGCCAAGCCCATGATACAGCAAAATGCTTATCCAACTCATATATAGAGAATTATGCCGATTTTGAATATCTTCCCCTGACACTAAAGGTTGTTTTTATAAAAACGTCGTTACAGTTTTCATTCCCACTAATTATCCACTATGAGCAAAAGAATCAGCAAAATCGTTTGATACGAAAAACGATTTTACCTGAAAAATGTTTGAAGCGCAAAACGATTTTCAATTAAAAGTGTTTGCTACATCAAACACTTTTACTATCTTTGCTGCCGTAAAACAGTAAAATGAGCGTATTTATGGAGCAACTAAAGAGCCGTCACTTGAATCGGATGCGAACCGTAAACCTGGATTTTGTCAGAGGCATGATGAATACCATCAATTGGAATGACCGACTGATCATGATCAAGGGGCAAAGAGGGGTAGGCAAAACCACATTGATGCTACAACGCATTTTGGAACAATTTGGTCCTACCGACACATCCACAGTGCTTTATATCAGCCTTGACAACATTTATTTTGCCACTCATCGTCTGCTGGATTTCATTGAGCAGTTCCACAAGATGGGCGGTAAAAACCTATTTATCGATGAGGTTCACAAGTACGAGGGCTGGAGCCGAGAGGTGAAGAATGCCTATGATGAGTTTACTGACTTGAAACTGGTATTGAGCGGTTCGTCGCTCATCAACATGATGGAAGGTGAAGCAGACCTATCACGCCGCTGTATCTCTTATGAGATGCAGGGTCTATCATTCCGAGAGTACATTGCTATGTTTCATCACCATAAATTTGACCCCATCACACTTGATGATGTATTAACTCACGGCAATGATCTTTGTCACGAGGTAAATGTAATCATGCGCCCTCTTGCTCTTTTCCAACAATACCTGAAACAAGGTTACTATCCTTTCCTGATAGAGGGAGCCGAAAGCTATTATACACGAATTGAAAATGTCGTCAACATAACTATCGAGAGCGAATTGCCGCAGATGCGCCGCTTGGATGTGGGCAACATCCGCAAAATTCAAGCATTGCTGGTCACGCTTTCTTCAGGATTACCATATATTCTTGACACCACCAAATTATCAAGCCTCTCGGGCATCGCCCGAACAACATTATTGCAATATTTACAATATTTGCACGAATCGAGGCTCATCAATCTGCTATATAGTGACATGTCAACTGTTAAACGGATGCAGAAGCCCGACAAAATCTATATCGAGAATACAAATCTGCTGCACACCTTGTCAGTATCGGTCAACACTGGGACAGAGCGTGAAGTGTTTTTTGTCAACCAGTTGTCCATGTCACACCAGATTGAATACAGCAAGACAGCAGCAGACTTTACGATTGACCACACCTTTACAATTGAGGTCGGCGGACCATCCAAGGGCAATAAACAATTGGCCGGTGTTACCAACGGCTATATTGCTGCAGACGACGAAGAATATACCATTGGCAACAAAATCCCCCTTTGGCTCTTCGGCTTCCTGTATTGATGAGATGATTGAACACAACGGCTTCGGCGCCACCCAGGTCACCATCCACTAAACAACAACTCAACAACCATTCAATAAACAACTGAACTATCTGAGAAATCTGATTATCAGAAATCCCAGATAGTTCAGGTGTTATATATTGGATTTCCTTTTACTGCAGGATGATGGCGATGATGGCGTTGATGTCGCTGATGTTGATCGAGCCGTCGCCATTCACGTCAAGAGCGCTGTTGAATTCACCACCGCTCAAGATGGCGTCAATGACCAGACTCACGTCGCTGATGTTGACCGAGCCATCGCCGTTCACGTCGCCAGGGTTCTCATCTTCCATTTCAACGATGTTGCGGAAGAAGCGGTTCCACCTGCGATCGGCCTTGTAGGCTGCACTCTTGCCTGCAGGCACATACAGGGTGCGCCCCGTGTAATTCATGCTATAGAGTGCAAAGGCATCATCTCCTACTGTCATGTCGGCAGGAGCCTTGATGTAGCTATACACCTCAGTCAGACTGGTGCATTGTTCAAATGCATAGTCACCAATGGAAGTAACCGAAGCGGGAATGTCGATACTGGTCAGTTTTGAACAATAGTGGAACGCGAAATCACCAATAGAAGTGATGGTTTTGGGCATCGTGACACTGGCCAAGTTTGAGCAGTTGGTGAACACATAGTCCTCGATGACCTTAACCTGGTTGGGGATGGCCACGCTTTTCAGTCCGGTGCAGCCATAGAAGGCTCCCTCCCCTATACTGGTGATTGTATTGGGGATGTTGATTGTGGTCATGCCTTCACAGCCTTGAAATGACTCGTCACCTAAGGCAGTTACCGAACTGGGAATCGTCGTGTGAATACAACCTGATATCAACTTGTTGGACGCTGTCTCGATGATAGCATTGCAGCCATCGCGGGAATCATATTTGGGATTACCGCTCTCGACCGTGATACGATCCAGACCCGAGCAGTTAGTGAAGGGGTTTCCCTCAATGTTGGTGACCGACTTGGGAATGGTGACGCTCGATCGGCCAATACTGCCATCGAACGCATAAACACCGATGGAAGTGACTGAACCCAGGATGGTTGAGCGATAGCAACCTGATATCAACTTGTTGGTCGCTGTCTCGATAATCGCATTGCAGCCCTCACGGGAATCATATTTGGTATTGCCACTCTCGACCGTGATGCTCTTCAAAGTGGTGCAGCCAGCGAACGGATTCTTGCCTATCTTGCTGACCGAACTGGGGATGGTGATGGTCGTCAGACCATTGCAATTACTGAACGCATAGTCACCGATGGTGGCGGTAGAATGGGATATGGTCAAATCCGACAGTCCGGTGCAGTTAGCAAACGCAAAATCACCAATGTAAGTGACAGAGTTGGGAATCGTCAAGTTCCACAAGTAGCATCCATAGAACGCAGAATTGCCGATACGTGTGACAGAACTGGGAATCGACACATCCCACAGGTAAGAACACCCGAAGAATGTATCATCGCCAATAGCGGCGACCGAGTTGCTGATTGTTACACTCTGCAGCCACTGGCAATATATAAACGTCATATTACCGAGGTCGGTGACCGAGTTGGGAATGATGATGCTTGTTAAACCATCACAAAATGCAAAAGCAGCATCACCAATAGTAGTGACCGAGTTGGCGATGTTCACCCCTTTGAGGTTATAGCAATCCATGAATGCATTCTTGCCGATTTTGGTGACGTTATAGGTTTTTCCGTTGTAGGTGACCGTCCGGGGTATCATAATCTCGCCAGAATAGGCCACTGAAGAAGAGGTTGATCCCGGATAAGTGACAGCCACTTCGTTGTCACTGGTGATATTGTAGTAGATGCCATCTACCGCAAAGTCGTGTGCCTGAGCCAACGCAGGCACGAGGATCGTCATCATGGCGAACAAAATTGAGCGTAGGTAATGTTTCATAGCGTATCGTATTAATTGGTTATACATTTTGATTTTTAGACGCACATGAGAGCCAAAAAACTACACAAAAACAGCGTTTTTTTTCGCCAAAAACTTCATTTTTTTTATAATTCGCTATTTGAGCGGATACCTCTCGCTGAATTCGCCAATTTCACAGTTCACTTCAGGATGGGGAAACGGAACTGCCGCAGCTGCCTCTCGAGGGCTTTTTCTTGTCCCCCGCAGTACTGGTCACACAGGGCGTGGAACTGGGGAGAGTGGTTCATGTGGGTGAGGTGTGCCAGTTCGTGGCAGATGATGTAGCGCACCAGCGGCTCGGGCAGGAACATGAGATTACGGGAGAGTTGGATGACCTTCTTGGCCGTGCAATGCCCCAACTTGCGCATCCCGCGGCCGATTTCAAAGCCTGCAGGTGTCAGTCCCAACTGGTCGGCCACCTCACGGGCAAAGGGCAGCAGCACTTTTTCGGCCTTCACTTCCATGGCGCGGCCAATGACCTTAGAGATCGTGTGCTTGACGGCGTCATCGTCCAGGTTGGCGCTCGCATGCGGGCACAAGTGAAGCGTATCACCCTCCCAACGGTTAAGGATATAACCCGGATGGGTGTTTTGCGGCTCAATGACGACTCGGCACCCGAAGCAGTCGATAGTCTGCCCCATGTGAAACGCCACTCCCTCGGGGCGTGGCAGCCGCCGCAATTGCTCACGGTTGGCCTCCACCATGCGCTGCAAGTCAGCGACCGAAACGCCCAACGGGGCACGCATCAACAGGTTACCGTCGGGGTGATAAGTGAACCGCACCGAGGTCATGCCCCAGCGCAGTTCCACATAAATCTTTCCGAATTCCTCGTCCTCGATGTAACCCTTCATCGTTTTTAGTTTCTAGTTTCTAGTCCCTAGTTTCTAGTTTCTAGTTGGCATCCGCCTTCTTGTAATTCTTGTAATAACTAGAAACTAAGGACTAAGGACTATGGACTAAATTAAAACTTCGTGATGCCCATGATTTCGCGCACGTCGGCGAGCGTCTTGCTGGCGCGGGCACGGGCGCGCTCGGCACCCATCTCGAGGACACGGTGCAGATAGGCGCTGTCGTTCTCGATGTCCAGGATGCGCTCGCGAATGGGCGATGTCAGTGCCACGATGTCATCGGCAATCTCCTTCTTGAGGTCGCCGTAGCGGATGGAGCAGTTGTTGTAGGCGTCGGTGAAATACTGCACCTTGTCGGGAGTGCCGACGAGCTTGAGGATGGTGAACAGGTTCTGCACCGGCTCGGCCATGGGCATATTGGGTTCGGTGGGACCGCCGTCGGTCACGGCGCGCATCACCTTCTTGCGGATGGCCTTTTCCTCATCAACGAGATAGATGCAGTTACCCTCGCTCTTGCCCATCTTGCCACTGCCGTCCAGGCCGGGCACCTTGACGGGCGCGCTGCCAAAGTTGAAGTTCTGCGGCTCCTTGAAATACTCGGTCTTGTAGAACGAGTTGAAGCGGCGGGCAAAACGGCGCGTCAGCTCCAAGTGCTGCTCCTGGTCCTTGCCCACGGGCACGAAATCGGCACGCTGGATGAGGATATCCACAGCCATCAGCGTGGGATAGGTCAACAGGCCGGCATTCACACGCTTGTTGGTGCTGGCACCGATGATTTCCTTGGCCACGTCCTCGTCATCATCACCCTGGGTGGGGGCGGTGATGCCAAGAGCCTTGCGGGCCTTGTCCTTAAAGGCGGCAGTGCGCATCAGCTCGCCGATGCCCACGTGCATATTGAGCAGCAGATACATCTCGCTCACCTCGGGCACGTCGCTCTGCACAAAGATGGTGGACTTCTCGGGGTCCAAGCCAGCGGCCAGATACTCGGCCAGGATGTGGCGCACGTTGGTGTGCAGCTCCTTGGGATCGGGATTGGTCGTCAAGGCATGCAGGTCAGCGATGAAATAGTAGCTGTCATACAAACCCTCGTTCTGCATCTTCACAAAGTTACTCAACGCGCCCAGGTAGTTACCCAGGTGCAACTGTCCCGTAGGACGTATTCCGCTCAAAACAATCTTTTTGTTATCCATATTCAAATCGTCAAATATTCTTATCTTAGTAAATCTCTTTTGTTATACCCTTCAAGCACTTCCATTTGATGAATGGCAATCTGATTCAATTTGAAAAGTCGCTCTTGCTGAGGAACGCCTCATTAATCATAACGGCATTAATATTCTCTAAATTAGATAAACATATCAATCCGTTAACGGTGGCATCATCACGAATATTTCCTTTCAAATCTGGATTTGCCTCTCGCCATTGCTTGGCCGTCATGCCAAACATGGCTACATTCAACACATCAGCCTCTTCAGCTTTTTTGCCATTTCAGTGCCATTAGGAGTGCAAAGATAGTAAAAAGCATTCAGCTGATAGCATTTAGTTTTTAGTTTTTTCGCTATAGGGCGGTCACTCTACCAGATTGAGGAGTTGCGGGGCGATGGCGGGGCAGGCGGCGAGGATGCAGATGCCGTGGTCGTTGCGGTAGCGCTTGACGACGGCTCCAGCCTCGAGGGCGATGAGTTCGCCGGCACAGGCATCCCACTCCTTGAGGTTCAACTCCCAGTAGCCGTCGAGCCAGCCCGCGGCGACATAGCACAGGTCCATGGCAGCCGACCCGAGCCGGCGGATGCCCCTCACGCGGGGCATAACCTGGGCAAAGCGGTCCAGGTTGTTATCGGGGTTGGTGGCTTTGTCATAGGGGAAACCCGTCGAGATGACTGCACGCTGCAACTCGGTCGTCGCTTTGGCCTGCAGTCGCCCATAGGGGCCATAAGCGCCCTTGCCCTTGATGGCATAGAACTCCTCGTCGAGTGTCGGGGCATAGACATAGCCCATGCGTGTCTCGCCATCCACCTTCAATCCGATGGAGATGCAGTAGGTGGCAAGCCCGGCGCTGTAGTTCACCGTGCCGTCGAGCGGGTCGATGACCCACTGGCAACGAGCCTGACGGTGGTCGTCGCCACTCTCCTCGCTGAGGACGGCATCGTCGGGATAGCAGCGGTGCAGGTGATCCAAAATCAGCCGCTCGCTGCCCTTGTCGGCCTCGGTGACGATGTCATAGGCGTTCCCTTTGTCCTCGATACTCAGGTCGCGGCGTCTGAAGTAGCTTTTCAGCACCTCTCCAGCCTCACGACCCATCTGTCTCGCGCTATCCAGCCATTGTAATTCCTGTTGGCTGAATTCTCTTGTCGTCATGTTTTCCATTGTCCTGAATAATCTTTTTTTTGTGTGATACCTGATTGAAACCTATTAAAAAAGGGGCGACAATATCGCCCCCGTTTTTCTTTTGTTACTCTGCCGGTGTTCCATCGCCTTCGGGGTCGATGGGAATCTGGCGTTTAAACACTTCCTTGAAGGTGATGAGCGTTTCGCTGCGTCCCAACCCCATCTTCATGAAGCGGTCGTGGATGACCTGCAACAGATGGTCGTTGTTCTGGGCATACAACTTGATGAACAGGTCATACTTGCCGGTGGTGAAGTAGCACTCCACTACCTCGGGGACAGTTTTGAGCCTTGCCACAACCTCATCAAACTTGGAGGGGTCGTTCAAGAAGAAACCGATGTAAGCACAAGTCTGATAGCCTACCGATGCGGGGTCAATGAGCGAAATGGAGCCTTTGATGACTCCCATGTTGTAAAGTTTCTGAATACGCTGGTGAATAGCTGCTCCCGAGACATTGCATGCACGGGCGATTTCCAAATAGGGCTTGCGCGCATTCAGCGACAGCATTTTCAAGATTTTGTAATCGAGTGAATCAAGTTTCGTTGCCATGATCAATAATTATTTATATATAGTATTTAGTATGAATATCAGTTACTGTGAAAATTTTTTAACACACTCATTATCAGCCATCAAGGTGCCTTTTATAAAATTATGGCCACTTGCGACGCTGCAAAGTTACAACATTTTTTCTAAAAAAACGATAAATCATAAGGAAAATTCAAGAAAATCTTCACTTATTGAATTAATTTTTTATTCTAGGCATTAGGCATTAGGGATGAGGATGAGAATGAGGAATGAGGAATGAGGAGTTAGGAGTGAGGAATTAAGGGCCTTAAGGACCTTAGGGACCCTAACGCCTAAAACCTAACGCCTAACGCCTAAAACCTAACGCCTAATGCCTAATGCCTAAAGCCTTAAAAGTACTTAGCGACGGCGGCCTTGAGCCGGGTTGCGTCCTCTACACGCTCCACAATCTCACTGTTGCGGATGACGAAGGTAGTGGGAATGCCTGTCACGTTGTAGGCTCCTACCGTCTGGGAATCCACACCATTGGGGTCGAGGACGGTGATCCACGGAAGATTCTTGGCAGCCTGGCCCCAAGCCACGTTATCATTATCCAAGCTCACCTGATAGATGGCGAGACCGCGGCTGTGATAGGCCTGGTAAATGTCGTTGAGCAGTTTGTTCAGCTGCGGCGAAACCTCAGTCATATAGGCGGTGAAGTCCAGCAGCACGACCTTGTTGCTGGCAGCCACCTGCGACAGGCTGTACTCCTTGCCGTTGTTGTCCTGCAACTTGATGTCGATGAGCGAGGCCACGTCGGCATACACGGTATCCGTCGGAGCATTCAACGAGCGGCGGCGACGCTGTCCGTCAAGCAGCTGATTCACCAGATACTCCGTGCGCGGGTCGTTGGGACGGAAGGAATTAAAGGCATTGGCCACCGCGCCGATAATGCGCAGGTCATTGTCATTCATCGGGTCAAACAACGGCTGGCTGCCGATGTACTTGTTGATGGTATAATAAGCCACGATACCGCTGGGGTCAGCGACAATCTGCTTGGACAGTTCGAGTTTCCAACGGTCCAGCTCGCCAGGGGCGGCATTGCCCTTGGCAAACTTCATCGCCTGCTTGTCGATGGCCATGATCTGCTCGGCATGCTCGCTGCCCTTGACAGTGTAATCACTGGCAAAATTGGGCATCTTGGACGTGATGGTCAAGTGGTCGAGACTATCAATGGGGAAACAGATCGACTGGTCGCCGATGCGCAACTGGAAGATACAGGGCACCTCGGGGGCGGGGGCGCTCACGCTGAACTTGCCGTCCTTCCCTACCTTGACCGTATCTACAATGAACCACTCGCCGTTGCTCGACTGCTCGAGAACCATCGATACGGAATCGGTTGCACCCTCAATGCTGCCGTCCACCTGGAATTTATTGCCATTGCAGGCCGTCAAGGCCACCAACACAACGATCATCAAAAAAATCTTCTTCATATCACGTGTTATGTATTAAGTCATTGTCAAAAAACGTGCGAAATTACTCTTTTTTTCTCATCCCGCCAAATCAAGCCGAAAAAAATGGCCACAGCGTTGCCGATGTCACTGCCATCATCGACCACATCCTGGGGGCAGGTGGTGTGTCATAAGAGGGATAACTCAAGAAACTGAGCGACATAACGGAATTGCGTGAGGCCTTGACGCATCGTGAGGCATCAAAAAATGCAGTTTTTTCTTGGCATTCCGCTCGGTTTGCACTAACTTTGCAAGTTAAAACAACCATTTTAAGTTTACAGATGGAGTTTAGGACAACAGTGAAGACGGGCGAGAACCGCGGATGGCTCCACCACAGCGACAGCGTGGTGCTGCTGGGCTCATGCTTCAGCGACAACATCGGTGCCAAGATGCACGGGGCTTTCATCAATGCCACGGTCAACCCCATGGGCACGCTTTACAACCCGATGAGCATCACCCGTGGCGTGACACTACTCATGGCGGGGCAACCCGTTGCGGGACAGGACCTGTTCATGCAGGGCGGCGTGTGGAACAGTTATGACTTCCACTCGCGCCACTCGTTGCCCGACAAGCAGGCGGCCATCGACCACATGAGCCGTTGCATCGAGATGGGCCACGACGCCCTCAAGCGCGCAAGCCTGCTCACAGTGACCCTGGGAACAGCGATGGTCTATCGCCTGCGTTCCACCGGCGAGGTCGTCGCCAACTGCCATAAGGTGCCGCAGCATGAGTTCACCCGCAAGATGGTCACCACAGGCGAGGCGGTTCAGGCACTCGACGACCTGCTCACGCGTGTTCATGCGTTCAACCCCGAGTTGCGCGTCATCCTCACGGTGAGCCCCATCCGCCACATTGCCGACGGCTTGGACACCAACTCGTTGAGCAAGGCCCTGCTGCGCGTCGCCATCCATGAGGCGATGGCCGCCCACAGCGACTATTGCGACTATTTCCCGGCTTATGAGATTATGCTGGACGACCTGCGCGACTACCGCTTCTACAGCAGCGACATGGTGCATCCGAGCGACATGGCTGTGGAATACATCTGGCAGGCCTTCCAAGCGACCTACCTCGACGACCGCAGCGCCCTGGCCGTAGCCCGTTGCGAGCGCATCCACAAGCGTCTGCAGCACCGTCCCATGAGCGCCAACCGCGAGATGGTGGACCGCTTCAACGCCGACACCGCTACCGTCGTTCACAACCTCATCAAGGAATATCCCTACTTAGCCGATAATCCTGAACTTCAAGCCTTCAGGCAATAACAACCATCTAAGGACTAAAGACCAAAACATCATGAACTACTCAATCACCGAAATATCAAACGTCCTGGAAGTTAAAGACGGACACATTATCGACGAGGACTCCATCGTGAGCTATCTGCTCACCGACTCGCGTTCGCTCACCGTGCCCGAAGAGACCATCTTCTTCGCCCTGCGCACCGAGGCTGGAGACGGCCACAACTATATCCCTGACCTCTACGAGAAGGGAGTGCGCAACTTCGTCGTCTCTTCCGACTACTTCCCCCTACCCGACTGCCAAGGCGCCAATTACCTCAACGTGGCATCGCCGCTCGATGCGCTGCAGGCGCTGGCGACCTACCATAGGCGCCGTTTCCGCGAGTTGCCCGTCATCGGCATCACTGGCAGCCGCGGCAAGACCACGGTCAAGGAATGGCTCTACCAACTGCTCAAGGACGACTACCGCATCGTGCGCTCGCCGCGCAGCTACAACTCGCAGATTGGCGTTCCCCTGTCGTTGTGGGACATCGACAACAACACCGACCTCGCCATCATCGAGGCCGGCATCTCACGGGTGGGCGAGATGGACAACCTGCAGGCGATGATACGCCCCACCATCGGCATCATCACCAATTTGGGCAGTGAGCACAACGACGGCTTCGAGTCCATGCAGGAGAAAGCGAGTGAAAAGGCCAAAATCCTCTTCAACTGCGATTGCATCGTCTATTGCGCCGACGACCCGCTGGTGACACACACCATCGCGCCGCTGCTCGAGACCGATATCGCCCTATCGATGTCCTGGTCCTGCAATCACAGCCCCGCACCACTGCAGGTGGACCGCATCGACCGTTCAGAACGCTCAACAACCATCTATTATGCCCATGACGGCGACCCCAGTTCCATCACCATCCCCTTTGCCGCCGACCGCGACTTGGACAATGCCATCACCTGCCTGGCGGTGCTCCTGCACTTGGGGCTGAGCCACGAGGTCATCGCCCAACGCATGGCCGCGCTCACACCTGTGGGGACACGCCTCAACGTCATCGAGGGTGTGAACAACTGCACCGTCATCGTCGATAGCTACACCAGCGATTACAACTCGCTGACGCCCGCACTCAACTTCATGACGCGCCGCGCGGGAAACCGCAAGTGTACGGCCATCCTGAGCGACCTGAGCAACGAGAGCTACAGCGGCGACGAGCTGTACATCCGCGTGAGTGAACTGCTCAAGACCAAACGCGTTGGCCACTTGATTGGCATCGGCAAGGAAATGTGCCACTACAGCCACTACTTTGACTGGATGCCCCAGGCGCGCTTCTACAACGATACCCAGGAGTTCATCAATGATTTTGCCAAGGGTGACTTTGAGGAGGAGACAGTGCTCATCAAGGGTGACCCGACGTTCGGCTTCAGCCAGATCATCGACCTGCTGGAGGCCAAACAGCACATCACCGTCATGGAGGTGGACCTCAATGCCCTGGTTCACAACTTCAAGTTCTTCAAGTCACTCATCATGCCCGAGACCAAAACCATCGGCATGGTCAAAGCCAGTGGCTACGGTGCCGGCAGCTACGAGATTGCCAAGACGCTGCAGGACTGCGGTTGTGACTACCTGGCGGTAGCCGTGCAGGACGAAGGCGTGGAACTGCGCAAGGCGAGCATCACCATGCCCATCATCGTGCTCAACCCCAACGGCGTGAACTACAAGGCGATGTTCCAGTACCGTCTGGAACCCGAACTTTATAACCTTGACATGGCCCGTGACCTCATCAAGGAGGGCAAGCGCTATGGCATCCAGGGCTTCCCCATCCACGTCAAGATTGACAGCGGCATGCACCGCCTGGGATTCACCCGCCAACAGATTCCAGAGCTCATCTCCCTGCTCAAGGGACAAGACGTGGTCAAGCCCGCGTCGGTATTCACCCACTTGAGCGTTGCCGACGACCCTGCCCAAGACGACTACACCCAGATGCAGTTTGACTACTTCGACGAGTGTGGCGACATGCTGCAGCGTGAGTTTGACCACCACATCATGCGGCATGCCCTCAACACCAGCGGCATCGTGCGTTTCCCCGAGCGGCAGTACGACATGGTGCGCATCGGCATCGGGCTGTACGGCATCCGCACCCTGTTTGACGGCAGTGAAGACACGCTCATGCCCGTCTCGGCGCTGCGCTCCATCATCATCAGCATCAAGGACTGGCCCGCCGGTACCACCATCGGCTACGGCCGTCAGGGCGTGCTGCAGCGCGACAGCCGCATCGCCACGGTAACCATAGGCTATGCCGACGGCTTCGACCGTCACTTTGGCAACGGCCGCGTGAGCATGTGGGTGGGCGGTAAGCTCTGCCCCACCGTCGGCACCGTGTGCATGGATGCCGTGATGATCGACGTGACCGACGTTCCCTGCAAGGTGGGCGATACGGTCGAGATATTTGGTGAGCACGTCCCCGTCGAGCAGTTGAGCGAAGCGCGCGGCACCATCCCCTACGAGATACTCACCAGCGTGTCACCCCGCGTCAAGAGAGTATATTACCGCGAATAATATGAGAATCATCTGGAACATATTGACGTTAATCGCCTTGATGGCTTGCTTGGGCTCACGAGTCCAGGCCCAAGACATTGAGGCTAACGGCATCTTCTATAATATCATCAACGATACACAAGTCGAAGTGACTTCGGCTTGGCAGCAGGGTGAGAACCGCTACCAGGGATGCATCATCCTGCCCGAGAAGGTCTATTGCGACGGGGTGAACTATGAAGTCGCCGCCATCGCCCCGAGGGCTTTCTGGCAGTCCCATGTGACCGAGATTCAGATTCCCAACAGCATCACCCGCATTGGCGATGCGGCCTTTGCCGACGCCGAGGACCTGCACAGCATCACCCTGCCCTTGGGGCTCAAAACCGTGAGCAAATTCATGCTCGCTGGCACCGCTGTGCGCAATGTGGTCATCCCCGAGGGAGTCACCGACATCGGCACGGGGGCTTTTGAGGACTGCTCGGCACTGCAGGCCATCTACCTGCCCGCCTCGCTGATTACCATCGGCAACAGGGCTTTCCGCTACTGCAACTACCTGCAGGAAATCTACAGTGACGCCGTCACCCCACCCCTCACGATGGACGACGACGCCTTTGAGGGCTGCAGCGGCGTGCACGTGTTGCTTGCCGACGCCTCTACCACAAATAACTACGGCGACGACCCGCTGTGGGGCGACGAGAACACCTTCTCGCTGTGGATTGACGAGGGGTTGACTTCGGTCCCTGCCATGCAGCAGGAGAACCTCGGCGGAAATTGGACGGCGCTGTCACTGGACAACGGTCTGGCATACAAAATCTATGGTCCCGACGGCTACCTGATGGCCATCACTGCCGCTGACCGCTATTTCCTGCCCATTGGTGCCCTGAGCACCGACTACCTGGTGGTTCCCACCACACTGATGTATGACGAGGAAGACCTGCAACTGGTCGCCACGGCTGAGCCTGACGCCATCGAGGAAATCGAGGAAGACAGCCCCGAGAACAAAATCTCCATCGTGGTGGTTGACGGCACCATCTACATCGAGGGCAACACACGCAGGTTGTGGACCTATATCTATGACGCGTACGGCATCCTGTGGTACAAGCGACAGTATGACCGCAACTGGATTTCCCTGCCCGAACAGGGCGTGTATATCGTGAAAGTGGGTGACACCGTGCGTAAAGTGATTGTGTACTGATGGAAAAGAACCAAGATATCGACATCAAGTATATGCGCATGGCGCTCGACGAGGCCCACAAGGCGCTCGAACGCGACGAGGTGCCCATCGGGGCCGTCATTGTGAGCAAGGGACGCGTCATCGGGCGTGGCCACAACCTTACCGAGGCCCTGACCGACGTCACGGCCCATGCCGAGATGCAGGCCATCACCGCCGCAGCGGCAACGCTGGGCGGCAAGTATCTGGTGGACTGCACCCTCTATGTCACCGTCGAGCCGTGCCTGATGTGTGCCGGAGCACTGGCATGGAGCCAAATCTCGCGCATCGTCTATGGTGCCGACGACGACAAACGGGGCTACCACACCCATTGTGAGTCTCCCTTCCACCCCAAGACGACCGTCACGCGCGGCGTCCTCGCCGAGGAGTGCAGCAAGCTGATGACCGACTTTTTCAAGAAGAAACGACCGATTAAGACCAAAGAGCGATGAAGATAAAAACGACATTGAAACCGCTGATGCTCATCTTCGGCATCATGCTCATGACCGCTGCGGCCTGCCCGCGCACGACAGCACAGCCTGCCGTGACAACACCTCCCGCGCAAGGCGACACCATCGAAGTGATGAGCCAGGCCATGGGCCGCACCATCAAGAATACGGTCATTGTGCCCGCAGAGTACTTCGACAGCACACAAGCGACCTATCCCGTGCTCTACCTGCTGCATGGCGCACAGGGCTGTTACAACGATTGGCCACGCAAGGCAAACCTGGATGCCTTGACGAACCAGCACGGCATCATCATCGTGTGCCCCGACGGGCAGGACAGCTGGTACTTTGACTCGCCAGTGGACCCGAAAATGCAGTTCGAGACCTATGTGAGCAAGGAGCTGGTGGAATACATCGACAGCCACTACCGCACACGTCCCAACCGCTACATGCGGGCCATCACGGGCCTGAGCATGGGCGGACACGGCGCGCTGTTCCTGGCATTCAGGCATCCTGACGTGTTCTGGTCATGCGGCAGCATGAGCGGGTGCATGGACATCACCCAATACCCCGACAGCTGGCACATCAAGGACCGCCTGGGCAACCGCGACGACAACCTGCAGCGCTGGCGCGACCATGCCGTATGCAACTTGGTGGACCAGGTGAAAGACTCTCCCCTCAAGCCCGCCCAGAACATCATGTTTGACGACGGCTTGAACGACATCTTCATCAAGAACAACATCGCCCTGCATGAGCAACTTGTCGAGAAGGGCATCGACCATGACTTCACCGTGCGTCCCGGCCGCCACAGTTGGGACTACTGGGTGAACTCGCTCGATTATCACCTGCTCTTCTTTGACAAAGCGTTTGCACGCGGTGAGCGCATCCTGGAGCAATAACCTCAATCTCACAACGACTATGAACAACCGACCCAAAATACTCATCATCTATACCGGCGGCACCATCGGCATGATTGAGAATCCCGAGACGCACGCCCTGCAGCCTTTTGACTTCTCACACCTGATGGACAATGTGCCCAAGGTCAAAAAACTGGACTACATCATCGACAACTACCAGTTTGAGCCGCCCATCGACAGTTCCAACATGGATCCCTCGCACTGGCGCGACATCGCCTTGACCATCGAGCAGCATTATGACCGTTACGACGGCTTCGTCGTCCTTCACGGCACCGACACGATGGCCTTCACGGCATCGGCGTTGAGTTTCATGCTCGAGAACCTGTGCAAGCCCGTCATCATCACCGGCTCGCAGCTCCCCATCGGCGAGGTGCGTACCGACGGCGAGGAAAACCTCATCACCGCACTGCAGGTCGCCGCTGCCCGTGACGAACGTGGGCGCCCGCGCGTTCAGGAGGTGGCCATCCTGTTCGAGAACTACCTGTGGCGCGGCAACCGTGCCACCAAGATGAGCGCCGACAACTTCAATGCGTTCAAGAGCTTCAATTATCCCGAGCTGGCCGAAATAGGCCTCGACATCGAGTATAACACCCCCTACCTGCGGCAGATGCCGCCACGCCCCCTCAAGGTGTGCACCGACATGGATTCCAACGTCATGTTCCTCGAGCTCAACCCGGGCATGACCAAGCAGACGCTGGACTACTTGTTGCACACCCCAGGCATCAAGGGTATCGTCCTCAAGACCTATGGCGCGGGCAACAGCCCCAGCCATCCCTGGTTCATCGAGTGCATCCGCCAGGCTGTGGAACGTGGCCTGGTCATCGTCAACGTGACACAATGCGTCAACGGCGGCGTGAACTGCTCCCTCTACGAGACGGGCAACTCGCTGACCTCGGCTGGCGTCATCAGCGGCTTTGACATGACCAGCGAGGCGGCTATCACCAAGCTGATGTTCCTCTTCGGCATGGGCTACTCAGCCAGCATGGTCAAGAAATACATGGCCAGCGACCTGTGCGGCGAGGTCTCTATCCCTTGATTTTCAACAAAACATCATTTTGCAAATCATCGTAAAATCATTAAATATCTGAAGCGTTATGAAGTACTACATTGCAGAAAACGGACAGCCTGCGGGGCCGTTTGAGCCCAATGAATTGCTGGCTCACGGATTGACCATTAACTCACTGGTATGGGCCGAAGGCATGGCCAACTGGATGTCGGCGGGCCAAGTGCCCGAGCTCATGGCCATTCTCTCGGGAACACCCTACACCCCTGGTGGAGGCGGCATCGACATGCAGCTGCCGCCAGTGGCGCCGCCCTCGCAGTTGCCTCAGACCCCGCCTTTTGGCACGGGCCAACAGCAACCCACGACCTATGGCCAGCCCAATCAGCCCTATGCTCCGCCGCAATATGGCCCCAGCAACCAGCAGCAGTCAAGGATTATGCCCAAAACATGGCTTACCGAATCGGTTCTTGTCACCGTCTTGTCACTGCTGTGTCTGTGCAACTTTATCGGTATCATTCCCGGCATCATCGCCATCTTCAAGGCCAATAGTGTCAAGGCCAAATATATGAGAGGCGACACCGCCGGAGCCGAGGCCGCATCGGCATCAGCCAAGAAATGGGTCCTCATCACCGTCGTTGTGATGGTGGTCTGGTCTGTCATCAGCGGCATTCGTCTGATGTCCGACAATGGACTGTGGCAACAGATTCAGGAAGGCTCCATCGGTTCCCTCTATAGCTTCTGATAAGCGTTTATCACTGCGATGAAGCGGGAAGAGTTCATGGTAGAAGTGTGCGCCAACGGGGTGGAATCCTGCTTGGCGGCACAACAAGGTGGAGCCGACCGCGTGGAACTGTGCGCAGGCATCCCCGAGGGTGGCACGACACCCAGCTATGGCGAAATCAAAGTGGCGCGCCGCGTTCTCACGACGACGCGCCTTCATGTCATCATCCGCCCCCGTGGCGGCGATTTCCTGTACACCGACCTGGAGGTGGAACGCATGGCCGCCGATATCGCCGCGTGCCGTGAGTTGGGTGTGGATGGCGTGGTGTTTGGCTGCTTGCGCAGCGACGGCAGCATCGACATCGAGAAGAACCGCTATCTGATGGAGTGTGCCGCTGGGATGAGCGTGACATGCCACCGTGCCTTTGACCGGGCGGCCGACCCCAGCCAAGCGTTGGAAGACATCATTGGCCTGGGCTTTGACCGCATCCTCACCTCGGGACAGCAACCCAAGGCAATCGACGGTGTGGAACTACTGGCCCGCCTCAACCGTCAGGCCGCAGGACGCATCATCCTCATGGCCGGCAGCGGTGTGACCGAGAAGAACATCCGCGCGCTCCACGAGGCGACGGGGTTGCACGAGTTCCATTTCTCGGCACGAGAGCCCCGTCCCAGCGCGATGCAGTATGTCAATCCCAACCTGTATATGGGCCGTCCCGGCGCTAACGAGGCATCACTCGACTACACCACCCCACGCCGCGTTGCCGATACCATCGCCCAACTCCTCGACTAATCACCCTCTATCAAGACCTGTCAACAGGCATTTGGCATTATGATTACAAAGCATCTCCACTATTTATTGTTGCTCCTGATGGGAGTCACCCCGACCATACATGCCGATGCCCAATCGGTCGTGTTTGACACCGACAATGCCACAGGCCACTATTACCGCATTCCCGCCATTGTGCAACTCAATGACGGCCGCCTGCTGGCCATAGCCGACGACAGGCACGCCAGCAACAACGACATCGGTGGTAACCAGGGTATCGACATCCTGGGCAGGGTGAGCGATGACGGCGGCATGACATGGGGTTTGCCCCTCATGATAGCCGACGGTGACGGATTGCAGCAGGGTTTCCACGACAGCCATGGTGACGCCGCCGCTGTCGTGGACCGCAAGACCGGGCGCTTGCTCGTCATGTGTGCCTCGGGCACTCAGGGTTTTCTCCAATCCACGCTCGACAACCCCTTGAGGGTGGGACGCTACACCAGCGATGACCATGGCTCGACATGGCAGGAGAGCGACGTGACCAACGACATCTATGGCATCTTTAATAGCTATCCCGAGGTGAATAGCCTCTTTTTCTCCAGCGGCAGGATATGCCAGAGCCGCCTCATCAAGCGGGGCAGCCATTACCGCATCTACTCGGCCATTGACGGGCCGTCGAACGTAGGTTGCCTGGTGCTGTACAGCGATGACTTCGGGCTGACGTGGCAGGCCTTGGGAGGACCAGGTGCCAGGCCGACAGTGGCCCCCTTTGGCGATGAGGCAAAGGTAGAAGAGTTGCCCAACGGCGACGTGCTGCTGAGTTGCCGCTCCAAACAAACCTCTACCAATGGCAGGCTATTCAACATCTACCATTATGCCACCGCCTCATGGGGAGAAATGGCCATCAGTAACAACGCCCGAACGGGCACTTACAGCCAGGACTGCTCATGCAATGGCGAATTGATTATCGTGCCTGTTCAGCGCATCAGCGATGGCCGCAAAATGCACCTGGCACTGCAGTCGGTACCGCGCGGCAAGGGGCGCCAGCGGGTGAGCATCTATTACAAACCGCTGCTCGACGTCAGCAACTATGACGAGCCGAGCGACTTTGCACAGGGTTGGCAGTGCTATCAGGTGACCAGCCGCTATTCGGCCTATTCCACGATGACGGCCCTGCAAGATGGCAACATTGCCTTCTTCTACGAGGACTGCAACGATAATACAAACAACTCTGCCTATGACCTGCTGTTCCAACAGCTCAACATCGAGGCCATCACCGATGGCAAGTATGTCAGTACAGTCCCTGTATCCCCTCAAGAGCCCGGTGATGTGGATCATGACGGAATTGTCGGCATTGCCGACGTGATGTATTTAATCGACCTCATTTTTGACGAATGTAGCGCTGAGGACCATTCGGTTGCCGATGTTGACAACGATAATGAAGTCTCCATCGCCGATGTGGTATTCCTCATCGATATGATATTTACTCAAGATACCTAAAGAAATAATATGATACAGGTAAATGACAAGCAAATAACGGTGCTTGCGGCACCGCTGCAAGGAGTGACCGACAACGTGTGGCGCATGGCGCAGCACGAGGTGTTTGGCGCTGTGGACGCCTATTATGCCCCCTTCATGCGTGTGGAGCATGGCGAGGTGCGTCGCAAGGACCTGCGTGACGTGGACCCCGAGCGCAACGAGGGCACCACACTCATCCCCCAGATTCTCGCCTGCCAGCCCAACCATGCCCTGATGATGGTTGATGCCCTCAAGCAGAGGGGTTACCACCGCATCGACATCAACCTGGGATGCCCCTTCCCGCCCATCGCCCTGCACCGCAAGGGCTCAGGCATGCTGGCCTATCCCGACTTGACCGAAGCCCTGTTCCAGGCGCTGGCCACGGTCGAGGATGTGAGCTATAGCGTGAAGATGCGCATCGGTTGGGACCGCAACGACCAGTGGCGCGACATCCTGCCCCTGATGGACATCATCAGGCCCGTCAGCATCACCGTGCATCCCCGCACGGGCAAGCAACAGTACAAGGGCGAACTGGACATCGAGCAATTTGAGGCGATGCTTGCCGCCGCGTCGTGGCCCGTGGTGTATAACGGCAGTCTGTACACCGTCGAGGATATCCACCAGACGGTTGACCGCTATCCCGCACTAGAGGCAGTGATGGTGGGCAGCGGACTCGCCGCCGACCCGGGTATGCTGGCGCCTGATACCGCAGCCGACGATTACCGACGCTTCCACGACCTGCTCGTGGACGGTTACACCGAAGTGCTCAACGGTGGCGAGGCGCAACTGGTCCGTCACCTGCAGGACATCTGGCAGACCTTCCTGCCCGATACCGACCACAAGCTGCAGAAAGCCATCCGCAAGTCCCACACCATCGACCAGTACCAGAATGCCGCTGCTGCCGCACTCGCCAGTGTTGAGAACATGGCATTCTACCAGCGCAAGCATCAGTAGTCACTTCCCACCCACACATAAAGCAAGCCGTCACATCCTTTTCGGGACCTGACGGCTTGTTTGTGTTAATGGCTATGGCCTGTAGCGTTAATAGGTCATGCGGGGATCGAGTTCCTTAGCCTGGTTAATCATGCGCACCACCTCGCTCTCAACGGGTACGCGGCGGCACAGGTGTTTCTGCTCGTTGACCTCAGCCAGCTTGGCGGCGAGGTTGGCGGGAACGCGATTGCGCAACTCCTTGACGGTATCCACACCGGCAGCCTCGAGCAACTCGGCGAACTGCGGGCCGATGCCCTTGATGCGGAACAGGTCGGCATGGTTGGTCCACTTCAGGATCAGTTTCTCGCTGATGCCGGTCTGTTCAGCAAGGCGTCTGCGGCCCTTGGGGGTACCGCACCATTCGAGCAGTTGTTCAACGGTCTTGATGCCCTCGGCATGCAGTTTGGGTGCATAGGCTTCGCCAATGCCCTCAATGTCAATAATGCGATAAGTCATAATGCTATAAGATAATGTTAAGTGTGAAACATAAAGTTGGTTTCAAATTGATTATTCGCCTTTCTTGGTGCTGCAGTCACAGTCGATGATCTTCCAGATGCAGGCAGCGAGAGCGCCACCCACCAGCGGGCCGACGATGAAGATCCACAGGTTAGCGAGAGCGGAGCCACCCTGGAACACTGCGGGAGCGATTGAGCGTGCAGGGTTTACCGAAGTGCCCGTGTAACGGATGCACACCAGGTGAACGAGTACCAGCGACAGACCGATGGCCAAACCGGCAAAATTGTTGGTGGCGCCATTGGTCTTGGCGGTAGCACCCAAAACGACAAGCACAAACACGCAGGTGAAGATAATCTCGGCGAGCAGGCCGCCCATGACCGAAACCCCTTCTTGCAGGTCGTTGGCTCCAGTGCCTTCCATGCCCATCACGTTGCTGGTGAGCCAGTAGAGCAGTGCTGAGCCGATAAAGGCTCCAATCACCTGGAAAAGGATGTACATGCCGCAATCCTTGGCGCTCATGCGTCCGCTCAGGAAGCAACCCAGCGTGATGGCGGGGTTAATGTGGCATCCGCTGATGCCGCCGATGGTGTAGGCCATGGCAACAACGGCAAGGCCAAATGCCAGTGCAGTGCCCACAACAGCGGGGATGTTGGCAACAGGGTCGCAACCCAGACTAACGGCTACGCCACAGCCCATGAGGACCAGGACCATTGTGCCTACCATTTCAGCTAAATACTTTTTCATAGTTTCAATACGATTTATTGTTGGTTAAACAAGTTAATTATTTGGCTAATAAGAGCAGTACTTCTTTTTACGATGGCAAACTTAGCAATTTTTAATGGACAACACAAGATTTTTTGATAAAATCTTCGTATATTTGCCAATTCATTACCAATTAAAACCTTTTCAGAGAATAATTATAGCAAACTATGAATATCTCGATAGTAGGTACAGGATATGTAGGGTTGGTGAGCGGCACCTGCTTTGCCGACCTGGGAGTCAACGTGACGTGCGTGGACCGCGACAGCCAGAAGATTAACCGCCTGGTCTATGGGGCCATCCCCATCTACGAGCCAGGCTTGGACAACATGATCAACCGCAACGTCAACGACAAGCGGCTCACTTTCTCGAGTGATTACAAGCAGGGATTCATCGACCAGGATTTCGTCTTCTGCGCCATCGACACCACTGCCAGCGAGGACGGTTCGACCGACCTGACGCCGATTTTGGAGATTGCCAAGGATTTCGGCCAGTACATATCCCGCTATAGCGTGTTTGTCATCAAGTCAACCGTGCCCGTGGGCACTGCCCAGCATGTGACCAAAATCATCAGCGAGACTCTGGAAGCGCGCCATAGCGATATCAAATTTGACGTTGCGAGCAATCCCGACTTCCTCACCGAGGGCAACGGCATCAAGGACTTCATGAAGCCCGACCGCATCGTCATCGGTACCGAGACCGCCAGCGCGCGGCAGGCGATGGAAAGGCTGTACCGCAGCATCCTCATGCACAACAACCGCACCGTCATCTATACCGACACCCGCACGGCCGAAATGATCAAGTATGCAGCCACCTCGATGCTCGCCACCCGTGTGAGCTTCATGAACGAGATTGCCAACCTGTGCGAGATAGTGGGTGCCGACGTCAACACGGTTCGTCACGGTGTGGGCAGCGACAGCCGCATTGGCCCCAAGTACATCTTCCCGGGCTGCGGTTATGGCGGCACGCTGTTCCCCCAAGACATCAACGACTTGATCAAGATAGGCAGTGAGCACAACCATGAGATGGAAATCCTCAAGGCCGTCGAGAACGTCAACAACCGGCAGAAGCGCATCCTGTTCAAGAAACTCAACAACTACTTCAAGGGCGACCTTGAGGGCAAGACCGTTGCCCTGTGGGGACTGAGTTTCAAGCCCGAGACCGACGACATGAGTGCCGCGCCCGCCATCGACACCATCAACCTGCTGATGGAGGCCGGCTGTCACGTGCGCGTTTATGACCCCGTGGCAATGAACGCCACCAAGCGCCGCTGGAGCAATGTGTATTGCGGCCTGGACATGTATGATGCCGTGAAGGGTGCTGATGCCGTGCTGCTGTTGACCGAATGGCGCCAGTTCCGCATCCCCGCCTGGCAGACGGTCAAGAAACTGATGAAAACCCCTCTCATTATCGACGGCCGCAACGTGTATGACGGCGACGAGCTCACCGACATGGGATTCATCTACCACTGCATCGGCCGATAGGCTACAGTTTTATAGATGCTATAGATACTATAGACGCTATAGGTGCTATCATCAACAAGAAACCGCCTCATGTGAGGCGGTTTTTTTTGTTGTCAATATTCGTAGGTGGTGTCGAGGACTTGGAACTCTGTTCGCCGGTTGATTTGGTCGGCAGCCTCCTGGTCCTCTTTACTCAATGTCTTGATAAACTCCACGTCAAGCGTGACGCCTTCCTCAAACTGGGGATACTGGCTGTGGATGCGCTTGGTCACCGTCTTGGGACGCGACTCACCGTAACCGGCAGGTTTGAGGCGCTCCTTGGGGATGCCGTTGGCAATCAGGTAATCCACCACACTCTGGGCGCGCCGCTGTGAGAGGCCCTGATTATACTTCTCGCTGCCCACGCGGTCGGTGTGTGATGCCATCTCGACAACGATATTGGGATGGTCTTTCAGCAACATCACCAGGCTGTCTAAGGCGAGTTTGGACTCGTCGCGCAGCACGGCCTTATCAAAGTCATAGAAGATGTTCTCGACAATCTGAGCCTTGAACATGGCGGCGAGGACGAAGTCCACATTATACTCGGCATCCTCCTCGGTGGTGTCGCTCTCAAACTCCTGTCGGCCATTGAGGTAACCGTCGGCACTCGCCAGCATGGCATACTTGACGCCGCGCTGCAGGTCAAAGCGGAAGGAGCCGTCGGGTTTGGAAGCGGTCTTCTGATTGCTGCCGTCATCGCCCACGATGCGGATGACCGCATTGGGCACCGGCTCATCGTCCTTGTCTACCACGTAGCCCGAAATCCAGATTTGCAGGTCGGGCTTGACAAAACTGAAAAGGTGGTCATAACCGCGCGCGTCACCACGGTTGCTGGAGAAGTAACCGCTCTCGCCCTCGCCAAAGGTGATGCCGAAATCGTCGGCAGCCGAGTTCATCGGCACACCCATGTTGGAGATGGCCCAGCGGTCCAATGCCGTCTTGTCGTTCTCGTCACGCGGCTGCAGCGTCGCCAAGAACAGGTCCAGGCCACCCATGCCGGGGTGTCCGTCGCTGGCGAAGTACAGCAAGCTGTCGGTGCGCACGTTGGGGAAACGCTCGTTGCCCTTGGTATTGATTTGCGGTCCCAGGTTCTCGAGGGTACCGTGCTTGTCCTTGAGGTTGATGCGCCAAATGTCGGTGCCGCCCTGGCCGCCCGGCATGTCGCTGACAAAGTAGAGCCAGTCGCCATCAGGGCTGACAAAGGGGTCGCTGTAGTTACTCAGCGTGTCGGCGGTGATTTCAAACTTCTGCGGGGCACTCCATTGAGCCTCGCTGCGGCTGCTGGTGTAGATTTCAACATTGGTGGGCCAGTCCTGACGCACGGCACGCGCCAGATACATTGTCTGGCCATTGGGGGCGAAGGCCGGAGCGCCCTCGTCGTGCTCGGTGTTCAAGCCACCTTCCACGAGTTCAGGACGTGACCATTTTCCCTTCTCGTCACGCTTGGAGAAAAAGATGTCGCCCTTCTTGGTGCCGGTGATTTCGCTACGCAGTGTACCCAGGGCCTTCTCGTTGGTCGATGTGAAATACAGGTACTCCATCTTACTGTCGAGGAACATCGGGCTATAGTCGGCACGGCGCGAGTTGAACAGTTTGGCCTGCTTGACGATGTAGCGCGAACCTTCCTCCTTCCACTTGGGAGCCTGTTCGCAGCCTTGAATGCCCACCAACGCTTCCCAACTCTCGGGGTCTTGCTCCAGATAGGCTCTATAGCTGTTGATGGCGGCGGTATATTGTCCCTCGCGCTGTTGGGCCTGTGCGAGACGCAGCATCAACGTCGAACCATCATACTCGTAGCGGATGGCATTCTGGAAGGCCGAGGTGGCACGGTTGCCCTGGTTGAGCTTCAGGTGGCACATACCCAGTTGGAAGGCCAACTCGCCACGCAGCCAGGCGTCCTCCTTGCGGTTATAGCGGTTATAGAGCTTGCGGTAGATGGTTGCGGCGTCAAAGTACTCGCCGCGGTCATAGGCCTCGCCGGCTTCTTTGAGCTTCGGGCCCTTGCACGACGCCAGCGACAACACCACCGAGGTGAGCATCAGCCCCACCATGATATAGAGTATCCGTTTCATGAATCTGAATTGCAATTGCTTTAACAGTAAAAACGTGAAAACAAGCCTTTTTATTGTGTGACCGACGATGTAACCGGGAAATGCGCTCTTTCCCATGAAATGAACGTTGAAAACTAATTCCTCTACAGATAATCGCGCTACGCGCGAGAAATCAAAGAAAAAATATTAATAAGTCAAATTTAGCGGTAGCTGCGGGTGATGGTCATCTGGGGCTTGCCGTCGAGGGAAACCTTGACGGTGGTATAACGGCCGTGGGTGTCGATGTCGTAGTCGAAGGTGCGCTCATGCACCACGTCGTTGCCTTTCATTTCCTTGATGGCGATGAGGAATTTCTTGCCCGTGGCCGTGTCAAAGTCGTAATGGTAACGCAGCACCTTGCCGCCTGTTTCCTCACGCACGACATAACCGTCCTGGTAGAGCAGCGTGCGCTTGTCGCCCTTGACGGGAGAGATGACGCGCTTGGAGAGCTGTCCACGCTCGTTGAAGGTGAAGTCCTGACGCGTGCCATTGTCACCCTTGAGCGACGTGCGATGCCCGTGTTCGCCATAGATGGGGGCATACTTGATGGTGCGGTTCTTGCTCTGGCTCTGCTTGAGGGTGAAGCCCAGCACCTCATCAAAGGAATAGGTGTAGTTGGTCTCGGTCTTCACGCCCTTGCTACCCTGGATGATGGACTGGGTGAGCAAGCCTTGCTCGTTGAAGATGAAGACGTTGTCGCGACGGGTGCCGTCGGCCAGGATGACCTGCTCATCAACGCGTCCCGTACAGCCGTTGAACCCCAGGTCCAGATGCTCGATGCGGTAGCTATGGGTGGGGTTGTTGACCAAATTGCCGTAGAACAACTTGACGTGCGGATCGACGTTGCGCGTCGTGTCCAAATAGGCGGCGAGGTCTTCGAGCGCGACCTGCTCGTCGCAACGGATGTCCTGGGCGTTGAGGGTCCCTATCATCGCGATGGCCGCAATGGCCAGCATTATGTATCTCCTAATCATAACATTCAATTATTAACCGTTTACACCGCAAAGATAGTGCAAGCCGAACACAATGCCAAATTTTGAGCAAGCCGAATGACATGAAAACTTGTTTTCAATGGCTGAGGCGCAGGCAAAATTATCCAAATTTATTTGAGCATTGTTGAGGCGCAGCCTATCTTCGCCAATAGGCAACGATAGTGCAAGCCGAACACTGGACAAAAAGAATGAATTCCTTTTTTGGTGGAAAGTAGCTCTTATTCTACAAAATTGCCCTATATGATACTTCTTAATCGACAAATATGCCACATTCTTGGCCATTGATGGTGCCATATTAACGATTTTTGCCTACCTTCGCAGTTTGTTAACCCGATTAACCATTAAAAATTCAAATATCAACAGTATTTTATGAAAGACGAAGAAAACATTGTTCAACAACAGCAAGACGAGATCTCGTTGCCCGATAACGCGGCTCGTGAGCTGAAGCCTGGGGAGAAATATGTCCCCATCCTGAAGCCCGACAAGACGTATCCCGAGATCACGCCTTACTCCGTTTCGCTGGGTCTGATTATGGCAGTTATCTTCAGTGCCGCCGCAGCCTATCTGGGCTTGAAGGTGGGCCAGGTGTTTGAAGCTGCCATCCCCATCGCCATCATCGCTGCCGGTATCGGTGCGGTGACCAAGCGCAAGAACTCGCTGGGCGAGAACGTCATCATCCAGTCGATTGGTGCCGCTTCGGGTATCATCGTGGCTGGTGCCATCTTCACCTTGCCCGCCCTGTACATCCTGCAGGACAAGTATCCCGACATCACGGTGAACTTCCTTGAGGTCTTCCTCAGTTCACTGCTGGGCGGTTGCTTGGGTATTCTGTTCTTTATCCCGTTCCGCAAGTACTTCGTGAGCGACATGCACGGCAAGTTCCCGTTCCCCGAGGCTACCGCGACGACCCAGGTGCTCGTCAGCGGCCAGAAGGGCGGTGACCAGGCACGTCCGTTGCTCATCGCCGGTCTCGTGGGCGGTATCTATGACTTCCTGCTCTCGACCTTCGGCTGGTGGAAAGAGGTGCTCACCACACAGGCTATCCCTGCGCTGGAGGGCTTCACCAACAACGTGAAGATGATTTTCAAAATCAATACCGGCGCCGCAGTGCTGGGTCTGGGCTTCATTATCGGCCTGCCCTATGCGTTTATCATCTTTGCCGGTAGTGCCTTCATCTGGTGGGTTGTTGTGCCCCTGCTGGGTATGAGTCCCGAATGGGCGCAGTCGGCTCCCGACCAGATTTTTGCCAACGGTGCCCGTTACATCGGTATCGGTGGTATCGCCATGAGCGGTATCATCGGCATCGTCAAGTCGTGGGGTGTCATCAAGAACGCCGCCGGTCTGGCAGGCCAGGCCTTTAAGGGTCAGGACCAGAGCCAGCAGGTGGAGCGCCACCAGCGCGACATCTCGATGAAGGTGCTCGTGTTTGCCCTGTTGGCAGCCTTGCTGGTGACCTTCGTGTTCTTCTATGTCGGTGTGATTCACAATCTGGTCCAGACCATCGTGGCCTTCCTCGTGGTGCTGGTAATCGCCTTCCTGTTCACCACTGTTGCCGCTAACGCTATCGCCATTGTGGGCAGCAACCCCGTGTCGGGTATGACCCTGATGACCCTTATCGTTGCCAGCGTCATCTTCGTTGCCATTGGCCTTGACGGTTACAAGGGTATCGTCGCTGCCATGGTCATCGGTGGTGTGGTCTGCACCGCTTTGTCGATGGCTGGTGGTATGGTCACCGATATGAAAATCGGTTACTGGATTGGTACCACGCCCGCCAAGCAGCAGACATGGAAGTTTGTCGGCACCCTCGTGTCGGCAGCCACCGTGGGCGGTGTGATGATGATTCTCAACAAGGCTTACGGTTTCACCGGCCCCAACGCAATGGTAGCCCCTCAGGCCAACGCTATGGCCGCCGTCATCGACCCCTTGATGATGGGTGGCGAGACGCCTTGGTTACTCTACGGTGTGGGTGCTATCCTCGCCCTGCTGCTCAACTGGCTCAAGGTGCCTGCCCTGCCTTTCTCGCTGGGTATGTTCATCCCCTTGCAGCTGAATGCCCCGCTGCTCGTCGGCGCCATCATCAGCTGGTTTGTCAGCACGCGCAGCAAGAATGAAGAGGTCAACAAGGAGCGCAAGGAGCGCGGCACGCTGCTCGCCAGCGGTTTCATCGCCGGTGGTGCCCTGATGGGTGTTGTGAGCGCCGCGATGATCTTCTTCGGCTTCAAGTACACCAGTCCTCTGGGCGACACCGCCAGCAACGTGCTGGGCATCGTGATGTACATCGCCCTGATCCTTTATCTGGCCGTTTCCTGCCTGCGCGCCCGCAAGGACACCAAATAATCCTTCACGCTCAAGGCACCGGTGTTGGTGCAGTTACCGAAACCGAGTTCGTCCATCTTGGCGAGCATGGCCTTCACGCGGCGCTTGGCCTCGGCACGGCCCTGGGGCAGCAGAGCGAACTGGCTCACCTTGGCGCTGAGGAACAGCATAGCCGAGCCGTTCTTGCAGGCAGCGACACAGGCACCGCAACCGATGCAGGTAGCGCTGTCCATGGCCTCGTCGGCGGCCTCCTTGCTGATGGGGATGGCGTTGGCATCCCGGGCACCGCCAGTCTGGAAGCTGACGTAGCCGCCAGCCTGCTGAATCTGGTCAAAGGCGTTGCGGTTCACCATCAAGTCCTTGATAACGGGGAATGCTGCCGAGCGCCAGGGTTCAACGGTGATGGTGTCACCGTCCTTGAAGCGGCGCATATAGAGCTGGCAGGTCGTGGCTCCCGTGGCGGGACCGTGGGGGTGACCGTTAACATAGAGCGAGCACATACCGCAGATGCCCTCGCGGCAATCGTGGTCGAAGGTGACAGGCTCCTCGCCCTTCTCGATGAGTTGCTCGTTGAGGATATCCATCATCTCGAGGAAGGAGGTGTCGGTGGGAATGTCGCGCATCTCGTAGGTCTCAAAGCGGCCCTCAGCATGAGCGTCCTTCTGACGCCAAACCTTAAGTTTGAAACTTATATTTGTTTCCATTGTATTCGATGAATTTTAAAGGGTGGTTGATTATGACTTATAGTTACGCGTCTGGACCTTGATGGCCTCGTAATGGAGCGGCTCCTTGATGAGCGTGGGAGCGGTCTCGTCGTCGCCGTTGTACTTCCAGCAAGCGACGTAGAAGAAGTTCTCGTCGTCGCGCTTGGCCTCGCCTTCCTCGGTCTGGTGCTCCTCGCGGAAGTGACCGCCGCAGCTCTCATGACGGTTCAAGGCGTCATAGGCAATCAACTCGCCCATGGTGATAAAGTCACGCAGGCGGAAGGCCTTGTCCAACTCGATGTTCATGCCCTCTTGGGTGCCGGGGATGAACAGGTTGGTCTCGAACTCCTTGCGCAGCTCTTTGAGTTTCTTGAGAGCGGTCTCGAGGCTCTCCTTGGTGCGTGCCATGCCCACGTAGTCCCACATCACGTTACCCAGCTCCTTGTGGATGCTATCGACAGAGCGTTTGCCGTGGATGGCCATCATGTGGTCGAGGTTGGCCTGTACGCGCTTCTCGGCCTCGTCAAACTCCTTGGTGTCGGTGGTGAAGTGAGGCACGGTGATCTGATCGCTCAGGTAGTTCTGGATGGTGTAGGGCAGCACGAAGTAACCGTCGGCCAGACCCTGCATCAGCGCCGAAGCACCGAGGCGGTTAGCACCGTGGTCGCTGAAGTTGCACTCACCGATGGCGAACAGACCCTTGATGCTGGTCTGCAACTCATAGTCCACCCAGATGCCGCCCATCGTGTAGTGGATGGCGGGATAAATCATCATGGGATTGTAGTACTTCACGCCGTTAATCTCGTTGGCGAGCTCGCCGGGATTCACGTCGGTAATCTCCTCATACATGTCGAACAGGTTGCCGTAGCGCTGACGGATCACGTCGATGCCCAGGCGGTTGATGGCCTCGCTGAAGTCGAGGAACACGGCCTTGCCAGTGTTGTTCACACCGAAGCCCTTGTCGCAGCGCTCCTTGGCGGCGCGGCTGGCCACGTCACGGGGCACGAGGTTACCGAAGGCGGGATAGCGGCGCTCCAGGTAGTAGTCACGCTCCTCCTCGGGGATGTCACTACCCTTGATTTGGCCTGCCTGCAACTTCTTGGCGTCCTCAATGCTCTTGGGCACCCAGATGCGGCCATCGTTACGCAACGACTCACTCATCAGCGTCAGCTTGGACTGCTTGTCACCGTGAACGGGGATGCAGGTGGGGTGAATCTGAACGTAGGCGGGGTTGGCAAAGTAAGCACCGTGGCGATAGCAAGCCATGGCAGCCGAGCAGTTGCAACCCATAGCGTTGGTGCTCAGGAAGTAGGTGTTACCATAACCGCCGGTGGCGATAACCACGGCGTGAGCGGCAAAGCGCTCGAGCTTGCCGGTCACCAGGTTCTTGGCGATGATACCGCGGGCACGGCCGTCGATGATGACCACGTCGTGCATCTCGTAGCGGTTGTAGCTCCCGTCGATGATGACCACGTCGTGCATCTCGTAGCGGTTGTAGCTCTTCACCTTGCCGGCATGGATCATGCGGTTCAGGCTCGAGTAGGCACCGAGCAGCAGCTGCTGGCCGGTCTGACCCTTGGCGTAGAACGTGCGGCTCACCTGAGCGCCACCAAACGAGCGGTTGGCCAGCAGGCCGCCGTACTCGCGGGCGAAGGGAACGCCCTGTGCCACGCACTGGTCAATGATATTGTTCGACACCTCGGCCAGGCGATACCACGCACTGGTCAATGATATTGTTCGACACCTCGGCCAGGCGGTAAACGTTGGCCTCACGGGCGCGATAGTCACCACCCTTGACGGTGTCATAGAACAAGCGGTAAACCGAGTCACCGTCGTTCTGATAGTTCTTGGCTGCGTTGATACCACCCTGTGCAGCGATCGAGTGAGCGCGGCGGGGTGAATCCTGGATGCAGAAGTTCAGCACGTTGAATCCCATCTCGCCCAGCGTGGCAGCTGCCGACGCACCAGCCAGACCGGTACCCACGACAATGATGTCGAGGCGGCGCTTGTTGGCGGGGTTGACGAGTTTCTGGTGAGCCTTATAGTTTGTCCACTTCTCAGCGATGGGTCCCTCGGGAATCTTGGAATCGATGGGCTGAGCGTTGATCTTGGTTTCTTCCATTTGTGTTACAAATTTAATAGGTTAATACTCAGCGATTAGCAATTGATAACGCCGGTGAAGTGAAGCGTGAAATAGATAGCCTCTACAGCAAAGAGGATAAACACGATGCTTGCCCACCACTTGGAGATGCACTGCCAGCGGGGAATCCACTTGTCGTTGGCGGTACCCAGGGTCTGG
>CADAFP010000020.1 GCA_902787185.1 uncultured Bacteroidales bacterium | reverse complement strand
CAATCTCATCGGTGATTTGTTTGATAATGGCCATATTGCGTCCCTCACTGAAGTTAGGCACGCATTCCACGATTTTCTTCTCCATACTCATTTGATAATTAGTAGTTTAAGTTGTTTTTTATGTTTAATGGTTAATTATGCGACAAAAGTACTGCTTTCCTCTCGACTGAACAAATTTTTTCCCCTTAACTTTGGCCTTATCATGGCTAATGTGAATAAAAAAAGCGAGGGGATGTTTCTCATCCCACCCGCTTGGTAATCATTTGTAGTGTCTGACGGTTGATTAGCGGAGCATGATATCAACACTCTCGCCCTCTTTAGAATAAGATTCGCGCAGTGCGTTCCAGAATTGTTGGTTAGTCAAGCCGCGTGCAAACCACTCGTCCTCATAGTACTTGCCGTCAAGGCTCTTGTTGGTTGACGGAATGCAGATGTAACCGCCAATCTTGATGGCGTCATAGCTGAGCACCGTCACTTTCTTCATGTCATAAGTCTTGCTCTCGCCCAAGGTGATTTTCTTGCCCGAAATGCTCCATGATTCAAAAAACAACTTGGTGTTGATGCTCAGGATGTTGTCGCTCACCACAGTGATGGTGGCTTGAGCGGCCTCGGTGGCATTGAAGGCCCAGACCTTCTTGGTTTTACTGTCCATGGTGTTATCGTAAGACAAGTACAGAGGATTGGTCAAGTCGGCTTTTTCGACATCTTCCAAATCAAGCAGTTCATCAGTGATACCACAAGACTGCACACCGATCAGCAACAACAAGCCGAATGCAGCGGCACTTAACGTCAATAAGAAGTGTTTCATTTTGAAATAATAAATTAGTTATTAATAAGATGATGTATTATAATGTTCATGTGTTTATAGCCCCAGGAGTTGTTTAGCCTTCTGTAGCAGGGCAGGATCCTTGATTTTTTTGAACTCGTTGAGGATGTATTCGGGGTTCACTTCCTTGAGCTGTGCGACTGTGGCCTTGGTAATCGGGCTGTCGGGGTGGTCAAGGCACCACTGCATGTAGCGTTCGGTGTCGCAGTAGAGGCGAGTGAACATCAGCATATTGAAATCGCCCAGCAGTTGGGTGGGGTCGGTGATGGAGCCCTGTGTCTCCTCAAGAAAAGCGTTCACGCGGTCATAGATGGTGGTGTCGCTCATCGGCGTCCAGGCAAACAACTCCATGGCTCGCCTGTTGCGCCAATAGGGGGTGAGGACGGTGGAGTCTGAGCTATAGACGGTGCCGATTTTGCCCACGTTGAAATGGCCGTCGTTGCCGATGGTGATGGGCAGCTCGTGGTGGATGAACCACAGGGTGGAGTCGGTCTCCACACCGTCACTTTGCACTTTGTAGGAAATCCAGCGGCTCAGCTGCATCGGCTTGCCCCACTTGTCAGGCATGACGAGGCGCATCGAGTCGATGCCCACGTTGCGTGTGTGCTCGTCGATATCATCCCAATAGAGCAGGTTCAGACCGCCGCACTCTCCGATTCTCATGAAGTCCAGCATGCCGTCCTTGCCGTAGGTCGCCAGCCAGCAGGTGCGCATGTCGCCATAGGTGGTCTGACCCAGCAGCAGCGAGAATCCCTTGTCGGGGTAATCACGCATACCCCACACGCGAACGATGGAGGTGTTGGTGTCCACTTGCATCATCTTGCTCAACTGCAAAGCCTCGCAGTCATCAGGGGTGAGAATGTGATGCGGCAAGTCCTTGCCGTCGTCATTGTAGTTGATGTCGTTGGCCACATTGAGTGAGTCATCACAGATGCCTGCGTTACACAGGAAATCATGACCATTGTTGATGGCGTCGCCCTTCTGCCACTTGCCCGTGCAGGAAACGACCAACAATGTCAATAATACTGTCAATAAATGTCTCATATCGAATCTATTAGCTAAATTGTTTGTGGATTAATCGGTGAGTTTGCGGTAGCGTACACGGGTGGGCTCCTCCTTGCCCAGGCGCTTGAGTTTGTTCTCCTCATATTCGCTGTAACTGCCCTCAAAGAAGAACACGTTAGAGTTGCCCTCAAAGGCGAGGATATGGGTACAGATACGGTCCAGGAACCAGCGGTCGTGGCTGATGACGACGGCACAGCCGGCGAAGTCCTCCAGACCTTCCTCCAGGGCGCGCAGGGTGTTCACATCGATATCGTTGGTGGGCTCATCGAGCAAGAGCACGTTACCTTCCTCCTTGAGCGCGAGGGCCAGCTGCAGGCGGTTGCGTTCACCGCCCGAGAGCACGCCGCACTTCTTCTGCTGGTCCACGCCGCTGAAGTTGAAGCGGGACAGGTAGGCGCGGGCGTTGACGTCGCGGCCTCCCATGCGCAGCAGTTCCACGCCGCCCGAGATGACCTCATAGACCGTCTTCTCGGGGTCGATGCTCGTGTGCTGCTGATCGACATAGACAGCCTTGACCGTCTCGCCGACCTCAAACGTGCCGCTGTCGGGCTTCTCGAGGCCCATAATCAGTCGGAACAGCGTCGTCTTGCCTGCGCCGTTGGGGCCGATAACGCCCACAATGCCGTTAGGCGGCAGCATGAAGTTCAGGTCGTCAAACAGCAGCTTGTCGCCGAAGGCCTTGGCCACATGCTGGGCCTCGATGACCTTGTTGCCCAGTCGGGGACCATTGGGGATGAAAATCTCGAGTTTCTCCTCTTTCTCCTTGACGGTCTCGTTCAACAGTTTGTCATAGCTGTTCAAGCGGGCCTTACCTTTGGCCTGTCGGGCCTTAGGCGCCATGCGCACCCACTCGAGCTCCCGTTGCAGGGTCTTTTGGCGCTTGCTCTCGGTTTTTTCTTCCTGGGCTAAGCGTTGAGTCTTCTGTTCCAGCCAACTGCTGTAGTTGCCCTTCCAGGGTATGCCCTCGCCACGGTCCAGCTCCAGAATCCATCCGGCCACATGGTCGAGGAAGTAACGGTCGTGAGTCACGGCGATGACCGTACCCTCGTATTGCTGCAGGTGCTGCTCCAGCCAGTCGATGGACTCGGCATCGAGGTGGTTGGTGGGCTCGTCGAGCAGCAGGACGTCGGGCTTCTGCAACAGCAGACGGCACAGGGCCACGCGGCGGCGCTCACCACCGCTCAGGTGCTCGGTCAGCTGGTCGCCCTCGGGGCAGCGCAGGGCGTCCATCGCCCGCTCCAGGCGGCTGTCCAGGTTCCAGGCGTCGGTGGCGTCGATAATGTCCTGTAACTCGGCTTGACGGGCAAACAGCTTGTCCATCTTCTCGGGGTCCTCATAGTATTCAGGCATGCCGAACTTGAGGTTGATTTCCTCAAACTCCTTCAGCGTGTCCACCACGTGCTGCACGCCTTCCTGCACCACCTCCTTGACTGTCTTGGTCGGGTCGAGTTGCGGGTCCTGGGGCAGGTAGCCCACCGAGTAGCCTGGCGCGAAAACCACCTGGCCCTGATACTGTGTCTCCAGGCCAGCGATGATTTTCATCAGCGTCGATTTACCCGCACCGTTCAAGCCGATGATGCCGATTTTGGCGCCATAGTAGAACGAGAGGTAGATGTTCTTGAGGATTTGCTTTTGGTTCTGCTGGATGGTTTTGCTCACACCCACCATCGAGAAGATGATTTTTTTGTCGTCAACTGTTGCCATATTTGTCTTGATGATTATATTGTTATCGTGGTTTTGAGATCTCGGAGCTCTCGGGGAATCTTTACAGGTGTTTGGTTAGGGGACGGTCGTCCCAGGCGGTGACGATGTCCGTGAGCCACTGGCGGCCTGCGGGGTCGTCGAGGCGGGAGATTTCCTCGAGTAGGGCAGGGCGGTTTTCGGGCGGTAACTTGAACTGCGGCAGCAGGCGGTTGACGCTGTCGCGATGCGCTGCCATCCACCGCAGGAAGCGTTGCGGGTTCATGTTGTAAAGTTGTGCGACGTCCCACGGGAAGGGATTGTACTCGTAGTCAGGGTCATAGGTGGTGTTGACCAGTTCGGCGTAGTTGTTCCACTGGTCCATAATGCCCGGGTCGTGCAGTGAGCACACCAGCATATCCCACGACTTGAAGTCGAGGGCGGCATAGACGTCCACCTCGCCCTGCTCCCGCTCGATGCGCTGGCCGTGCAGGATGAAGTGGCCCTTGTCGTTGATGGTATAGTCCTGTCCCCATTGCTGTTGCCAGATGGGTGCGCCCTTGAGGTCGTTATCGAAGTCCATGACGCTGCGGCCCATCGTGCGGTGCAGGGTCAGGCGGTTTTTGCCGTCAAAGGTGATGTTGCTGTCGAGGGTGAAGATGGTGTCGTTGTCATGGTCGGTCAGGTGGATGCGCCACAGCAGATGCATCTCCCGCGTGTTGATGGCGTCGAGCACTTTGCCCTGCTGATTGTAGGTGAGCAGCTCCACGCAATAGCCCACACCATTGCCGGCGTAGAAAGCCCCCAACGTGATGCCGTTGCCCACGTCGCGCACGCCCAGCAGCAGCCAGTTGCTCATCCTGTCGGCAAAGCCACGGCCTGCAGGGACAACCAGTGCGGAATATTGCTCATCGTTGAGTTGGTAGCCTTTCAGGTCATCGACGGTCTGCTCGGGGTCACCGCAGTAGATGTCGGGCATCGTCAGCGTGTCGGGCAGCATCAGGTCATCGTCAATGGAGATGCCCAGATTGTTGAGAAAGCCGAACCGCTGGGCTGTTGTTTTGCCGCCGTCACTACTGCATCCCGCCAGCAGGGTGATGGCGAGAAGGAATATTATCAAGTGCAGTCGGGTGTTCATACACACAGGAGTCGATAGTGGATTTGTTCGGCAAAGGTAGCTAAAAAAATATACATTTGCCACTGCACACTGATAAAAATGTGTTTTTCTTCAATGGGCGTCATGTCATTTGGCGATATGGAGGGAATTGTGTATCTTTGCAGTCTGAAACAATAAAAAAAACAAGAAAAAAAGAATAAGTCATGTCATTACAATGTGGAATAGTCGGTTTGCCCAATGTGGGCAAGTCAACCCTGTTTAATTGCCTGTCGAATGCCAAGGCACAGTCGGCCAATTTCCCTTTCTGCACCATAGAGCCTAACGTGGGAGTCATCACCGTCCCCGACGAGCGTCTTAACGAGCTTGCCAAGTTGGTGAACCCCGCCCGCATCGTCCCCACCACCGTCGAGATTGTCGATATTGCGGGACTGGTCAAGGGTGCCAGCCGCGGCGAGGGCTTGGGCAACAAGTTCCTGGGCAACATCCGCGAGACCGACGCCATCATCCATGTGCTGCGCTGCTTCGACGACGACAACGTGACGCACGTCGATGGCACCGTTGACCCCGTGCGCGACAAGGAGGTCATCGACCTGGAGTTGCAGTTGCGTGACCTGGAGACCATCGAGAGCCGCATCAGCCGCGTGCAGAAGCAGGCCCAGACCGGTGGTGACCGTGAGGCCAAGGTGCAATATGAGGTGTTGAAGCGCTACAAGGAGGCCCTGGAGCAGGGCCGCAACGCCCGCACGGTGGAACTGCTCAACAAGGACGAGGAAAAAATCGCCCACGAGCTGTTCCTGCTGACCAACAAGCCCGTGATGTACGTCTGCAACGTCGATGACAAGAGCGTCGTGAACGGCAACGCCTACGTCGATGCCGTGCGTGAGGCCGTCAAGGACGAGAACGCCCAAATCCTGGTGGTTGCTGCCCAGACCGAGAGCGAGATTGCCGAACTCGAGGATTATGAGGAGCGTCAGATGTTCCTTGCCGAAATCGGGTTGGAGGAGAGTGGCGTGAACCGCATCATCAAGTCGGCCTACGCCCTGCTGAACCTCGAGACTTTCCTCACCGCAGGCCCCAAGGAGGTGCGCGCATGGACTTACCGCCGCGGCAGCAAGGCACCGCAGTGTGCGGGCGTCATCCACACCGACTTTGAGCGCGGCTTTATCCGTGCCGAGATCATCAAGTATGAGGACTACATCCACTATGGCAGCGAGGCCGCAGTCAAGGAGGCTGGCAAACTGCACATCGAGGGCAAGGAGTATGTCATGCAGGACGGAGACATCGTCGTTTTCCGCTTTAATGTGTGATTTTAGGCTTTAGGTTTTAGGCATTAGGTTTTAGGCTTTAGGTTTTAGGCTTTAGGCATTAGGTTTTAGGCATTAGGTTTTAGGTTTTAGGCTTTAGGTTTTAGGTTTTAGGTTTTAGGTTTTAGGTGGTATCCACACTCCTCATTCCTCATTCCTCATTTCTAATTAATCATGCGTGTTCTGCTGGTCAATAAGTTCTACTATCCCCGGGGGGGCGACTGTGTGGTCGTCCTCAATACCGAGGCGTTGCTGCGTGAGTACGGCATTGAGGCCGAGGTGTTTGCTATGCGTTACCCCGAGAACCTGCCCGCACGTTATCAGAACCATTTTGCCAGCGAGGTGAAGTTCGGCGGCGGCATGGAAAACCGCTTGCAGGCCCTGCGCCGCACCCTGGGCATGGATGACGTGATCAAGTGCTTCAAGACTGTGCTCGACGAGTTCAAGCCCGACGTGGTTCACCTGCACAATATCCACAGCTATCTGTCGCCTGTGGTGGGCGTGTTGGCGCACCGTCGCGGCATCCGCGTGGTGTGGACCCTGCACGACTACAAGCTGTTGTGTCCCCGATATGACTGCCTGCTTGACGGCAGGCCCTGCGAGCAGTGTGTCACTGGCGGGAAAAACGGCGTACTCGCTCACCGTTGCATGAAAAACTCGCTGGCAGCCAGCGCAGTGGCTAAGTTGGAATCCATCAAGTGGAACCGCCGCGTGTTGGAACAAAATACCGACCTTTTTGTCTGCCCCAGCCAGTTCATGGCCGATTTGATGAAGAAGGGGGGATTTGACCCCGCCAAATTGTTTGTTCTCAACAATTTCATCGACCCGATTAAGTTCAGGCGTTATCAGGCCCTTGACAACACCGTGCTGCGCGAGGACTATTACTGCTATGTGGGCCGCTTGAGTGCCGAGAAGGGTGTGGCCGACCTGCTGGAAGTGGCCTCCCGCTTGCCTTATCGGCTCAAGGTCGCTGGCGGCGGGCCGCTGGAGTCGGAACTGCGTGAGCGCTATGGCGCATGCCCCAATATCGAATTTTTAGGGATGCTCGATGCCGATGCCGTCGCGCGACTGCTGGCCAATGCGCGCTTGAGCGTGGTGCCCTCGCAGTGGTATGAGAATAACCCCTTGAGTGTGGTCGAGTCGTTGTGTGCCGGCACGCCCGTGGCGGGAGCTGATATTGGCGGCATTCCCGAGCTTATCGACAATGAGAGCGGCATCGTGTTCCAGCCCTTTGATAGTGAAGCCCTCTGCACAGCCCTGTCATCAGCGTTGTCTCGCCGATGGAACCACGCCGAGATTGCCCGCAGGTCATTGCAGCGTTTTAGCCAGCAAACCCATTTACAGGTGCTGATGAATGACGTTTACCGCGTTTGAAGCGGCCAAGGCTTATTTTAGGGAATTGTAGATGTCCGAGACCTGATCTGCGATTCTATCCCAATCATACTTGCTCATGTCGTAGCCGATGCGTTGCAGCGGTTGGCTGATGATGGCTGATAGTTTGGTGGCGAGGGCATCCACGTCGCCCACCTCGTGGTAGCACTCGGCGTTCAGCCCTACCTCAAGGTTGGCGGGAATGGCCGAGGTGATGACGGGCAACCCGTAGCTCATGGCCTCGAGCAGCGCGATGGGCAACCCTTCATGTGACGACGGCAAGCTGTAGCACAGGGCGTTGCTCAACAGGGAATGCAGTTTCTTGCCACGGATGAATCCGGTGAGCACGACGCCATGGTCCCGCGCCTGCTGTTTGAGCGTCCTCGAGTAATTGTCCTCAAAGTCGGTGTCTCCGGCCAGCACCAGCTTGATGCCGTCGGCTTTGCCGTCGTTTTTCAACCGGATGTAAGCCTCTACCAGGTCATGCAGGTGCTTCTCGGGCACAAAGCGGCACATGCCCAGGATATATTTGCCCTTCTCGATGCCCAGCTCCTCAAAGTATTCGGGAAAATCGCAGATTTCGGGTTCGGGCACGCCGTTATAGATAAGGTGCACGTTTCTTGTCCTGCCGCAGCGTTGGGCAATCAGTTTGCGGATGACATCGCTGATGACGATGACATGGTCGGCAAATTTGCAGCCCATCCATTCACCCAACTTCAGCATCGTCTTGGCGGCAAATCCCCACTTGTCGCGGTCATAGTCCGGGCCATGGTGCGTGAATACCACCTTGAGGCCCAACAGCTTGGCGTAAGGCACCAGCAAGGCGGGCCCGATGGCGTGAATGTGAAGGACATCGGCCTTCATCCGCTTGGCAGCGCCGATGGCTCTGAAGGTGTGGACGATGGCTTCAAACGATTTCTTCTTGGGCGCTTCGATATCGACGAGCTGCACACTCTTCCACTCGGTGAGTGTGTCGTGCACATAGCTCTTGCGGCGAATCACCGTCACGCTGTATCCTTGTGCGGCAATCCTCGGGAACAGTTCCTCGCAGTGCGTTTCCACACCGCCCATGATGTCTGGGATGCCTCGCGTGCCGGTAACCGCTATCTTCATGCTGACTTCAGTTGATGGTGATGTCACGGTCGGTTTCGGCCTTCGTTGCCTCGTAGCCTTGAGCGGCGACGTCGGCATTGACGATGTCCTCGCCCCGCTTGTCCTTGAGGGCCTGCTTGGAATCCTCCGACAGGCCGTTGTTGATCACCGCCTCCATGTCACAGGTCGAGAGTTTGTCCAACTCTTCCTTGGTCACCTTGCCGTCGCGGTAATCGCGGCAGATGGGCAACTCATACATCGAGTACTTCATGCCCAGCAGCGATTTCAGCTTGTGCTTTGCCACCCACATCGCGGGGCGCGCGATGTACTTGTGCATGGCGGGGCTCACCGAGCCGATCATCCAGCACTGGCGGTCGCAGCAGCGCACCTTGCGGCGCACCGCCTCGGCCTCGGGCGAGTTCCACAGTTCGTCCCACGTCTGGCGGTTCAGGTTTCCCATCACCTCCTTGTCTTTGGTGCCGTTGCACGGCATGACGTCGCCATAGGGGTCGATGAAGAACGTGTCAAACGACATGTCACAGGGCAGCAGGCGCTGCTGACCATAGATATAGTTAATCAGTCCGTGGTTGAAGTAGGCACGGAACCACTTCTTCGGCGAATTGCTCTTGAGCAACTCGTTGACCAGGTTTTCAAAGTTCTTGGCGACCATCGGGCGGTCGTGGATGATGTTTTTGGCCTCGACGAAATAGAAGGAGTTGTGCAGCGATGCCGTGGCAAACTCCATCCCCATCTCGTTAGAGATTTGATACAGCGGCACCAGGTCGGGCGCGTTCTTGTCCTGCACCGTCATGCCGAAGCCCACATCCTTCATGCCCATCTCGCGCAACTGCTTCAGGGTGTTGTAGCCCCGCTGGTAGCCGTCGTTGAGGCCGCGTATCTCGTTGTTGGTCCGCTCCAGGCCTTCGATGGAGATGCGGATGCCTATTTGCGGGAATTCCTTGCAAAGGTCGATGATGCGGTCGGTGAAAAAGCCGTTGGTGGAGATGACGATGCGGTCACTCTTCTTGTAGAGCTCGCGCACAATCTCTTTCAGGTCGGTGCGTATGAAAGGCTCTCCGCCAGTGATGTTGGTGAAATACATCTTGGGGAGCTTGCTGATGGTCTCGATGGAGATTTCCTCCTCGGCACGTGAGGGTGCTTTATAGCGGTTGCACATCGAGCAACGCGCGTTGCAGCGATATGTAACAATCACCGTTCCGTTGAGTTTCTTTCCTGCCATAACATCAATTAGGTTTCACTAAATGAGTGTCCCGAGAAAGGGTTTATCATGTCTTGGGTGGCACAAGCCCAAAAAGAGACTTGCCCATCTACTATAACGAACAAGTCCCCCTAATGTTGTGATGGTGGTGCGGTTTTTCTCAAGACCGCCGTCAGCGTGTCAATTCTGGTCTGGAATGGTGGTGCCCCACTGGCTCTGCAACCAGTCGATTTTGGCGTGAATCATTCGCTTGAATTCCTGTTTCTGGTAATCAATGCTATAGTCTGGCCAGCGGGCGACATCGGTCTTGTTGGCGGGCTTGATGTAGTTCACGAAGTTGTCAATGAACTGGTCGAGTTCCATGCCTTTGAAACCAGAGCCATAGAATTGTTTCCAGCAATCCCTCACCGCTTGTTGGAAATGGGGAAACTTTGCTATCTCGCCAATCCAGTGGGGGTGGATGAAGGTGATGGGCTCATAGATGAAATGCCCCACCGAGTCGGGTCCGTAATGGGCCTCGCGGGTGAACGAGTTGCCGAAGTCCCATACGGGTCCGAAAATCAGTTTGGTGGAATCCCCGCGATGCTTGTGCATGAAGCAACTGCCGGCAAAGTGCTCAAAGTCGTCCATGATTTCGCCCACGATATAGTATTTCACGAGCGCGTCGAGGTCGATGTATTTTTCCCACTCGGTACTGTTCAGGTCATCGGACTGGATGGCAATGTTGGCTTGGGTGAGGAAATTCTCAATGTAATTTTTCTGCTGTCGTGACAGGGCCTCAGGACTCACTGCGAGGAAGCAGAGCATGTCGTCCCAGTCCCACGGGTCCATATAGTGCTCCTGAATCATGATGACCTCACCGTCAAAATCGTTGAGTTCAAGCAGCCATCCCCCAGTGATTCTGTAGGGGTCGGTCTCCATGTCGGCCTGTTCCTCAATGTTGACGCGGTTCTTCTCCACGCGGATTTTTTCGGTGATGAAATACAGCCCAATGTACTGGCCGTTGAGCACCACTTCGACAGGCTTCTGGGCGGGCGTGTAGGCCAGGCCGATGCGTCGGCTCAGTTCAAAGCCCACGGTGTTCTTGAGTTTGGCCAGGTGGTCGTCGGCATGAGCCATCAGGCAGAAGTGGCGGTTGCTCTTCATGCCCATGAGCGGCTGCTTGGTGTCGAGCTTGATGCGGAATGACCGCTTGGCAAAGTTCTCCCAGGTGTAGTTGCCGCGTCCCTTGATGACCATGCCCAGCGGCTGCTCGGGCGAGCCGATGGACTCATAGCCCTCGATGTCCATGGCGTCGAGCCACCATTGTGCCTGCAGGTAGTTTTCCTTTTCCTTGCTATCGATGTTGCGGTGTCCCTCGGTGTTGATATACAGCACCGGCAGTGTGCCCGAGAAGGTGGGCATGGGCGGCAGTGAGTCCCCCAAGATGGCGCCGATGATGGCGTTGAGGTCCGAAATATTGATGTCTTGGTCGCCGTTGACGTCGGCATCATAGCTGTAGAGCGCATGATACTTGGCGTCGTGGAATATCGAGTCGATCAGGGCATTGATGTCCGAAACGTTGACGGTCCAGTCGCGGTTCACGTCGCCACGAGGCCGCAATCCTGCCTGGCCATTCATTGTGAGGCCAGTCAAGAAGATGATGAGTAGGCTTGTCAATAAATGTTTTCTCATGATTGAGGCTCTGTTATGGATAACATATTAGATGAACGTGCTGGCACCGTTTTTATTACTGAAAACCAAAGATTAGCGGCTATTTGATGCCTATCATCTTGCGGGCGCAGGCCACGTTGGTCAGTTCCTTGCCCTCGTTGACACAAGCGCCATGCATCGTGTCATACTCCTCGATAACCTTGATGAGGTCGTTCTCGTCCCAGCCGTCACGGGCAACGCCCAGACCCTTGCTGGCGATGAACGATGCTGTCGAAGGCTTCATGTTGGTCACAACGGGGGTGCCGCTGGTAATGGCCTCGGCGATGGTGACCATATTCAGGTCGCTGCTGGTGTCCACGAGCAGTGCCAACGAGCGGCGCAGGGGCTCGGCAAGTTGCTCATGGCTCATGAATCCGTGGAAAATCACTTTGTCCTCGATGCCCAGCGAGATGGCCAACCGTTTCAGTTCATCGGCTTGGTCTCCGTCGCCGATGATGTCCAGGCGGTAGCCGCTGTAAGCCTCCTGACCGACCAGGCGGGCAAATTTCCTGATGATGCTGTCCACCCGTTTGCGCTCGACCAGCTGCGAGACCACGATGAATGCCTTGTCCACCTCGTCGCTGGGGTAGAGCGTGTGGGCATCGGTGCCGTGATCGACAATCACGTTGCTCACATGGCGGCTATAGCGGCTGATGAACTGGCGCGCGGGCTCACTGCGGGGCACAACGGTGATTTTGTTCATGAACAGCGGCACGATGACGTGGTGCCAAAACCGGGAGGGCAACTTGAACAGCAGCCGCTGGTGGCGGTCCAATTCCTGCCAGATTACGAGTCGCTGTGGGCAAACGCGGGCCGCGATAAGCGACGCTATCTGGAACGACTCGCTGGCGATGACCATGTCATAGGCGTCAGCATGGCTCTTCAGCCACTGGCGCATTCCCCGTGGCCAGGGCAACAGTCCGGGCTTGAACACCTGTGGCAGGCGTGACGGGAAATACACGACCTCGAAGGGGAGGTCGCTGTCAGGCCCGGTGGGCTTGTATTCCTCGCTCGCCAACAGAGTGACCGTGTGCCCCAACTCGATGAACCCGCGCGCGAAGTTACTGATCATGCAATCGCTGATAGACTCCTTGCGCTTGATGACACCATGCTCGGCTGTCGATAGTATGCAGTTGATAATCAATATGTTCATGGTCGAGAGATGAAGTCTTGCTGGAATTAGCGGGACACTTTGTTTGAGGACACCTTACGCTTGCGCGTGTTGGTCATGTTCTGTAGCAACTCTCTTTCACTCTTCACGCCCTTGAAGGTGTTGCCTTTCACCTCAAGCAGGTTGAAGCGCATGGCATTGGTCGAGGTCTTTTTGTCCCAGTGTGTCATGAGCATACCACCGCCGGGCTTGACAGTGACCTTGTTGTAATTGAACACCAACTTGCCTTGCTTGGCAAATTCCTGCAAGAAGAAGTTCATGTTGTTGCTCACCAGGGTGTTGTGTGTGAAAGTCAAGTTCAATTCCTCGATGTTGTGGCAGTAGATGCGGGTGTCGCCCTCAAAGTGGTTGTTGGTGGCAGTGAATGACGCAAACTTGCACGGTTTGCTCGAATTGAAATGCCCCACGTAGTTGACACCCTTGAACACGTTGTCGCGCATGGTGATGTCACCGCCCTCGGTGCCACAGGACAAAACCCTCACACCCGCCGTCTTGCCGTTGTTGGGGTTGACGGTGGCCGTATTGGTCACGATGTTGCCCTGAACAAGCACGGTGGCGCCCAGCGCGTGAAGGAAAGTGTAGCCGCTCGAGCCCTCGGAGTTAATCACCACGTTGGAGTTCTTGACGGTGTTGTTCACGATGGCGATGGTGTCGGTGCACGAGCTGAAGTCCTCCACATCGATATCATGATGGGTGAAGGTGTAATTGCGCTTGATGGCCGAGTTGATGATCTGGTTATTCTCGATGCGGATGTTCTCGTGGGTGTCGGCAGGGTCAAAACCGATGTAGATGCAACGTGAAGTGACCTCGCTGATGTAGAACCTGTTGTTGCGCAACGAGAAATTGCGTGTGGCGCATTGGTCTTGGCTTTTCCTGTGGTCGGTGAGCATTGAGAACACCATGCCGCAGTTGGATTCGGGGTCCTTCTTGTTGTTCCCCTTGTATTCGCCATAGTAGATGTCGTTGTCCTCGATAAGGATGTTGGTGCGATTGGCCTTGCCACGGATGTACTTGCGGGAGTTGTCCACAAGGCGGTCAAACACGGCCAGCGCCTCGTCCTTACCATATTTGTAGAACTTGTTGTTCCAAACGTGGACGTTGTGCATCTCGCCGCGTAGCCACAGGCAGCCGCCTATCTCGCTGTTGTTGTAGTTGGAGAAGATGCAGTCGGTGACAGTCACGTTGGAGCAGACATGCAAATTAAAGTTGGTGGCATTGGCGTCGGCCAGGTAACTCTCCACGTTGTGCATGTCCACCTTGTTGGCGTGGTGAATCTGGAAGATGTATTTCTCGATGCCTTTCCACCAGATGCCCTTGTGCTCCCGCATCCTGAAGGTGATGTCGCTGATAGACACATTGATGGTGTTGGCAAGCGTGCCGTGGAGCATGAAATAGGTGTCGGTGGTGAGCGGCTTGGCGGGATTGTTGTCGATGATGACGGTGCTCTTGTCGCTGCCCTGACCCTTGATGACGACATTGCAGCGCAGCATGATGGTGCCGTCGATGGTATATTTCCCCCGGCCAAAGTTGAGCACTGCGGTGTCGTCGTAGGTGGCTTTCTCGCACATCGCGTTCAACTGGGTGGTCAAGTCGCCCTTGATGGCATCGATGTCGATGTTGATGACCTTGGATTGGGCGATGAAGGCCGTCATGCACGCCAGCATGACCAGGCAACTATATTTCATGAACTGTTTCATAGTCACTCCACATTAAATACAACAATTAGACTGAAGGGCAAAGTTACGGTTTATTTCCCGATTCTCCAAATTTAGACCTTAGACTCTTGCGATGACTTCGCTCAAGGCGGTGCGCAAGGCTTGGACGGAGTACTCGCGGTCGTATAGGGGGCGGGTGCTCGTGTCAGGGCTGTGCAGTGCCCGGGTGATGGCGGTGGCAAGTGCATTGCTGTCGCCTGTCGGGAAGAAATGGATGCCCTCGCAACCCTCACAGGTCTGCTTGAAGAAGGGCAGGTCGCTCAACACCATCGGCTTGCCGTAGTAGCTGGCGATGCTGGTCACGCCGCTCTGGGTTGCCGAGATGTAGGGATAGACCACAACGGCGGCGCGGGAGAACAGGTCGCCCACCTCGCTGTCGTCGATGAATCGGTTGATGAAGATGACACCCTGCTCGTCGCTGTTGCGCTTGAAATAGATGTAGCCCGAGCCGGCAATCACCAGCGGCAGGCGGCGCAGTTCAGGATGAGACAGATAGGTGTCGTAGAGCAGGTGCACCCCTTTGTACAGTTGCACGTTGCCAAAGAAGAGGATATAGCCGCCGTCGATGTCCGCGAGTTCGGGTACACGGGTGTTGCCCTGGGCGATGGCATCGGTGACCAGGGTGGGGAAGGGCGCATAATACACGTCGTGATAGGGGAAACGCGTTTGGACCTGTTGCTGCTGCGTCTTGCTGTTGGTGACCTGATGGGTGGTCATCTTGATGAGGCGCTGCTGAGGCCAATGCACGATGAGCCTGTGCTTGAGCCATGAGATCACCCCGTCGAACTTTGAATCGTGCCCCGTGGCATCGTGGATGGTGTAGAGCAGTGGAGCCATGCGCCGCAACCGCTGGTAGCCGTTAACGAGAACCAACTCCCCCGTGAGGCTGTAGATGAGGGTGATGCCATGGCCGATAACCTGTTGCTCGATGGCTTGGAATAGCCGGGAGGGCCAAAACCTGAAGGCCAGTTTGCGCAATTTTGAAGTGGGATAGTCAATCCAGGTGACGCTCTCGGCGGGCAACTGGTCGAAGTCGTGTTTCACCTGTTCGTTCTTGGCGACGATGAGCACTTGGTCGCCTTGTTGCCACAGGGTATGGATTATGGCGCTGGCATAGGGCCTCATGCCTGACTCATACTCGGTGGCGACAAACAGTATGTGCTGCGACGGATCTCTCATACGGGCTGCTCTTGAAACTCAGTAGTCTCTTTAACTCCTAACGGCCACGCCAAGGCGAAGCCCCACACTCCTAACTCCTAACTTCTTCGGTCTCTTCGGCTTCTTCGGCCTCCTGTGCCGCTTGGTCACGCAGTCGCCGTCTGGAAGACTCTACCGTCTCAAACTCGAGATGCTCCTCGGCGGCATAGTGGCGGTTGAGCGACAGGGCGATGAACAGCAGCGACAGGTTGAGCACCTGTGGCGTGAGCGGAGCCCAGTCGGTATTTCCCTGTACGAGCCAGCAGAACACCACGCCCAGTCCTGAGATGTTCAGGATGTTATAGTATCGGTTGCGGGAACGCCTGGTTCGCCGCTTAAATGTCGCGATATACCAGATGATGAATCCCAAAATCGGCAAGAAACCGAAGATGCCCAACTCATCGACGAGGATAATCCAAATGTTGTGAATGGGGTTGGAGAACATGAATTCCTCGGGCTGGTACAGGTCGGTCACGTCAAACACCTGTTCAAAAATCATGGCCGAACTGTTCTCAATCAGATAAATCAGATGGGTGTTCACACCCACTCCCACCAGTGGATGGTCCTGGAAAATCTCGTAGCCGCAGTAGTAGTGCAGCAGTCGCGACATCGTCATGTCGTCGAGGTTCTCGACGTCGTTGAACAAGAAGTTCAAGGGGCCTTGCAACAGCAGGGCCATGAAGATGCCCAAGGGGATGATGGCCTTGAGGAAACTCTGCAGGCTGAGCAACTTGTAGCGCCGATACACATAAAACACCACCATGGCAATCAGCGCCACCATGGCCGCCAACAAGGCGCTGCGGCTGGCTGTCATGACGATGATGAAGAATGATAGGCCTGCAAAGATGGCACTCTCCTGCCGCTTGAAGGCGGTGACGAAACATGCGCAGAAGAAGATGAAATAGTAGGACGCATAGGTGCCCAGGATATTGGGGTGTCCCATGGTGCCTACCGAGCCCACGCGCTCGTCGCTACGTGTCGCCGCCTCGCTGTCAAACAGTGTGATGGCGGCTTCAAAATCAAGGATGGGATAGAGGATGGCCAGCAGCGTGTGCAGGATGACGGTGCACGCCAGCCCCATGTAGATGCCGTGCAGCACGGTCTTCACCGAGAAACTGTTGGTGAACAGATAGACGAAGACGGCAAACGAGAGGAAGTAGAATACCTCGACAATCGACTGGCGCCGCGCCATGTTATAGGGATTGATTAACGTGAACGCGGCATAGCCGGCAAAGATGAAAAACAGCCAGATGTTGGGACGGCGGATGCGCCACTGCTTTTCTCTGGCGACAATCCACAGGAGCCATACCCCCATGGCATAGAAAGGCCATATCGCGAGGCTTGAGTTAAACGTTCCACAAGGCTCGCCGTCACCCTTGATGATAGGGATATACATGCGTCCGAAACAGCATGAGAACGTGAAAATGGCGATGCCGATTTCGGTCAGGCGCTCTTTGGTCAGCCGTGTGCCTTCGCGTGCGATGAAAAACATCGTCGCAAAAGCCAGGGTGACAAATATGAGCGCTCGATCCATGCTGACACAGGCTGTTTAATCGCCGTTAGGGGCGCGGGTTACTCGTCGTCCTTCTGATTATTCAAACCGTAGCCGTAGGTGTTGTCGTTGCTCGGCTTGGTATCGTTGAGCACGACGCAGATGTTCTTCAGCTGCTTGTTGGCGGCAATGCGGTTCATGAACTTGATGTGGTTGCGGTGGGTGTAGTTGGCACGCGTCACATAGACTGTGGCGTTGCTGTACTTGTCCAGAGCGAAGCTGTCGCTCACCTGAGCCACTGGAGCCGAGTCCACGATAATCACGTCATACTGCTCGCGCAGGTCGTGGAAGAAGTCTTTCACGCGGTCACCCAGCAGCAGCTCCGACGGGTTGGGCGGGATAGCACCGCCGACGAACACGTCCATGCCCTTGACTTCCTTGCACGGTTGGGCAATCTGGTCGAGGGTGACATCGCTGCGTGACAGGTATGAGGTCACACCAGGCACTTCCTTCAGGTCGAGCATCTGTGCCAGCTTGGGCGAGCGGATGTCCATGCCAACCAATGCCACGCGCCTGCCCAGCAGGGCAAACGAGGAGGCGATGTTGGTGCTGATGAACGACTTGCCCTCGCCGCTGACGCTGCTGGTGACAAGGATAACCTTGTCGTCCTCCTTGTTGAGGATGAACTGCAGGTTGTTGCGGATGTAGCGGAACAGCTCGACAATCGACGTGGTCTTGCCGTCCTTGACGACGAGCTGGGTGTGATGGCGGTTGTGGTGGATGTGGCCGATGAAGGGCACTTGGGTGAGTTCCTCCAGCTCGTCCTGGTTGGCGAACTTGGTGGTGAACAGGTCCTTCATGTAGAGCAGCAACAGGGGCAGGAAGACACTGGCCAGCAGCATCAGCGCATAGACGAACAGCCTGTTGGGGCTGATGGGCGTGTGCTGGGCGTAGGCGTGGTCCACAATCTTGCCCTTGGGCGTGGTTGCGGCGAGCACCAGGTTGTTCTCCTCGCGTTTCTCGAGCAGGAAGGTGTACAGGGTGTTCTGGATGCCCTGGTTGCGCAGCAGTTCACGGGCCTCACGCTCCTCGGTGGGCACGCGTCCCAGTTCGCCGGAGGTCTTGCCGACCTCGCCACGCATCTTGTTGAGCTGCATGTCGAGTCCGCGGATGGAGCTGTTCACGCCTTGCAGCACGTTGCCGTGCATCTCATCGATTTGCGCGTCGAGTTGCTTGAGGGCGAGGTTGTCGCCCTTGGCCGACATCTCCAGTTCCTGGCGCTGGGCCAGCAGGTTGTTGTAGGCCTTGATGGCGGCAGTGGCACCGCTGGAATCGACGGCGAAGGGGATATAGGAGCGCTTGTTGGCGGGATTGTTGACAAAGTCACGCACCATGCCCAGGATCTGCCTGTTGGTCTCGAGGCGGATAATCGCCTGGTCGGCCAGCTGTTGCTTGGTGACAGCGGTCTTGACCTGCAGCTCGGGGTCCACAATCTTGTGGGCGCGCTTGTAAGCCTCGATGTCGGCCTCGCTGCTGGTGAGTCCCTTGTAGATGAGCGCCAGTCGTTCGTCAATGAACTTGGCGGTATTGATGGCCTGCTCGTCTTTCTCCTTTTGGCCACGCTCATTATAAAGTTCCATGAGCTTGTTGAGGATGTCCTTACCGCGGTTGATGTTGTTCTCGGCAAGCGACAGGTTGATGCCGCTGGACTTCTTGTTGGCGAGCTTGACCTTGATGCGACGGTTCAGGATTTCACCCTTCAACTGATTGTTGATCAGTCGGGCGGTGATGTGATAGGGCTTGCCTCCCTTGAATTTATCGGTGGCTTGAATAGCGAACACGCCGTATTTTGTCTTGACGGTGGTGGGCAGCGTGGCGTCCTTGACGAGGGCCAACTCTTTCTTGCCCTTGGTGGCCTTGATGGTGGCGAGGCCCTGCTTGTTCACGTCGATTTTGAATTTCAGCGCCGAGGACAGCGTGTCGTAGAGCTCGTCGGGGGCGATGACCTCGATGGGCGAGGTGTTGTAGTGGTCCACATTGGGCTTGTACCATGCCTTGTCCTCGATGTAGGAGCGGTTGATGCCGAGTTGGCGAACCACCTCGGTACACAGTTCCTGTGAGGAGAATACCACCATCTCGTCATCGACCTTGCTGGCCTGTCCCATGAGCTTCATGCTCTTGAGCAGGTTGGCTCCGGCACCGGCGCTGTTGTCGTCCTGCGAGACGAGGACAACCGCCTTGACATTGTAAACGCGCTGGGCATACTTGAGGTAGGCCAGTCCCAAAGCCACACAGGCGATAAACGATAGCAGGAATAACCACCAGTAGCGCTTGTACTTACGGACAAACGCACTGAAATCCACGATCTGTTCCTCTTGCTGAGGCGTAGGAGGGGTATTGAATTTTGTCATGATCTAAGTCTTGATGTTATCGTGTGAGGGCGATGATGAGTGATGCGATCACCGAGACGCTGCTCACAATGGTCGAGATGACTGACAGTTTAAATGCGTTGTTTTGGTTATACTTCGAGTTGTCGATGCGTATCTGGTTGGGCTCGACATAGACGACGTCATTCTGGCGCAGGTAGAAGTACGGGTTGGAGAAAACCTCGCTGCTGGTGAGGTCCAAGCGGTGATAGGTGCGCTCGCCGTTCTCGTTGCGGATGACGTACACGCGGTCGCGCTTGCCATATTCGGTCAGGTCGTTGCAGGCTGCCAAGGCGTCGAGCACGGTGAAGTGCTGCCGCTCGGCCACGACGCGTTGCGGGGTGCGCACCTCGCCCATGACATCGATGGTGAAGTTCACGATTTCAACCTTGACGTAAGGGTCCTTGACGTCCTTGGCGACCATTGCGGTAACCTCGTTGGCAATCTGCTCGGTGGTCTTGCCGCCCACGTGGATGCGGCCCAGGATGGGCAGCATGATGTCGCCCTGATTATCGACGATATAGGTCTGGGTGCGGGGCTGCGTTGACATGCGCCATGCACTGCGTGTCGCGGGGTTCTCCAGCGGCAGGTTGTAGGCCGCTGTGGCCTCGGGAACTGCCGATGTGACGGTGACGATGAGTTCGTCGTTGGGCTGGATGACGATGGCGTAACTGCCTTGTGCGTTGGGCAGCGGGCCGTTAGGGGTGTCAGCCAGGTTATGGAAATAGGCAAGGCCGTTGTCCTTGGCGGTATTGCACGAGAACAACATGACCGATGCAACCAGCATGATAACTAATCTTGATTTCATACGGTAATTATTGATACATTGTTTTCTATTAGAAACGATGAATCACGCCAATTATTTTATTCGATTGTGCGTTTTAATGATTTTGGACAGCCACAAGTCGCGCAACTCGTTGCGACACAGCCATCCAAGCAAGGCGATAATGGCGATGGAAAAGAGGATATCAATGGCTATGGAATGGCAGTAGTAGAAGGGGATGGCGCTAACCAGCATAGCCCCCACTGGAACGGCGGTGCGGGGCTCAATCTTGAGGACAAAATAGCGTTTCATGTCGTACCAGCGGTAGATGACAAGCACAAGATAGGTGATCAGCAAGGTGGTCATCACGCCATACACGCCCAACGGCTTGATGAGCAGGAAGTTGAGCGCAATGTTGACGATGGCGGCAAGCACGATGGCGGGCAGTGTGCGCTTGGTGTCCTTGGCACATTGGTAGCCCATGTCGAAGAAAGCGGCCACGGCAAATACCACTGCCGCCAAGCCGAGCGGGAAGATATAATTCAGGCTTTCTTGATACTCGTGGGCAACAAGCCATCCGTAGTTGACCTTCAGGGCAAACACATAGCCGACAAAGATGCCTGCCAAGAGGAAGATGTAACTGTTTAACATCTTGGAAAAGAAACTGTTGCGGTCAGGACTATGGTACTGCAGTATGGCGGTCTCTTGCCATGCCTGGTAGAAGATGATGGCCATCGTGTTGATGATGCCGGTGAAGCGGATGGCCACGGCATACACACCGTTGATGTCCAACCCGAGGAAATGTGAGATGAACAGGCGGTCGCTGCTGCCGGTGAGCCACCAGCACAGCGAGCCGGGCATCAGGGGCAGGGTGTAACGGATGATGACACGTGCCACGGTGCGTGTGTTGATGTTCATGCGCGTGTGGCGGCTGATGAGCCTCACGCGCAACTCAACGATCACCAGTGCCACGAGGCGCGCAATGATGTTGGCCAGGAAAATACCGCGGATGCCCCATCCCATGAACGCGACAAAGATGATGCTGAACAAGCCGATGCCCAAGGCCGAGAGAATGCCTACTGAGACAAAGGCGCGGTTGTTGCTCAAGCCGCGAAAGACCTGGGAATAGACCTCTTGCAGCGACATGGCGATGAGCAGTCCCACGATGTAACCCAGATATTGCACGTTGGTGAACAGCGACATCATCAGTGCGATGAGCAGTGCCAGAGCCACTGAACTGACCATGGTGCGAGCGACAAACGAGACGATGCGCTTGCGCTGTACGGTGTCCTCACAGTCGAGCAGGAAGCGGAAAGCTCCGTCCCGCAATTGCAGAGTGAAGAACGGAATCAGCAGCAGGCACACCTGCAGGCACAAGTCATAATAGCCAAAGTCGGAGGTGTCGTGGACAAAGTAGGTGTACAGCGGCACCATCATGAATGTAATCAGTTTGGAGCCGATGTTGCCGATGGCATAAATGCCTATGTCCTTCAGGAACTTAGATCCCCGATTGGCTGTTATCGTTCGTTTTTCGCTTGTTTCTCTCATGTTAATTGCGCGGCAAAGGTACAAAATATTTGGTTTTTTAGCCTCTCTTTCGTCAAATGTTTGTAATTTCGCATCACAATCGGCCTTCAGGGCAGAAAACAAGGGACTTTAAACAAAGGACAAGGGACTAAAAGATGATCAAGACGATCAACTCATGGCGAGGACTGATGGCGGTCACTGTGGTGCTGTTCCATGCCGGCGTGGACTGGATGTGGAACATTGCTGTCACGGGTGTGACCTTTTTCTTCATATCCAGCGCGTTCCTGCTGTCGATGCGGCATCTGTTTGAGCGGTTGCGGGCCAAGGAATGGGGCCGGTTTGTGCTCTCTCACGCCTTGAGGCTTTATCCGCTGCATTGGCTCGCCCTGGCCGCCCTCATCGTCATCACCCTGTTGTTCCACACGTCGCCAGTGGACTGGACCGCCGCGGGATTGAGTGCCGCGCTGGTGCAGGCGTGGTCGCCGGTTCATGATATCCATTACGGTTTGAACCCTGGAGCATGGTACCTGAGCGCGTTGCTCTTCTGTTACGCTATCTATCCCTTTGTCGCCCATTGGATCGGCCGTTGGCGCTTGTGGGCGCAGGCGGTGCTCATCATTGTGTTGGCGATAGTGCTCGCCAGGATATTGCTGCCACTGGACATCCCCGGCCGGGAGGCGGTGTTTGTCAATCCGCTGTCGCATGTGCTCGACGTGGTGGTGGGCGTGACGCTGTTTCATGTTTACCGTCTGCTCAAGGCGCGTTTCCCAAGAATAGGCTTTGGCATGGCGACGCTCATCGAGGTGGGCGCGCTCCTGTTGCTGGCGTTGGCCATAGGGGTGAATATGCTGACCTCGTGGACCAAACCTTGGGAGGACGTGCTCGACTGGCTGCTGCCGCAAGGGGCTATCCTGGTGGCTTTGGCACTTTTGGACCGTCAGGAGGGGCTCATTGGGCGCGTGTTGCTATGGCGCCCGCTGCAGTGGCTGGGTCGTATCAGTTTTGAGGTCTATGTGCTGCAATTTGTGGCCTTCCTCATCTTCAACTACATGCTTGCTCCCGTGCTTGGCCATTTCGGCTGGCAGGTCAGCAACCTGTTGTCGTGGTTCGCTCTGGTGGTGTTGCTTCCGCTCTCGTGGCTGGTCAACCGCTACTTCACCCGCCCCCTCGGCGCTTTTCTTAAAAAACAACTGCCAACGGGTAATAGAATATGATAAAAACGATAAACGGCTGGCGCGCTGTGTTTGCGCTGATGATTGTCCTCTTTCATGTGGGCATGAGTGGCCTTGAAGAGATGACCTGGGCTGGAGTGTCCTTTTTCTTCATGGCCAGCGGCATGTTGTTGTCGATGAAATACCCCTTCAAGCGGCTCGATGGCAACGGCTACAAGCGCTTTGTGTGGCGTCATGCCGCTAAACTCTTTCCTTTGCACTGGCTCGTGCTGGCGTTGTGGCTGTTGGTGATGGCCTTCGCTGGAGTGCTCGTCATCAAACCGTTGGCGCTGACCCTCAATGCCCTGCTGCTGCAGAGTTGGTCCCTTGTTCACAGCATCTACTATTCCTACAACCACTTCTCCTGGTTCTTGAGCACGCTGTTGTTCTGCTACCTGTGTTACCCGTTGCTGGCGAGGTGGTTCAACCCGTTGCGCCTGCGTTATCGTGCGATTATCCTTATCGTGCTCGCCATCATTGAGTTTGCTGTTCTTGCGGCCACTGGCGGTGATGACTACTACCGCACCGCCCTATATGTTTTCCCGCCGATGCGCGTTGTGGATTTCATGTTGGGCATGACGCTTGCCGATGTGGTGACGCGACTGCGGCGGTGGAGTTGGCTGAGCAGGAGCGAAAACGGCACCGATGCCGAGTTGTTGACGATTGCCCTGCTGTCGGCCACGGTGATGACCTATCAGGACAGTGGCTGGCTGTTGCCCTGGGGCGACACGATGATATGGTGGTTACCCGTGGCCGTGACGCTGCTCGTGTGCGTCATTTACAACGGTCATGAAGGATTTGTAGGTAAAATCCTGTCATCCAAACCGATGCAATGGCTCGGAGACATCAGTTTTGAGATTTTTATCCTGCAGGGCCTTGCCCTCTTGCTCTACAATTACCTCCTGGCCCCCGTGATGGCGCATCTCGGCCTTATGGCACTGGCCGACGAGGTTGGCAACGACCTCTTTGCCATGAGCGGCGACCGCCTGTTGGCCATCTGCCTTGTCCTCCCCCTCGACATCCTCCTCGCCTGGCTCATCAACCGCCTCTTCACCCGCCCCCTCACCCGTCATCTGTGGTAAAAGGGCACTTTTCCGGCTCAGTTAACTTATTTTATTAATGTGAAATGTGACGATTGAAGTTACACTTTTTTGCGTATTGAGCAATAAGGTGGGGAAAATTGCGTTATTGGTTTAAATGGTACTGAAAAAGCTGAGACATATATTGTGCTTGATGATGTTGTTGGTCCTGGGGTGTGCAAGCGTGTGCGCCCAGGATAATGACATGATTCTGAATCGTCCGTATGCCGACGCTAAACGTGTTCACTTCGGCTTCTCGGTAGGCATGAACTTCCAGAATCTTGCCATCACCAACAATGGATTCATCACCAATGACGGCGATGAGTGGTACGCCGATGTGCCTTCACATTCACCAGGCTTCAGCGTGAATGTGCTGGCCGACCTGCGTCTGGCCGACCATTTCAACTTGAGGCTGTCGCCAGGTCTTTACTTTGGCAACAAGGTGGTGAAATTCCTGAACCATCGCGGCAATCCCGATTGGGCCGAGCAGTCGCGCTACAAACAGAGCCAGAACATCAAGTCCACCTACATCGTGGTGCCTATTGACGTGAAGATGAGTGCCAAGCGTTATCACAACATGCGCCCCTATTTCACGGGCGGTGTCATGTATGTCCATGACTTGGCCAAGGACCGCAGCGAGCAACTCAAACTCAAGGACGGCGACCTGATGCTCACGGTGGGTATGGGATGTGACTTTTATATGCCTTTCTTCAAACTGTGTCCCGAGGTGAAGTTTTGTTTCGGTATGAAGAACCTGCTGGAGCGCAACCGTCCTGATCTGGAGGATAGTCCTGAGGTGATGCGTTTCACCCAGAGCGTGAACAAGATCCTGAACAATATGGTTGTGGTCACGTTCTATATTGAATAAGGAATTAATTGATAATGAGCATAAGATTGCATGACATGAGACGCTTGATGGTTGCGACGGTGCTGAGTGCCGTCGTAGCGCTGTGTTCGCTGGCACAATCAGATGCAGCGTTTTCTCATGCATGGCTCGGCAAGACCTACTATAACCCCGCTGCCGCTGGTGAGATCAATGCTATCCGCTTGAACGTGGGCAGCCGCATGCAGTGGGTGGACTTCAAGCACGCGCCGATGACGTTCTATGTCACTGCCGACATGCCTTACAAACTGTTGGGGCAGCGCTTGGGCGTTGGTGTGAAGGCCGAGTTTGAGCGCATCGGTCTGTACACGTCCACACGCATTGGTGCCCAAGTGGCCTATAAGCGCAAGATGGGTAAGTGCATGCTCAGCGTGGGTGTGCAGCCTGGCGTATATTCCCAGATCTTCCGAGGCAAGGAGGTCATCATGCCCGAGGATGACGCTCATCAGGGCAATGACGAGGCCATTCCCAGAAGTAACGTGTCGGGAACGGCATTTGACGCCAATGTCGGCGTTTATTTCACGCATCCCCGCTTTTGGACAGGATTTGCTGTGACCCATGTTACTTCGCCGAGAATCGAGTTGAAGACCTCGCGTGAAGCGGTGGATTTCTATGAGTTCAATGCGAGCCGCAGCTATTATTTTATGGCCGGTGGCAATATTCCGATTAATAATTCGTTATTTGAAATACAGCCCTCGGGCATGTTTGGCATGTCCAAAAAGGCTTGGGCGGCCCAGATTGCAACGGTGGTGCGTTATAACCGCATGCTTAATATCGGCGTGGGTTACCGCCACAAGGATGCCGTGAGCGCCTTCATCGGTGTGAACCTGAAGGATGCTTATTTGGGCTACTGTTATGACTACCCGGTGTCGGCCATCAGCAGGGCGACCTTCGGTAGTCATGAGGTGTTTGTTACCTATAACGTGAAGCTCGAGAATAGGGAGAAGAACAAGAACAGACAAAAAGGCGTACGCTTAATGTAAAGTATATGAAGAAACTAATTTTGATATTATTGGTCGCTGTATTGACCGTGTCCTGTGGCTCAATCCGCAGGGGCGGTACCGGCGGCGGTGAGGTGACTGGTGTCGGCGCTACCGCGTTCAATGAGACCACGCCTTTTGGCATGGTGCTCGTTGATGTCGGCTCGATGCGCGAGGGTCCCGGCGAGCGCGACTCGATCTGGGGCATCGACTCCACGGCTCATGGCATCTCGGTTGACGCCTTCTGGATGGACGAGATGGAGGTGAGCAATTCCAAGTACAAACAGTTTGTCTATTGGGTGCGCGACTCGATTATCCGTGAGCGCATGTTTGACATGGCTGGTAACGAGGAGTTCAAGATTCTGGAGGACAAGGACGGCAACCCCGTCACCCCGCATCTTGACTGGAGCAAGCCCATCCCCTGGAAGAACCCCAACGAGGACGAGGAGCGTGCCATCAACTACGTTTACCGCATCAATCCCATCACCGGCGTGAAGGAACTTGACGCCTCCAAGATGAACTACCGCTACGAGGTCTATAACCTGACCGAGGCTGCCAAGCGCAAGCATCGTTTTGACCCGACTCGCCGTGATTACAACACCGACCACGAGGTGGACTACACCGCGCCCACCATCAGCAAGGACACCGCCTACATCGATGACGAGGAGCGCATCGTGCGCCAGACCATCACGCGTCCGTTGCAGAGCGACTTCGACTTCCTGAACACCTACATCGTCAACATCTATCCCGACACGACGTGCTGGGTGAACGACTTTGAGAACGCTTACCAGGAGCCCTATGTGCGCATGTACTTTGCTAACGGCAACTATAACAATTATCCCGTCGTGGGTGTGAGCTGGGAGCAGGCCAATGCCTTCTGCCACTGGCGCACCGAGTTTCTGAAGAAGTCGCTGGGCAGCCAGGGCATCTATGTGGAGCCGTTCCGCCTGCCCACCGAGGCCGAGTGGGAGTTTGCCGCCCGTGCCGGCCAGAACAAGAACAAGTACCCGTGGGAGGGCGACCTGCCGTTGACCGTCGACGAGGGCTGCTTCTATGCCAACTTCAAGCCCGATGAGGGCAACTACGTCAAGGACGGATACATCATCACTGCTCCCATTGGCACCTATGAGCCCAACGACTATGGCCTGTATGACATGGCCGGTAACGTGAGCGAGTGGACCTCTACCGCCTATACCGAGAGCATCGACCGCATGACCGACGACATTAACCCCGAGTACCGCTACTATGTGGCACAGGAGGACCCCTACAAGATGTCGCGCAAGATTGTTCGCGGCGGCTCGTGGAAGGACGTGGTGCACAACATCCGTGCCGACCTGCGCATGTGGGAGTACCAGAACGAGCAGCGCAGCTACATCGGTTTCCGCTGCGTGCGCTCCAAGGTGGGTATCGTCAAGGGCAAGCGCAAAAACTGCTGCAAGGACTGATTCCCGACATAAACAACGACAAATCCGAGAGAAAACAAATCATCACACTCATTATTTATAGTTCAAGCAACAATGGGTAAAATCAAAAGATATAAAAAGAAAGCAGGCCGCTTCCTCAAGAGTGACAGCGGACAGCGTTTTTTCAACTTTGCCTATAGTATCGGTGCCGCTATCGTTATCTTGGGTGCCCTGTTCAAGATTCTGCACATGCCGGCAGGTAACTACCTGTTGAGTATCGGTATGGGTACCGAGGTGCTCATGTTCGTGCTTACCGCATTTGACAGGCCCGAGAAGGAATACCACTGGGAAGAGGTTTTCCCCGTGCTCGCCAGCAATGATCCTGAGGACCGCCCCGACTTTAACAGCGGAGGCGGTATCGTCATCGGTGGCGCTGGAGGTGGCGGCGGCGAAGGCTATGAGGGTGGCGACATCAACATCAGCGTTGCCGAGGCCAAGGGCGCCGTGGGTCTGCCACAGGGCGTGAACCTGAGCGAGGAAGATACCCTGTCGCTGAGCGAGAGCATCGCCAAGATGGCTGCTGCCAGCGACCAACTCTCGCGCATGGCCGAGCTGACCGACGCCACGCAGCAGTACTTGAGCCAGATGGCGGGCATCAGTGAGCAAATGCAGAAACTGCAGGCCACCACGACGGCATTGAACGAGGTGAGCGAGACGCTGCTGGGCAGCTACCGCGCCATCACCGACAACAGCACCAATATCTCGGAGAGTTCCACCGGTTACGTCGATCAGATGCAGGCGCTCAACCGCAACATCAGCGGCCTGAACACCATCTACGAGATCCAGCTCAAGAGCATCTCGTCACAGCTCGAGAACATCGACCGCGTGAACCGCGGCTTGAAGGACATCCGCGACATGTATGAGAAGAGTGCCGCCGAAAGCGCCCACTATTGTGACGAGACCGAGAAGATGGCACGCTACATGAAGCAGCTGAACAGCGTCTATGAGAAGATGGTCAAGGCCATGACCGTGAACATGTACCGTCCGATGCCCGGCATGCCCGGCTTTGAGCCCGGCAGCAACGACCAGGACGCATAACACTGTTGCTTGAACCGATTATTGACATCATTCCTATTCTAACCGATAGAGAGAAACAGATAGATGGCAACCTCAAAAAATAAGAGCGTCAACCGCATGTCGCCGCGTGAGAAGATGATCAACCTCATGTACATCGTCTTAACGGCTATGCTTGCGCTGAACGTGTCGAGCGATGTGCTCAACGGTTTCAGCCAGGTAGAGGACGGTCTGTCACGCTCCAACCGAACCATCACTGCCCGTAACCAGGCACTCTATGCCCAACTCCAGGCTTTCAACGAGAAGAACCCTGAGAAGGGCAAGATGTGGCTCGACAAGGGTACCCAGGTGGTGGGCGAGACTGACAAGCTCTTTGACTATATCGACTCGTTGAAACTCGAGATCGTGAAGACTGCTGACGGCGAGGATGCTGACTTGAAAAACATCCGCAACCGCGATAATACTGAAGCCGCGAGCATCATCATGCTGCCGCCTCAAGGGTCGGGACGCGTGAATAACGGCAAGAATCTGAGAACCCGCATCGACCAGTACCGCCAGTTTATTACCTCGTTCCTCGATGACCCCGAGAAGCGCAAGAACCTGGAGACCGTCCTCTCGACGGTGCCTCCCAAGGAGCGTGGCGAGGAAATGACCAAGAAAACCTGGGAAGAGTACATGTTTGACAACATGCCGTGTATCGCCGCCATCACATTGCTCACCAAGTTGCAGAACGACGTGCGCTATGCCGAGGGTGAGGTCCTCAACCAGATGTTGACCAACGTTGACCTGGGTGACCTGCGTGTGAACCTGGTGAACGCGTTTGTGGTGCCTGAGTCACGTATCGTGATGCGTGGCACCAAGTACAAAGCCCAAATCGTGCTCGCCGCCATCGACACGACGCAGCGCCCCGTTGTCTATGTCAACGGAGGACGTCTGGGTAACAACACAGGCCTTTATGAGGTCGGAACGGGCAAGGCTGGTAAATATGATTACTCGGGCTGGATCGAGGTGCTCGGCCGCGACGGCAGTGTCACCAGGCGTGACTTCAAGTCGAGCTACACCGTCATCGACCCGCTGGCCACCATCAGCGCCACGATGATGAACGTGCTCTATGCCGGTATCAACAACCCCATCAGCATCGCCGTGCCTGGTGTGCCCCAGGGCAGCATCAGCGCCACGATGACCAACGGCTCGCTCACCAAGAGCGGTGACGGATGGATCGCCCATCCTTCCAAGGTGGGTGCCGAGTGCGTCATCTCGGTGACCGCCGAGATGGACGGACAACGCACCAATGTGGGCAGCACCACCTTCCGTGTGCGCAAACTGCCTGATCCCTCACCGTTCATCACTTACAAGGACGCCAATGGCCAATCGCTTCGCTACAAGGGCGGTAAGCCTGGCATCACCAAGGCGCTGCTCATGGCCGCCGGAGGTCTGGATGCCGCTATCGACGATGAAATCCTGAACATTGATTATAAGGTCGTCTCGTTTGAGTGTAACTTTGTGGACGCCATGGGCGATTACCACCCCGAGGCCAGCAACAGTTCGCAGTTCACCGAGCGTCAAAAGGAGCGCATCAAGCGTTTGCAGCATGGTAAACAGTTCTTTATCACCAACGTCAAGGCTACCGGTCCTGACGGCATCACGCGCACCATTTCGCCCCTTCAGATCATCATCAACTAAACAGTGTAACCATTCAATTTCAATAACGAGAATATGAGAAGTCTTAGATTGATAATCGCATTGCTGCTCCTGTCCTTAACGCTGGGTGCAAGCGCTCAGGTGACAAAGCGCACCGGTGGCGACACCCGCGGCAAGAAGGACAAGAAGGACGGCGCGCCTGAGATCACAACGCGACAGCAGTCTTTCTATGAGGTGAAAGAGCCCCATGACGCTGACCTCCAGTGGATGAAGGTCATCCAGCGTGAGGTGCCCATCTCCAAGGGAAAAAACGCTGCGATGTTCTATCCCGAGATGCCCAATGAGGATGGTGAGAGCCTGTACTTCATTATCATGCGCCTGTTGGCCAAGGGCCAGATATCAGCCTATGATCAGGAAGCACAGATGTTTGACGAGGCTCACAAGATCAACTTCGGCGAATTCCTTGACAACCGTTATATTGACTACACGCTGGCCAAGGGGAGCACCGAGAAGAATCCTATCTATGAGTTTGAGGATGCCGATATCCTCTCCAACATGGTGAAGAGCTATTACATCATTGAGAAATGGGAGTTTGACACCCGCAGCAACCAGATCAAGCCACGTGTCGAGGCCATCTGCCCCGTGATCCATCGCGAGGACGACTGGAGCGGTGAGACTGCCCGCTATCCCATGTTCTGGGTTAAGCTCAACGACATCCGTCCCTACATGGCACAGCAGTATGTGTTCACCGACGATGACAACAACCTGCCGCGTTACAGCCTTGACGACTTCTTCAAGCTGAACATGTACACCGGCGACATCATCAAGACCAAGAACCTGCGCAACCTCTCGTTGAGGCAGATGTTCCCTGACACCACCGCCTACAAGCATGCCCAGGACAGCATCGAGCAGCGCCTGCGCAGCTTCAACAAGGACCTGTGGGTTCCGCCACTGGATACCCTCCAGGCCCGTGCCGAGGCTGAAGAAGAGGCCCTCGCCGCCGCCGAGGCCGCCCTCGAGGAGGCCGAGGAAGAAGCCGAAGACACTGAGGAGGTGGAAGGTGAAGATGGCAATCTGGAGCGTACCAAGCGCGCCATCAAGATGAAGGAAGATGCCGCGAGGGACGCTAAGGCGAAATCTAAAACCAAAGCCAAGTCTAAAACTTCCAAGTCTAAAACCGACAAAGCCAAGGTTAAAGAGAAAAAGACCAAGATCAAGGAGCGCAAACCCAAGGTGAGCACTCAAACGGTCAATACTAATGTGCGCTCGGTGCGCAACCGAAAGAAATAGAAACTGGAGGAGTATTAGTTTTTCATATGCGAATCAAAACGCGAACGTTGCACTGGCTGTGAAGCGAGTGCAACGTTTTTATGCGCGCGCGGCATCGCACCCCCACGGCCGGTCAACCTGTGGTTTCCAGTCGAGAAATGGAGAAAAAATTTCTTTAAAAACGCTTGGTGGTTGTGGAAAGAATATGTAACTTTGCGGCGCTAAAAATCGAAAGGGGGTTGTGAATCCTGCTTTAAGATATTGAGAATCAATACATATCGACCAAAATAGACATCGCTCGGCACGTGGCTCGCCAGCGGTGTGTCATCCATGTAGAGCCGCAAACCAATGAAGAAATTCAACAATTAACAAACAAAAATAACATTAAAAACAAAGTAATTCATTATGATTATTGTTCCCGTTAAGGAAGGCGACAACATCGAGCGCGCCCTCAAGAAATTCAAGCGTAAAACCGAAAAGACCGGTGTCATTAAAGAACTGCGTGGACGTCAGGCATTCCAGAAACCCAGCGTCACCAACCGCAAGAAGATGATGAAGGCCGTGTATGTGCAGCAGCTGCGCCAACGCGAGGAGTAATCACGCTCGACACGATAAAAATCAGACAGGAACCGCTAAAAAATGCGGTTCCTGTCATTTTTTTGGCTTAAAATTTGCAGTTACCAAATATAGTTACTAACTTTAGCACCGCAAAAACAGCCTCTCGCGTCACGGCACTTGCCGTGATGGCTGTGGATGTCACACAATAGATGTAGATTTAGAGCAATGCCGATGAACGCAACTGTTGAACGCTTCCTGCAATACTTGCTCCTCGAGCGTAACTTGTCCCGGAGGACGGTGGAACTATATCGCCGTGACCTGGAACAGTGGAGCGCGTTTGCGACAGTTGGCGGCGGTGAGCTGGATCTGCCATCGGTCACCGCCAACGACGTGCGGGCGTGGCTCATGGACAGGGCATCGCGTGGCGAGAAACCGGCAACCCTTCGACTCCACCTCCAGGCCCTCAGGGCGCTGTACCGCTACCTGCTGCGGCAGGGTGTGGTTGACGTGAACCCTGCGGCCATCGTGGAGCTGGCCAAGTTGCCCATGCCATTGCCCACGTTTGTGCGTGCGGGAACTGTTGACACGGTGCTCGATGCCGACATCGACGAGCGGGACTTTGCCCAGGTGCGCGACCGCTTGATTGTCATGCTGCTGTATGAGACGGGCATCCGCTTGAGCGAGCTCATCGGGCTGCAGGACGCAGCCGTCGATACCGCCAAGGGCGAGCTCAAGGTGCACGGCAAGCGCGACAAGGACCGCATCGTCCCCTTCGGCAGTGAGCTGGCGGCAGCGGTGGAGCATTACCGCACGCTGCGGGCCAGTGTGGTTCCCGAGTGTGGAAACCTGCTGGTCACCGCCAGGGGCAAGGCGCTCTATCCGTCGCTGGTCTATCACGTCGTTCACAATGCCCTTGCCGCTGCCGGCGGCACAGGCAAGCTGAGCCCCCACGTGCTGCGCCACACCTTTGCCAGCGTGATGCTCAACAACGGGGCAGAGCTCAACAACGTCAAGGACCTGCTGGGCCACGAGAGTCTTGCGGCAACCCAAGTCTATACTCACGTGACATTGCGTGAATTACAACATAATTATGAACTTGCCCATCCACGGGCACTAAAAAAAGGAGGTTATTATGGAAGTTAAAATCAATGCCATCCACTTTGAGGCAACCGAGAAATTGGTGGATTTCATCAACAAGAAGGTTGACAAGTTAGCAAAGAAAAACGAGTTGGTATCATCTGCCGAGGTTATCCTCAAGGTAGTGAAGCCCGAAACAGCCATGAATAAGGAGGCGTCAGTGCGCCTGACAGTACCCCGCAGCGAGGATCTGTTTGCCAGCAAGGTGGCCGACACCTTTGAGGAAGCCATCGACAACTGCTTGGACGCCCTCAAGAAGCAGCTCGAGAAGGGCCGTCGCGACAAGTAACACGTGCTACCTGACATATTAAGAAGATAAGAGTGTCCCCTGCCCGCTTTTGATAGGCGAGGCGGGGGACAATCATCCTCCGGGAGCCCTCTCGGGCACGGTGCCGGCATGTCGGCGAAAACTGGCTCAGCGGAAAATTAGTGGGGGCAGGCGTAAATCCTAGTGAGTCTGAAAAGGAAGAATTTTTCATCAATGACTCCCCTGAGAGTGCCTCTAAAACT
>CADAFP010000019.1 GCA_902787185.1 uncultured Bacteroidales bacterium | reverse complement strand
GTGCGCGTGTCGCCCGCTTCGGGTGTGATTCTCCAGACCCGCAACGAGGGTAGCCTGAAGAACCATGGTATGGAAATCTCGTTGAACCAGGACATCATCAAGGCCGGCGACTTCTCATGGACCGCTCTGGCCAACTTCTCGTTCAACCGCAGCAAGGTGCTCTACCTGCCCAACGAGTTGACCGAGATCCAGGGCACCCAGTATGGCGACATCTTCCCCGTTGCCCGCCTGGGTGAATCCTCCACGGGTATCTCGGGTAAAGACTACGTGCGTGACCCCGAAGGCCGTGTCGTGTGTGACGAGAACGGTTATCCCATCATCGATGCCGCCAAGGGCCTGTACATCGGTAACCGCGAGCCCGACTGGCTGCTGGGTGTGGGCAGCACATTGCGTTACAAGAACGCCACGCTGTCGTTCCTGTTCGACGGCCGCAAGGGCGGTGACGTGGTCAATGTGACGGGCCGCAGCCAGATCACCAATGGCATGAGCAGCTTGTATGACAAGTACCGCAACCGCGAGTACATCATCGACGGTGTGCAGGCTGTCCCCGGCCCCGATGGAACGACGACCTATGTCAAGAACACGACGCCCATCGTGCTTGACTCCTATTTCATCAACACCTATTACTCGACTGTATCGTCCAATTTTATCGAGGACGGTTCCTATATCCGCTTGAGTTATGTGACGCTGAGCTATGACTTCGGCAAACACTTCAAGCGCACCTGGCCCGTCAAGGGCTTGTCGTTGACGGCTACTGCACGCAACCTGTTCCTGTTGACCAAGTACCGCGGCAATGACCCCGCCGTGCTTGCTGCCACTTCAGGCGGTACCGGTAGCGCCGGCATCGACAATTACAACGTGCCCAGCACGCGCAGTTTCAATTTCACGCTTAAAGCAACATTCTAAAAGGCCAACGACTATGAAAAAGATCAAATTTTTAGCATTATTGATGCTGGTTGGCCTGGTGTCGGTGAGCTGTAACGATGTCCTCGACGATAACGTCAACCCCGACAGGGCCCATGTGATTGATGCCAAGGACGGTCTGCCCGTCATCATCTATTACGCCCAGCAGATTGTTTATGACCAGAGTTCGGTGGGTGCCTACAGCTACAAGTGCGAGTGGGAGATGCTGACGATGAACCGCCACCCGATGTGGCGCCGTCATTTCTATGACATCGGCAAGAATACGGTCAATCTGGTCAATAATTCCAAAGCCATCAATTCGCCCAACTACGAGTTGATAGGCCGCACCATTATGCTGATGTCCACCCAATTGACAACTGATGCCTTTGGCGACATCCCCCGCAGCGAGGCCTATCAGAGCATCGCTCCCACCTATGATACCCAAGCATCGGTATATGCCTGGATGATGCAGGAGTGCGAGGACCTCATCAAGATGTATGAGGACCCCGCCATCGTCAACAACCCTGACAACCAACCGATTACCGCTGCCGAGGACCGCGTTTATGCCGGTGACCTCGAGAAGTGGAAAGGCCTGGTGCTGGCCGTCAAGGCCCGCCTGCTGTTGCGCAACATCCCCAATGTGGACCGCTCGACAGCGATGTGCCAGAAGATTGTTGACGCTGCAGATGCCGCCATCAACCAGTGGCGCAAGGGCGACGTGTTTGACTATCAGGGCAGTCGTGACGCTTGGTTTGGCAACGAGCCCCGTTACTATTGGGACGGCGGCACGGGCACGCAGAATGCCGTGTGGAGCGTCGCACAGCCCGTCATCAACTCGTGGGAGTCGCGCGGCAACCTGTTGGGTAGCGCTATCCCGAGCAAGTATTTCATGGTGGACCTCTTGGGCCTCAGCAAGCCTGATAACGAGATGACCAGCGGCACCTTTGGCGGCGAGGGTTCATACGACGGTTTTGCCAACGACCCGCGCTGCGGTCTGCTGATGATTGCCCGTACGGGTCCCGCCAGTGCGTCAACCACCAGCGAGCGCATCAAGATGCGTTATCTGGAGAACAATATCGGTATGGGAACGTCCTTCAAGATTGCCAACTATCCCAACCTGTACATGGGCGCTTATGCTGGCGCTGCCGATGCCTATAACCCCATCTTCACGATGGAGGAGCTCTATTTCATCAAGGCCGAGGCGCTGTACTGGATGGGTAACAAGACTGAGGCGTGCGCACTGGCCAAGGAGGCCACCCAATGGAACATCGAGCGCCATTTGGCCGCCTTCCTGCGCAACTATCCCAACCCGAATTACAATGCCAACACCGACAACAAGTACCCGGGCAACAGCGTTACCGGCGGCAAGCCAGGTTATGAGCCTGCCGAGTACTGGTTTGCTCAGGTGGCTGCCTTCCTTGACAACGAGGAGTACTACAAAGGCACGAGGCTGTCGCCCCACAAGGTGACCGACCGTGGCAATAAGCACTGGTTCTTCAATCCCAGCGAGTTCTCGCTGAGCGACCTCATGCAGCAGAAGTACATCGCCATGTATCTGCAGCCCGAGCAGTGGACCGACATGCGGCGCTACCACTACAGCAACAACCGCAACCACTACGGCATCGGTGACAACCAGGAAATCGTCTATCCGACCCTGCGCAGGCCCTACAACCTGTACGCGGCCTACTGGATTGATGGCCTGACCGAGGAGCAGAAGGAGAACACGTGGATCCAGCGTATCAACTACGACCCGGAGACCGAGGAGAAGTATAACCGCCAGGAGCTTGAACGCCTGGGAGCCTACAAGAACTACAAGTGGTTGCAGGAACCCATGATTTGGGCACATAACTACGGTGAAGTCACCTCCTTAACTCAAGAATAACGACCTTAAGGACTTTTAAAACCTTAAGGGCCTTAAGGACCTTATAAAGTAAACAACAAGATCATGAAACGAAATAGAATAAAATATGGACTGATAGCCTTGGTGGCACTGATGACCACCTCGTGTGCAATCCATGACCCGTTTGCCGACAACGGCGAGCTCGGTCAGATTTTGCCCACGGTGGACTGGGAACAGGGCTCCACGCTGGTCAAGGCAGGCAACTATGCCACCTTCAAGGGCAAGTATTACACCACCAGCGAGAAGGCGATAGACCACAGTGAGGTGTGGTGCCTGATTAAGCGTGAACAGGTGGCGACGGCAACCAGCAAGTTGACGACATCGCTGTCCTATACCAAGAATTACTCCCTGACCGACACCGTGCGCTCCATGCAGCGTGTCGCCACCTATGCCCACAGCAAGGCTGAGTGGGACGGCTATGAGTATGTGCTCACCGACAGCTTCCCCACCTCGCGAACCCTCGCCCCCGTGACGTGGGTCAACCCCGAGGAGTGGGACCAGGAGAAGTTCGACAGCTACTATCCCTCGACGTTCCAGCAGGAGTTCATGGACTATATGGTGAAGGCCTTGACCAAGGACAGCACCTACTATAACGACCTGCGCAACGTCTATATCAAGTACAACTTCCCCATCGAGCTGTTCCAGCAGCTCAACGCGCAGTACAAGATTGATTTCCCGACCGACACGACCACCGACGACAAGTCCAACGCCTGGTTTACCACCGATGAAGTGGACCACTACTACTACATCACCGTGGCCGACGATGGCACCGCCGTCTATCACGAGATTGCCAACGAGAGCGACGCTCCTGCGGGCGCCAACGTGCAGGCGGTCTATAAGTCGGCCTTCTGGCTCTTTTCGCGCTACAGCGATGACACGGGTGGCAAAATCACGACCGTTCGCCGCCAGTACATGCCCTATTTCCAGAGCATGCTCGAGACGATTCCCTTCACCTCGTGGATTTACAACACCGCCGACAAGTCTTACACGGTGAACTTCAGCCGCAAGTACTCGCTCATGCCTCAGTACCGCGTCTATGACACCGACGGCAAGATGGGTGTGACTACCGACAACAAAGAAGTTTCACTGAATTAGTAATTAGGCGTTAGGCGTTAGGTGGCATCCGCGTCCTAAAACCTAAAACCTAAAGCCTAAAAAGATAACTGAATATGAAAACATTCAATAAAATAGCATTCATGGTCCTGATGGCGGTCATGGCGGTGTCATGTATCGACAAGACTCCCGACTATGGCAATTTCCCCACCAAGGATGTGGACTTCACCTACCATGTGGAGGATGACCGCTATGGACTGGATTTCTATGTGGTCTCCACCGTTGAGTTCACCAACACCTCGGCCAAGTCGGGACAGGTGACGTGGGACTTCGGCGACGGAACGACCTCGACCGAGATGAACCCCTCGCACAAGTATGCCAAGGCGGGCGTCTATCAGGTAACGCTCACCGTCGATGGCGTGGGTAGCCGCACTTATCCGTTGCTCATCTACGACATCGCTCCCGTGTTGAGCATCGCCGAGCAGAGCGCTGTTCCCGTCGTGATCAACGACGTGGACGTGAAACTCGACATCGAGTTGCCCAACCCTGAGAACCTCAAGTGCAAGTATGTGTGGACTTTCCCCGACGGCACCCGCGATGCCCAGGGTAACATGATTGCCACCTTCGAGGGCTATAGCCACGACGACGGCACCATCGACAACCCCGGCAAACTGACCTTCAGCAACATCGGTTCGCAGAAGATTACCCTGCAGACGTGGTTCGACATCAACGGCGAGAACCGCCGTCTCGAGGACAGCTACGTCAATGTGCAGGTGGGTTCGTCGATTCCCGCCCCCACGCTCTATTACGCAACCCAGGGCGGTAACATCATGGCTGTGAAGCTCGTGGACCTCACGCAGCTTCCCGCCGGCACCAAGAACATGCCCTTTGACATGGGTGTGAGCTCGGGCAACATGCCCACGACGCTCGTGTTTGCCTGCGAGAAGACGGTGACCGACAGCGCCACCATCGAGCAGGACAACGTCTATATCCTGGACTGCGGCAAGCAGTACTACTACATCAACGACGAGGCCGGTAACCTGGGCGACGGCAAGATTACCGTCATGAGCGCCGACGGCACGACGACCAACGTGATGATTACCAACGTGGGCGGCCCCGCCTTCAACGACCCCTTCCAGGGTTGCACCGACGGCACCTACCTCTACTACACCGACCGTGCGTGGCGAGACCGAGCAGACCAACTACACCAGTGTGGCGGGCTACTTTGTGGTCAACAACCAGCTGAGCTATTACGGCCAGGGTATTGCTTACGGTGCTATCCACACGGGCCTCTACCTCGACCGCAAGGGCAAATTCTGGTGGGGCAAGAACTACTCGGGTAACGGTATCTACCGCTTTACCACTGCCGACATCGGCAAGACCGGCACCGGCGTCAAGATTCCTTATCCCATCGTGCTCGAGACCACCCAGCCGCGTGGCTTCACCCTCGACGAGGACTTGAACTACCTGTATGTGTGGATGACCAAGGGCACCACGCCGGGTGTGGGCTTCACCCAGTATCAGATTCCTGCCGACGATGCCACGGTGACCTACGACAAGTACGTCAACTTCATCACGATGGAGGCTGATCCCATCAACACCACCGATGCCGAGGGCGTTTACACCACCCAGATGGCTGTCGATTCCCAGACGCACTATGTCTATTTCGGCTTCCGTGCCGCCACGACCGAGAAGACCTACACCACCGGCCTCTACTACTTCAATCCCGAGGACGGCAAGGTGTACAACTTCAACGGCAACAAGGATAAAATCCTGGGTCTGTGCATCAACCCGCGCCTGACCAACCTGTTCTAACGTAACTAGCAACTAAGGACTAAGGACTAAGGACTAAGGACTAAGGACTAGGGACTAAGGACTAAGGACTAGAAACTATGAAAAAGACGTTAATCCTGATGGCATTGCTGGTGACGATGGTCGCCGGCAGTGCCATTGCTGTAACCGCCGATGTCGCCCCCAAGCGGGAGCAGCGCGGCATGTGGATGACGGCCTACCTGAGCGACTGGCCCAGCGGTAACATCACAGCGAGCAACACGCCCATCATGCAGAACGCCTGCCGCAAGATGCTCGACACCATGCAGGTGAACCACATCAACGTGGTCTATTACCACGTGCGTGCGATGTGCGACGCGATGTACAATTCGGCCTATGAGCCTTGGTCCAGCTATATCACGGGCACTCGTGGCGTGGCGCCGGCGTTCGACCCCTTCGGCTTCCTCGTCGAGGAGGCTCACAAGCGCGGTATCGAGGTCTATGCCTGGGTGAACCCTTACCGCTATGGCCATGGCGACAACATGTGGGGACAAAGCGAACGGGATTACATCCACACCCATCCCGAGTGGCTATTGACGACCTCTTATGAGACGGTGCTCAATCCTGGCATCCCCGAGGTGAGGCAGCGCGTTGTGGACGTGTGCCAGGATATCCTGGTGAAATATGACGTGGACGGACTGGTGTTTGACGACTATTTCTACAACCAGGACAACCCGTCATTTGAGCTGGACGCCGGCCTCTACAACGCCTATCGGGCCAATGGCGGCACGATGTCGCAGGGCGACTGGCGGCGCGAGAACGTCAACCAGATGGTCAAGGACGTGAACGACATGGTCAAGGCGACCAAACCCTGGGTGCGCTTTGGCATCGGTCCTGCTGGCGTGGCGTGCACCGCCCAGTCGGTCGCCGACAAGTATGGCGTCGAACCTTGCCCGGCGGGCAGTGACTGGCAGTATAACCAGATTTACAGCGACCCCATGGCATGGTTGACGCGTGGCACCATCGACTTCCTGGCGCCGCAGGTCTATTGGAACACCAATGGCACGTTCATCCCTGTCACCACCTGGTGGGGCAAGATGGCGGCGCGTTTCAACCGCCATGTCTATATCGGCCAATGGATTCCCGACGAGGCGGGCTGGGGACTGGATGAGTTTGTCAAGCAAGGGCGCATCATGCGAGAGGCAATGGCTGCGGGCGGCAACCCGGGCATGGTGTATTTCCGCTACTACACCTGGCGCAACAAGAGCGAGAAAATCGACGGCAAGGTGCGCCAGCTGCGCACTTGGCTGCGCGACAGCCTGTACAGTTCCATCGCACTGAACCCCGCCCCCGCCTGGCTCAAGCCCGACCAGACCTATACCACGGTCAGCAACCTTGCCTATAGCGACGGCACGCTCTCGTGGGACAGTATCCCCAATGTGCGCTATGTCGTCTATGCCATCCCCGATGGGGTGGAGGACAAGGATTTCCATTGCCAGGCACAGTATATCGACGGTGTGAGCTATTGGGCTTCCTACACCATGCCCGACAATAAGCGCGAGGGCTTCCGCTATGCCGTGACCATACTCGACCGATGGGAGAACGAGTACGCTCCCGCCATGCCCGGGGTGGAGTCGTCACAGGCGATACAGCCCATCTTGCTCAGTCCTGATGATGGTGCCCCAGTGATGCCGTTCACGCAGTTGCAATGGACTGCGGGCGACGCTTCCAACTATGTCATTCAAATCTATGCCGACGATCGGATGGACTCCATGGTGACACAGCTGGAGGTGGACACGGCGCAATGTCCCATATACCGCATCCATGGGCTTACCGACGGCACCTATTGGTGGCGTGTGGTGGCACGCGGACTCAACCGTTGGGACAATGCCAGCGAACTGAGGCATTTCACCCTGGAGCAGATGCGCATCACCTCGCCTGCCGATGCGGCGACGTCAGTTCCCTTGACACCGCTCATCACATGGACATCGGGTGGCGCAGGCACCTCCTACGTGCTGGAACTCTCCACCACCTCGTCGATGAACAATCCTGACACCATCAGGCTCGATACAGCCGCTTGGCAGGCACCCAAATACCGCTTGGCAGGAGCCACGACTTATTATGCCCGTGTGACGGCATTTTATGATGGTACCACCATTGTCACCCCGGTTACTTCGTTCACTACCACCGAGGTCATCCCTGATGTCCCCGTGATGCTCATGCCTGACCAAGACGGCATGGTGTTGAGCAATAACGACGTGGTAAGTTTTGAGCCCGTCGAGGGCGTACACTCGTTGCGGGTGCAAATCAGCAGTTCGGAGTCCTTCCCCACACGTTCGTCCTACAACGGCACCCTCGAGAGGACATTTGAGACGCCCATGTTGGGTTCCATCAAGGGCGTCGGCAAGATGGTTGACGGAACGACTTACTATGTGCGTGCCCGCTTTGCCTACCGCACCCTGGAAACCGGCACGTCGCTGCAATATACCGACTACTGCCCCGTCACCACGTTTGTCTATCGCGAGACGCTCGTCGGTGACGTCAATGGCGACGGCAACGTCAACATCAGCGATGTCAACGCCGTCATCTCCAGCATCCTGAACATCAATCAGGCATTTGATACCCGCTGCGATGTCAATAGTGACGGCGCCATCAACATCAGCGACGTCAATGTCATCATCGCCATCATACTCCGTTAATAATTAGAAATTAGGAGTTAGGAATGAGGAATTAGGCATTAGGCGTTAGGCATTAGGGCGCGGATGCCAACTAGGGACTAGGGACTAAGGACTAAGGACTAGGGACTAGGGACTAAGGACTAAAGACTAAAAACTAAGGACTAAATCCTTTGATTGTTGAAGTTTTTTTTGTTACTTTGTTGAATTCAACTTTGATGGATAATTAATAAACTATATAATAAACTAAAAATCAGCTGATTATGAAGAAATTTTTACTCTTTTCTCTTTTTGTGGCATCATGTGCCCTAAGTATGTGGGCCGTGACCGATGGCGTGAAGTATGACGTCGTTAACGGCTTGAAAATCGAGAACCTGTGGATTCAGGACCGCGCTCACACGATAGAGCAGTGGTCTGCTCAGCCCTATTGCAACACATCGGCCCGTACGGCGGTGATGCACGATGGTTATATCTACATCGCTCGTTCTAACGCCAATGCTGTCATCTTGGGTACCGACACGCTGGCTCAAAGCGTTATCTACAAGGTGAATGCCACCAACGGCGAGTTTGTCAAGGAACTGCCCTTGACGCTCGACGGCAACATCTATGGCGGTGCGGTGCTGAGCAGCAACACCGTCGGTGTGGACAATTTCGGACACCTGTTCATGGCGCCGTACACGAGTGAGCTTGCCAGTGAACAGCCTGTGTATTTGGTTGATAAAGAGACTGGTGAACTTACGCTGGTAGCAATCCTTGACAAGGGTGAGGCCCTGCAGCGTTGCGACTACATCGACGTGATGGGCGACTTGACACTGGAGCAGGCCGAGTGCAACATTATGAGTGCTGGCGCCAGTTCGGAGTACGTCTATCGTTGGCATGCTGACCAGGGTGGTGACTGGGAAGGCGGTTTTGAGGGCGACCCCTACCTCGCCATCTATGATTTTTATCCTGAGACGGTAACCAATTGGGGTTATGCCCCCGTAGTGAAGATGATACCCAACGGCGAGGGTGACTATAGCGGCGAGCTCTTCTATGTCGATGGTTTCCACTCGTCACCTATCCTCTATGACGTGTACGGCACGATGGTAGATAACTTCGAGAAGGTAGATCCTGAGATTTGGCCCATGGAAGTGGGTGCCAACGGTGTGTGCGAGTTCACGCTCGACGGACGCAACTTCTTCGTGTATGTCACGGCCCAATATTCTGACTGGGATGCCGACGGTGTTAACCTTCGAGCTTGCCAGGTCAACATCTGCGAGATGGGCGAGGGCATGGTATTCGAGGGAATGCAGCGCTACTGGATGGTGCCCGATGCCTTGGGTACCTTCAGCGACGGTGGTACGCGCGTCGAGAGCATGAATGTGGAGTATGGCACCGATGCCAAGGGTAATCCCATGGTGACGCTGTTCATCTTCAAGTGTGTCAACGGTATGGCCGTTTACCGCATCACCCTGGACGACGGTGCTCTGCCCGGTGATGTGAACGGCGACGGCAGCGTGAACATCAGCGACGTTAGCGCGGTCATCGACCTGATCCTTAGTGGCCGCTACTCTGATAGCTCCGACGTGAACGGCGACGGCAGCGTGAACATCAGCGACATCAATGCCCTCATCGCCATTATCTTGAAATAATCATTTTAGGTATTAGGCTTTAGGCATTAGGTGTTAGGTGCATCCGCGCCCCTAGAGCCTAAAGCCTAAAACCTAAAACCTGAAAATAAACAACCGAATTATGAAAAAGACTTTATTACTCTTCATCGCTATGGCGGCTACGGTACTGGGTGCCGCTGCAGTGACCGACGGACAAAAATATGACGTCATCAATGGACTGAAAATCACCAATCAGTGGATTTTTGACCGTTTCCACACGGGTTCGGCCTATTCAGGCAGTGATATCGACAGCCAGCGTGCGCGTACGGCGACGATGGACCAGGGCGTGGTGTATGTCGCCCGCAGTGAGGAGAAGCTTGTCATTGAGGGTACCGACTCCATCATGCAGTCGGTTATCCACCGTTACTCGGCTGTCGATGGCCATCAACTCGAGGACCTGCCCTTGACGCTGGATGGTGCCCCCTACGGACGCTTCCTGGGCGTGGCAAGCATCGGCAAGGACAGTTTCCACCACATCTGGGTGGCTCCCATGACCAGCACGGCGCAGCAGTACATCCCCGTCTATATGGTGAACACCGAAACGGGCGAACTCACGCTCATTGTCGAGATGGACAAGGGCGAAGCCTTGCAGCGCACCGACTACCTCGATGTGATTGGTGACCTCACGCTGGAACAGGCCGAGTGCAACATTATGACGGTATCGGGAGCGACAGCCGACCCCGGCTTCCCGACGCTTTACCGCATGCACGCCGACCAAGGCGGTGACTGGGAAGGTGGCTTTGAGGGCGACCCCTACATGGACATCCTCAACTTCTATCCCGAGACCAAGACGGGCTTCTCGCTGGCACCTGTCATCAAGATGATTGAGGGCGTTGACGAGGAATCGCGTTATAGCGGCGAGATGTTCTATATCGACTGCTTTGACACGGCACCGGTAATCTATGATGTTTGGGGTTCGGTAGTGGAATCGTTTGAGATGGTTGATCATGACCTGTGGCCCAAGTCGGCTCCCAATGGCTGCATCGAGTTCTCAATCGACGGCCGCAACTTCCTTGTGTATGCCATCGCCGACATGCACGGTACCGGCAATGGCTGTCAGGCCAACATCTGCGAGCTGGGTGAGGGACAGTCACTGAACGGCTTGACCAAATATTGGCAGATTCCTGCCGACAGTCTGGGTAACCTCAACGACAGCGGATTGCGTGTTCACTGCTTTGCAGTGGAATATGGCACCGACAGCAAGGGCAATGAGGAGGTGACGCTGCTCACCTTCAAGGCCTACAATGGCATGGCCGTATATAAGATTACTCTGGACGACGGCGAGGATCCTGGTCTGCCCGGTGACGTGAACAACGACGGCAGTGTGAACATCAGCGACGTTAATGCAGTTATCGATCTGATTCTTGGCGGCCGCTACTCTGAGAGAGCCGACGTGAACGGCGACAGCAGCGTGAACATCAGTGACATCAATGCCCTGATAGCCATCATCTTGAAATAATCTTTGTATAGGCTTTAGGCATTAGGTTTTAGGCTTTAGGTGGCATCCGCATTCTGAAGCCTAAAACTTGTCACCTATCACCTACCACCTAAAACCTAAAGCCTAACACCTAAAGCCTAACACCTAAAACCTACCACCTAAAATGGAAAAAAATAGACTATTACTGAGGCTTGTCCTGGCCGCCACGCTCGCGTTGGTCTGTGGCGAGGGCCTGGCGCGTGACCAGTGGGTCATCGGCACCAGGGCTTATGATGTGGACACGCTCATTTACCCTCACCGCGTGGGACCGGGAATGACGGCGGCTAAGTTCGACATCCCCGACATGCCGCTCAAGGTGAGCGTGACCGAAATGGACTTGACGAACCCGTGGGTGATGATGGAGACCTGCCTGGGGGCCGACAAGTCGGTGGGTTGTGAGACCCCCGTCAACATGATTGCGCGCAACACCAGGCAGGGGCATGAGGTGGTGGGAGCCGTCAATGGCGACTTCTTTATGACCTCGCCCACCAACGAGGTGGGACTGCCCCTCAGTGGTCAGGTGCGCAACGACGAGCTGGTGCTGAGCAGCCACAATCGCGCCTGTTTGGTCCTTGACAGCGACAAGCGCCCCTATATCGACCGATTGACGTTCACGGGCACTGTGATGAGCGGGGACCATTCTTTCGCCATCAATCTGGTGAACCGTATGCGCTATGCCTACGAGAACATCGCTTCCAACCAATCTATCCTGTTCACACGCAGCTACGGCCCTGTGACCTATGACGGCTCCACGTCGGGCAAGATGGTGCTGCTGCGGCCCGTTGAGGGAGATTTCCGCTGGCTGGCCAACGGTGTGGAGCATTGTGTCATCGAGGATATCATCGATGCGAAAGGCTCGACCGCCATCCCCGATGGGAAGGCCATCCTGTGGCTCAAGGGCACGTATGCCAACCAGACGGAATGGATGACCGTGGGCGATGTGCTTGATGTGACCTTCAGGCTCGCCCTCAACAGCGGCCCTGGCGACATCGTCATCAACCAGCTCATCGGCGGCAGCAACCACATCATCATGCAGAACGGACAGTTCATGGAGGATTGGGATGAGCGCCACCCGCGCACTGCTATCGGCATCAATGCCGACAGCACCCGCCTCTACTTTGTCGTCGTGGACGGCCGTCACATCACCTCGACAGGCGTCACGCTCAAGGAGATGGCGGGCATCTTTGAGGCTCTCGGAGCGGTTCATGCGGTGAACCTCGACGGCGGCGGCTCATCGTGCATGGTGGTCAATGACGAGGTGCTGAACCATCCCAGCGATGGCCCTGTGCGTGCCGTGGGAAACGGTTGCCTGTTCGTCTCTACCGCCCCCGAGGACGACAACATCGGCATGGTCAGCTTTGAGCCCCGTTGCTACAACCTGTCGATTGCCGCGACCACGTCATTCGGCGTGTGGGGCTATAACCAGTATGGCGTTCTCAAGACGCGTGACCTGCAAGGCTGCACATTCTCGTGCGATGAGCAGGTGGGCGCCTTTGACGCCGACGGCATCTTCCATGCCTCGACACAGCCTGCAGTGGGCAACCTCTATGTGACCTATGGCGACGTCACGGCGACGCAGTCGGTCACCATCCGTGAGGCGCAGTGGCAACTCATGAGCGACAGCGTGGTCATTGACCGCTTTCACCCCTACGCCATCAACATCAACGGCATCAGTGGCTACGGCCTGGACAGGGTGGACCCTTCGGTAGTGCCCTGGATGTCGGCCGACGAGGCGGTGTGCACCGTCGATAGTCTGGGCATCATCACCGCCGTGGCCGACGGTCGCACCCATGTCGGATCTGAGCACCCGATGCTGGCCGACTCCCTGCTGGTCAAGGTGGAAAATCCGTTGGCACGTGTCACCACAGTCGAGAATGCCCCGATAGACCCCGAAACCTGGACGGTGGGCCAGAGCGGGGGTTCCAATAGCGTGGTGACGGCTCTGGACAATGGTTTGCAGATTGACTTCACGGGCGCCTCTTCCCGCAATCCCTATATCAAGATTTCCAAGCAGATTGCGTTTTGGGGCATCCCCGACACGGTACGTCTGCGCATGGTACCCGGTGACTTGACGCTCAAGTCGGTCAAAATCATGGTCGAGAATGCCTATGGCGAACGCACCACGACCGAATATCCTGTGCCTGAGAATGTTGAGGGCATGGTGACCATCGACGCCCCCGTGAGCGACCTGTGCGACGCCAGCGATTTGGGCAGTTTTCCGCTAAAACTGATTTACTTCCTGATCAGCCATCAGTCCACTACCGTTGGCGCGTCTTACAGTTTCAAGGTGCCGGGCATGGAGCTTATCTATGACGGGATGCCGCAGGAGGAGCCCCCCTTGCACGGTGACGTCAATGGCGACGGCACGGTCAATATCGCCGACATCAACATCGTCATCGATGCCATCATCGCCGGCCGATACCTCGCCGCGGCCGACGTCAACCACGACGGCACTGTCAATATCAGCGATATCAACACCCTAATTGCCCTCATCCTGAAGTAGTTAACAGTTAACAGTTAACAGTTTGAGTGCGGATGCCATTCCAATAGAACGCAGTAGCCCGATAATAAAATCTTAGCGCCTTCGCGCCTTAGCGTGGGGCCTTGTGTTCATGCGTGGGGTTGTGGCCGTGTGGGGATGGTTGACGACGAGCCACACGCCTGTGAAGATGAGCGCGGCGGCCACGGCGTGCATCCATTGCGGCATGGCCAAGCCCATCACCATGCTGGCCACAACGGTGACAAAGGGCTGCACGTAGTTATACACGCTCACCGTGGTGGGCAGCAACCGCCGTTGGGCATACACCACCAGCAAGAAGGTGAAGAATGTTGCCGCAGCCACGATATAGACGATTTCGCTCACCGTGCGCAGGCTCATGCCCGCCCAGTTGATTTGGGCGATGTGGGGTAGGGTAAAGGGCAGGATGATGAGGCTGGCAAAGGTGAAGGTCCACTTGTTGAAGGTGAAGGCGTCATACTTGCGGAACAGGCTCGCATAATGCGTCAGGTAGAAGGCATAGCCCACCTGGGCGACAAGGATGAGCAGGTCGCCGCGAAAGTCCGTCGGCTTGCCGGTGGCGGCCGACGCGGTGCGTGTGATGAGCAGCACGGCCCCCGTGAAGCCCATGATGATGCCCAGCGCACGCCGTGGCGTGATGCGCTCGTGCAGCAAGATGGACGACAGTATCAGAGTGAAGATGGGCATCGTCGTCAGCTCGATGGTGGCGTTGATGGGTGAAGTGAGGCTCAAGCCCACGATGTAGCCACCCTGGGCCATCACAAAGCCAAAGATACTCGCTCCCACGATGCGTAGCAGGTCGCGGCGCTCCACGCGTTGCTGCGGCACAATCAGTGAGCCCAGCCAGAACAGCATCGCCGCCCCGCAGATGCGGAAGGCCACCAGCTGCGGGCCAGTGATGCCGCCATAGGTGAGCACGTCCTTGGAGAACGTCGCCATCAGCCCGAACAGCACCATCGCCAGCAGCATCGCGCCATGCGCGCGCCAGTCCTTATGTTGATTGTTATCGGTAGTCATATCGGTTTCAGGCGGCAAAGGTAGTGCAAGCCGAAAACAATGCCAAATATATTTGAGCATTGTTGAGGCGCCGCCTACCTTAGCCAATTAACAGAAAAGAGTGGACAAAGGTAGTGCAAGCCGGGCGGAAAGCAAAATAAATCCTTGTTTTCGGCACAACTTGCACCATTTTTTTATAATTTTGTGACGTATATTTGAAATGTTCTTCCCTATCCTCCATTTCCTCAGTCTGGAAATGAACCCAATTATTTGAGACACAGTTATTATTCATCTTTCATTTCATTTTGTTTAGTTTTTTATGAAAAAAGTTTTCTCTTTCCTGTTCGTCGCCATGCTGGCAATGTCCGCATGGGCTGACATCACTGTAACCTTTATTCCTGGAACAACCGGTGGCCAGTACACGGGTGCTAACCAGTATGACGAGATGACGCTTGATGGTGTGACCATCTCGGGCACCAAGAGCGCGTTGGCAGCCAATCCCTACCGTTTTGCTGCAGGCAGCACGGCGACCATCTCCTCGACCGTGGGCAACATCAAGAGGGTGGAGTTCACCTGCCAGGGTTCCTACAGCCAGAGCTATGGTCCTGACCAGTTCTATGGCGACGGCTACACTTGCCAGTCGGGCAGCCGTGTCGGCGTTTGGCAAGGCGATGCCGCATCATTCACGCTGAACACTGCTTCACAGGTTCGCTGCAATCAGATTGTGGTCACCATTGCCGAGGAGGTCGTTGAGGACCTTGTTCCTCCCGTGTTCAACCCCGATGGCGGTGAGTTCACCGGCAGTCTGGAGGTGACCTTGAGCTGCGCTACCGAGAACGCCAGCATCTTCTGGTTCTATGGCACCGAGGAGGACCAGGGCGAACACCACTACTACAATGGCCCAATCTACCTCACCGAGACCAATACGCTGACCGCCTACTCGCTTAAGGGTGACGAGATTAGCGATTATGTGACCGTAACGTTTACCAAGGTTGAGCAGACGGTCGAGGCTCCCGTGTTCAGCCCCGCCTCCTGCTACTTTGAGGATCCCTTCGAGGTAACCATTTCTTGCGCTACCCCTGGAGCAACGATTTACTATAGCCTGGACCAGGATGGATGGACCACATTCTCTACCCCCATTCCCGTTACCGACAACCTCACCATCTGGGCCGAAGCCGTTGTGGGTGATGTGCACAGTGAAATGGTCAGCGCCACCTATACCAAACTGCCCGATAACACCGTGAAGGTCACCTTCGACGCTTCGTTTGACACGGGTGATGGCAGCCTCGATCGTGGTGAGTACACCATCGAGAAGGACGGTGTGACCATGTATGTGGGTGACGGCACGGTTTATCCCGACCATTACCGTATTTACACTGGCGAGAATTCGGCCTTAACCTTCACTTCGTCCACTACCCCCATCATCAAGATTGAGTTTGAGGGCGTCAGCGGCAACCCCGCCAGCAACCTCAAGTTGGCCGAGGGCTACGAGGGCACTTTCACCACCAGCGACCCTGATGGCGTATGGGAAGGCCTCTCACAGGAGGTTGCCTTCGAAGTGACCAAGCAGGCCCGCTTCTACTCCATCACCGTGACGCTGGCTCCTGAGGAGACCCCCGAGTACCAGTTGGGCGACGTGAACCATGACGGCAATGTTGACATCGCCGACGTCACCGATTTGATTGACTATATCCTGTTTGACGTGACGCTGGCTCCCGCCGAGGCCGATTTCAACCAGGATGGTGTCGTGGGCATTGCCGATGTCACCGATCTCATTGACTATCTGCTGTCACAATCTCACGGCGAGTAAATTATTAGGCATTATTAGGCTTTAGGTTTTATTAGGCTTTAGGCATTAGGTTTTAGGCATTAGGTGGCATCCGCATGGCGTTTAACACCTAATGCCTAATTCTTAATCCTTAATGCCTAATGCCTAACACCTAAAAAAAGAAGAAATTCTTTTTGTCCTCTGCTCGGCTTGCACTAATTTTGGATAAATTAGGCGGCGCCTTGGAAATGCTCAAAATATTTTTTGGCATTTCGCTCGGCTTGCACTAATTTTGCCGTTCAAACAAATTACATCAAACGATGATCAGTTTTATCATTAGCCTTGTGGCCCTGATTTTGGGCTACCTTGTATATGGTGCCATCGTGGAGCGGGTGATTCGCCCCGATGACCGTGAGACGCCTGCCGTGCGTCTTGCCGACGGTGTGGACTATGTGGCCTTGCCCACGTGGAAAGTGTTTATGATCCAGTTCCTCAACATTGCGGGAACGGGGCCCATCTTTGGTGCCATCATGGGCATGTGGTTCGGCCCGGCATCCTATCTGTGGATTGTCCTGGGCTGCATCTTTGCCGGCGCCGTGCACGACTTCATGAGCGGCATGCTCTCGCTGCGCCACGACGGCGCTAACCTGCCCACCCTCATCGGCAAGTACCTGGGCGGCGGCACGCGCAACGTGATGCTCGTGTTCACCGTCTTGCTGCTGATGATGGTCGGCGCGGTCTTTGTCTATAGCCCGGCCCTCATCCTCAAGGACATGTGGGGAGGCGAGGACGCTACCATTATCTGGATCATCGTCATCTTCGGTTATTACGTCATTGCCACGCTGTTGCCCATCGACAAGATTATCGGGCGCGTCTATCCCCTGTTTGCCATCGCCCTGCTGGTGATGGCGGCGGGACTGCTTGTGGGGCTGTTCGTGAAGATGCCGCATCTGCCCGAACTGTGGAACATGGGCGACCTGTCACAGTGGACCCAGGGACAGGCTGTGAACGGCAAGGATACGCTTGGCCTCACTGGCTACCTTAAGAATAATCCCTTGTTCCCCTGCCTGTTCATCACCATCGCCTGCGGTGCTATCAGCGGTTTCCACGCCACCCAGAGCCCCCTCATGGCGCGCTGCCTCAAGAGCGAGCGCTTGGCAAGGCCCGTCTTTTACGGCGCGATGATTACCGAGGGACTCGTGGCGCTCATCTGGGCGACCGTTTCGTCCTATTTCTTCTATTACGAGGGTTGGAAAGAGGTCGTTAGCCCCGAGCAGGTCACCGCCTTCATGGCGCAGGTCGAGTTGGCCGACGGCAAGACGCTCATCCAGTATTTCACCGCTCCCGAGCTCGTTAACCTCGTGTGCAGCAGCTGGCTGGGCATTGTGGGCGGTACCCTCGCAGTGCTCGGTGTCGTGGCAGCGCCCATCACCAGTGGCGATACCGCCTTCCGCAGCGCCCGCCTCATCATCGCCGAGGCCTTGCATTTTGAGCAAAAGAGCATGGTGCGCCGCTTGATGATAAGCGTTCCCCTGTTTGTGGCCTCGTTGCTGCTGCTCATCTGGCAAATGGAGAATCCTAATGGCTTTAACGTGCTGTGGCAATACTTCGGCTGGTCCAACCAGACGCTGTCGGTCTTCACCCTGTGGATGATTACCGTCTATCTGGCACGCAACCGCAAGCCCTACATCATCACCCTGATTCCCGCCGTGTTCATGACCGTGGTCTGCTCCACCTTCCTCGTGGCGTCGCCTCAGGCCTTGAACCATCCCGAAGCAACGCCATGGGTAGTCATTGCCGTCACGGTCATCGCTATCGCCTGGTTTATCGGCTGGTACCGCAAGAACAGCTCTAAACGCACTTTAGAACCCTAAAACATAAAACACTGGAATAACGTGAGATAGGAGGGTGGTGTGTCATCATTCAACTATATTCAATATAACTGCCCGTTGGGCGGGAAATTAAACAAATTTTGAAAATTGGACTTAAAACACTGCCTTTCAGTCGTTTACGTTATTCCAAAATGTCAAGTTCTTTTCCGCTGTTCTTTTACAAAGGTAGACCATATTTGCCACATATCCAAATCTTTAACACTCTTTAGCATAGGCCTTTACCTATTTTTCACCCCCTCAACCCCTTGAGGTTTTCATATTTCGGGCGGGTCTTTATATCTGCACGGGTGGCACGACCTAAGCCAAAAGAGACATCAAAAAAAGGCACTCAACCCACAACGGGAAAAGTGCCCTTCACAATAGGTAAAAACATTTTGATGTGTTAACTGTTAATTGGTTTTTTACCGTGAAAATACAACCCAAAAAATGGATATAGAAATAACATTTTATTGTTAAAATGCGGCTCTTTCGGCCACATCTATAAATATCATTTTGGCATTAAAAGATGGGGCTATCAAAAAGACCGCCCCACCCAAAAATAAAACAACCTTAAAGTAATATTACTCGCTTTGTGTTTTTGCGAAAATAAAGCCGTTTTCATCCATCATGCCCCACGCCCAATATGAGTTTATTGTTAACTCAACATTTGGGGCTTTTGTTATTTCGTTCAGTGTAATATCTAACCCTTTTCCAAATTGGACTAAAAGCAATTTTGTAAAGTCGCCAAAAATGATTTTATCACCCTCAAGTGATGGGGTCTCAATAACTCTATAACCATTAATCATGTTATTGAGCATAACGGGGAAATTACCGTGCATCATCTTTTTGAGGTTGGCCGCTGCTTGTGGACTGACCAAATAAACGCCGTTGTGGATTTTCTTTTGACCTGCTGAAAGTTCAAAGGCTACGACATCATCAAATGAGGTTAAAGTTGTGGCGTTTTCAGCATCAAAAATATCATTAAAAATTGTGTCCTGCACTCTCGCAAAAACGCTCTCAATGAGGTCGCCTTCTATCTCTTTCTCAAGGTCGCTGTCGCTCATTAAAATCAACTCACTACTGTAGCCCACAAGTGAGACCATGCGGCGTGGTCTTAAATTTAACCCAAAAAATTGGGTCGTGCACTCAATACTTTCGCCCTCTTCCACCCACTGCGAGTTATTACCATCAATGAGCGGATATTTTACGTTTGCTTGTGCGTCAGTTATTACCTTCACGCCCAAATTCTCAATGAGTGGCCACGCCCTTTGTTGATGCTGCACGCCGTAAATATTAAATTGTGCTGCGTTTTGGGCACTTTGGTCTAACCGCCCGTTTTTGCCGATTATGCCACGGGTTTGGATTTGCCCGTAAGCGGTTAATCCTTTTTCCTGCCATTGTCTCTTTATCTCATCTACCGCCTTCATAAATGCGGGGTTTTTTTTGCCGCTGTTGCGGGCTTCTTTGATGGCACGGATTTGTGCCAAAATGCCTAAATTTTTTGCTTGTTTTTCCATATTAAAATTATAATTTTAATCATTATTATCTTTCTAATAATTTGGCTTTTAAGTCTTTCGCCATCTTGTTTACATCTACTTTTTCCACGTCCACCATGGCGTTAAAATTTCGCTGCCTCTCAACTATATCAAAAACTTTTGCATTAAAGTCTTTTTTTAACGTTATCATGTTTTTAAACGGGTCGTAGTCAAGTAGTTGTAGCAAATCCCCTTTGCTCATCCATCCATTTGCGGCGGTCTCGCCTATGATGTCGCTGTAGTTGTTTATCATTTTAGCGAGTGCAAAGGTTATAACATTTGCCGCTTTGGTTATCTCTTTTAATTCACTCAAGGTCATCTCTTGTTTTTTGGTCTTTTATTTCTTTGCTCGTACTTATTGACGGCATCCATAAATTCAATAAGGTCATCAAAATCTTTTGCCTTTGGTCTCATAGTTTTTCACGTTGTTTATTGTTTATTTTCTCCGTTCAAAAGGCTATTAAAATCGGCCTTTATCTTGTCTAATTTTTTAATGATATTTTTCTTTCGCTTGTATTCCTCAAGCCCTTCTTTTTTGATTGTCTCTATATCACGCTCAAGCCCTTTTATTATGCGCCGAAGTTGTTTTTTTTCGGTCTCGCTTTTTGAGCCATCCATCATTTTTTTTGCGGCTTTCACGGCTCGGCTTTGGTTGTCTAAAACCGTGGGCGCATCATCCATAACCCGTTTTTCTATATCTTTCATTTTTCTTGTGTGTTTATCTCATTATTTCTATACTCAATTTTTTCGGTCTCTCGGTCGCTCATGGCGTTGTACTTGTAAGGGTGGCAGCGTTTCAGCCACTTGTGCATCTCATCTATTTTGTCCCGTGTCTCGGCATTTTCTTTACCTCTCGCATACTCGGCCATCACGACAATAAAAGCCGCTATTCCTGCAATTATCCAAAACTCCATTTTTCATTTTTATTTTTCCTTTTATTTTTTAGTAGTTATAGCCACGAATGCGGCTGTGAAAATCATTGTAATTAATCTGCGTAAGTAAGTTTTTTTCACTCAAAATTCCCGCTGTTATAAATGCAGCCGTGGCCGCTCCGCTCAATAAAAAAATCATGTCATAAATTGTTTTTGGTTATTATTTTTTTTTTGCCTTTCATATATAAATATCTCAACTTTCTAAAAAGTTCAACATTTAATGAAAAAAAAATCAAAACGGCTCGTCTTCTTCAATGTTTTGGGAGGGTGAAAAGGTTGTTTTTTCTTGTTCGTCATCCATGCACAACCACGCAATAAAATCCTCTTCACTCATGGCGTTGGGGTCTATTCCTTTGGCTTGGTTTTCACGCTTGTATGTTTTCATTTCGTCACGGTCATTAACCGCATTTTTTCCGTATCTCGCCCCTTCTAAATTGTGGCTTTTGTAGAAGTCCCACGGGTCAAAATCTTTTTTACAGTTGTCCGACTTTTGAGGTTGTGCACCTCTCATATAATTCGCCGTTAAGGTCTCAATATCCGCACCGCTGAAAAGGTCTATTTTTACGCCCTCATGCGCTTTCATTATCTCGGTGGGTTGTTGCTCAATCTCATCATAAAAAATGCTCTCAACGGCTTTATTTTGGTCTTTGGTGGCTTTTGTGTTTTCTCGTGTATATCCGTTTTGTTTTTTCCATGCTTTCAAAGTCCTTAAGCAAAGTTTTAGCCCATTCGCCCGCATTTGCTCAAGGTTTTGGCTGTCCGTTAATTCGGGGTCGTAAAGTGCCGCCATCTTTTCAGTCCTTGACGCTTTGGCCGCTTTACTCATGCCGTTTTCTTTTTTCCACCGCTTTAGGGTCGGTAGTGATATATCCACGCCTTTTTCATTTATGGCCTTCAGGTTTTCTTTGTCGCTCATGGCAGGGTCATATATAGCCGCTATCTTTTCCCACCTTTCATTTTTTCGGTCGGTGGCTCTCTCATGTTGTGCCTCAAGTGCGGCTTTCTTTGGGTCTTTGTTTTTTGCCCGTGCCACGGCCTTATTTACTTTGAAAGTTTTTTGAAAATGTTGTCTCAAGGTCTCCCACTCATTGAGGTCTTTTTTCATTACGCCATCCACAATTTTTGAGACTTCATATTTTGTAATAACGTCCTCTTTATTGTCTATGAAGTTCACAATAAAATTGGTAACGCTCCACAAAATTTGCTCCCGTGTGGCGGTGGGTGTTATCATGCGTAACATGAGCGCATGGATGAATATTTTTCGCCTTCTTCCCATGCCATCATAAAACTTTGCATTTTCCCACTTATCAACCTTTTGGCCGTCTCGGTCTCGCTTTTGAACTTTCAGCCTTTTATATATCAACTCGGTGTAATTGTTGTCAACCTCAATGTAAAGTTTTTCTTTGTTTTTGTCGGTGATATACTGCGTTATATCCGTGGCCGTGGGTAATAGTGGCAGTCTTCCGCTATATTCAAATTTAAGGCGGTTAAATGTTTTTTGTGGGTCGTTGAAGTCTTTCAAAAACTCTTGCCAAATATCCGCATTTTCAAAAGTGCAAATTTGGCTCATTGGGTAGAATAATACTTTCTCTCTCTTTTTATGATAGTCCACCCGTTGAGACTTTTTTGCACTTTCACTTTCTACTTGGTTGTTTATTTCCGTACCGTATGCGGATGCCTCAATCATTGTTAAATGATTATCTCCGTATTGAGTGCGGATGCCCTTGTCTACCGTCTCGGTTACTGTAACCTCATATCTACTGCAAAGGTCGGCTAATGATAAAACCCTTTGGCTACAATATAACTCCGTATCTTCACAACCTGCGAAAAAGTGGCTTACGTCCTTGTCGGTGTTGTCGGTAAAAATGCCCTTGTAAACACCTTCAGCCCCGTCCTTGGAAAAGGTGGCGTTTATCTCTTTGGGGTCTTCAACTGCTTTGGATATATCGGCCTTTAACGCTTGGTGAAGTTCGGCGTATACCTCTTTATCATGGATGGCTGCATCTAAAACGTAAATAACTCTGTAGCGGTTGTTGTATTTCTCCACCTTACCCGCTTTGAAAGTGCCATCATTCGCCGTTGTATAGATAATAGATGGCGTTAATGTTGTGCCCATCATTGAGCCGTAAAACTCCCCCGCTGTCAGCCGTACAGCATCAAAATCAAAAACAATAAAGTAAGTGCCCTTCAGGTTTTCGGCCTTTTTTCCGCTCATGCTGAAAGTGTCGCCATCATGATAAAAGCAGGGGCAAAAGGCAAAGCCGTTTTGTATATCCGTACAAAGGTCGGTTATTGTGCCCTGCTTTTCTTCCCATGTAAGCGCATAGGTTTTTTTAACGTCCGTGTTCCTATTATACGGGCGTGTGCTTTTTGAGTAACTAAAATTAAAATCTGTGTTTTTCATCCCATGAAAAATTTTACCAAATTATTTGTATCCCTTCATCCCCATTTAACCAAATCTTAAAAAATGATGGCGGGCGTTGGTAGGGCTTTGGGATGAAATAGCCGTGTCTTATAGACCACCCGCCATGCAGTATTAACACAATTTTTCTTAGGGGCAGGAGGAAAGGAAAACCCCCTTTTGCTGTGTTTTGGATTTAAGCCCCTTTAAACCTTCAGGCGTTCATGAAAAGATATATAAAAGAAGTGAATTGTTTTTTTTAGTAACCATAAACGCCCGTTTATCTCGGTGGGCACGGGGATGGATGACCCTTCCAAAAAATCCCCGTTCATATCTCTTGCACCTGCTTATCATTTCGCCCACCGTCACAATAAAACTAATCTATATTATTATCATTTTCTTTTGCGTTTTCCTTTTCTTTGTCTATCTCTTCAAGGACTTTTTTAATAACGTCTTTCCTCCTCAAAACAAAGTTATATGCAGCCGCTTGAAGTTTACGACTTTTGGAAATATTTCGCCTGTGTCTTTCCCTTTGCTCGGGGGTCATGTTTTGATAAAAACGTTTCACGCCTTCACCTATTCTTTTCCTTGTCTCTATTGTCTGAGGTCTGCCCATTTACTCAAGTCCTTTGATATTTATTTATAACGTTCATTCATATATAAATATCTTGTCTTTCCAAAAAGTTCAACCTTTATTTCATTTTTTTCTCAAATTATTTTCATGTATGCCTAACCCCTTTATTTTCAAATAGATGGGGGGCGAGGTCTTTTTCTTGTGCCATTCAACCCAAACCGCCCCAAACCTTTTTGCACACGCACGGCATTTTTCAAAGTTTCCGTTTTGGGTCTATTTAGCGCATTTTGGGGCTTTTTTCTCGGTGGGTGGGCTGTCGGTCGGTTCTGCTGTAAAAATGCACCAAAGCGGCCACAAAGGGCTTTCACGCCTTATAAAAACAACCTCATGAGAAAGCCACCGTTACAAATATACTACTGAAAAATGAAAAAACAAAACCGCCTAACCTCAAAACGGGGTCAAGCGGCATTTTAACGGGGTCGGTGCGTTATCTCATGCGGCCAAAATTCAGCCCTTTTTCGCACTACTCAGAAAGCCTAAATTTCCAAATGCGGGGTCTACATTCGCCCATACTGAAGGCATTTGTTTTTCCTCTCAATAATACATGAAATACGTAATAAAAACCGCCTCACCTCAATAGGCAAAGCGGTTAAATTTTTGGTCGGTGGGTCTCGGTTTTATTCGCTCCATTCCTCATAATTTTCGGCATCTTCCTCGCTTATGAGTTCAACGGGGTGGCCGTTTTCAATAAGAAATTTTATTTCTTCTTGGGCTTGTTCCACATCTCCATTTTCAAGGCGCATTTGTATAAGTTGAAGGTCTTCTTTGATAGCGTCGTTTTCTTCATTTTTCAATAACTCGTTTATCTCTTGCTTTAGTTTTTCTTCGGCTATCATTTGCCGTTGGCTTGCTATTTTTTGACGCTGTTGATAGTTTTGACGTGCTTGCTCGGCTATGATTTGGGCATCTTGGTCGGTGCTCTTGGTCTCGGTCTCGGCTTTGCCTTTTACCCTCTTTTGCGCTGTTATTACGGCGTTGGCTTTATCCTCATCATTTAAGTGTTGATAAATACTTTCTATCATTCGGGTGTCGGCGTGCCCGCTCATCTTGCTTACCTCGGTGGGCGTGTAGCCCTCTCGTAACTTCATGGTGATGAAGGTATGGCGGGCAAAATGGTTACTTATTATTTTGCAAAGCGGCTCGGCCTTTTTAGTGCCGTTGGGGTCAACATACTCAATAATGCGGGTAAGTCCTGCCTTTTCACAAATAAATCTCAAAAAATAGTTATAACTTTGATTAAAGGCTTTTGCGCCAAAGTCCACAAATGTGAAGCCGTTTTTGTAGTGTTCTTGCAGGTCTATAATGGTGGGGGTGGCTATCACGGCGGCGGTTATGCCCTCTTTCTGCGTGTCAATAATATAGGTGGTTGTATCTCCATCCGTTTTCACCTTATATTCACGGGTGAATAACTTCGGCAGGTCGCTAACTCTCACGCCCGTCTCCACCTGCATGAGAAATAAATCTCGGTACTCGCTTTCTTTTTCCGTCAAGCCATCGCACTCTTTAACGGCTTTCACCTCGGCGGGTGTAAGGTCGGTTTTTTTGGTCTCGCTTTGTTTTCTTTTGGCTTTCACGGCTACAAAGCGCACGGGGCTGAAGTTGTACTTTCTAAAATCAGCGTGAACACATAATACATCATTAATGAGCCTTGCGACCATGCGGCATTGTTCGCCTATTGTCGTGGGTGCTTTACCCTCATCTATAAGGTGTTGACGGTAGTCGTTGAGACCGTCTTGAGATAAATGATTTTTCGGTGTATCGCCTTTTTTGTTTTGCTCAATGTAGGCCAAAAAATTCTTGAGCCTTTGCTCGTTGACCTGCAAAGTACTTTCTTTCGTGGTGGCGGGGTAGTAGATGGCAAAAGCCTTTTTAATTAACGTGGTGGCGGTGGTTGTTCGCTTTGGCGGTATGGCGTTCGGGTTGCTCATGTTGTTGTTGTTGTCGGTTTGGGCTGTTATTGTCTCTTTGATGAGTTTCTCTATCTCGGTGGCGGTGAAAGTGTCCCCGCTCCCGCAAAGGTAACAAAATAAATCATCATAAGCCATGCGGATGGCATTAATTGTGCGGTTGGCGGCGGCGTTGTTGGCTTGCTCGGTCGCTACCATGTTGGCATTTACGGCGCAAAGTTGGCGGTTTTTCTCCCACTGCCACGCATTGACCTTCAGACCCGTTGGCACTTTTAACTGCTTATTGTCTATTTTGACAACACAATAAATGGGGGTCGTGGCCGTTTTTTTGTTGGGTTGGCGCACATTAAAGTTTAGGCTAATTTTAACATTCTTGAGCGTCTGCATAACTTCAAAATTTTAAGATGGTTAATGAAAATTCCGTTCTTTTCGGCGGTTCTTTTCTTTCCATTTTGGAACTTTGCAAACGCTTAAAATGCTTTGATTATCAGTTATTTAACGTGGTCTACTCAAAATTAAACAAATTTGTAAATTAAAATTTTAAATATAATTTGATTAATTTCCCGTGCGCAAGCACGGTTAAGTTGCCAAGACAGATTTGTGACACACCGCCTTGCTCATTGTCGGGATTTCTTACCCTGGCCGCTCCTAACGGGGCTTTCCTGAAACTGATGGTTCACAAAAGCCAGGTAGTTCAGCGTTGTTCAGGTTGTTTGATGAGGGTGATTAGAACGGGCGACGGTTGCGGTTGGCTTTAGAATCTTTGTATTTATCGCCGGTATAAGTGTTGGTGATGCCGGTGCCGAACTCGTCTTCTTCCTCTTCCTCGTCACCAGGCTTCTTGTCGGTCTTTTTCTCGATCTTGTTCTTGGCTTGATCGGGCTTGTTGTGACGGATTTCTTCGGGCTTCTGGAGGTCGATGGCGGTCTGGTAGATGTTCCAGCTCTCGTCAAGGTCCCAGTTGCGGCGCAGCTTGAGCTTCTTGGGGTAGTAATAGACCTCCTCGGGTTGCAGGTGGTTGGCATAGTTGCCGGTGTCCCACTTGCCGTTACCGTTGCTGTCGATGACGAGGCGCAGGTAGTAGGTGTTGGGGTTGACGTTGAGGAGTTCAAACGCTCCGTTCTGGACCGTGGCTCTGCGCTCGACCTTCTCGTTGCTCGTCATCAGTTCCACAAAGGCTCCGTCATGCACGTTGACCTTGAAAAAGACGTTGGCATATTCCTCCAATCCCTTGACTTTCAACTCTTTTCTCAGAAGGCCGTTGTACAGGCCATAGACCGAAGTCACTGCCGCGCTGTCGATGGTCAGGCGGTAGGTGGAGTCGGGCTGAACGGTGAAGGGTATCCAATAGGTCAAGGGGTTACAGTCGTTAATCGGCTGCAGCGGTGCCACGCCCTCAAGGGGAATCCACAGGGTGTCGCGCTTGATTTCTAACAGCACCCCGCCCTGGTCGATGCTCGCGACAGGGGTGTCAAACTTGACGATAATCGAGTCTCCCACGTCAAATGTGCCGCTCCGTGCCAATTCGGCCTTGAGCATGGGCACGTCATCGGGGGTCTCGTGCTGCAATTCCTTGAGTTCCTCGAGTTCGCCCTCATTCAGCTCCTTGCCCTGGGCCATGGCTTTTTCTTGCTTTTCAAGCAATTGCGCTAACCGTTTGGCCCGTTCCTCACGCTCCTTGGCCTTCTTCTCCTCTTCCTTGATCTTGGCATTGGGTTTGCGGTAGCCAAAGCGGATGGTGTCGGTCACCTCGACCAGCTGTTCGGCGGTGTCGGTGCGCAGGTAGGTTGTGGCGACGATGATGGTGTCGCACTTGATCATCGCCGAGTCGGTAATCCAGTAGATGAGCGAGTCGTTGTCCTGGTTGCGCTCCACGCGGTACCAGTCGCGCGCGTGCTCGACGGGACGCAGCACCTCGAGGCCCGGCAACGTGTCGTTGGGGGCGCCAAACAGGAAATGCAGCTTGTCCGCCTCGGGCCTTGCCGTGTTCTTAATGTAGTGGCTGCGGTAGTTCTCGTTGAACATGCACAGCAGCAGGTCGTTGGGCAGGTACAGCGTGTGCGTGGCTTGCATCACCGTGTCGATGTTCCGGTCAAAAGTGAACACGGTGTCCATCGACGTGTATTCGCTCACCGCGGGCACGACAAGCGTGTCGAGGAAGGCGATGTCCTCGGTGCGCGCCATGCGGTAGTCGCCGTCAACATCGTTGATGGCAAAGATGTGGTAACTGCCCGCTTTAAGGTTGCGGATAGTGAACTTGCCGCGGTCGTTGGTGCGGCTCACGCGCTCCAGCGGCAACTGGGTGAAAGCCGTGTCGTCAAGGTTGCTGTGCAGACCCACCATCACGTGCTGCATCGGTTCCAGGTCGTTGGCGCGCAGCACGATGCCCGACACTGCCAGCGTGTCGATGACGTCGCCCGTCGAGAAGGCAAACGAGTAGCCGTCCATCTGGTTGCCCTCGTTGTTGTCCTCGATGGCGTTGGTGAAGTCGATGACATAGGTGGTGTTGTCTTGCAGCGTGTCGCGGAACTCGATGGTCACCTTTTTGCCCACCGAGCGGATGAGTGGCTGCGTGCGTGGGGCGGGGGAGATGACGACCTTCTTCTGCTGGTCCTTGATATTGACGATTTCGTCGAAGGTGATTTCCACCTTGTTGCCCTTGAAGTTCAGCGAATTAGGCGCTGGCGAGGTCTTGACAACCTGTGGGGGCGTATAGTCACGCGGACCGCCCTCAGGCGACCCGATGCTGGCACACGCCGCCATCGCCAACGCGACAACGACGCTCACCGCCCAATATGTCCAACGCATCTTCATCATGAACAGGTCGCAAAGGTACAAAAATTTTCAAACAACAGGAATACACACCCTCAACTATATAATGGTGTCGGTGGGGACGGGCTCGATGAGGTCGCGGTAGAGTTTGAGCGAGTCGCTCGGCATCTTGTCGCTGCCCAACACGATGGGCATGAGGTCGAGGGTGAACTCGTAGGGCTTGTTGTCCATCATGTGCATGGTGCCGAAGGTGTCCATGTCGGGGTTGATGGCATAGAGCAGGTTGAGGGCGATGCTCACCACAAAGGTATATTTGAACATGAACAGCAGCGAGCCGGCCGCCTTGTCGAGGAAACCAAGTTTGACGGCATCGAGGGCACCCTTGAACAGGCGCATAATCAGCCGCACGGCCACCAGCACGATGAGGAAGGCGAAGGCCAGCGACACCGTCTTGACGGTGATGCTCGACAGGGGCCACTGCGCCGCACTGGGCACCAGGGCGAGAAACAGGTCATGGGCGAGGTCGCCGCACTTGTAGCTGAGGATGATGGCAACCACCCACGAGACGAGCGACGACAGCTGTCTCACCAGTCCCCTGCGGTAGCCGAGCACTAGGCCGCCCAACACAATCAATATCAGTATCGCGTCAACTAATGTCATGGATTCAAAAACATATAAAGTTAAGCCGCAAAGTTATAAAAAATCCCGTAAAACCCACAACTCAAACGCCTCTACAGTACAATCGGCCTATAGGCTGAGAAATCAAATAAAGGTTCAGTGACTGATTTTTTTTGATTTCTTGCGAGCGAATGCGAGCAATCCCTCTTAATCGGGGTCGTTGCTTTTTTAGCGTGCGCCAGGTAGCAATAATCCTGCGAAATGCGTACCTTTGCAGTCTGTAAATCAATTTTTAATCACATGGATTTGAGTCTTTTTACTCCCGACAGCCTCAGCGCTACGGTAGCGTTGCCCAGGTCAAAAAGCATCACTGCCCGTGCGCTCGTCATCGCCGCCCTGTGCGATGGGGACCCGCAGGTGATGCAACCCGCCTGTTGTGACGACACGTCGGCGCTGGTTGACGCCTTGTCACGCGGCAGTGGCGACATCAATGTGGGCGCAGCGGGCACGGCGATGCGGTTCCTCACCGCCTACTTTGCCACGCGCCCGGGTGTCACCGTCACCCTCGACGGCAACGAGCGGATGCGCCAGCGTCCCATCGGTGTTCTCGTCGATGCCTTGCGAACTCTGGGAGCAGATATCGGCTACCAGGGCGAGGAGGGCTTCCCGCCCCTGCTCATCAGGGGTACGGCGATGCATGGCGGAGAGGTCTCCATGCCGGGAGGCGTGAGCTCGCAGTTCATCTCGGCGGTGATGATGGTATTGCCGGCCTTGGGTGGTGGCACCATCCGTCTCACGGGCGACATCGTCTCGGTACCCTATATCCACATGACAGCCAGCGTGATGCGCGAGATGGGGGCCGATGTGGACATCGCCCTTGACCGCATCACCGTCACTGGCGCCTACACGGGCAACGACTGCCTGGTAGAGGCCGACTGGAGCGCCGCCGCACCGTGGTATGCCTTGGCGGCGTTGATACCGCAGTCGAGCGTCGTGCTCCAGGGGCTGGAGCCCCACAGCATCCAGGGCGACGCGCGCGTGGTGGAACTGGGGCGGCAGTTAGGCATCGACACCCGTTTCGACAGTCAGGGCGCTACGCTCGACACGAGCCACTTCATCGGGTGCTGCTGCTCGGCCTTTGCCGACATGAGTTCCACGCCCGACCTGGTGCTCTCGTGGGCAGTGCTGCTGTGCCTGCTGAACCGCTCCTTCCGCATGACGGGTGTGCGCACGCTGCGCCTCAAGGAGAGCGACCGCCTCGAGACCTTGAGGGAAGGGCTGCAGCGGCTGGGCTACGTCCTGAAAATCGAGGGCAATGACGCCATCTCATGGTATGGCGAGACCATCGCCGTCAACGAGCCTCCCGTCATCGACACCCACGGTGACCACCGCCTGGCATTAGCCTTTGCTCCCGCCGCCATCCGTTACCCTGGGCTGGTCATCCAGGACGCTGATGTGGTGTCCAAATCCTACCCTTCATTCTGGAAACATCTGCAACAAGCAGGATTTCAGTTAGTTAGGAGTTAGGAATTAGAAATTAGAAGTTAGGAGTTAGAAGTTAGGAGTGAGGAGTTGGCGGATGCCAACTAAGGACTAAGGACTAAGGACTAGAAACTAAGGACTAAAAAACTTGGCACGATTAATGCATATAACCGGCATGACTATGAATTCAAGATTGATTTTTATTGCTGTAATGGTAATATCCTCTTTGTTTGCATTAGAATCGACGGCGCGGACCACAACCGACCGCATCGTCGTCATCAGTGACCCGCACCTGCTCAGTCCCGAACTGGTGACTCCGGGTGCCGCCATTGACCGTGCCGACGCAGGTGACACCAAGATGATGGCGCATAGCGACGACATCATGGGTGCCATTACCGATAGCATCATCGCGCTCAAGCCCGCTTGCGTCTTCATCACGGGCGACCTGACCAACAACGGTGAGCGATTGAGCCACGAGCGCATGGTGCAGCATCTGGACCGCATGGCGGCCAACGGCATCAAGGCGCTGGTCATCCCGGGCAACCATGACTGCAACAACCCCTACGCCAGACGCTATGACGGCGACAGCACCCTGTCCGCCGCCACCGTCACCCGCGAGGAGTTCGCCCAGCTGTACCGTGACTACGGTTACGGCGAGGGCTTCGAGCGTGACACCGCCTCGCTGAGTTACGCCTGCGAACCCATCAAGGGCCTTGTCGTCATCGCCATCGACAGCAACATGGACGAGATGAACACCCTCGCCAGCCGTGGTGACAGCATCGACTCTTATCACAACGCAGGGCGCATCAAGCCCGAAACCTTGCAGTGGATTACCGACCGCGCAAAGCGCGCGCGCAGCAAGGGCAAACGTGTTGTCGCCATGATGCACCATCATCTGGTGCCTCATTTCGACAAGCAGGACCGCCTGCTCGCCAACTACATCGTCAAGGATTACAGCCAAGTGGCACAGCAGTTGATGCAGTCGGGCGTGCATGCCATCTTCACGGGGCACCTCCACGTGACCGATGCCGCCACCTATCATAATGGCGAACGCACCGACAGCATTGTGGACATCGGCACGGGGTCAGCCATCTGCTACCCGTTTGCGGTGAGGGTGGTGACCTTGCAGGACAAGAAACGCAGCCTCGATATCGCCACACGCTGGCTCACCGAGGCTCCTAACTGCCCTGACCTGCGTGAACAGGGACGGCAGCGCATCATCAACTCCACACCGGGCATGGCGGCCATGCTCTCGGGTAGAGTGTGGGATAAGGTGGGAGGACGATTGGGACAACTCAAGAAGATGCTCGAGGTGGGCGGTGGCAAGACCAGCCTGCCCGAGACCTCGCAGCAGGCCTCACAGCTGGCGCTGCGTCACCTGAGCGGCGTGCTCTCCCGCACCATGCTCGCCGTGGTCGAGGGCAACGAGCAGGAAAAGGAGACCGAAGAAATCATCAACGAGGGGAAAATGGGCATCCGTTCCATGATCGAGGAAGTAGCCCCCGAGCAGGCCGATGCCCTGTGGGAATTCTTCATCAACGACGTCTATCCCCAACTTGAGCCGCTGGTTCGTAGCGTCCTCGATGACCGCAATAGCGTCGGCACCAGGAACGAATCCCATACCGACGACCTGCATGTTACTGTCAAGTTAGTCCCTTAATCCGACTCTATAATAACCGTGCTAACGCACGGGAAATTAAGCAAATTTTTAGATTAAAATTATAGATATTTTTGATACGAAATTTTAAATATAATTTGCTTAATTTCCCGCCCGCAGGGCGGTTATAGTTCATTAATGAAATGATGGCACACCGCCTTGGCAGGCCTTATCTTATCCCTCAATCATTTCTAAGATCCTTCTCGCCGTCTTCTCAATGAAATGGGCGGTATGGGTCTCGGAAATGCCCTCTGACTTGCAGAGTTCACTGCGGGCTGTGAGCCAGTTGTCCAACAGCGTGACGATGCGGTCGGCGCAAGCGCGCAGGTCTTGAACCGTTTTCTTGAATTCCGGGTCATCCACCATGGCCTCATCCACGCTCTTGGCGTCTTCCAACTCTTGGATCAACTGGGTACGTGCCTCGGCAAGCGGCATCTCGCTGCTGGCAAAAGAGCCACCCTTGTGCAACTCGGCGTAATCGAAAAGGCGGTCGTGAGCCAATCCGACGAAGGCGAATGCGGTGTTCACCTGGACAATGGTGCCACCCCAGTTGGCCACCTGTGCCAGGTCGCCGTAGAACTCCTTCAGCTGGTTTTCTAATGCCAGCCATTGCTGCATCTCATTCTGGTAGAGCTTATTGTCGCTGTATTTCTCGCTATACTCTTTTGCGGTGAAATAGCTGTCAATCGCACACCTTATTTGGCCACAGCGCACCATATCCATGGTGCTGCCGCCCTCAAGGCTGTCGGCAAGAACCGACAAGTCCTGGCAAGCGGTTTCATCGGCTTTGTCCGCGTCTTCTCCCTTGTGATTCAGGTGCCAATAGGACTTCAGGGCCAGGGTCTGGGCCTCAACATGCTTGGCAATCTCTTCGAGAGTAGCGGGTTGTTGCTGGTCAGTAATCAGGAAATCGGCCAGCTTGTCAATTGTTGCATAAGCAGGGTCGGGTTTAAACCCCGAGTCATCGGATGTTTTGGCCTGATTTCCACATGACGGTAAACACACAACGGCACACAGCGCAAACGCTGCAAGTGCCAACATACTTAAAAAACGCTTTTTCATACATTCATGATTTAAATTACGGCCGCAAAGGTACTGCAAGCCGAACAGAAAACAAAATTTATTCTGTGCTATTCAGCGTGGCGTTGCGGCGCAAGGTCTTGTAGCGCAGGCGTGAAATGGCGCTGTGGGCAAAGGTGCGCTTGAATTCGCCAGCGGTCATCGACTGGATGCGGCCGCGCGTGAGCGTCATCACGGTATCGGTTGGGGCGAAGTCGGCTATCCTGGTCGCCTGGGCATGGGCATTGTGTGGGCAACACAGTTGGCACTCGTCACAGCCCACCACCCGGTCTCCCACCACGTCGGCCACCCATGCGGGCAGTTCTTCGCTATGGTTCTCGATGAGCAGGCAGGAGAGGCACCGCGAGGCATCGGCGGCACCGTCCATGCTCAGGGCGCTGGCCGGGCACGCCTCAATGCACTTGCCGCAGTCCCCACAGGTGAGGCGGCAGGGTTCATCGGGCGGCAATTGGGCCGTGGTGATGATTTCGCCAAGGAAGAAATATGACCCCTTGCCGGGGATAATCAGGCAGTTGTTGCGTCCCACAAAGCCGATGCCGGCACGTTGGGCCCAGTAACGTTCCCTAATGGGAGCCGAATCGACACAGGGGCGGGTGGAGCACTGCGTGACTTGTTCGATAAAATGGGCTAAAGCCGTCAGTTTTTCCCTCAAGACTTCATGGTAGTCGCGTCCGTAGGCATAGTAGGCGACTCGCAGCGTCCCGTCGGGCTGGAATCGGGCAGGGTAGTAATTCAGGGCCAGCGAGATGACCGTGTTGGCTCCCTCGAGCAGCAGCGACGGGTCTCGACGCAGGTCGCGGTGCCCTGCCGCCCATTGCATGCAGCCGTTGTGCCCCTGTTCAATCCAGCGGTCATAGCGGGCCGTCGTCTCGTCATCGACGGGAACGGCGGCAGCAAAGCCGCAGGCGTCAAATCCCAAGCTGGCGGCTTGGGACTTAATCATCGTGGCGATATTAGTGCTCGGGGATGGCATCAAAGCTGTAACCTTGCTGTTGCAGCCACTCGATGGCGCGAGGCAGGGCATATTTCATGTTTTTCTCGGCCTTGAGCGAGTCATGAAAGACGATAATCGACCCGTTGCGGGCATAGCGTTTGACATTGGCCAGCACCTGCTCGCCGGTGAGTTTGCGGCTGTAGTCGCGCGTCACCAGGTCATACATGATGATGGCGAACCGCGAGCGCAGCACCTTGGACTGGCCCCACCGCAGCAGGCCGTGGGGCGGGCGGAAGAGTGTGCTGCCGATGAGTTCGTTGGCGCGGAACACGTTGTGCAGGTAGTGCTTGGTACCCACATGGGCACCCTGCAGGTGGCTCATCGTGTGGTTACCCACCGAATGGCCGCGGCGGCGCACCTCTTCAAGCAACTCGGGATGCCGCTCCACATTCTCACCCACCATGAAGAACGTCGCCTTGATACCGTAGCGGTCTAGCGTGTCAAGCACCCAGGGCGTCACCTCGGGAATCGGCCCGTCGTCAAAGGTCAAATAGACCGTGTGGTCGCGCTTGTGGATGCGCCACACGGTCTCAGGAAATATCATTCTGTATAGCAGAGGCGGGCGTTCTACTAACATCGTTCTCTTTTTTTCAAGGCATTAGGCTTTAGGTTTTAGGCATTAGGGGGCTAACGCCTGTTTGCAAATTGCAGATTGCTAAAACCTAACACCTAAAGCCTAACACCTAAAGCCTAATGCCTACTCCTCAGGCTGTGTAGCCTGTTGAGCGGCTTGCTGCTGCTGCTGTTGATACTGGCGCACCAGATTCTGCTCATAGGCGCGCTGGTAGGATTGCAGACGGTCCATGTTCACACCAGATGCCGCCAGCTTAGTGGCCAGCTTCTCATACTGCTCGTCACCACACTGCTGACCGTAGTCACCCAGCAGGTCAAGCATGTGCTGCTGATCGATGATCTTGTCCATGCGTGACAAGCGCTCATACTGTGATGCCGACAGCGACTGATAGTAACGCAAATATCCGGCATAGCGCATAATCTCGTCTTCCAGCAGCTTATTGCCCTTGTCCTTATAGGCCTGATTGCCACAAGCTTCACCCAGCTTGTAGTAGATGCGTGCTACCTGCTCGCCCATCTGCACGGCAAACGGTGAGATGTTGACGGGCAGTTTCTCGAGCATCAGGTCCAGGATGTGGCCAGCCTTCTTGAAGCGGTCGGCTACATAGGCATCTTGTGTCATGCCGGCGGGCAGAACCTTCTGGCCGTTTTGAGCAAGGATGCCCTCGTTCATCAGGCTGTTGGCAAGGTCGATCATCGCGCTGCGCATCGTGGTGACCATGCGGCTCACGGTCTCATCAAGATAGATTGAGCCGGGCTTGGCGGTGTCCAGGCCGCCCCAACGGAACTTGTTCACCACGTTGTCATACATGATATCGGTCGAGACAGCCAGGTCGTTGCGGTTCAGGTCAGTGGCAATGGGGGTTACCTGATAGGCGAGACCGGTCAACTGCAGGTAGGGGTCAAGTCCCAGATAGTAGCTGTTGGGCACCGTCATGGCGAAGTAGCACGGGCGGTTCCAGCCCTGGGCGATGCTGCTGGCAATCATGTCAAACGACATCAGCTGGCTGGCGGTCATGCCTGCGCCCATACTCTGCAGATCCAGGTTGATCGACTCCTCGATCTTGTCGCGGTTCTCCTCCTTGACGACACCTGCCTTGATGGCCTGGTCGGCATTCACGGGGATGTAAACCTTAGGATAGCGGATCTCGTAGATGTCATAAGGATTTTTATTGCTTTCAGCGCTGTAAACAAACTCCAGCGACTTGAGAGCCTCGACGGGCGTCGGATCGGGCTGCACGAAGTAGCAGAACTGACGGTTGTCGTAAGCATAGGTGTTCTTATCGGCTAGCATGGGCAGCGGAGCCGACTCATAGGCGGCACGCTGCATCTGGCTGATGTACCAGTCGGTGGCCAGGTAGCTCAGGTTGACGGCGCGCACGTCGGTGCGGTAGCCCTCCACCTCCTGCAGGTACCACAAGGGGAAGGTGTCGTTATCACCGTTGCAGAAGATGATACCGTTAGGCGCGATACTCGACAGGTAGTTGCGGCCGAAGTCGCGCGCTGCGGTACGTCCGCTGCGGTCGTGGTCATCCCACGTCTGGCTAACCATCTGCAGGGGCACGGCGAGGCCGATGAGCGCTGCGATGGCGGCAACGGCGGTGGCCACACCGCCACGGTTACCGCTGGCGGTTTCAACGGCGGCTTCGTCCTTGGCGGCCTTCTTGCCTTTCTTCTTGAAGAACCACATCACGAGGCTCCACAGGCCGGCAACACCCATACCAATCCAGATGCTGTAGGCATAGAACGAACCGGCGTAGGCATAGTCACGCTCACGGGGCTGACTCGGCGTCTGGTTCAGGTAGAGCACGATGGCGATACCCGTCATGAAGAACAGGAAGAACACTACCCAGAACTGCTCGATGCCGCGACGGCCGCGATAGGCCTGCCACAACAGGCCGATGATACCCATCAGCAACGGCAGCAGGTAGAACACGTTGTGGCCCTTATTGCCCTTGCCCAGGTCATCGGGCAGCAGGCTCTGGTCGCCCAGGCGCGGGTTGTCGATGAACGAGATGCCCGAAATCCAGTTGCCGTGGGTGATTTCGCCCATGCCCTGGAGGTCGTTCTGGCGACCGGCGAAGTTCCACATGAAGTAACGCCAGTACATGTAATTCAGCTGGTAGTCCACAAAGAAGCGTAGGTTCTCCATCATCGTCGGCTTCATCTTCATCTCCGAGCCGGCGGGATTGCCTTCAGCGTCGAGTTGGGTCGTGGCCTCCACTTGGGTACCCTGCATTCCCAGCCACTCGATATACTCGTTGGCGTGCTTTTCGTCGTGGATGCGCGGGAACAGCATGTTCTGCTCGGGACTGTAGCGGAAGGTCTTCTTGTAACCCAGTTCCTTGTAGTGGTCAGGCTCGTCGGGGCTGTTCTTCACCTCGGGGGCATACTGCATGGGACCCTTCTTGGTAGCGGGCTGCATGGCACCGGTGCTGCTGGGCTCGTACATGATGTCGCTGTAGAGCGTGCGGCCATACAGCAGCGGCGTCTCGCCATACTGCTCACGGCTCAGGTACTTGGCCAGGGCGAAGGTGTTATTCGGTGAGTTCTCGTCAAGCGGCGTGTTCTGCGAGCTGCGGATAAGAATCAGCGCATAGCAGCTGAAACCGATGAAAATCACCAGGATGCAGGAGATGATATTGGTGAACACACGCACGGGAACGTGCTTGCAGAATTTGAACAGGTAAACGCACAGCGCGATGAACAGCACTGCAGGAATCAGCAGGCTGTCACCAAGCAGCAACATGCCCGACAGCAGGATAGCCACGGCAAACGATGCCTTGATGAGCACGTCGCTCTTGTTGCGGTAAAGCTCCCACAGCGACCATGCCAGCACAGCGAGCAACAGGATAGCGTAGAACAGCACACCCGTGTTGAACGACATGCCCAGCGTGTTGACAAAGAACAGGTCAAACTTCTGACCCCACTCCACAAAGCCCGGCTCCAGTCCGTACAGGATCAGGCCCACAATGACGAACGAGAGCAACAGCGTCAACAGCGAACCCTTCACCGTCGATTCCTTGCCCGTGGCGCGGCATTGGCGATAGTAGAATATCAGAGCGATGGCGGGGATGCACAGCAGGTTCAGCAGGTGAACACCCAGCGACACACCCAGCACATAGGCAATCAGCACAATCCAGCGGTCGCTCCCGGGCTCGTCGGCCCGGTTCTCCCACTTGAGGATGAGCCAGAATACCAGCGCGGTGCAGAACGATGAGAAGGCATATACCTCGGCCTCTACCGCACTGAACCAGAACGTGTCACTCCAGGTGTAGGCCAGCGCGCCACAGATGCCGCTGCCCATCACCACTAAGTACTGCGCTAAGGTCATCTTGTCCTCCTCGCCGTCCTTGACGACAAGTTTCTTCACCAGATGGGTGATGGACCAGAAGAGCAGCAATATCGTCAGCGCACTGAAGATGGCCGACATCGCGTTCACGCACTTGGCGACAGCCATCACGTCACCACCGGCAAACTTGCTGGCGAAGTTGGCGGCAAGGATAAAAATCGGGTTGCCGGGCGGGTGGCCGATTTCTGTCTTAAAACCTTGTGCGATAAATTCCGGGCAATCCCAGAAACTGGCTGTCGGCTCGATGGTCAGCAGGTAGGTCGCCGCTGCCACTACAAAGATGAGCCATCCCAGCACATTGTTGATGAGCTTGTACTTCTTCATCGGTTCTCTTTTGTCAAATAATTTAGTTCTATTGTTGTTAGTATTGTTTTTCTATTTTGCAAACGACAAAAGTAGCGCAAGTCGAGCGCAGAACAAAAGAATTCATTCTTTATTTATGCCGAGACGCAGCCTACTTTCGCCTGCTAAACGGCAAAATTACTCATAATATTTCAAACCAAAGTGCCGTTTCCCCGATATTTGACCAAATTTAACCACAACACCCCC
>CADAFP010000018.1 GCA_902787185.1 uncultured Bacteroidales bacterium | reverse complement strand
AATAATCGACTCCTTAAAACTCCACAAGCCAGACAAGATACATATCAGCATTCATAATGCCGATATTGAAACAGAGGTGAGTAGAGTTTTAAGACAAATCACTTTGCTGGAGGATTTGGGGATTAAGCCTGGCGTTAACCTCTTAATCAACGCAAATAAAGTTGAGTACTGTAAATCGGTATATGTCTCATTGCGGAAACTGCTTGAAAATGACCAAATCATATTGATACCTCAACGGTTTAGCGATACACCAACCCCGCAACAATTAGCTATTGTAACTGGGGGCGAGCCATTCCAGAGCCCATCGTGTTTGTTGAGGTGTGAACGTCCCAAACAATTTGTATCCATTTCCTGGGACAAAAAAGTGAACTGGTGCAGCTATGCCGGAGGGAAGCAACCTTTGGAATCGTTGAACTTTCAAGGTCTGATTGATGCATTACAGAAAGTGAGCTTCACGTCTTGCCAGCGTTAATAATTCGACCTCTATTCGGGGGTGCGTACGCTCCCCCTTTTTGTGTCGTTCAACGCCTTTAGACGCCCTTAAACGCCTCATCGGCTTACTGGAAAGGACTGTCAATCAGGCGTCGGGAGGTTTTTAATGGTTAGGTATTTGATTGCGTGAACGTAGCGGTTGTTTTTTGGTACATAAGGCTGATGTGCATTCCACTATATTCCTTATTTCCAATTAATTGAATCTTATCAAACGTGCGTTATAATAATTGTTGGGCTATAGGGCGAGGCGCAGCCCGAGGTCGTTGCTCAGGTAGGCTGGGACGCAGTCGTATCGGCCCGATACGCGGCAACTCCCGGCGGACTCCAACCAGCTGCCACCACGATTCACACGGCTGTCACCCGATTTGGGACCAACGGGATTCTTCTGCGATTTCTTGCCGTAGGGGCCAAATCTGTCAAAACACCACTCCCATACGTTGCCCGACATGTCATACAGTCCCAATTCGTTAGGGAGCTTGGAGGCGACTGGTTGTGTACCATATCCAGCTGTTTCGCTTGTATTAGAAGGGATATTATCACAGTACCACGCAATCTCATTCGGGTCATTGCTGCCGGCACATGAGTAGCCCTGGCTCAGACTGCCACCCCGAGCGGCATATTCCCATTCCGCTTCAGTAGGAAGGCGGAACTGTTTGCCCGTTATCCGGTTAAGCCTGCTGGTAAAGATTCTGCAATCATACCAGGAAACCCCTTCCACGGGGCGCTGCAAGTCATCAGTGTAACCGTGCGCACTGGTGAAGTAACTTGGATTGGTGCCCATCACGGCAAGCCACAATGCCTGTGTCACTTCAGTCTGGCCGATGCTGAAAGTCGATACCGTCACCTGATGAGCAGGGCGCTCTTTTTCGTTGACGTCACCATCTTGCTCATCGGTAGCTCCCATGGTGAATTTGCCACCCTTGACAGTCACCATTGTGAACGACACCCCATTCACCGTGAACGTTTCAGTCTTGATGCTCCCCATGGCAGTGCCCCCCTCTAACTTGTCGCTAACGGTAGGGGGTACCTTTGTGTCTCCTTTGTGATAGGCATAAAAGCCCTGGGATCCTGCAGACCCCGACAGCATCAAGACTGCCAACAGCAATAATAAAGAGTTCCTTCTTCTCTTCATAGCAATCAACGTTTTAATCGTAATAACCTTGGTTATACCACTTACAAATTTCCATACAAAAACCAGGGCAATCGCACCATACTACCGTTTAGTGACAGTTTGAGTGCCATGCATGAGTTCTCCCTTATTGGTGACACCCTCGACAAGGATTGTATAGGTGGTGTTCTGAGCGTCGTTGCAATAGAAGTCAAAACGAGCCATACCGTCCTCGCCCACCTTCACCCGAGGATTCCAGTAGAGCACACGGCGCTGGTCGTTCCCTGGCTCAATGCCACAATCGTCTTTATCGTAGCGTGGTGTATAAAATTCCACAGGTCGTTGCGCGCCCATCGGATGAGCAATTTTGACATATCGGCTAGGTTCCTTCCATTCTTTGCTCGAGCCCGGTTTCCTGGTGATGTTGATTGTCCTGGTTCCACCACGTCCCACCGAATAACTGATATATTCTACATTTTTCATACTGACAAAACCTTCAGCAATCGAGACCTGGCTCAACTCATAATCTGTCCCCGTGTTTAGTGCAGCGAAATTGAAACCACTTTGCTTGTCGTTTCTATCCCTTGGGCCCGAAGACATTGCTATCGCTTTAGCTATGGTTTCGCTGTCAGTGAAATATAAATCACTGAGCGATTCACCGTCGATTGAGATACGGACCTTGCTAAAATCGGTCACGCCTATAGCGGCAAGGGCTCCTTCGACCGAAGTGATACCCTTTTTTGAAATATCATCGGCCGTCAAAATCCGGCGTGACTCAACCGCAGGTTTGTGCAGATGACGAGACGCTTTCACCACCAGTTCATCGAGCATGATGTGCCGCCAGTCATCCTCGTTGATCAATCGCTTGGCCTGCTCCTCCTGCACATTGGCGGTCAGCCCGTTTGAGGTGCCGGCATCAATCAGATAATAGTTCTTGGGGTATTCTTCTTCGGCCAGTTCCAGATTGGTCTGCTTCTTTCCCTTGTCATTCATTGCAATCACTACGCAATCCACCCCGTCAGCAATCAGGGGAACAGGGATGGAGAAGCGACCCAACGAGTCGGTTGTGGCCACGTTGGCATATTCCATTTTAGGGATAATCAGGCCCACTTCAGCATTAGCAAGAGGTCTGTTGCGGAACTCGCTCAGAACGCGACCCGCCACAACCTGCGAGACCTCGCAGGGGAATTGCGGCTCGGCAACATGCCCCTTGAGCACACGGGGAATGTCATAGCGGCGCCATCCTTGGGTGAGCATGAGCAAGTCGAGATGACGGCTCCGCTCGGCGCCATCAATGCTATCATCGTCTCTAAAATAATACCCCGGGTCGTGAACATTTCCGCGCAGGTCACTCTGCAACAATAAATTGGAAAAGATGTCCCCCTCGGCAATCACGGCGGCACGATTGTCAACCACCGCCACGGCACAGTCGCCACCATCAGCACCCATCACCAGGCTGTTCATGTCCACTGTCACCTTCACAGCGTCTCGGTTGTTATAGACTGGGCGCTCCGTTTCCACCGACGTCGCAGACAGCGTTGGCCGTTCGGCGAAAAACAATCGCTCGCTCAGGCAACGTCCACCTTCATCAATCAGCAGTGCCTGCACCACACCAGGAGAGAACTCGTTCTCATTCAGGACGATGGCATCCCGGGATGCCGCAATCAGGCAGCCCCGTTGCTGCACCACCAATATCGCACCTGCACCATGGGCACCAGCGGCCTGCAATCTAATCTGTCCATCCTCATCGTGCCGCACCTGTACCACAGTGGCATCGGGTCGCACTTGGGGCAGGTCAAATGTCACCAACTCATCAAAGTTATCACGCCAACGGGCCGTGTAATGGCCATCGACACGCGGAGTGAACCTCGCCAATCCCATACCATCGTGCTCAACAAGCAGCGGGGCAACAACCACGCCCTGCTCATCCACCAGCTCGCCCGAGGTCTTGACCGTCAGGTTGTCGGGGTCATGCATCTTGAAAGCGACAGCATTCTCCACGTTAGGCACCAGATAACCTCCCTCAGGGTAGAAATCCACCAACACTTCACGGTTAGCAGGCAACGGGATGTACTTGGCATAGCCGTCAATCTCAACGAGCACCACGGGTTCACTGGCATCCTTCCCTTTGAGCGTAAAGCGCGCTTCACCGTTGCCCCTACCTTGGGACCTCATATCTCCGTAATGGTTAAGATAACAGCAGTTGCTGAACTCACTGGGCGTACCATCCAAATCAGTGTAACTAAGTCTCACCTCTACCTCATCATCAAACCGCACGCATCGGGCTGAGATGCGTCGTTCCAATGACATCAGGCCTGTTACCTCGATAGGCAGGCGGCAAAAGTAGTCGGCGCCTGCATTCTGCATGAACAGCGTGTAGGCCGTCAACTGGTAACGCCCCTCGGGCAAATCATCGGGTATCGGCAGATAGCCTTGGAACACTCCATCATCATCCAGGTGGATTTTCACGTGGGCACAGAGCGAATCGGTCGGCGACACCAGCTCAACATACACAAATTTGCTTGCGAACACAGGTTGATGGGTCGCGGCATCCACCACCCAAGCCCTTAACCAGAGGGTGTCGCCAGCGAGGTAAACACCTCGGTCGGTCATCACATGAATCTTCTCTTGGGGATAAACATAGCGTTGAAGGTCAAGACGCTCTGCTATGGCCTGGACATCCTGAGCCGTCAAGCTCGAGGCAATGGCCAATACCATAATCAGAAATATCAAAATCCTTTTTTCCATCATTTCATCGATTTTAATTAATAATTCGGTATCCTACGACAAGAAGGAAGAATTATAGGAGGCTTCACCTACAACGCTGAAATCCCTGTTGCCCTATGGAGGCGCAAATATATCATATTCTATCAATCTTACCAAGATATCGCTGATGAAATCATGCGAATTATTAACTTTTTTGCAATAAATCGTATAAAAATTTGACACTATACCGCGGGTTAGGTGGCTTCTTTATTGCAATTTACTGTATCTGTGGCATATTGCAGTTAGATGAAGCTGCGTTTTAACAAAAGCAAATTGTTTTTTGTTTTCAACTTGCGATATTTTTGATTATTTTTGCGCCAGTATAGTTAATGCATATGGAGCATTATGTTTAATTAGTCATATTTCAATAACCCTAAATTGATTGAAGCGATGAAAAAGTATTACTTGATTCTTGCAGTCATGGCTGCACTGACGATGACGGCTCAGGCCCAGTTCCTTGGTTGGATCGAGGTGGGAGACTATTACAACGGCACCGAGACTTACAACGGCTCTTACTTTGACTCAGCACCCACTACCTTCTACCTGGCTCATACCGGGTCGCAGATGATTTATACGCCCGACCTGCTGACCAGCATGAATGGCAAGGAAGGTGTGATGGTCAAGTACCTGAATTTCAAGTTCCAGAGTGAATCATTCGAGGAGATTGTCCGCAATGCTAAGGTTTATCTTCAGGAAATTGACGAAACCGAGTTCGCCATCAACAAATATGGTATCAAGCAGTTTTTCGAGTTTGGCGAGTTGGTTGCCGAGGGCAGATATGACATAGACCTGCTTGAAGGCTATGGCGAGGACATGGTTCTGGCGATGGAAATCCAAGAGCCGTTTACTCTCACCCTTGGCAAGAGCCTGCTTGTGACTATCGTTTTTGACGCCGAGGATAACGATAACTGCACGTGGGGCAGTGACTACGCTCCCTTCTACACCTCGGGCATCCGTGGCAAGGCGATGACCTATACCGACAACTTTATCAGCTTTGTTGACTATGCCATGGGCGACGACTTCCCCGATGCGACAGCAACGCTGGGCTGCGGCACCCATGTTGACCTCCCTGTTACCGAGATAGGTTACACCTATGACAGGATGCTTGGCGACGTCACTGGTGACGGTGACGTGAACATCGCCGACGTCACCGCTTTGATTGACTACGTGCTGGACGGTGATTCCACTAACTTTTTTGAGGTGAATGCCGACGTTAACCAGGATGGTAATATCGGCATTGCCGATGTGACCGCTATCATCGACATGATTTTGAACTAAGACTAATCGGCCGACACAAGTCAAAATCTGATACAAATCCCTCGCAGTCATTGTTGATCGCGAGGGATTTGTTTGAACTGGATAATTGAGCGTTGACTGCGGGGTCAATCTCAGTTCAGCAGCACATCGATCAGTGTGGTCACGTCAGCGATATCGACAATGCCGTCACCATTCACATCACCGTAGGCGGGCAACTGCTCTGAACTCAATATGCGGTCAATCAGACTTGTCACGTCATTGATGCCGAGAATCCCGTCACCGTCAATGTCTCCAGGACCGGCACCGATAAAGGGAATGATTCGCGAGAACTGGCCCCATTCCTCATGAGCCTGATAACCTTCAACCGACCCGTAGGGTACGTAGAGTGTTGCCTGCTCATAGCTGTTATAGAAAGTGTTTTGGTTCGCAGAGGGCACTGTTGTTGCTTTACAGGTCACATTGCTCAGACTGGTGCAGTTATTGAAGGCATTGTAGCCAAGGGATGAAACAGATTTGCCGAGGGTGACATCCTGCAAAGCGGTGCACTCGTGGAACGCATTGCTGCCGATAGTGGTAACAGAGTCTCCGATAGTGACGTTCTCTAATGCGTAGCAGTACTCAAATGCCTGGTCGCCAATGGTCTTGACGGAATTGGGGATGTCGATGCTGGGCAATTTGACGCAGGACTGGAATGCCTCATCGCCAATGGATGTGAGGGAGTTACCGAGGATGACACTCTCCAAGCCTCTGTCGTTGCCAAACGCATGACCATCAATGGTTGTGAGCGTGTTGGGCAACACGAGACTGGTCAACTTGGGGCAACTGGCGAATGCATAATAGCCGATGTAAGTGAGCGAGTTGCTGAGGGTAAGATTGGCCAGTTGTGGGCAATAATAGAACGTGTAGGAGCCGATATTGGTAACACCGTCGGGGATGTTGATGCTGGCCAGCTTTTCGCAATAATAGAACGCCTGACTGCCGATTTCGGTGACACCGTCAGGAATAACGACGTCCCGGAGATTGGTCATAGCGAAGGCATTGCTGCCAATTGATGTGACACCATCGGGAATGTCGATGGTGGTCAATGGGATTAAATGGAACGCATTATTGCCGATTTTAGTGACAGAGTTAGGTATGACGGTGCTGAGACAACCTGCAATAATGGTATTGGTGGCCGTCTCAATAATGCCGTTGCAGTTTTCACGTGAATCATAGACAGGGTTGCTGCTTTCCACAACCATACTTGTCATTTTAGAACAGTGACAGAATGCCTGCACGCCGATGTATGTTACGGAACTCGGGATGACGATGCTTGTCAGATTGGTGCACGCGCAGAATGCACTTTTGCCGATAGACGTGATTTGGTCGGGGATGGTGAAGGAGGTCATATCGCGAACGGAATAGAATGCATCGTCGCCGATAGCAGTGACAGAACTGGGGATGACAGTTGTCGGGCAACCATAGATAATCGTGTTGGTTGCCGTTTTGATGATAGCATTGCAGTTCTCACGTGAATCATAGACCGGGTTGCCACTTTCCACAACATAACTCCTCAGGGAGTAGCAATAAAGGAACACCCATGTGCCAATGGTTGTTACAGATCTGGGGATGGTGATGCCAGTCAGACCCCTACATTCGCGAAACGCCTGGTTATCGATCGTTTTGAGCGTGTTGGGAAGATTTACTTTGGTCACTTTGTCGCAGTAAGCGAATGCAGCGTAACTGATCTTTGTGACAGTGTAACTCTTACCGTCGTAGGTTACCGATGAGGGGATGGTTACTACACCAGTGTAATCATTTGAATTGAAAAAACTCGAACCTCTGTAGGTCACCGTGACTGTGGTGTCGTCGCGGTTGATGTCGTAATATATGCCGTCAACTTCAAAGTCGTGGGCGTGGGCGGCAACTGGCAGCAGGGCCAGCAACAGAAAGAGTAGGAATGTAATTTTTTTCATCTTGTTTTAGGGTTAAATGTTGGTTAATGATTGTTCATAAGGCGGGAAAAGCCAGCATCGGCAGTTCCCAAGCGATGATGCCTACAAAGGTAGTAAATTATTTCTAGAATACCTTTTATTTGAAAGAATTTGAATAAAAGAAAAAGGGACGGTCTTTTTGATGTGATAATTCGACTCTTATTCTTTGCTGATTCGCCGATGAGTTGTATTTGCGCCGAAATACTGGCGCTCACTGATATCGGATTTTTAGGGATTTTGATGTGGTAATTGTGGGGTTTGCACTATCTTTGCCTGCGGCAATTTATACAGAGTGATGATGAAGAGATATCTGTTTTTTGTGATATGTATGGTGCTGGGGGCGGCGACAGTCGTGGCTCAGCAGCACAAGACGTTGCGCGAATGGGGATTCCCGACGGGAATTTTTGAAACAGGACAATATAACGCCATCACCGATGTGCCGGGGGTGACGGTAGGCCATGTGACGCTTATCGAGGGTGACAGCGTGCGCACGGGTGTCACGGCTATCGTGCCGCACCAGGGCAACATCTTCCGCCATAAGGTGCCCGCCGCCATCTATGTGGGCAATGGGTTTGGCAAGTTGGCGGGCGTGACGCAGGTGAGTGAACTGGGTAACATTGAGACGCCTGTCATCCTCACCAACACGTTGAGCGTGGCTGCAGGCATCGAGGGCCTCGTGCGTTACACGCTCATGCAGCCTGGCAACGAGGGTGTCCGCTCGGTGAATGCAATTGTGGGTGAGACCAATGATGGCCGTTTGAACGACATTTGCGGCTTGCACGTCACGCCCCAAATGGTCATCGACGCCATCAGTAAGGCGCATGACGGCTCAGTGGAGCAAGGCAACGTGGGCGCCGGGACAGGCACCATCTGCTTCGGCTTTAAGGGCGGTATCGGCACCTCGTCGCGCGTGCTGCCCGAGTCGTTGGGCGGATACACCGTCGGTGTGCTCGTTCAGACCAATTACGGCGGCATCCTCGAGATTGACGGCGTGCAGGTGGGGCAACGGTTGCACAAGCACGATTTCATCAACCACGTGCGCAAGAGCGAGAACGTGGATGGCTCCTGCATGATGGTCGTTATCACCGACGCACCGCTTGACTCGCGCAACCTGGAACGCGTCGCCAAGCGTGCCATGATGGGTATGGCCAAGACCGGAGGCATCGCCTCTAACGGCAGCGGTGACTATGTCATCGCCCTGTCGGTAGCCCCTGGCAACCTGATTGACGACGATGCCAAGACCATCGCCTCGACTGTGCTTGCCAACAGCGAGATGTCGCCCATCTTTGCCGCCACCATCGAGGCGACCGCCGAGGCCTTGTGGAACTCCCTGTTCATGGCCGAATCAATGACGGGCAAAGGCGGTTATCACGTTGATGCCCTGCCGGTCGATCAGGTACTGGAAATGTTAAGAATGAGGCATTAGGTGTTAGGCATTAGGCATTAGGCGTTAGGAGTTAGGCATTAGGTGGCTCCGCGTCCTAAAACCTAAAGCCTAAAACCTAAAGCCTAAAACATTAGTTATATGATGATGAGGAATAGAGTGATGAAATATTGGGTGATTGTGCTGTTGACCTGGGGCTTTACGCTCGCGGCAATGGCTGGTGATGGTGTGAAGGTGCGCGTGGGCCTTGCGTGGCAACCCAACGATGCCGCCTATGAGCGCGTTATCCTTTCCATCGAGGCGGCTGGGGGCGAGGCGGTGATTTTGCCGCAGTTGCGTCCCGCGGGATTTGAGTACGATAGCTTGACACTGTGCCCCCGATATGTCAATGGGGTGGGCGTGTTGCGCCAGCAATATGCCGATATTGTCAAGCGCGACACCTACCATGGCACCGATGCCGCCGAGTTAATGGCTGACGTCCAGGCCGTGGTTTTTCTGGGTGGTGGCGACATCAGTTCCACACTGTTTGCTGTGCCCCAAACGTGGCATGGCATCGAGGGCGACAATAGCGCTGATGCCACCCGCGACGTGTCGGAGTACTTGACGATGGCCTATTGCCTCGACCACGACGTGCCGGTGCTGGGTCTGTGCCGTGGCATGCAGATGCTTGGAGTCGTGTCGGGTGCCCCGCTCATTCAGGATTTGACGACTTACTACGAGGGCTTGGGTCTGTCCTATCATTACCTGCACCGCATGCAGCGTGATGCCGACGGCAACCGTTATTACACGCCCCACGACGTGACGGTTACCGACCACAACTCATTGCTGTATGCCATCGTAGGCACCGACACCATCCACAATGTGCCCTCATGGCACCATCAGGTGGTGGGTGACGTGACGGGAACCCCCTTGCGGGTGACGGGCGTGACCGAGACCGACGGCATCAACATTATTGAGGCGATTGAGCGCACCGACAAGCGTTTTGCCTTGGGTGTGCAGTTCCATCCCGAGGAGGCCGTGCGCAAGCACTTGAAGGGACAGCCCGATGCGTCCCGCTTCATGCCTCTCGATGATGCCATCGCCTATTTCCACGCCCTAATCACAGCAGTTTCACCCCAATAACTCCTAACCCCTAACTTCTAACTCCTAACTTCTAACTCCTAACTTCTAACTCCTAACTTCTAACTTCTAACTTCTAACTCCTAACTCCTAACCGCTCACCACGACATGGCTCACGGTGTTGTTCCCCTTGTCGCGCTGAACGTGGATTTGAGCGGTGATGCGCTCCTTCAGCGCCTCGACGTGACTGATGATACCCACACGTCGCCCGCCCATGTCATACAGGTGGTTGAGCGTTTCCATGACTTTGTCCAAGTAGTTGGCGCTCAGCGTGCCAAATCCTTCGTCGATGAATATGGTGTCCACGGTGAACACCTTGCCCGTCATGCTCGATAACGCCAGTGCAAGAGCCAGCGACACCATGAAACTCTCGCCGCCCGACAGCGTCGTTACCGCCGTTCTGTCGCCCTGCAGCAAGTCGCGCACCAGGATGGTGAGGGTGCCAGGCTGGGCTTCCAACTCATAGCGGTCATTGAAATGGCTCAAGTAGCCGTTGGCAATGGCGAGCAGTTCCTCGAGGATGTAGCTCAAGGCGATTCTCCTGAATTTCGAGCCGTCATGGCTGCCCAGCATCTCGTTGAGTTGTGACCAGCGGAGATAAAGTTGCTCGGCCTGGTCGAGCATTTCCTTTTTCTTGCCGGCGAGTTTGTGGTTCTCGGCATCGAGTGTGAGGCGTGCCGACCGTTTGGAGATTTCCTCGTTCAGTTCCTCGTCGCGCTTGCCCGCGGTGGCGATGATTCCCTCTAATTGTTCGCGGTCTTCCACGGCAAATTCCGGCCTCCGGGCTTGATGGGCCGCTTTGCGCTTTCCGAGCGAGGTGGTCTCGCCCTGCAGGTTGTTGGCCTTTTCCACAAGTTGCTGCTGTGCCAACCTGATGGCACTGATTTCCTCTGGCTCGTGGGCACACAAGTTTTGCAGGCGGTCAAGCGACACCGCCTGTTGTGACTGCAGATAGGCGTTGACCTTTTCTTGGGCCTCGCTGTCGTCTTGACGCTCACGGGAGAGCGAGGTGTGCCACTGCGTGTATTTCTTTTCCAACGTGTGCCACAGACTCTCCAGCCCCTCGGGAATGTCACCGCAGCCGTCACCGCTATTGTCTTTCAAGCTACCTTGCAGATTGCGCTTCGCTTCCTCCATGGTGGGGATGGAAACCTGCAACATGTCGATGGCGCGTTCCAGCTGCCCAGCTGCTTCGGTTTGCTGTCGGTACTGCCTTGCGCGGCGTTCGATATCGTTGACGAGTGCTGTCAATGCCTCGGCGCTCATGTCATGCCAGCCGTCTTCGGCAAGCAGGTTGTCCAAGTCACGCGTCACCGCATCGCGTTGAGTCTTGCTGGCATCGATGGCCATGTTTTGCTTCTCGATGCTGTTTTTGACGTTGTTCAAGGCAATGACGGCTTTGTTATGCGCTGTCTCGGTGGCCTTGAGCTGGCGTTGTTGCTGTTGCAGTTCGGTTGTCAGTTCCTGGGATTGGGCGATGATGCCGTTCAACTGTTCTACCTCATCATTGATGGCAATGATGAGGCTTTCGGCCTGATGTGCCTCGGTAATTTCGTCGGTGCTCTTGCCGCATTTTTCCAGCAGCAGGCGGGTGGCCGACTGTTGCGTGTCCTTGAGGTTGACCATGTGATCGAGTTCGTCAACGGCCTTTTGCAACAAAATTTCCTGATGGGAAATGAGTTTCTTGCCGGCACTGATGCGGGTTTCGGTCTCATTCAGTGCCTTATCGGCTTGCTGGCACTGTGCCTGCAGTTCATCCAGGGCACTCTTGGACTTGGGGGAGAGTAGCGTGTCGATGACATGGCCGCACACGGGACAGGTGTCGCCCGCATGCAGGCTGTTATGGGCCTGGATGAGCAGGGCATCCCAGTCCTTTTGACGGGTGAGATTCTCTCGGGCCTTCTCGGCCATCTCGCGCTTGAGGTCGATGGTGGCGGCGTCGGTTGCCACCAGATCCTGTTGGCGTTTGAGTTCCTGCCTCATCTCGTCGATGCGGGAATTCTGCTTGGCGATGGCCTCCAGTTGCGTCTTGAGGGCGCTCACCGCGGCCTTGGCATCATTCAGGTTGTCCTTGCGCGTGTTGACGGTGCCGATGTTCAGGCTATCCAGCCGTTGCTGTGTTTCTCTGACCTTCCCTTCCTGGGCGTTGTTGGCTTCTATCGTCAGACGTACGGTTTCCTCGGCTTGTGGCAACTTGCTCTGCTCCCGCGTCAGGGCTTCGGTATAGGTTTTGATGTTGTCCAATGCCTTCTGCCGATGAGACATCAGCGTCTTGATTTCGCCGATGGCGGCATAGATGGCGCTATTTTGGCTGTCCTGCTCAATTAAGGCTTTGACATCCTTGAGGCTGGTCCGCTTATCGTCAAGGGCTTTAATCGTGGATTGCAGGGCGGCGCACAGGCGGTCATATTCCCGCTGGAGGGCGGGTTGCTGTGCTTCCAGGGCCGTGATTTGGGCCTGGGCATGTTGGTGCCGCTTGAAGTCGGCGCGGGCCTCGGTGGTGGCATCCCACTCTTTGACCAGCTGGGCACGCTCCACGTAGGCGGGTTCCCGCATCTGCTGTTGTACCCCTTCAAGGAGGTCGTTTTGCTTTTTCAGATCCTCCTCGATGCGTTGCTTCTCGTCCAGCCAGTCGCGCATCGCCTTGGCCTGTTCATGCCGCTGGCGCACGGTTGTTTGTTCCTGCTTATATTGCACGATTTCCTCCTCGATGGCCGTTTTCTCCTCAGGGAGCAGCAGACTGATGTCGTTGAGTGCCTCACGCAGGGCATCACGGTCACGCTTCTTCTCACCACACATCTCGTGGATCTTCATGCTCACCTGTGAATAGATGTCAAGGCCCATCATTTTCTCGAGGAGCAACGATTTGTCGTTCTCATTGGACTCAAGAAACTCGGCAAACTTGCCCTGGGCGAGAACCACGGTGCGGAAAAACTGGTTTACGTCCAATCCGATGAGGTTGGTGATAAAACCGTCAATTTCGGTCTTCTTGGTCATAAAGACCGCTGGCATGACGCCGTCTTCGGTGCGCAGGTTGCGCTCCACGTCTTGCAGGGCTCCTGTTGGGCGCTTGTGGGAGCGGTGTACGTGCCACGTGGCGATATAAGGGGTTCCCTCATTGTCGTCAAACGCCAGGCTGACGTCGGCACTGCCGCTACCGCGGCGCAGCAGTTGGCGCGGGTCATTGGTGTTCAAGTTCTCCTGGTTGGTCGCCTCGGGACGCTTGTTCTCATAGTCGGCTCGACGGGCAGCTTTCATGCGTGGCGTTGTGCCATACAGCGCCAGACACAGGCAGTCGATGATGGTTGACTTGCCGGTGCCGGTGTCGCCCGTGATGAGGAACAGACGCTCATCGCTCAACGGCGAAGCGTCAAAATTGATTTCAGCCTCTTGTATCGAAGCGATATTGCTGATATGTAGTCTCTTCAGTCTCATGTTCTTAGTTTTTAGTTTTTAGTTTTTAGTCCTTAGTCCTTAGTTAGTTTCTAGTCCTTAGTCCCTAGTTTCTAGTTGGCATCCGCCAACTTCTAACTCCTAACTCCTAATTTCTAACTCCTAATTTCTAACTCCTAACTTCTAACTATTAACGGTTGCCTGCCGATAGGCTTCGTTGAACATTTCCCGTTGCAGGTCGGTCATCGTGTTACCGGTCTTGTCGAGGAAGAACTGTTCGGCCACCTCGATGGGACTTTTTTCACTCAGTTGCTCAAGGCTCATGCGGGTGCTGTGGGCTGTGGCAGAGGTGGCTAATGTCTTCTTGATGCAGCAGTAGCGGCAATTTTTCTCTTCCAGCACTTGGGCGGCGCGTATCTGGGCATCATGCGGCAACAGGCCGTCGGCCAGGACATTCAGCCTGATGTATGCGTGTTGGGTGTCGCTCATGGCTTGGAGTTTTTCCATCACCGTGTCAAAGTCGGCGGGTTTCTTGGCTGGGATGGTGTGGAGCGGCTTGATGTTCTTGATGATATGGCTGTGAACTCGTGGCTCATTGCCATGTGCGTCAATTTCGACAATGCTCACCGAGTGCTCGCATTGCTCATCAAAGCTCACTGCCAGCGGTGTGCCGCAGTAACGTGCGTTCACGCTCAGTTGCTGTGGCCGGTGGATATGTCCCAATGCGGCATAGTCATACCCCGAGCCCAATTCGTCCAAACCCACACTCTCCATGGCCACCGAACTGTCGTGCCCCGTGTAGTCGCTACCGCTCACGGCCAGGTGGGCCATCAGCACGACAGGGAGCCCGTCGGGGTCTTGGCTATTGGCATGGTCGAGCAGTGCTTGGAAGTATGCCGATTGGCGCTGTGCCCGGTCCACCGCATCGGGTGATGTCAAGGGGAAGCCACCGGGATAGCAGAAAGGCACCGCGGCGACGATACCCCGATTCTTGACCGTAATCAAGTGGTGGTCGAGGCAGGCCGTGCCGTCGCTATTGCGGGCGATGCCGCCCAGCACAGTCACTCCCGCACGTTCCCACAGCAGGCTGTCGCTGTCGAGGCGCGCCGCGCTGTCGTGGTTACCCGCAATCACGATGATGGACATGTCGGGGCAAGCCTCATGGATGTCGAGCATCCCGCTCACATACAGCCTCACCGTGCTGCTCGACGGTGCCGCCGTGTGATAAACATCGCCGCTCACCAGCAGGGCGTCAGGCTGCTGCTCGCTCACGATTGTGGCAAGTTGCCTGAGGAAGTCCTGTTGCTCCTCGCTACGGTCATATCCGTAGAAATTCTGGCCCAAGTGCCAGTCACTCGTATGGATGAATTTAAACATGGCTATCGATAGGGTAGTTAGAAAATTTTAGGCTCAAAAATACAATTTTTTCTCCAATCTTCCAAATCTTTCATCCATTCTCTCCTTTAAAAAGCACTCAGTTTATTTCCTTTCAGCATTGTTAAGTAGATCGAGGCTGTGCCTCGGTTAAACAGTTTGCGCCGCCTGGGGGGTAGCCCAAGCGACGCAAATCGCGAGTGATTAGTATTTAATCTGTGTTCAGAGAGCAGGTTATTGGCTTGCCACTGTAATTACCATTCTTTTGATAGGATGTAGTCGGTGAGTGTTGTGACGTCGCTGATGGAGATTTCACCATCCAGGTCACAATCACCAGCCTCGAGGCTGATACCCGTGGGATCCTTACTCAAGATATAGTCGATGAGTGCCGTCACGTCGGCAATATCAACAAAACCATTGCAGTCCACATCGCCACGCAAATAGCTGGTCTCGGCCTCGTTGCTGAAGTACATGTCCTGTACCTCGGCAAGAGCGATGGTGTTGGTGCCATCCACGTTGGTGACGGTCACGTTGGTAGCGTCGTAGGTGAGCTTGAGGCCTTCTACCGAATAGGTTACTGTCGAGCCGTTGGTCTTGGTGAACTTCAGGTAGTTATAGGTCTCGGCGCTGGCAACCATGGCCACCAGGGCGATAAGCATCGTTATAATTGTCTTTTTCATAATTTCTAAGTCTTTAAATAATGATGTCATGGTTTATAACTACTCAATGGGAGCACCATAGGGCCAGCCGCCACCGCCAGAATAGGTCGAGAGGCTGACTTGTGAACCGCCGCTTGCATTGGTAGCGCCCTTGCCGGTCCAGAAGGTGGTGCCGCTGGCTGTCACGCCCTTGTAGAGTTTGGGCGTGGAAGGAGCCGTAACGACAATGGTCTTGCTGGAGGAACTGCCGCCACCGGGATACCCGCCACCGGGGCCTCCACCTTGGTTGGAGAAGGTGGGCGTGTAGGCTGCGAAGGATACGTTGCTGCCGCTGTAGAGGGCATACCAGGTGTTGGCCGTTGCAGTGCCTTGATAGCAGGTCTGGCTGATGCTGGCACCGCTCTCGATAGCACCCATGTTACCGCCAACGGCCATCAGGTTGGCACCGCTCTGGATATAAACCTTGTAGCCGCCCTCGCTGTTGGCGTCGAGGCCTTCCTCACTGCCGCAGCAGAAGACATAACCGCCACTCAGGTACATGTTGCCGTTGGAGTCGATGGCATCGTTGCCGGTAGCCACTGCATAGGTGTAACCGCCAGTGAAGTACAGGTGGGACGAGGCATTGATGGCATCGTCATAACTGGTGATCTCGATGTAACCGCCCTTGACATACATGATGGACTTGGACTCGATACCCTCGGAGCCTTCGCCACCCGTAGCGCTCACGGTGATGGTGCCGCCGTTGATGGTGACGGTGCCCTCGGCGCGGATGCCCTTGGGCGAGGAGCTGGTGTCACCACTGCTCTCACCGCCGCCCCACGGATTCCAACCGCCGCCACTGCCGCTGGAGCCGTACTTGGTGCCCGTGGTGGTCACCTTGATGGTACCGTCGTTGATGGTCAGGTTGCCGTTGAAGTTCATGCCCTTGCCGCCTTGGCCGGTGGCGCGGAGGTCGAACGTGCCGCCATCAATCACGCAGTTGGCTTTGCCCTTGATGCAGGCTGCGCCGCTCACGGTTTTGTCGGCGTAGGTCTCGCCGCCGCCACTCACGGTACCCGTGATGGTGCCGCCGGTGATATGCAGGTTGCCCTCGGGCTTGATGGCCTTGCTGGCAGCGCCGGTGACGGTAAAGTTGATGGTGCCGCCGGTGATGTCCATGTTGCCATCGCTCTTGATGCCGTGGTCATAGGTGTTGAGCGTCAACGTGCCGTCGCTGATGAGGACGGTGCCCTCGCTGTGGATGCCCTCGGCCTCGTCCTTGGTCGTGGTGCACGTGATGTTGGCACCGTTCAGGATGAAGGCATAGTCGGCCTTGGCACACTTCACGTTGGTCGTGTCGGTCGTGCCGTAAGCCCAGGGCTGTCCCGAGCAGTTGATGTCGATAGTGCCGGCGGTGGCGGTGAGCGTGCTGTCGCACTTCATGCCACGTGCGCCGTTGCCGGTCATCCTGATATTGACGATGGCCTCGGCTCCGTTGATGGTGAGGTTGCGGTCGGTGCTGATACCGATGGCTTCCTTGATTTTGCTCTCAGTGCTGTCCCATGTGGGGATACCGCTGTGGTTCAAGGTGAGCGTACCGCCCTGGATGTCGATGTTGCCCTCGGCCTTGATGCACTTGGTGGCTGCCGCGCTGCCGTTGATGGTGAGCGTGCCGCCCTTGATGAGCACATGACCGTCGAGTTCGGGATCGGCGGTGTCTTCGGCATCAACCTGGAGGCCGTCGTCACCGCAGCTCTGGATATTGATGGTACCGCCATTCATCTGGAAGTACTGGCTCACGTTGATGGCGTCGGCCACAGCACCGGTGATGGTGATGGTGCCCACGGTCTTCTTCACCTCCATGTACTCGTTGCAGGCCAGCGCGTGCTTCTTGTTGCCCGTGATGGTCAACGAGCCGCCCTTGGCGAATTCGGCATGGCCCTTGATGAGGAAGGCGGCCTTCTTGGTGTTGGCGCTGCCGTCCTTCAGGGTGTTGGTGGTTCCGTCAACCAGTTGCACGGCAATGCGCTTGCTGTTCTGGATATTGATGGCGGCGCTGTCGGGGTTGGTCAGGTTAACGCCGTTGAGCGCGAGCGTCATCTTGTAGGCTCCCGCATGGTAGAAGCAGCCGCTGGTGCTGGTGCCCTGCAGGGTGTAGGTGTACTCGGTAGCCACGTCGGCATCCTGGATGACGGCGACGCGTGCTCCGGTCACCTGAGCGGTGATGTGGTTAGCGATATTGCCAGCCACAAACACATCGGCCACACTACCATTGTACTTGACGAGGACATTGTCGTCGGCAAATGTCTCGCTGACGACCGTCACACTGTCCACATCGGCAAGGGTGAAACCCTTCTCAAGCACGGTAAGCAGATTGCCCGATGAATAGGGCATCGAGCCTACCGCCTCGGTGTTATAAGCCCAGTGAACATGACCTGTGTGTACCCACATGGTCTGCTGCGCAAAGGCCAGAACACCTGTCATAGCAATCAATGTTGCCAATAGGAATCGTTTTTTCATAAATGCATAAATTTAGAGTGATTAAAACATGAATATTTGCTACAAAACTATGCAAAATTTGTAGTATCGGTCAATTATTTTCAACTAATGCCCACTTTTATTCGGTTAAATGATGAAAATCCTTGATACATTACTGTATGCGGTCATGGCAAATAAAACGGTTTATTTGGTCTGAGGTGCCGTCCTTAAATATGCGTGTTGATGCCAATTTTGGTAATAGTGTAAGGAAATGCCTACTATTTTCTTGTGTTTTTAAATCATTTTCCATAATTTTGCGGTGGATTTTCCGTTTTTAAGTCATTTAGCTTTACATTATTAATAAAATAGAACCAAAAGAAATGAAACTAACAGTACACCTTTTTGCCATTTTGATGGCTCTCTTTTGCAGTCTTTCGGCCCAGGCCGCTGTAAGTCCCTATGATGCGTTGACCGTCACTCCTGCCGAGGGCGATGTGACCAGTTTGCAACACTTCACCATCACCTTCCAGGACATGTCGGTGGTGGTAGCTCCTAACTCTATCCCCACGCTGGAGAAAGGCGGTGGCGGCACTGTTGAGGGTACCATGCGTGCCGATGCCGACGGCAAAACCGTGATTATTGACTTTGAGGAGTGTTTTACCGCTCCCGGCAATTATTTCCTGAATCTCCCTGAGAATTCACTCACCGTCAATGGCCAGCGCCTGCTGCCCATCACGCTCAGGTTCATCATTCCCGTTACTCCCGAGTCGTTCTACGAGCAAATCACCATCGACCCGGCCGAGGGTCAGGTGGAGAGCCTGCAGAACTTCATCATCAATTTCCCGCTCACCGTGGGCGAGATTGAGTATGGCATGGAGGCTACGCTCACCAACACCACCACGGGCGAGAGCTGGAGCGCCGACATGTATGACGTGCGCTACAGCGTGCTGATTTATTTCCCCGAGGAGGCTACCGAGCCAGGAGAATATACCTTGACGATTCCCGCCGGGGCCGTCATTTTCTACACCCTGGGCGCACAGGTTCATGAGCTGAATTTCCATTACACCATTCCCGGTGGTTCCACATTTATCCTGGGCGATGTTGACGGTAGCGGTAGTGTGGGCATTGCCGATGTGACCGCCCTCATCGATATCATCCTGACCGGCTCAGATGGCCCCGAGGCTGGAGATGTGGACCTCGACGGCATCCTTGGCATTGCCGACGTGACGGGTATTATCGATATGATTCTGGGCGGCAGCAATTGATGTGGCCCTGATACCATGACTGGCAATTAGAAACAAACAACAGAAAAATGAAGAGGATATCACAACTATTGATTATGCTGGCGGCTGTCCTGTACGCCGCATCGGCAGGAGCCGTCGTTGACCCTTATGAAGCGATGGTCATCACCCCTGCCGAGGGCGAGGTGGAGAGCCTGCAGCACTTCACCATCACCTTTGCCGGCTTGCCGGTGCAGGTGGCCGCCGATGCGATACCCACCTTGCAGAAGGGTGGCGGAGCGACCTATCAGGGCACCATGCGTGTCGATGACGATGGGACAACGGTGGTCATTGATTTTGACCAATGCTTTACCACCTCGGGACATTATTTCCTGAATCTCCCCGAGAATTCACTCACCGTCAACGGCCAGCGCCTGCTGCCCTTGACACTGAGGTTCAACATCACTGGCACCATTGACTCATTCTATGAGCAGATCACCATCACCCCTGCCGAGGGCGAGGTGGAGAGCCTGCAGTATTTCACCATCTCATTGCCGGAGTATGTGGGTGAGATTACTTATGGCAGCATGGTGACGCTGACCAACACCACGACCAACAAGGTCTATTATCCCGAGATGATCGGTGTGGGTTACACCGCATTGGTGTATTTGCCCGATGAGGTTACCGAGGCCGGTGATTACACCCTCAACATTCCCGCAGGCTCGATTGTGATCTATACGCTGGGCGAGGATGTGCATGAACTCAGCTTCAATTACACGATAGCGGGTTCTGCCCCCACATTCTATGAGCAGATTACCATCGACCCCGCCGAGGGCATTGTTGAGCGTCTGAAAGACTTCACCATCACCTTCCCCCAGAATGTGGACTGCCTTGCCCCCGATTGTATGGCCGAGTTGACCAACACCACCACGGGCGAGACATGGCCGGCAGCGATGGGGTATCTGGACAATCAAGTGCTGGTTTCTCTCGAGCAGGAGGTTTCCCAGGCTGGCCAATACACCCTGACCATCCCCGTCGGTACGGTCATCGTCGAGGCGTTGGGCGAGGAGGTGCATGAACTCAACTTCAACTACACCATCAGTGAGAGCGGCATGCCCGACTTTACCATCAATCCCCCCGAGGGCGAGCTGTATTTCCTGCAGAATTTCACCATCGCCTATGGGCAACAGGTAATTGTTGATGAGGAGGCGCATCCCACTGTCACCAATATTGCCTCTGGTGATATCTTTGATTGCAATATCATTGAAATCGGGGGCAATGCCCTTGTGTATTTGACAAATCCGTTGAGTGTGTTAGGAGACTATCTGCTCAACGTTCCTGCTGGTTGCATCACGATTGAGGCCACCGGGCAAACCAATCCCGAGATGAACTTCCTGTATACGGTCGTGGAGAGGGACATCTATATCCCGCCCGTCATCGAGGCGCAGCCCGAGGGCGAGGTGCGGATGTACGATCGTTCAGGAAAACTCGTCAGGGAGGTGGAGAAGTCAGGATATGTCGCCGAGGATGAATGGCCCTACGAGCTCGTGTACGAGGAGCAGCACGGTGTGCTGAGTTTCGTCTTTGCCGATTCCAACAAGGTGTATATTCAGCGTCCCGTTTCCTGGACCTACTATGACGGATGGGTGGAAGGCACCCTGAGTGAGGACGGGAAGACCATCACGGTGCCCATGGGCCAATATGTCGCCTATACCAAGTCGCTCGAAATGGCGGTTCAGGTGGCCGTGTTCACCTATGATGAGGAAAAGGACACTTATGCCTATGACGAGTCGATCAAGGAATTGACCTATACCATCAACGACGATGGCACCATCAGCCTGAACGGCACCGACCAGTATACCGTGTTGGGCGTGATGAACCGTGCCTTTGGCCAAAACTTCCAGTATCTGGATTATGAGTGGCTCCAGTCAGGTGACTACGAGTCGGTTTACCTGCCCATTGACGAGGAACCCGAGATGCCGCCCGAAGGCATGGAGACCGAGAGCTACTACCTGACAACGGCAGTCAACGACGGCTACGCATGGGATCCCTATCGCACTACAGTGAATGTGGGCTTTGAGGGCGACAATATGTGGATTCAAGGCATTACAGACTACCTGCCCAATGCTTGGATTAAGGGCGTGTGTGTTGAAAACACCGTCACCTTTGCCAATCCCCAGTTGTTGGGCACCAACGACGTGTTGTTCTACTTCAAGTGTGCCGAGGTTGATCCCGTCAATGGCAACACGACCCAGAAGGATATGGTATTGACGCTGGACAGGTTTGGCGATTATAAGACCTTTGATTATGTCTTTATCACCGTTGACAAGGACAACCTGTATTTCGTTGATTACTATCAGGGACTCACCCTCTCAAAGCGCCCCGACGCTCTGCTTAAGGCTCCTGGCGACTTGACACTCGAGGAATACACCTTCTCCTATCTCACCCAGGTTCATCCCAGCCTGCCCCCTGTCGAGGGTAGCCACAGCGTCATGGTGGGCTTTAAGGACAATCTGGTGTACATCCAGGGTATCTGGCCAAATCTGCCCGACGCCTGGGTTGGCGGCGAGCTGAGGAACGGGAAACTGGAGATGAACCTGCCACAGTACATGGGAAGGTATTACGAGGAGTATTCGGGCAACTATCCCATCTACCTCGGCACCTTTGACAAGGACAATGGTTCTGTCCTGCCCCAGATTCTTTTTGATTTCGATCCCGAGACCAAGGCCTTCAGTAACGATAGCATGCCGTTAAGCATCGGTATCAACAAGACCGGTTACCTGAGTGTTCAGGACTACTTCTCGTTAGAATTCACACCCGTGAACTCCTCTGTCCATGAAGTGACGGCCAATGCCGAAGGCCCCGTCGAGTACTACGACCTGCAAGGCCACCGCTTGAATGACATCTCCAATGCCAGCGGCATCATCATCATCAAGAAAGCCGACGGCACGGTGACCAAGGTCCTCAAGCATTAGGCTTTAGGCTTTGCTTTAGGCTTTAGGTTTTAGGCATTAGGTTTTAGGTTTTAGGCATTAGGCATTAGTGGGCATCCGCATTCCTTTTTTAACAGGAGTGCGGATGCCTTTAACTCCTAACTCCTAACTCCTAATTTCTAATTCCTCACTCTATATGCTGAAAAACTGTCAATTTATTTGTTATTTTGTAAAAAATCCCTATATTTGCCGCAATCGTTGTTAATCATAATTATCTAAACTAAAAAAACTATCGCTTATGAAAAGGAAATTTCTACTTTTTAGGCTATTCGCCCTCGTGGCGGCCCTGTCGTGCACCCTCGGGGTCAATGCTTACGATTTCTACAAAAATGGCATCTACTATAACATCTGGAGTGATGCCAACAAATACGTAGAGGTGACAAACCCCAATAACTACCAAGCCAGCCCATATAGTGGTAGTGTGACCATTCCCAATTCAGTTGACTATGGAGGAATTAGATATCAAGTTGTGCGAATTGGTGCCTATGCATTCTATCAGAGTCGTAACCTTACAAGCGTGACAATTTCCTCGACGGTGACACAGATCGGGGAAAACGCGTTCGATAATTGCTCTGGCTTGACGAGCCTGACGATTCCCAACTCGGTCGGATATATTGATTATTGTGCATTCTTTAATTGCAGTAACCTAGCGACACTAACGATTGGCAGTAATGTGAGAGTAATCGATGATGCTGTCTTCTGGGGTTGCACAAGCTTGTCTAACATTACTTGTTTAGCTGTCACCCCACCTAATTTTGAATCAATCTCAGACAATATACAAATCCCGTTTAGCGATGAGACCTACAGCGAAGCCACGCTCTATGTGCCCAAGGGATGCAGACAAGCCTACCGAAATGCTGATTGGTGGGGGGACTTCGACAACATTCAAGAGTCGCCTTACGATTTCAATTATAACGGAATTTTCTATGCCATCACGGGCAGCAACACTGTCGAGGTGACCAACAACGGCGGCTGCAACACTTACAGCGGCAACATATCTATCCCTCCCACCGTGCCCCACGACGGCAAGACCTATACGGTGACTCGCATCGGCAATAGTGCGTTTGATAACTGTCGAGATTTGACAAGCGTGACAATTTCCTCGACGGTGACACAGATCGGGGAAAACGCGTTCGATAATTGCTCTGGCTTGATGAACTTGACGATTCCCAACTCGGTCCAGATCATTTATGGAAGTGCATTCGCTCATTGCAGTAACCTAACGACACTAACGATTGGCAGTGGTGTAGAATATATCTATGAATATGCCTTCTGGGGTTGCACAAGTTTGTCGAGCATTACTTGTTTGGCTGCCACACCTCCTCTTTTTGAGTCAGACTCAGGCATGGAAGAAGAGCCGTTTAGCGATGAGACCTACAGCGAAGCCACGCTCTATGTGCCCAAGGGATGCAGACAAGCCTACCGAAATGCTGATTGGTGGGAGGACTTCGACGACATTCAAGAGTTGACTTACGATTTCAATTATAACGGAATTTTCTATGCCATCACGGGCAGCAACACTGTCGAGGTGACCAACAACGGCGGCTGCAACACTTACAGCGGCATCATATCTATCCCTCCCACCGTGCCCCACGGCAGTAAGACCTATACGGTGACTGGCATCGGAGAGGATGCGTTTTGGTTTAGTGAATATGAATTAGGAGCTGCATTAAAGAGTGTTTCCATCCCCAACACGGTGACCTATATCGGTAACGCAGCGTTTGCTAATTGCAGTGGATTGACCAGCATGACGATACCCAATTCAGTCCTCACTATTGGAAATGCTGCGTTTTTTAGCTGTGGTGGTTTGACAAGTCTGACCATAGGCAACTCCGTGACAACCATTGGTGAGGATGCATTCGGTGGCCTCCACATGACTTCTTTGACCATCCCCGCATCGGTGACCTATATCGGTGATGGTGCGTTTTCAGGGAACCAATACTTGGAGACTGTGACTTGTCTGGCAACCACACCTCCAGCGACTGGAGGCGGCGTGTTTGACCAGCTACTGCAAGGTGATTTTGAAAATGATTGGACTGAAGCCACGCTCTATGTGCCCAAAGGCTGTAAGAGCGTCTATCAGTCCGCCCCTGAGTGGGAACATTTCCCCGACATTCAAGAGTTGCCTTACTCCTTTCAATACAATGGTATTTTCTATAACATCACGGGCAGCAATACCGTCGAGGTCACCTACAACGGCAGCGCTGGCACTTACTACGGCAACATATCTATCCCTCCCACAGTGCCAAACGGCGGTAAGACCTATACGGTGACTGCCATTGGCAACTATGCGTTCAACAATTGCGCCAACTTGACAAAAGTGACCATCCCCAACACTGTGACCGTGTTAGGACAGGTTTGCTTTGCAGACTGTCCACTATTATGGAATGTGTCGTTTGGCAACTCGGTAAGAACCATTGGCCTGGATGCATTTAGGAGATGTACTGGACTGACATCAGTCACCATTCCCAATTCGGTTACTGAAATAGGGTATGATGCTTTCAGCGAATGTTCGGGCCTGATGAGTGTGAATTTGGGTAATTCGTTGACAACAATCTGCGGCGGGGCCTTCAATAGCTGTTCTAATTTGACAAGTATAACTATCCCTAACTCGGTGAAAACCATTGGTGAAGCTGCGTTTAGGGGTTGCTCAGCCTTGACGAGTGTGACCTGTTTGGCTTCAAGGCCACCAACGTTGGCAAACATCAATGTGTTTGACCAAACCACCTACGCCAATGCCACCCTCACCGTGCCCGACAACGCGTTGAGTGCCTATGAAAACTCACTCGGATGGAACCGCTTTAACAAGATGACTGCCTTGCCCAATGATGACTTCGTCGTGGACGGCATCTATTACAGGATTTTGTCCAACAACACCGTTGAGGTGACCTATGGCACCTATGGGAACACTTACAGCGGCGATGTCACCATCCCCGCCTCGGTAAGCAACGGCGGCGCGACCTACATGGTAACCGCCATTGGCGACTATGCCTTCAGGTCAAGCACCGGACTCACGAGCGTGAGCATGCCTGAAACGGTGACCCGCATCGGCTACCGCGCCTTCTACCGTTGCGACTCCTCGTTTAGGTCGGTAACCCTCCCCAACTCGTTGATAATCATCGATGATGAGGCTTTTGCAAGCACTTGGCTCAAGGGCACTCTGATTGTCCCCAACTCGGTGACCACCATCGGCGAAAACGCCTTTGGAGAGTGCTCTTTCACGGAAATAACCCTCGGTAGCGGATTGGTTGAAATCGGCATGTTTGCTTTTGACCGTAACGGTTATTTGAGGAGGGTAACCTGCTTAGCCCTCACTCCTCCTTTGCTGCCTGGCTTCTCTTATGATTTGCTTGAAGAAAATGTCACCCTCTATGTGCCCTACCACTCCTTAGCCGCCTATCAAGCTAACGAAGATTGGGCCCGGTTCGGCAGCATCCGACAACTTACCTACGACTTCATGGTCAATGGTCTCGGCTACAAAATTACAAGTATGAATACCATTGAGGTTAGTTATTGTGATCATGAACTCTCTGGCGAAGTCATTATCCCCGAGGTAGTGTACAACTACTATATCGGCGACTCTGCTGGCGACTTTGCCGGGAGCTATAGCGTGACGGGAATCGGAGAATTTGCGTTCTATGACATGACCTTGACAGGCGCGGTGATTCCCAACACGGTGATTTACATCGGTGATAATGCCTTTGGTGAATCTGATTTGTCAAGTGTGACCATTGGAAATTCGGTGACATCAATTGGTAAATATGCATTCTATTTAACCCCATTGACGAGCGTGACCATCCCCAATTCGGTAGAATCCATAGGTCTTAGTGCCTTTGAAGAGAATTGGCAGTTGGAGAGCGTGACTATCGGCAGCGGTGTGACCACAATTGGTAATTATGCATTTGGTTATTGTTCCGCCTTGACGAGTGTGACCTGTCTAGCCACCACACCGCCAAACTTGGCTTGGGAAAACTACAACTACAATGTGTTTGACCAAACCACCTATGCCAATGCCACCCTCACCGTGCCCGCCAATGCGTTGAGAGCCTATGAAACCACAGGCGGATGGAACCGCTTTAACAAGACGGTCGCCATGCCCATCTATGACTTCGTCGTGGACGGTATCTATTACAATATCACAAGCGACTTCTCTGTTGAGGTGACCTATGGCACCTATGGGAACACTTACAGCGGCGATGTCACCATCCCCGCCTCGGTAAGCAACGACGGCGCGACCTACCTGGTAACTGCCATCGGCGACTATGCCTTCAGGGCAAGCACCGGACTCTCGAGCGTGAGCATGCCTGAAACAGTGACTCGCATCGGCTACCGTGCTTTCTACCGTTGCGATTCCTCGTTTAGGTCGGTGACCCTCCCCAACTCGTTGATAACCATCGATGATGAGGCTTTCGCAAGCTATCATCTCCAGGGAACTCTGATTGTCCCCAACTCGGTGACCACCATCGGCGAAAATGCCTTTGGAGGGTGCTCATTCACGGAAATAATCCTCGGTAGCGGATTGGTTGAAATCGGCATGTTTGCTTTTGACCGTAACTATGATTTAAGGATGGTAACCTGCTTAGCCCTCACTCCTCCTTTACTGCATGGCTTCTCTTATGATTGGGATGAAGCAAATGCCACCCTCTATGTGCCCTACCACTCCTTAGCCGCCTATCAGGCTGAAGAAAGGTGGAGCCACTTCGGCAGCATCCAACAGCTTGCCTTCGACTTCGAGGTGGAAGGCCTTGGCTATCTATTCTTGGAAAATGATGCCGTCGAGATTGCTACTTATGACTATCGGATAATCAGTGGCGATGTGGTCATACCCGAGGAAGTGACGTTTATGGGCACGACTTACCAGATAACCCGCATCGGAGATGATGCATTCTATAGTTGTGTTGGCATGTTAAGCGTGGAGATACCTAACACGGTAACCACTATCGGTAATAATGCATTTGGAGAATGTCAATATTTGGCGAGTGTGACCATTCCGAGCAGTGTGACCTCAATTGGTGATTATGCATTTATAGAGTGTTACAATTTAAGGGACGTGACTTGCTTAGCCATCACTCCGCCTACGCTCTATGGCGAAGAGACGTTTGAACAAAACACCTATACTAGCGGTATCCTCAAAGTTCCTGCCGAGTCAGTAAGCGATTATCAGGAAGCCTACGTCTGGAGCAACTTCTCGCGGATTATCGCTAATGCCATTCCCGGTGACGTGAACGGTGACGGTATCCTGGGTATTGCCGACGTGACCACCATCATTGACAGCATTCTCAGCGGCAATAGTGATTATAATCCTGTCGCCGACTTCAACGGCGATGGCGTGGTGGGTATTGCCGACGTGACCGCTATCATCGACAGCATTCTGGGCAACTAACCCATAGATCTGTCGGCGAAGGTTTCTCATCCCTTTATACAATTCAAGTTTCCAGAGGAGTTTTCACCCTGGAAACTTGAATTTTTAGTATCTTTCCCGCCTAACGGGCGGTTATGCTAATATAGTTGACTTATGACACACAGCCCTCCCGACCGGCCACGCCAAGGCGAGGCTCTGCAAACTGAAAAACTGTCAAATTATTTGTTATTTTGCAAATAAATCCCTATATTTGCCCCAATCGTTGTTAATCATAATTATCTAAACTAAAAAACTATCGCTTATGAAAAGGAAATTTCTACTTTTTAGGCTATTCGCCCTTGTGGCGGCCCTGTCGTGTGCCCTCGGGGCCAAAGCCTACGATTTTAAATCAGGCGTCCTCTATTACAATATCACCAGTTCAACGAACAAGACCGTTGAGGTGACCTATGGAATGTATAATCCTTCGTCAGGTGTTTACAACCAAGGTAGTTATAGTGGCATTGAAGATGTGATAATCCCCAGCAGCGTGCCATATAACGGCACCAGTTATCAAGTGACTGCTATTGGTGACTGTGCGTTCCATTCCAGCTTTATAAAGAGTGTGACGATACCATCAACTGTGACCACTATTGGTGACGCCTCGTTCCATGATTGTAATCGCATGACATCTATTACCATCCCGAATTCGGTAACTTCTATTGGCGAAGGTGCATTTCAGTATGTTTCATTCACCAGCCTAATAATCCCCGACTCGGTGAAAACCATTGGTATGTATGCATTTCATGGTTGTGTGAATCTAGAGAGTTTGACTATCGGTAGCTCGGTAACGAGTATAGGTGACTATGCGTTCGTTGAATGCCCCGCCTTGACGAGTTTGACCTGTCTTGCTAAAACCCCTCCCGTATTCCTGCCTTCCTATGAAAACAGCATTTATCCGTTTAGCGAAGATACGTATAACCGTGCTACGCTCTATGTGCCCAGAGGCTGTTCGGGAGACTATCGGTCTGCCGACTGGTGGGGAAATTTTACCAACATTCAGGAGTTGCCTTACTCATTCAAGTATAACGACCTTTATTACAGAATCAACGGCAACAATACTGTCATCACGGGCAGCAATACCGTCGAAGTGTATGGTGTCGTTGATGGATTCAGCGGCAGTTTGTCCATTCCAAGTAGTGTCCCATTTGGTGGAAAGACCTATCAGGTTACAGCCATAGGTGACGAAGCGTTCTCGCGCTGTTATGGTCTGACGAGTGTGACCATCCCCAATTCGGTGACCTCTATAGGTGGTTATGCGTTTGATCACTGCTATGATTTGACGAGTGTGACACTTCCCAATTCGTTAACTGCTATTGGTGACCATTTATTCGCTTCTTGCTATAGCTTGACGAATTTGACGATTCCCGGGACCGTGGCCACCATAGGAAATTCAGCATTTATGAATTCTGGCCTGACAAGTGTGATGATTCCCAACTCGGTGACCAGCATAGGCTCTTTAGCATTCAGGGGATGCACAGACTTGACTGATTTAACCATCGGCAGCGGAGTGACTGAAATCTGGCAGAATGCATTCCTGGAATGTCCTGCTTTGAGAACTGTGACCTGCTTGGCAACCACACCGCCCTCATTAGCTAATGAAATGTTTGATGATGAGGTTTACAGTAATGCCTACCTCTACGTCCCCAATGCCAGCAAGAGTGCTTATCAGGCTGCTTTCGGGTGGAAGCGGTTCACCCATGTCACGGGAATCTATGACTTTGAAGTCGATGGCATTTATTACAAGATCAAGAGTACAAGAGCCGTGGAGGTGACCTACAAGGACGAAAACTACAACAGTTACAGTGGCAACGTGGTGATTCCTGACCGTGTGACCTATGGTGGCAAGACTTATACGGTTACATCCATCGGTGCTGCAGCTTTCTTAAATTCCGTCAATCTGACGAGTGTGATTATCCCCAGCAATGTGACGACAATAGGCTCTTGGGCGTTTCGCGGCTGCACTGCCCTGACAAGCGTCAACTGCAGGGCGACCACGCCTCCCACATTATATTCGACTGAATCATTTAGTGCATCAACCTACAGCAACGCCATTCTCTATGTGCCGATACAAGGGTCTGACCTTTACGCTCAGACAGATGGATGGAAAGACTTCGCACAAATGTATATTCGTGATTATGACTTCCTGTATAATGGCATCGCCTATAGGATAGGAGGCAATCACACGGTTACTGTCACGATTAGGGACTTTAGCTATAATGGTGACCACCAGGAGTTCTATAGTGGAGACGTGGTGATTCCCAGCACAGTGCAATACGACGGTCAAACATATCGGGTGACACATATCGGATTCCTTGCCTTCGTGTCATGCCCATCCTTAACCAGTCTGACGCTTCCTGAGACGACGGCTTATATTCGCTCTTGGGCAGTGATGTCAAACCCCAACCTCAAGAGCCTGACCTGCCTGGCGCCCGTCCCGCCCACACTGGAGGAAGAGGCCTTTGGCGGCAGCGGCACTTACTCGGAATTCACCCTCTTTGTGCCCGAAGCCTCAATCCAGTCCTATCGAGGTGATGAGAATTGGGGCCTCTTCACCACGATAAATCCCTCATTGGACTATGCGCTCAACGCGGGTAGTGGCACTGTCAAGTTCAGATCCACGGATAATTATCCGTGGACCAATATTGTAGATGACAATCGCGTGTACGCCATCTCTGGAAACAAGGGCATTACCTCAAGCAATTCGACGTTGACTGCCACAGTCACGGTGGGCAGCGGCGGCAGCGTTTCGTTTGAGTTCAAGGCTTGGGGCGAGGGGTCATCTTATGACCGTTGCATCTTCTCGATTGACGGGGTGCAGAAGTTCAGCTACGGCCAACGCCAGAATGATTGGGAGACCTATACCGCCCAGCTGAGCGCAGGCACTCACTTGCTGGAGTGGCGTTACAGTAAGGACTACAGCGTTAACCCCGAGGGCGACTACTTCGCTGTGGATAATGTCGCCTTCACGGGCCTGTTGATTCTCGGTGACCTGGATGGCGACGGTCTCGTGGCCATTGGCGATGTGACTGCACTCATCGACTTGATTCTGTCGGGTAACGCCTCCGCTAGTGCTTATCCCGTCGCCGACGTTGACGGTGACGGCGTCATCGGCATCGGTGATGTGACCGCCATCATCGACATCATTTTGGGCAACTAACCCATAGATGATCTGTCGGTGAGGGACTCCCATCCCTTTATACAATTCAAGTTTCCAGAGGAGTTTTCACCCTGGAAACTTGAATTTTTAGTATCTTTGCCGCATGGTAACACTTGGGGCGCGGGTTTCCGCGTTCCGACCGGCCACGCCAAGGCGAGGCCCTACAAACTAGGTACTAGAAACTAAGGACTAGAAACTAAGGACTAGAAACTAAATAACACGAAACTAAATAATATGAAACGAATTACCTTTATGATCACTGTGGCGCTGGTGGGGTGGCTGAGCCTCACGGCGGGGGTGCGCGAGGATTTCAAGGCCAACCCCAAGCTGAGCGCCAACAACTATCAGGCTTACCCTGACAAGGCGTTGCCCGCCATTCCTGCGGCGCCAGCGGGCTATGAGCCGTTCTTCATCAACCACTATGGCCGCCACGGCAGCCGCTGGCTCATCAACGAGAAGAAATACACCTATCCCCTGCAGATGCTGGAAATCGGCGAGCGCAACGGCCAACTCACGCCTCGCGGCCAGCAGGTGCTCGACATCTTGCGCCAGGTGCATGAGGCCAGCCGAGGCCGCTTGGGCGAACTCAGCGACATCGGTCACGAGCAGCACCAGGGCATCGCGCGGCGCATGTTCCAGAACTTCCCGCAGGTGTTCAAGGACGGCGCGCCCGTGAATGCCCGTTCGACGGTCGTTATCCGCTGCATCCTGTCGATGCAGAACGAGGTGGACGTGCTGGCATCGCTCAATCCGCGGCTGAACATCACCACCGACGCCAGCGAGGCGACGATGTACTACATGAACTATAACGACACCGTGATCAAGCCATTACGTGCCAAGATGGCCCCCTTGCGCGAACAGTACATGAACAAGTGGCTCAACCCCAAGCACATGCTCAAAAAGCTGTTCAAGGACCAGAAGTTTGCCCGCGACAGCGTGACAGACGCCCGCAAGATGATGCTCTACCTGATGGAGGTGACAGGCAACATGCAGAGCCATCACCAGTTTGAGAACGTCGATTTGTATGACCTGTTCAGTGCCGATGACATCTACAGCGTGTGGCGCTACAACAACCTGTACTGGTACACAGCGTCGGGCGAGACGCCGCTGACGCAGAACCGCGTGGACTATATGGAGGCCAACCTGCTGCGCAACTTCATCGAGGATGCCGACCGCGCCACTACCACCGACAGCAGCACGCCTGGCGCATCGCTGCGCTTCGGTCACGAGAGCGTGGTGCTGCCCCTGTGCTGCCTGATGGGCCTGAATGGCGCTGATTACCGCACCACCGACGTCGAGACGCTGGACCAGCACTGGCAGACCTACAAAATCTTCCCGATGGCCGCCAACATCCAGTTCATCTACTTCCGCAAGGCGGGCAGTGACGACGTGCTGATGTTGCCGTTGCTCAACGAGAACGTGGCAACATTGCCCGTCCAGACCGATGTCGCTCCCTTCTACCACTGGACCGACGTGCGCGACTACTTCATCGATAAACTTTCCCGTCAACCAATCGTTATCAATTAGAAGGAGTTAGAAGTTAACAGTTAACAGTGAATAGTGAATAGTTGGCGGATTCCAACTAGAAACTAGGGACTAAGGACTAGAAACTGAAATAAAATGAAACGTATCACTTTATATTTGATTATGGTAGCGCTTGTCGGCATGACCATGAGCGCCCAGAGTCCGCGCAAGCAGGTCATCAGTAACTTTGACCGCTCGGCAAGCAACCACTATGCCTACCCCTATGGCACCGATGTGAAAGTGCCGGTATTGACTGCTGCCCCCGAGGGCTATGAGCCGTTCTATATCGACCACTATGGCCGACATGGCAGCCGCTGGCTGACCAATGCCAGATACTACGAGCGCCCCTGCAAGGAACTCGCCAAGGCCAAAGAGGCGGGAATGCTCAACCTGCAAGGCGAACTGTTGCGCCGACAATTGACCATGGTGTATGAGACGTCCAAGAATCGTGCTGGCGACCTTAGCGACGAGGGTGCCGTGCAGCATCAGGAAATCGCGCAGCGCATGTTCGACAACTTCCCCGAGGTGTTTGCCGGCAATGCCCGCGTCGATGCCCGCTCGACGGTCATCATCCGCTGCATCCTGTCGATGCAGAACGAGACGATGCGCCTGCGCTCACTCAACCCCGACTTGCGCATCACCACCGATGCCAGCTACCACGACATGTACTACATGGGATGGGGCTACGGCGAGGACACCTTGGCCAACGACCTGCGCAAGAGTGTGGACCACATCTCCAACGAGATGTATGACAAGCATTTGGACCCCAAACGCTTCATCGCTCAGCTGGTCAACGACACCGCATGGGCTGCCGCCAACCTGAATGGTCGCCAGTTGATGCGTGACGTGTTTGATGTGGCAGGATCGTTGCAGGGCCACAACTTCTTTGATGAAATCAACCTGTACCACTACTTCAGTAACAGCGAGATTTTTGAACTGTGGCGACTCAAGAACATCTATTGGTACATCCATTGGGCCAATGCACCGCAGAACGGCAACCGTATGCCCTTTATCGAGCGGGCGTTGCTGCGTGACATGATCGAGAAGGCCGACGCGGCCATAGCAACAGGTGAACATGGCGCGTCGCTGCGCTTTGGTCACGAGACCTGTGTGCTGCCGCTGGCCTGCCTCATGGAACTGGACAGCGTCAACTACAGCTGTGAGAACCTTGACGAACTTCACGAGCATTGGCAGGACTACAACACCATCCCCAAGGCCTGCAACATCCAGATGGTATTCTACCGCCCCGTGGGCTCGGTGGGTAATTCCCCCGACGACATCCTGGTCAAGGTCCTGCTCAACGAGCATGAAGCATTGTTGCCCGTCAAGCCCGTCAACGGCCCCTATTACCGCTGGAGTGACCTGCGACGCTACTACGACAAAAAACTCCAGACCGTCATCGACTGGAAGGTGTGAGAAAAAAAGGTGCCGCGATTGCGGCATCTTTTTTTGATTAGTGATTAGTGATTAGAGATTAGTGAGGGCTTGCTGGTAGATGGCTTGGTAGCGTTGGGCCACGGCTGTCTCGCCGTAGGTGGCGAGGGCGGTGGCTCGGGCTGCTGCACCCAAGGCGGCTTGGCGTTGCTCGTTGAGGCACCAGGCGATGCCCTGTGCAAAGTCCAGGCTGTCGCAATAATCGGCCACATAACCGTCCTGCTGGTGATGAATCATCTCGGGAATGCCGCCCACGTTAAAGCCCACACAGGGCGTGCCGCACGCCATGGCCTCGACGATGGTGTTGGGCAGGTTGTCCTGCAGTGAGGGGGTGACGAACAGGTCGGCGGCATTATAGAGTTCGGCAATCTCTTTCTCGTTGCTCAAATAGTTGACCGTATAGACGGGTAACGGCAACGCCTCCTTGACGCTTTGGGCGTCACCACCCAGCACGACGACCCCCAGTTGCTTGGGCAGGGTGGGGTGGTGCATGGCGATGTGCTCGCACGCCTCGGTAAGGAAGCGGAAGCCCTTTCGCTCGTCGGTGATGCGTTGGGCACCGAACAGAATCAGCTTTTTATCGGCCGGCAGATGGTGGCGTTGGCGTGCCGCGACCTTATCGATAGGCTTGAAGACGTCGGCGTCGATGGCATTGGGGATATTGGTGACGGTATGGCCTTGCGTCAGGCGGCTCTGGCGTGCCATGTCGGCCATCCAGCGGCTGCAGCCCACAAAGGTCAGGTTGCGTCCCTCATACATCGCCTGTTTGCGGTCAAACACGCGTTGTGCCAGGTCCATGACATGGCCCTTGAGCATTGGGCAGTGTTCGCACTGGGTGCGATATTTCTCGCAGTCGCTCGAGTAGTGGCAGATGCCTGTGAAATACCACTGGTCGTGCAGCGTCACCACCACGGGCTTGCCACTGGCCAGGATGCGCTCCAGGTTGCCCAGCGACAGGAATCCCTGGTTGACCCAGTGCAGGTGGATGACGTCGGCCTGCTGGAACTCGGGCATCCTGGTGATATCGGTGCCGGTATTGGCAATATCCACCTGGAAAATGCCCTTTTTGCTCAGTCCGTTGGCGAGCCAGATGATGCCGCGCTCCCACAGGAACTTGGCCTTCAGGCGCCACGACGGGGGAATGTTCACCACCTCGCTGGCGTCGGTCTTGCGGTCGCGCACAAGCATCCTCGCCGCCACACCATTGTGGTTCAAGGCATGCAGCAGGCGGTTGGCGGCAATCGCCGCTCCTCCCGTCCTCTCGGCAGTATTTACGATTAATACCCGCATATCTCGATTACAAAAATACAAAAAGTTACATTGATGTAAGTTACATAGATGTAACTTTTTTTAAAAACAGGTTTTTTAGTTATTATACTCTTGATTGAACCACAGTTGGAAAATGGGGTCAACAAATGAGAATTCATGCCCCTGTTGCTCAATATAGTCTTTGTCTTGAAGGATGCGTTTGTTGCGTGCAATGGTGTTGGCATTGCCCATAGCATACATCCGCTTGGTGGCTTCGGCTGCGAACTGGTAATTACCATGGCTCACGGCTTGCAGCATGGCTTTTTGGCTGGCTGTTAATTGTTCGACATCGTTTTGGAACATCGGTGCATTGGTGTCAATCAGGCGTCGCAACGCATGACTGAAGATTTCGTCGGTCACCACGTCGTCGGTAGAATTCCAGATGAAGAAACTGAGTTGTTGCACATACCATGAGTGGCACTTGGTGATTTCACAAATGCGTTTGGCCTGCTCGGCGGAGATGCTTTTCCCCGTGCATTCAAAAGCGTTGACGATAAACTCCACCCAATACTGTTCTTCGATTTTCTTGAGCCAGATGACTTGACCGAAGCGGTAGAATGGTTTGGAAGAGTCATTGAAGATTTCTGTCATCATGTGGCGTTTGCTGCCATACAGGCAATAGGACACATTGTGTTGCTGTTGCCACACCGAGCGCATCTTGCCCTCCATGTCAGGATATTGCGGAATGTTGGCCAACTGCTGGAACTCATCAATACACACGATGATTCTCAACCCCTTGGCGGCGGCAATCTTCTCGGGCAGTTCCAGGATTTCAAATTTGTCTTTCTCTTGAGGTTGGAACCGCAGGTCAAAAGTGACGAATTCGGTCACCTTGTCACGGATAACGAGTTGAGGCACCGCTCCCGTGATGAATTTCTTCATTTCTTCAATCCCCTTTTCAAATCGGGAGGCAGCACACGACATGACGCGGCTGGCAAACACGCGATAGAATTCCGTCTCGGTACTGATGCTGAAGGCGTCGATGTAGCACACCCGCACATTGTCGTTCTCTGCCATCAGTTCCTCTCCCACAGCCTTGACAAGCGATGACTTGCCCCAGCGGCGTGGTGAAATGAGCATCGCGTGGATGCCCGACATGAGCAACTGTTTGAGCAGTGCCCTGTCCTCAACGCGGTCGATAAAATTCTCTTTTTCGGCCAGAGATCCGAATTGAAATGGTGACTTCATTTGGTGAATTGTGATTGGTTCTTGGCTGCAAAGATAATAAAAGTTACATTGATGTAAGTTACATTGATGTAACTTTTTTTCAGAAAATGCGAATTATGCCAATTCCCGCTATGTTTTTATTCGCCGAATTCGAGAAATTAGTTTGATTCGCGGGATTCGCGTTGAAAACAATACTGGGCCGTTGCAAAAAAAAATGAGGGTGCTTTCAAGCGAGAGCACCCTTAATTCAGAAGTATAGAAGTTTGTTTTATTATTTCCCTTGCGGTTTAGAGCTGGGGACCGGCGGCTACCAGAGCCTTGCCTGCCTCGTTGTCCTCGTACTTGACGAAGTTCTTGATGAAGCGGCTGGCCAGATCCTTAGCCTTCTCTTCCCACTGTGCGGGGTCGGCGTAGGTGTCACGCGGGTCAAGGATGCCGGTGTCAACGCCCTCGAGCTGGGTGGGAACGGTGAAGTTGAAGTAGGGAATCACCTTGGTGGGAGCATTGTCGATGCTGTGGTTCAGGATAGCGTCGATGATGCCGCGGGTGTCGCGGATCGAGATGCGCTTGCCAGTGCCGTTCCAACCGGTGTTCACCAAGTAAGCCTTGGCACCGCTCATCTCCATGCGCTTCACGAGCTCCTCGGCATACTTCGTGGGATGCAGCTCCAGGAATGCCTGGCCGAAGCAAGCGCTGAAGGTGGGGGTGGGCTCGGTGATGCCGCGCTCGGTACCGGCGAGCTTGGCGGTGAAGCCGCTCAGGAAGTAGTACTTGGTCTGCTCCGAGTCGAGAATCGAGACGGGAGGCAGCACGCCAAAGGCGTCAGCACTCAAGAAGATCACCTGCTTGGCAGCGGGAGCGTGGCTGATGGGGCGCACGATGTTCTTGATGTGGTAGATGGGGTAGCTCACGCGGGTGTTC
>CADAFP010000017.1 GCA_902787185.1 uncultured Bacteroidales bacterium | reverse complement strand
CCGCGTTGAGATTGCCGGCCGCCAGTACACCCCGCAAGAGATTTCGGCCATGATTCTTCAGAAGATGAAGAAGACTGCCGAGGATTACCTGGGCACCACTGTTGACGAGGCTGTCATCACCGTGCCTGCCTACTTCAACGACGCTCAGCGTAAGGCCACCAAGGAAGCCGGTGAGGTTGCCGGACTGAAGGTGCAGCGTATTGTCAACGAGCCTACCGCAGCCGCTCTGGCTTACGGTCTGGACAAGGACAACAGCGATAAGAAGATTGCCGTGTTTGACTTGGGTGGCGGTACTTTTGATATCTCTATCCTGGAATTGGGTGACGGCGTGTTTGAGGTAAAGGCCACCAACGGTGATACCCACCTGGGCGGTGACGACTTCGACCAGCGCATCATCACTTGGCTTGCCGACGAGTTCCAGCAGGAGAACAACATGGACCTGCGTAAGGATCCAATGGCTCTGCAGCGCCTCAAGGAGGCTGCCGAGAAGGCCAAGATTGAGCTCTCCAGCTCGACCAGCACCGAGATTAACCTGCCTTATATCACCCAGCTTGACGGTATGCCCAAGCACCTGGTGAAGACCTTGACGCGTGCCAAGTTTGAGCAGCTGTGCGATGACCTGATTCAGAGCACCATCGAGCCCTGCCGCAAGGCACTTGCCGATGCCGGTCTGAGCACTAGCGACATCAACGAGGTCATCCTCGTGGGCGGTTCGACCCGTATCCCCGCCGTTCAGCAGATTGTCGAGAAGTTCTTCGGCAAAGCTCCGTCCAAGGGTGTTAACCCCGACGAAGTAGTGGCTGTGGGTGCCGCCATCCAGGGCGGTGTGCTCACCGGCGACGTCAAGGACGTGCTGCTGCTCGACGTGGTGCCCCTGAGTGTGGGTATTGAGACGCTGGGTGGCGTGATGACCAAGCTCATCGAGGCCAACACCACTATCCCCGCCCGTCGCAGTCAGGTCTTCTCGACCGCTGCCGACAACCAGCCCGAGGTTGAGAGCTGGGCCGCTTCCACCTCGATGGCATCGCTCCCGCTCCCCGTGGCATTCCTCAGATTGAGGTGACCTTTGAGGTCGATGCCAACGGTATCATGAACGTGAGCGCTAAGGACAAGGCCACCGGCAAGGAACAGAGCATCCGCATCGAGGCTTCGAGCGGTTTGAGCGACGCCGAAATCCAGCGCATGAAGGACGAGGCCGAGGCTAACGCCGCCGCCGATGCCGCCGAGAAGGAGCGCATCGACAAGATCAACGGCGCCGACGCCCTCATCTTCCAAACCGAGAAGGTGCTCAAGGAGAGTGGCGACAAGTTGCCCGCCGACATCAAGAGCCAGATTGAGGGTGCTCTGGGCAAGCTCAAGGATGCCCACAAGAGCCAAGACCTTGCTGCTATCGACACCGCATCTGCCGAGTTGAACTCCCTGTTCGAGAAGATGTATCAGCAGGCAGGTGGCGCACAAGGCCAGCCCGGCGCAGGCTTTGACCCCAACAACATGGGCGGCTTCCAGGGTAATCCTGGTGGTGGCGCTCCCAACCAGGGCGGCGATAACGTCGAGGACACCACCTATGAGGAAGTAAAGTAATTTTCATAAGTGACAGTAGAAAGAATCCGTGTGAGCAGTTGCTTCACACGGATTTTTTGTTGTCTGTTTTCAGTTTTTGGTTTTCACTCCCCTGTGGTGTGGAAAAAAAGTAGTAAATTTGCACTTCAGAACAGAAAAGACATCTAACGACGAATGAAGACAATACGTAACTTCTGCATCGTGGCCCATATCGACCACGGCAAAAGCACGCTCGCCGACCGACTGCTCGAGGTCACCAACACGGTGGCAGGCAAGGACATGCAGGCCCAGGTGCTTGATGACATGGACCTGGAACGTGAGCGTGGCATCACCATCAAGAGCCATGCCATCCAGATGGACTACATGAAGGACGGCAACAAATACACGCTCAACCTGATTGACACCCCGGGACACGTGGACTTCTCCTACGAGGTGTCGCGCTCGATTGCGGCGTGCGAGGGCGCTTTGCTGGTGGTGGACGCCACCCAGGGCGTGCAGGCACAGACCATCTCCAACCTGTATATGGCGATTGACAACGGATTGGAAATCATTCCCGTTATCAACAAGATTGACATGGACAGCGCACACCCCGACGAGGTGGAGGATGAGATTGTCGAGTTGCTGGGTTGTGACCCCAGTGACATCATCCGTTGTAGTGCGCGCACCGGTGAAGGCGTTCCCGCCATCCTCGATGCCATCGTTGACCGCATCCCTGCGCCCGAGGGTGATCCTGAGGCTCCGTTGCAAGCTTTGATTTTTGACTCTGTGTTCAACTCCTTCAGGGGCATCATCGTCTATTTCAAGATATTGAACGGCTCAATTGCCAAGGGTGACTTCGTGAAGTTTGTCAATACCCAAAAGGAATATAATGTTGATGAGTTGGGCGTTCTCAAGTTGCGTCAGCAGCCCTGCGACCGCCTGTCAACAGGCAATGTGGGCTATATCATCTCGGGCATCAAGAATTCGACCGAGGTGCGTGTGGGTGATACCATCACTCATGTGCAACGCCCTTGCGAAAAGGCTATCGAGGGTTTCCAGGAAGTGAAACCGATGGTGTTTGCGGGCGTTTATCCCATCGATCCCGAGGATTTTGAGAATCTGCGCGCTTCGTTGGAGAAGTTGCAGCTGAACGACGCTGCCTTGACGTTCACTCCCGAGTCGTCGGTAGCACTGGGCTTTGGTTTCCGATGCGGTTTCCTGGGCTTGCTGCACATGGAGATTGTTCAGGAGCGTCTGAGCCGCGAGTTCAATATGGAGGTGATTACCACCGTCCCCAACGTATCCTATAAGGTCTATGACAAGAAGGGTGGCATGACCGAAGTGCACAATCCGGCTGGATTGCCTGACATCGCAGTCATCGAGAAGATTGAGGAGCCTTACATCCGTGCCTCGATTATCACACAGAGTGAATTCATGGGCCCCATCATCACCCTGTGCTTGTCAAAGCGTGGTGAACTTGCCAAGCAGGAATACATTTCGGGCAACAGAATGGAACTCACCTTTGACATTCCGTTGGGCGAAATCGTGATCGACTTCTATGACAAGCTCAAGAGTATCAGTAAGGGGTATGCCTCGTTTGACTATTACATCAACGGTTATCGTGACTCTAAACTGATTAAACTGGATATTCTGCTCAACGGACAACCCGTCGATGCCCTGAGCACCTTGACGCATGTGGACAATGCCGTGACGCTTGGACGCCGCATGTGCGAGAAGCTCAAGGAACTGATTCCCCGCCAGCAGTATGATATCGCCATCCAGGCCGCCATCGGTGCCAAGATTGTTGCCCGTGAGACGGTGAAACAGGTGCGCAAAGATGTGACCGCCAAGTGTTATGGTGGTGACGTCAGCCGCAAGCGCAAACTGCTCGAGAAACAGAAGGCGGGCAAGAAGCGCATGAAGCAGATCGGTACCGTGCAAGTGCCACAAAAGGCTTTCCTCGCTGTACTCAAGCTCGACTAACTTGAAAAATATGAAGGAGGTAGGGTAGTGGCAAGCGAAGAACTGCAAAATATCGACCTCAACAATCCTGAGTTTCAGGACGCATGGGATGTGTTGCAACATACCCACCGCTCAGTGTTCCTCACCGGTAAGGCAGGAACCGGCAAAAGCACTTTCCTGAAATACATTCGCGAGACCATACGCAAGAAAACCATCGTGCTGGCTCCCACGGGCATCGCTGCCGTCAACGTCGGTGGCCAGACGATGCATTCTTTCTTCAAGATTCCCTTTAAACCGATGGTTCCCGATGATCCGGACTATGCCAATCCGGCGAGGATGCGCAAGATGCTGCGATACACCAAGGAGAAGGTGAAACTCATTCAGCAGCTGGAACTCATCATCATCGACGAGATTTCGATGGTACGTGCCGACATCATCGACTTTGTGGACCGTGTGTTGAAGGTATATTCGGGAAACATGCGGGAACCCTTTGGTGGCAAGCAGCTGTTGCTGGTGGGCGATATTTTCCAGCTGGAACCTGTCGTGACGCATGACACCCGTGACATCCTGCGCCGATATTACAAGAATTTCTTCTTTTTCAATGCGCGTGCGTTTGAACAGATTAATCTGGTGCCCATTGAGTTACGCAAGATTTATCGGCAGAGTGACAATGACTTTATCGCCCTGCTTGACCGTGTGCGAGTCAATCGCGCGACACCTGCCGACATGGCACGTCTGAATCATCGTTGCAATCCTGATTACCAGGAAGTGAATGATGAGTTTGCCATCACCCTCGCCACACGGCGCGACACCGTTGACTCGATCAATGACGAGCACATGCGTGCGCTCAAGACGCCTGAACACATCTATGAGGGCGCTATTGAGGGCGATTTTCCCGAGAACAGCCTCCCGACGGCATTCCGCTTGGCCTTGAAAGAGGGTGCTCAGGTCATCTTTATCCGTAATGACAAGGATGGCCGATGGTGTAACGGAACCATTGGCAAGGTGACGCGACTGACTGATTCATCGGTATTTGTCGCCCTTGAGGATGGCAGTAAGGTGCCTGTGGAACGGGAAATTTGGGAAAATATGCAGTACACCTACAACGAAAAGGAGAAAAAAGTCGAGGAGAAGGTCCTGGGCACATTCGCCCAGATTCCCATCAAACCCGCCTGGGCCCTCACCGTGCACAAGAGCCAAGGACTCACATTCAACCACGTGGTGATTGATTTTGCGGGCGGTGCGTTCACGGGCGGCCAAACCTACGTGGCCCTGTCGCGCTGCACCTCGATTGAGGGCATCACACTGCTCAAACCGCTCAGTGAGCGGGATATCATCGTCAATATGGCTGTTGTGGAGTTCAGTCGCCAGTTTAACAACCGTCAACTCATCAACGAGGCCATGGAACAGGAGCGCGCCAATCAGCTCTATCGGCGTGCCGTTCATGCTTTTGATCAGCGAGAGTATGAGGACTGTGTCAACTACTTTGCCGAGGCGATGAAAATTAAAGATGAGCTTCAAAATCCTGCGGTAAAGAGACTGATTTCCAAAAAATTAAATATCTTCAAGAAACAACTCAAAACTATAGCGCGATTACAAGAAGTCATTAACAGTCAGAAGAAAACCCTTCAGAGTTTGGCACTGGAATATGCCATGATGGGTGACCAGGCTCTGGCCCTTGATGAGGGTGGGGTAGTGGGAGAGGGTAGTGCCCCCTACGGCAATCGTCTTGACGATGTCGCTATCCGTTCTGCGCTGGCCAATTACAACAAAGCGTTACGGATTATGCCGGATTGTATCGAGGCCATGATTGGAAAAGCTCGCTTGATGATGACACTCGATCAGCTTGAAAGTGCTGTACAGGAACTGAAAAATGCCCTAGAACTGGATAAGCAGAATTATCTGGCACTGTTGACGATGGCTGAACTGATGCAGAAGATGCGCGTCATCCCCGCTGCCATAAAGATGTACAAGAGAGCAGCCAAAGCCGACAAAAAACGTCCCGAACCACATGACCGGTTACATGACATCTATGAGAAAGTCGGCTTGGATGATTTAGCCGATGATGAACAAGAAATTGCTGACCGATTACGCAAAGCCTTATTCAAGCAAGCAGGAAGAAAGAGAAAGAAGTGAGATTTTTCGTGGCACTGATAGGGGATATAAAACAGATAAATTGTGATAGTGTATTTTACATAATATGAATTGTTATTTTAATCTAATGTACTCTCCTGGAAAAGATCAAGTCATAAATTTTTGAGATTCTTTATGTTAGCTTAGTCATAGAAATTGAATTATCTTAATTAAATGATTCCTGTGCAAAACACATCCTTCGTTCTCCACCCATTGACGAAAGATTTTTAGACTGGACTTAGTTCTCTATTGCTACCTTATAGATATTGCCAAATTCGTGTTCTCTATGAAGCAGAGATTTCCGGCAAGATATAAAGTCGAAAGGAAATATTGAATTCTCATCGAGTTAAGGAACAGATAAAATAAATAGAAAACTATTATTATCCATCATCTCTGTCAATCAATAGCACAAAGCACACGAATACGAAGGATGGCATGAATCCACATTATTTGAACTATAGATATCAAATCAATTTGAAATTGTAAACAACTAATTAATAAAATAATAATAAAAATATATTAAAGTAATTATTTAATTTATTTGAGCACGTATCCTAAAAATTGAAAGCGATTGAGTTGATATTATGGTGAAAACAGGAAATTTTTCACAAATTATATAACTTTAAACTATTTATAATCAAATTATTATATGTTTTACTTTAAACAAAATATTTATGTTATTTACAATCCTTTGTCTCTACCCTACCGTTTTTCTTTTTATATTAAAAATATGTGTATGATTATCTTTCAATAAGAATTATTTTTGTACTTTTGTGCTTACACTTCATCAGAATTTGTTAAGATGCTAAAAACCCTACTCAAACAAGTCAAGCAGTATAAAACGGCGTCGCTGTTGACTCCCGTGTTTATCATGCTTGAAGTTGTGCTTGACGTGCTCATCCCATATGTGACCGCCAAGCTCATCGATAACGGCATCAGCGCAGGACACATGCCCAGCGTTTACAAGTATGGCCTGATTATGCTTGTGATGGCTTTCTTGAGCATGATGGCTGCCATCATGGCAGGCCGATATGCTTCCTATGCTTCGTCGGGCTTTGCCTGCAACCTGCGCGATGCCATGTACAAAAACATTCAGCGGTTTGCTTTCAGCGACATTGACAAGTACAGCACTTCGGGCCTTGTGACTCGCATGACGACCGACGTGACAAATCTGCAGAACGCCTATCAGCAGATTATCCGCACTTCGGTGCGTGCACCGTTCAACTTGCTCTCCAGCATTGTGATGTGCTTTGTCATCAGTCCTCAGCTCAGCCTTATCTTCATCGTCGCCAGCGTGGTGCTCGGTGTGATTTTGGCACTGATTATCAGCAAGGTGTCTAAGATGTTCGCCCTGGTATTCAAGCAGTATGATGTGTTGAACGGCGTTGTTCAAGAGAATGTCTCCGGCATCCGTGTGGTTAAGGCGTTTGTTCGTGAGGATTTCGAGAATTCCAAGTTCTGGAATGCCGCTAAACGTCTCTATGACCTCAATGTTAAGGCCGAGAGCTTGATGGCGCTTAACCGCCCGCTGATGAACATGGTGGTCTATGGCTGCATCATCGCCATCTCGTGGTTTGGTGCCCAATTCATTGTCGCTGGCGACTTGACGACAGGCCAGTTGACCTCGCTGTTCACCTATGTGATGACCATTTTGATGTCACTGATGATGCTGAGCATGATTTTTGTGACCATTACTCAAAGTCTTGCCAGTGGACAGCGTGTGGCACAGGTAATTAACGAAATTCCTGATATTGTCAATCCTGACGATGCCATCACCGAGGTTCCTGATGGCAGTATCGATTTTAACCATGTATTTTTTGCCTATAAGGGTGGCAGCGGTGAGTATGCCCTTAACAATATTGACCTCCATATCGCCAGCGGCGAGTCTATCGGCGTGATTGGCGGAACTGGCAGCGGCAAGTCATCGCTCATCAACTTGATGAGCCGCCTTTATGACGCGTCCAAAGGTGAGGTGCTTGTCGGTGGAAACAATGTGAACACCTATGACCTTGAGTCCCTGCGTAATCATGTCTCGGTCGTGTTGCAGAAGAATGTGTTATTCTCAGGCACGATTCTCGATAACCTGCGTTGGGGCGACGAGAATGCCACGCTGGAGCAATGCCGCGAGGCTTGCCGGGTAGCATGTGCCGACGAATTCATCAGCGAGATGCCTGACGGCTACGAAACGCGCATTGAGCAAGGCGGTGCCAACGTGTCAGGTGGCCAGAAACAGCGTCTGTGCATCGCTAGAGCCCTGTTGAAGAAACCTAAGATCATGGTGCTGGACGACAGCACCAGTGCTTGTGACAACACGACCGACGCCCGAATCCGCGCAGCTCTGCGTGCTAATCTTCCCGAGATGACCAAGATCATCATCGCCCAACGCATCAGCAGCATAAAGGACTGTGACCGCATCCTGGTGCTCGACAATGGCAAGATGATGGGTTTTGACTCTCACGATAATCTGCTGAAATCCTGCAAGATATACCAAGAAATCTGTGCTATTCAGGAGGAATCGGGTGGAGACTTTGACAAACCCCAAGACAACAGAAAGGAGGTGCGATCATGAGAATGCCTGGAGGACCTGGAGGAGGCCACGGACGCCATACTGTGGTGGATACTACCGGAGTGAACAAGCGCAGCACCTTGTGGCGCCTGTTCAAGATTGTGATGAAGAATTACAAGTTCTCGTTCCTGGCAGTGGCTGTGTGCATCGTAGTGACCGCCTGCACCACCCTTGCCTCTACCCTATTCACGCGTACCCTCATCGACGACTATATCACGCCGATGATTGGCCAGGCGCATCCCGACTATGGTCCGCTTGCCGATACGCTGGTCAAACTGGGTATTGTGCTCGCCTTTGGCGCCCTGTGTTCCTATCTGCACAGCCGCCTGATGATCAATGTCACTCAAGGGACGATGCTGAAGTTGCGCAAAGGCATGTTTGAGCACATGCAGTTGTTGCCCATCAAGTATTTTGACACCCACGCCCACGGCAATGTGATGTCTTCTTATACTAATGATGTTGACACCCTGCGCCAGATGATATCCAACAGTTTGCCACAGGCGTTCAACTCGCTGATTACCTTGGGAATCACGTTTGCAAGCATGATTGTGATGAGCGTTCCCATGACGATTCTCTCGATTGTCATGGCACTGATTATGGCATGGTCCACAACCTATTTGGGCAAGCGTTCACGCAAGCACTTCCGCGTGCAGCAGCAGAAGTTGGCCGAGGTCAACGGCTTTATCGAGGAGATGATGACGGGCCAGAAGGTCATCAAGGTCTTCTGCCATGAGGACAAGGCCATCCAGCAGTTTGAGACGCTCAACGAGGAACTGCGCAGCAATACCTATGATGCCAACCGCATCGGCAATATTGTCATGCCCGTGAACGGCAACCTGGGCCACTTGAGTTATGTGCTCATGGGCGTGTTGGGTGCTTGGCTCATCCTCAATGGTCACACAGGCATGACGCTGGGAACGCTCGTTGCGTTCCTCACGTTGAACAAAAGTTTCGCCCGCCCCATCGCCAGCATCAGCCAGGAAATCAATAGCGTGCTCAATGCTTCGGTGGGTGCTGACCGCATCTTTAAGATTATGGACGAGAAAGTCGAACCCGATGCCGGCAAGGTACGCCTGGTCAATGCCAAGCGTGGTGCCGACGGCCTGCTGCATCCCTGCAACCACCACACCGGCATTTGGGCATGGAAAATCCCCAAGGAGGATGACAAATTCCGTTACGTCAAGGTCTCAGGGGGTGTCAAGTTCAATGATGTGGACTTCGGTTACAATGAAGATAAGCAAGTGCTTTTTGACATTGACATCGATGCCATGCCCGACCAGAAGATTGCCTTTGTGGGCGGCACTGGTGCCGGCAAGACGACCATCACCAACCTGATTAACCGCTTCTATGACATTCAGGACGGCAAGATTCTGCTCGATGGCATCAACGTCAACGACATCAGTAAGAGGGACTTGCGCCATAGTCTGGGCATGGTATTGCAAGAGACGCGCCTGTTCACGGGCACTGTGCTCGACAACATTCGCTATGGCCGACTCGAAGCAACCGACCAAGAATGCATCGAAGCAGCCAAACTGGTTAATGCTGACGGTTTTATCAGGCGCCTGAGCGACGGCTACCACACCATTCTCAATGCCGACGGCGGCAATCTGAGCCAGGGAGAGCGACAGCTTTTGGCCATCGCCCGTGCTGCAGTGGCCGATCCGCCCATGCTCATCCTCGACGAGGCAACCAGCAGCATCGATACCCGCACCGAGACCCTCGTGCAACGCGGCATGGACTCCCTGATGAAGGGCCGCACGACCTTCGTCATTGCCCACCGCCTCTCGACCGTCCGCAACAGCGACTGCATCATCGTCCTGGAGCATGGTCGCATCATCGAGCGTGGCACCCATGACGAACTCCTCGCCCTCAAGGGCAAATACTACCAACTCTACACTGGCGGCGAAATCTCCAATTAAGTAACTTTACCAAAACTACTCCGGTCCTGAGCATCTCGCTGCAACAGTCAACTAACTCAGTCAAATACTATATTCAACCTTAATACATGAACACAATGGAACGAATCATCAAATTATCAGTACTGCTGCTGGCACTCATGATGTCGGCGGCTGCCACTGCCGAAGAAGTCTATGACTTTAATGTCGATGGAATCTATTACAAGATTTTAGAAAACGGGAACGACGTCAGTGTTACCTACAAAACTTATTCTTACTATACCCATACAGAGTATTTTGTGAATGATTACACTGGCGACGTGGTCATTCCCGCTACTGTCACATTTAACGGCAAGACTTTTCAGGTCACTGAAATTGGTGACCATGCCTTCTATCAGAACGGTTTGGTGACGAGTATCACAATTCCTAGCTCAATCACTGTAATTAAATGGGATGCGTTTTGGTATTGCACAGGTTTGACCCGCGTCAACATTACTGATATGGTGGCATGGTGCAACATGACTTGTAAAAGCAATCCACTTTATTATGCCCATCATCTCTATCTGAATGGCACTGAAGTTACCGATTTGGTGATTCCAGAAGGCGTAACTGCTATCAGAAATGAAGCGTTCATGTTATGCACGGGGTTAACAAGCGTGACTATTGGCAACGATGTCACGACCATTGGAGATAACGCATTTGAGGGTTGTTCCGGTCTGACAAGTGTGAGCATCGGCAATTCCGTTACTTCCATCGGAGGAGTTGCGTTTGAAGGTTGTACGAGCCTGGCAAATCTGACCCTTGGCAACTCCCTCACGACCATCAGAAACCATGCGTTTGCTGGTTGCACCAGCTTGTCAAGTATCAGCATTCCCAACTCAGTTACCAATATCGGTAGCGCTGCTTTCAATGGCTGCACGGGCTTGAAAAGCGCGATCATAGGCAACTCGGTCACCAGCATCGGTGGCAATGCGTTTTATGGCTGTGTAGGCCTGACGAACATAGATATTCCCAACTCAGTTACTGAAATCGGGATGTATGCTTTTAAAGGTTGTACGGGCTTGACAGGCGTTTGTATAGGCAATTCCATCACGACCATTGGCAAAGAAGCCTTCATGAATGCCCCTGCCATCGCAACGGTGACTTGCAAGGCGACGACACCACCAACATGGGGTGATTTGTCCATGTTCATGGCTAATGTTTATAATCATGCTCCACTGCATGTGCCGTCAGACACCGAAAGGGCGTATATGGCCGACTCAGGATGGGGACAGTTTTTGACCATCATCGGTGATGCTGATGAAGGCAATCCCGGTGGTGACGATGATTACCTGAAGTGTGATGTCAACGGGGACGGCGTGGTAAACATCGCTGACGTGAATAAAGTCATTGATGCGATAATCCGCCATTAATAGATATTACAATGACACCACATTAGTATTTTATACACTTTATCCTGAAGCACAAGTGGGTGAGCCATAACTGAATTATGACACACCCACAATCCATTTTTAGCGTTTCTGTCTTATAATAAACTTGTTATTTATATCCAGTCCCGTTGCAATAGGGGCAAGTGCGATGAGCATGGTCCATCGACACATTCTTATTGCACTTTGAGCACCACTTGGTTTGGGCTCCATATCCACTCATTCCAGTACTGTATGCGTCGTCACCACTACCGTTGCAATGGCTACACTTGGTACGACTTCTGGATCCATTACTATTGCCATTCTGACCTCTACTTCCTGATGAACTCCCGCTCGAATCTATTACAGGATCAATGTGGATGCTTTCATATTGTCGCGGGTTGGAAACCGTGTTCTTGCGCTCATACACAAGAATGCGGCTGTTGTCCAAATGAACATTTATGCGGCTACGATCGCTGTTGAACACATATTGCAACTCAGCTCCTAGAAACAAATAAGTAGATCCCACATATAAAGATCTACCGCCTTCGGACCTCACAAATTTCAACGACCCATAGCCAAGGCTCCGACCTGATGAGTTGCTCTCATACACCTGGTCGCCTGAAAATGTCAGGAAGAAGCCGTCTCCGGACTTGTCTGTTTTAACACCGTTATTGACAGCTGCAACCTGCTCATAATAGTAGGTCTGCGCCAATGTATTCGAAAATGCGAGTGTGGCAATAACGATAGTGAGTGTTAATTTTAAAAATACTCTCATAGTCAACGTTTTGATTTAATACATTTCTTGATTATTGAGAGCGTCTTCAACCAACTCAAGAACTACAACAAACCCTCCTGAAGAATATACAGTAAAGGGATAAGTAGAGTATCCACCAGACACGAACTTCGGGTCTATATAAACGTTCACTTTTTTCATGTCAGATGTGAAACGAGCGGTGTCGTGGACGTAATCGATTATGCGTCCTTGATTATTGATCAATGAGCGGTTATTGACATAGACCAGGCAACCGTTATCGTCTGTCCCCTTATAACCCCAATCCAACGGATTTACAGGTTTGCCATATCCAAGACCTCCTGACGCCCACTTATTACTGAAGCCGAAATCATTGTCACGATTGCCATTGGAATCACTGATGAAAAAAGAGTTGCCTGAAAAACACAGATAAAACACACCATACTGGCGTGATCCACCGATAACACTTGCACCACTTTTGTTATAAGTGGCAGTCCAGCGGTACTTATACACCTGTCCGTTGACCTGCAACAACGCCAGCATTAGAGCGATAGAAAGAAGAATTAATTTTTTCATAATAAAACGATTTAACTGTTAATACTTTTGAACTTTTCCGGGTTTAAAAAAACCAGAACGCTGTTTGTTCATTAAATTGTACATGTAGTCAACAAGTTTGTCATATTGTTCGACGTACTGAGTCCGTTTTGACAGATATGGTAAGCGTCCGCCATTTTCAGTGTATTCGTATAAATAATACGTAAAGCGCTTAAACCTTCCATCAGATGACATGGTAAGCAATCCAATAGATGGTGGTGAACAAGGAACGACTAAATCGCTTGTAGTCATTCTAAGTTGCCATTGAGATAAATCCTTAATTTTATTACAGTCTGCATAAAGGTATATATCTTTTTCACCTGTATGATTACTCTTGTAAATATCTACTTTCTTTTCTAAAGGAATTACTTCACTATTACCATCTTCATGTTCAATATAAATATATCCAGACGAGTTGCCATCCTCATAAAAGCTCATGCGGGTGATAACTTGAGTCGTGCGATCATTTTGTTCTATCGCCGTAAAAGTAACTGGCCCGCACATGAGTTTGCCAGGCGGCTGCGCTTTAACGACTAACACATTCATTGTGCTCGTGAATAAGCAAATTAATAATAATAACTTCTTCATAATCAAATTAGAATTAATAACTATCTTAATATTTCACATTGTTTGTCCCTAAGACAATAAATTCTAGCATAATTGATTATTTATTGCTGTTGGAATTATTATCGTATTAAACAGTTTTAATTATCACAATGATAGAACTCTGAAGTAGAGCAAATGGAGTTAACATAATCAACCATGGAATTATAAGAATCTATGTATTGCTGACAGTTCTTGCTTAAAGTTCTCAGCCAAAAGTAATTATCTGATTGATCATCAGCAATATAGAAGCAAATATTTGTCATAATGTAATCATCGAATCTATGTTGTCTTCTATTACTAAATATGTGATGTCTAAAAGTTTCCTTATCTTCCTGACTAGTACAAAACTGAATAAATGCCTTTGAACTCAGGTCTCCTACATTTATTCTTGTTCTGGGAATGTTAATATGGAAAGAGATCAATCCCATTGCTTTAGCATCTACAAAAAAGGCCATAACATCGTCTTGATTGTAAACTCGTTTCGTCATTGGTAGAATCTGGCTTTCGCTAGATAATACATCCTGAATTAGAACAAAAGCGGTATCAGATCCATTTTCATAAAAACTGATTGTCATCATTCGCCAATCGATGGCATCACGATCGTCACCGTCCTGATCGACTATCGCCGTAAAAGTAACTGGCCCGCACATGAGTTTGCCAGGCGGCTGCGCAAAGGAGATTAAGCATGAAGCGAGAAGTAGAAGTGATAGGTACGTACTTTTCATAACTGCAATTCTGTTGGTGTGCTTATTGCGGCCTCTGATTCAACACGGTATAAAAAAACAAAAGACGTGGGTCGCTGTACTTGTCAGCTTACCTCGCCTTCGGGCCTTCGCTGCCTCCATTCCAAGGTAAGCAACGCAGTTAGCCCACGCCGTGCGGTATTATAACTTGACCAGCAACATCAAAAAATGAAGCCAGTGGGTATAATACGCCCAACATGGACGTTGCTGTTGCCGTTCCTTCGGGAATGGTTCAAAGTTGCGAAGTTCGAAGACCGAAGATAAACGTCGTAGTAACGTCCTTTTACAAAATGTCTTGACTCCGATTGCCCCAAAAGGGCAAACTGAATCGCTGCAAAATTACGATATTAGTTTTACATTTCAAAAGGATCTGATGCTTTTTTTATTGTATTTTTAAAAAAGCATTATTTATTTTTGTAATCAAGAAATACAAGATAGATCTGATATTATGGCACGGATATTTTGTTCGCGTCGCACGAGGAGGCCATCGTTGTATTACGAAAGGCCAAAGAACGAAAGCAGGCTAGAGAGTTACACCTTAGGCAAGAGTTCGAAGCGCTTTAAGAAGAATTGCGATCTGAAGGTAAACTGTCATGCCCCCACTTTCTATAACTCACATTAACCTTGTGTCGCCTTACTCAGTGTGGCACGACAATGTGGCTATAATAGTGAAGCAATCAAATCCTAATGCATAAGAAATACAGAAGCAGTTTTTATATAAAACTGAATTATTCAAGCGGAAGCATTAATATTGTTTAACACAGGGTACTTATTGTGAATGAAATTCCACTGTAGTTGTGTTCCATTGAGTTTTTTTGAGTTTTTGATTTGATTTTAGACGACAAGGCCATGAACACACATAATTAAAAAGAAAAATATTGGATTTTTTAGGCCATTGTGAATAAAAAGCAGTACCTTTGCGGGATATTTTGGAAATCAACTTATTAACTGACTATACTACAGACAAATGGGTAAAAAACTGACCGAGAGAGTGACTTGGGTAGGTAAAGTGGACTGGGAACTGAAGACCTTCCATGGCGACGAGTTGTCCACTCACCGTGGCTCAAGCTACAATTCCTACTTGATTCGTGACAAGAAAAACGTGCTCATCGACACGTCATGGCTGCCCTACAGCCGTGAGTTTGTGGCTAACTTGAAGAAGGAGATTGACCTCAACAAGATTGACTATATCGTGATGTGTCACAACGAGATAGACCACAGCGGCGCTCTCGTTGACCTCATGCGCGAAATTCCCGACACGCCCATCTACTGCACCGCCAAGGGCGAGGCCATCATTCGCGGCCACTACCATCAGGACTGGAACTTTGTCAACGTCAAGACGGGTGACAAGCTGGAGCTGGGCGACACCACGTTGACCTTTATCGAGGCTACCATGCTGCACTGGCCCGACACGATGTTCTGCTACCTGAGCGGCGAGGAAATCCTGTTCAGCAACGACGGATTCGGACAGCACTATGCCACCGAGTCGCTCTATGATGACCAGGTGTGCATGGCCGAGGTGCTGCAGGAAGCCGAGAAGTATTATGCCAACATCATCGCTCCTTTCAGTCCCCTTTGCAATCGCAAGGTGAAAGAAGTCGTGGGGATGAACCTGCCGCTGAAGATGATTTGCCCCAGCCATGGCATCATCTGGCGCAATAACCCCGGGCTGATTATCGAGAAATATTTGCAGTGGAGCGACAACTACCAGGAGGATCAGGTGACCATCGTCTATGACACGATGTGGCAGAGCACCCGCCTGATGGCACAGGCCATTGCCGACGGCATCCGCGAGCAGTCGCCCACGACGACCGTCAAAATCTACAATGCTGCCCTGAATGACAAAAATGACATCCTCACCGAGGTGTTCCACTCTCGTGCCGTGCTCGTGGGCTCTCCCACCATCAACAACGGCTACAGCTATGCCATCGCCGGCATCCTGGAGATGCTCAAGGGCATGAAACTGAAGAAAAAGAAAGGCGCCGCCTTTGGCAGCTACGGCTGGAGCGGTGAGGCCGCCAAGCTCATTACCGAACACCTCAAGGCTGCAGGTATCGAGACAGTTAACGACGGCATCCGAGCCCAGTGGGTTCCCGAGCAGGACAATCTGGCACAGTGCCGCGAGTTCGGTAAAGCGTTTGCCGCTGCATTGTGATAGATGCTATAGAGACTATAGAGGTTAATAAAAACAGAAATTATATTTAACATCATATCAACTAATAACTAAAAGACAAACAATGAACAAAGTCATTAGTAAAGAGCAGTTTTCTGCTAACGTGACTAAGCTTGTCGTTGAGGCTCCCCTCATCGCCAAGGCACGCCGTGCAGGTCACTTTGTGATCGTGCGTTGCGGCGAAAAAGGAGAACGTATTCCCTTGACCATCGCCGACAGCGACCCCAAGGCCGGCACCATCACGCTGGTCATCCAGAGTGTGGGCGACAGCACCCGCAAGATTTGCGCTCTGGAGCCGGGTGAGTTCCTGCATGACGTGGTGGGTCCCCTGGGTCAGGCCACTCACATCGAGAAGTATGGTACCGTGCTGTGCGCCGGTGGTGGCGTAGGTACCGCTCCCCTACTCCCCATCATCCGTGCCATGAAAGAGGCCGGCAACCGCGTTATCAGCGTGCTGGCAGGCCGCACCAAGGATCTCATCATCCTTGAGGATGAGGTGCGCGCATCGAGCGACGAGGTCATTATCATGACCGATGACGGTAGCTATGGCAACCAGGGTGTTGTCACAGTCGGTATGGAAGAGGTGCTCAAGCGTGAGCATGTGGACTACTGCGTGACCATCGGTCCCGCCATCATGATGAAGTTCTGTGCCCTGTTGACCAAGAAATATGAGGTGCCCACCGAGGCTTCGCTCAATGCCATCATGGTTGACGGAACCGGCATGTGCGGCGCTTGCCGCGTGACTGTGGGAGGCAAGACGCGCTTTGTGTGTGTCGAGGGTCCCGAGTTCAATGCCCATGAGATTGATTTTGATGAGTTGATGATGCGCTTAAAAGGGGCGCAGTAACAGTTAATAGTTAACAGTTAATAGTTAATGGTTAACAGTTATTGACTAAAACTTAAAACGATAAGAATAAAAATGGAACAGAATAATATGGAATCGCGTAACGAACAGTGGCGCATCGACTTGCGCAACTCTAAGACTCCCAAGGAGCGCACCGCTATCCCCCGCGTGGAGATGCCGCAGCTCGACCCCAAATATCGCATCACCTGCAACGAGGAGGTGAACCAGGGCATCAGCGCTGAGCAGGCCGTTGTTGAGGCCAGCCGCTGCCTGGACTGCGCTAACCCGCAGTGTGTCACCGGTTGCCCCGTGAACATCAATATCCCCAAATTCATCAAGAACATCGAGCGTGGTGAGTTCGGCGAGGCCGCCGCAACCCTCAAGGAAACCAGCTCACTGCCCGCCGTGTGCGGCCGTGTGTGCCCGCAGGAGAAGCAGTGCGAGTCGCGCTGCATCCACACCAAGATGGGTCACCCCGCTGTGGCTATCGGCTATCTGGAGCGCTTTGCCGCCGACTGGCAGCGTAACAATCTGCCTCAGGAGGTTCCCGCTATGGCTCCCGCCAATGGCATTAAGGTCGCTGTTATCGGCAGTGGCCCCTCGGGACTTTCGTTTGCTGGTGACATGGCCAAGAAGGGTTTCAGCGTGACCGTCTTTGAGGCACTGCACGAGATTGGTGGCGTGTTGAAGTATGGTATCCCCGAGTTCCGTTTGCCCAACAACATCGTTGATTACGAGATCGAGGGCTTGAGGAAGATGGGCGTTGAGTTTGTCAAGGACTGCCTCGTGGGCAAGACCATCACCTATGATGACCTGCATGAGATGGGCTTTAAGGGTGTGTTTGTGGGTTCTGGCGCAGGTTTCCCGCGCTTTATGAATATCCCTGGCGAGAACCTCAACGGCATCATGTCGAGCAATGAATACCTCACCCGCATCAACCTGATGGAAGCCGGCCGCGGCGGTGATACTCCCGTGCTGCGTGGCAAAACCATCGCTGTTATCGGTGGTGGTAACACCGCTATGGACTCCACCCGCACCGCGTTGCGCATGGGTACCGAGCGCGTCATCCTCATTTATCGCCGCAGCGAGGAGGAGATGCCCGCCCGTCGTGAGGAGGTAGGCCATGCCAAGGAGGAAGGCGTTGAGTTCAAGACGTTGCACAACCCCATCGAGTATATCGGTGACGACAAGGGCCGCGTGGTTGCCATGCGCGTGCAGAAGATGGAACTGGGCGAACCCGATGCTTCGGGCCGCCGCAGCCCTGTGCCCATCGAGGGCGCCATCGAGGAAATCCCCGTTGACCTGGTGATTGTTGCCGTCGGCGTATCACCCAATCAGCTCGTGCCCCGCTCGATTCCCGGATTGGACATCAGCAAGCGCAATACCATCGTTGTCAACGAGGAGACCATGCAGTCGTCGGTTGGCGACCTCTATGCCGGTGGTGACATCGTGCGTGGTGGTGCTACCGTAATCCTCGCCATGGGTGACGGCCGTCGTGCCGCTCTGAACATGGCCGAGGCATTGACCAAAGCATAATCAAGAGGGAATCAAGGGAGCGTGACGCATTGACCGCTCTCCTATCCTAACCCGTATATTACTGTAGGCGACAGGCTGAGAACGGCTGTCGCCTACAGTCTTTTATTCACTTGGGATAAGCAATGTAGGCTCGGCGGTGACAATCGAGCGAAGGATTAGGATGATAGGCATGTGGTGGGAGCTGACGTGTTGTCATTGTGGGGTTGTTGTAAACTGACTTTTCCATAATCATACGTTAAATAAAACACTTATTACTATTCTCTTTATCAATGGGTTAAAAACAAACCATTGTCATACTTGGCAGCTATAATCCGCTGTCAGTTCTTGTCACAATCCTAAATGCAATGAATGTGCCAAACCACTATTCTTTGTAAAATATTGCTAATATAAGTAGTCATCTGTCATGAAAACATGCCAATTTGTTTGTCTTGCCCTCGCTTTGCTCAGGCAAGGTAGGCGGCGCCTTGGGAAAAAAAAGAATAAAATCTTTTGTTTTCCGCTCGGCTTGCACCCGTTCCCTCGCTTTGCTCGGGCAAGGTAGGCGGCGCCTTGGGAAAAAAAAGAATAAATTCTTTTGTTTTCCGCTCGGCTTGCACCCGTTCCCTCGCTTTGCTCGGGCAAGGTAGGCGGCGCCTCGGGAAAAAAAAGAATAAATTCTTTTGTTTTCCGCTCGGCTTGCACTACCTTTGCAGTGAATGAAGCATAACAGGATGCAAAGCATTGCGGTGACGCTTGCGGTAATTGCCGTAAGCATTGGTTTGTTGTCTGGTTGCCATGGTCGCAGCGAGATGAGTAACCGCGTGATCGTGCAAAACGAGACATTCACCCTGACAGGTGACAGCGTGATTGAGGACACCGTGTTTGCTGTCGCCATCAAGCCTGATCGCATCGAGACGAATATCACGATGGGTCGCTTAGACAGCCTTTATGGTCATGTGGATACCTCGCGAGTAAAGTTCACTCATGGCAGGCCGTGGCGTATGCGCCAGACCCGTCCTGCCATGATGCCTGAATATAAGAGTGCTCAGCCATTGATTGACGCCTTATATAATATGTCGGTAGAGCGCATTGCCGATGCCATCGACAATAACGGGCGCTTTAATGTGACTCACAATATCAGCCGGCTGTACTGTTCCATTCTCCTCTCTTTGGCTTGTCTCAAGCCTCACCAGTCGATGGCAACATTACGCACGCTCGTGGACCGTGACAGCATCATCATGCAGCGTGAGGGTCAGTGGCCTGTAGTGAGCGACCACATCGGCTGGGCAACGGCCGCTTGGGAAGTCTATAAGGCCACTGGTGACCGCAAGTGGCTGGCTTACAGCAAACACGTTATCGAGAAGACGCTCAATATCAACCGCAATGTGTTGCTGGACAACGGCACAGGCTTGATTCATGGTGCAGGCTACACCACATCCCGCCCGCTTGGCGTCAGACGCATGACCTGGATGGGTTATAACGACCTGTTTGCCTGCATGTCGCTGGGAAATAATATTTTGACCTCACATGCCTATGCCATTTTGGGCGAAATGTGCGATGAACTGGGTATTGAGAATACCTATGACGACGACGCTCAGCACCTTAAGGATGCCATCAATCAGCATCTGTGGGACGAAGACAAGGGCTTTTACAGTTCCTTCCTTTATGGCATGGCATTTATGCGCCAGTCTCCCACGACCGACAACACGTCCCAGGCGATGAGTGTGTTGTGGGGCATTGCCGACGATGACCGGGCCGAGAACCTCATTGCCAACACACCTGTCTCGGACAAGGGTGTGAACGTCACATATCCCACCAATAATCCCCTGGAGCCTTATTTCGCCAATTCATCCTGGGCGACCACCCAGGCACTGTGGAACATGGCTGCCGCCTATACGGGTAATGAGAACGCCCTGCGTCGAGGCTTGGGTGCCTTGTACCGTGCCCAGGCGCTTTACCAGTCGCGAGGCATCCACTTGAAGGACATCAACATTGACGAGTTGGGTACCAGCGCCAGCAATGTGGCGATGATCCTGCGCGTATTCTTGGGTATGAGTTTCAAGCCCGAGGGCATCGAGTTTGAGCCTATGGTTCCTGATGGGATGCCAGGGAAAAAGACATTTAATGGCCTTAACTACCGCAAGGCCGTGCTTGACTTCACCATCGAGGGCATTGGCAACGATATCGCCTCAATCACCGACAATGGCAATCCGCTTGAAAGTGCCTTCCTGCCCAGTGACATCGAGGGACATCACCACATCATCATCACCCTCAAGCAGAATAAACGCAAGACGCAGAAGGTCACCATCCACCGCAACGAGATTACCCTCCCGTTGACGCCGACAGTAGTGTGGAGCAACGACACGGGCCGCATTGTGGATTTTGTGCCGGGCACCCCCTATCGTCTGTCGATGAATGGTGAATTATCCAATTTGAACGACTCGGTGTTTGTTCTTCCCGAAACCGAAGGCTACACTGAATTCTCGGTAGAGGTGGCTGGCAGCTATCTGAATGGGTTCATGTCAAAACCCCTGCTTAGTTTCCACCTGACACCGCAAGTAGCGTTTTTCCCCAATGTCGAGAGCGACACGGCGGTGGTTAATGTGAGTGTTGCTCGTGGCGGCGATTACCTGCTGGACATCGGTTACCGTCCGACAGGAACGCTCGACGTGCGCAAGGTGATGGCTAATGGCCACCCGATGGGCACGCTGATTCTGGCAAGGGGCAACCAAGCCGAGGGCGATGAGCTGGCCTATAGTAATATGGTAAGAGTGAAACTGCTCAAGGGCGACAATGTCATCACCGTGAGCCAGTTGAGGTTACCCAAGTCGTTCACGCCATGTGAACCGGTTCACGTGAGGGTGATTAGTTTTTAAAGATGACAGTAATAACAATTAAATATAGGTTACATTATGAAGAAAAAAGTTTTATTGATGGCGGCACTTGCTGCTATGGCAATGACGGCACAAGCCGATGAGGGCCGGTTGCTGCGTTTTCCCGGTACCAATGGCAGTGAGGTGGCTTTCAGCTATGCCGGTGACATCTACACTGTGCCCATCAGTGGCGGCATGGCGCGTAAATTGACATCCCACAAGGGCTACGAGGCTTTTGCCCGTTATTCTCCCGATGGACGTACCATCGCTTTTACTGGCCAGTATGATGGCAATACCGAGGTTTATGTCATGCCAGCTGAAGGTGGCGAGCCCCGCCGTATCACGTTCACTGCCAGCAATCCCCGTGACGATTGGGGCGACCGCATGGGTCCCAACAACATCACCATGACGTGGACTCCTGACGGCAAGGGCGTGATTTACCGCAACCGCATCAGTGACAGTTTTGACGGCAAACTGTGGTGTGCCCCCATCGACGGTAGTATGGCCCAGCAGTTACCATTGCCCGAGGGCGGTTTCTGCTCCTATAATGCCGACGGTACCAAGATGGCTTATAACCGCGTCTTCCGCGAGTTCCGCACCTGGAAATACTACAAGGGCGGCATGGCCGATGACATCTGGATTTACGATACTCAGGCCAAGAGCGTGACCAATATCACCAACAACATCGCTCAGGACATCGACCCGATGTGGATTGGCGACGAAATCTACTTCATGAGCGACCGTGATAACCGCATGAATATCTTTGTGTATAACACCCGTACAGGTGCTACGCAGAAGGTGACCGACTTCACCGAATATGACGTGAAGTTCGCCAACTGTGGCGGTGGCAAAATCGTGTTTGAAAACGGTGGTTACCTGTATGTGCTTGACCCCGTGACCAAGCGCAGCGAGAAGATTACGGTTTTTCTGAACAGTGAGAACAATTTTGCCCGTGAGGAACAACGCAAGGTCAAGGACAACCTGACGGCTGCCAGCCTTGCCCCTGACGGCAACCGCATTGTCATCAGTGCCCGTGGCGAGGTCTTCGACGTGCCTGCCAAGCATGGCGTGACACGCAACATCACCCACACCCCCGGTGTGCATGAGCGCAATGCCATGTGGAGCCCCGACGGCAAGAATATCGCCTACATCAGCGATCAGACCGGCGAGACCGAGATCTGGATGCGCCCCGTGGGCAGTGACAAAGCCATCCAGTTGACCAAGGACAACGACACCTACATCAGTGATCTGGTATGGAGTCCTGATGGTAGTCAGATTGTCTATACCGACCGTAAGAACCGCATGGTTCTGCTTAATGTCAAGACACTGGCTAAACAGACCCTCATCCAGGACGAAATGGGCGAAATCCCCACTCCTAGTTTCTCGCCCGACGGCAAGTGGCTCGCCTACTCCCGTATGGGTGCCAACGAGTTCAGTGTAATTTACCTGTACAATATCGCAGAGCGCAAGGAATATCCCGTGACCGACCGCTGGTATGAAAGCAATTCGCCAGAATTCAGCAGCGACGGCAAGTATCTGATTTTTGCCTCGGCACGCGATTTCAATCCCATCTACAGCAGCGTGGAGTGGAACTTTGCTTACCGTGATATGGAGGGTATCTACCTGGTGATGCTGGCTAAGGATACCCCCTCACCCTTCCTCCTCAAGGACGACCAGGTGATGGCCAATGGTGACAAGGCCAAAGATGCACCTAAGGACGCTCCCAAGGACAAGAAAGCCGCCAAGGGTAAAAAGCAAGTTGATGAAAATGCTATCCGTATTGACATCGAAGGCATAACCGACCGCATTGTCAAGGTGCCCGTGGGTACTGGCAGTTACGGGAACTTCGTGTGTGACGGCAGTCACCTGTGGTACAGTGGCCGTGGCAGTGTGCGCGTGTTTGACTTTGCCGAGCAGAAGGACGAGCTTGTTGCCGACCGTGCCATGATGGTTCCCTCGGCCGATATGAAGACCGCAGCCTACATGAAGGGGGACAACCTCTATATCGCTCCTCTTGCTCCCCGCAAGGTTGAGCTCAATGAAGCTGTTAACCTCAATGATATGATCGCAACGGTCAATTATGAGCAGGAATGGAACCAGATCTTTAACGAGGCCTGGCGTGCCTACCGTGACGGCTTCTATCTTGAGAACATGCACGGCGTCGATTGGCAGGCGATGCATGACAAATATGCCGCTCTGCTGCCTTACGTCAAGAACCGCCTGGATTTGACTTACGTCATCGGTGGTATGATTGGCGAGCTGGCAGTTGGCCACGCCTATGTTGACGGTGGTGACCACATCACTGCCGAGCAGCACAATATCGGCATGCTTGGCGCAGAACTGCAGCAAGTTGCCAACGGCTATAAAATCACCAAAATCCTGCGTGGCGCTCCCGACCGTGAGACGCTGCGCTCACCGCTGCTCGAGCCTGGCATGAACGTCAAGGAAGGTGACGTCATAACCGCTGTTGACGGTGTGACGACCGAGGGTGTTGCCAACATCTATACCCTGTTGCGCGACAAGGCCGACGTGATGACCGAGTTGACCATCAACGGCAACCGCAAGGTCATTGTCAAACCCATTCAGGACGAGTATCCCCTCTATCACCTCGAGTGGGTGCAGCACAACATCGACTACGTGAGCGAGAAGACCGGTGGCCGCGTGGGCTACGTCTATATCCCCGACATGGGTCCTGAGGGCCTGCGCGAGTTCTCACGCTACTTCTTTGCCCAGACCGACAAGGAGGCCCTTATCGTTGACGACCGTGGTAATGGCGGTGGCAACATCTCCCCGATGGTGATTGAGCGCCTGTTGCGCCAACCTTACCGACTGACCATGTATCGCGGCAGCAGCTACAACGGCACGATTCCCGAGCGCACGCTCTACGGTCCCAAGGTGTTGCTGGTGAACAAGTACAGTGCCAGCGACGGTGACCTGTTCCCCTGGAGTTTCAAGGAGAACAAGATTGGTCCCGTCATCGGTACCCGTTCATGGGGTGGCATTGTCGGTATCAGTGGTTCTCTGCCCTATATGGATGGCACCGACATTCGCGTCCCGTTCTTCACTAACTATGACACTCGTGGCCACTGGATTGTCGAGAATCACGGTGTGGATCCCGACATCATCATCGACAATGATCCCGTGATGGAGTTCAACGGCATCGACCAGCAGCTCGACAAGGCTATCGAGGTCATCCTTGAGCAACTCAAGGACCGCCAGCCCATGCCCAAGACACCCGCCCCGCGTGTTCTCAAAGACCTGGGAGTGAACTGATTGCCTGTTAAGCCTTCACAGACTCATACTTTTTCCAAAACTGCAATGTGTCGATTGGCTAAATTATTATACTTTTGTGACTTGCATAGCAGTAGTGCCTTAGCAACAGGATTGGATAATGTGATTTCAAACAAGACTAGAAATGAACAAGATAGCATCAATACGGATAGGTTTGCGGGATCGTTTTGAGAGGTTTTACACCGAGGATTTGGTGCGATTGTCACGCAAAAGGCGAGCCAAGCAGATTTTTCCGCTCAAAGCTCCGTACGCCCTTGAGTTAACGTCGGCCCAGCGTGAGGAAATTTCAGCCTACTGGAAACCCTATCGCAATATCGACAAGGAGATGCATTGGTTTGCGTTCTACAACGCATTTTGTGACGACAAGTCACAGTTGAAGCATTATATCCCCGATGGCGTTTATTTCACCGACATGGATTTCCCGTTCACCAATCCACGCCGCAGTGATGACCTTGACGACAAGAACATGTACGACTTGTACTTCCATGACGTTCCGATGCCTGAGACAGTCATTAGGATAATGGATGGAGTGATTCTGGATAAGGATTATCAACTTATCACCATTGATCGTGCATTGGCCTTGTGCCAGGAGGCTCAGCGTGTCGTCTGCAAGGAGGCTCGCTTGTCGATGGGTGGTTATGGTGTCTCCTTTGTCGACCTTACATCCACTTCTCCTGAAGACTTCAAGCAGTGGTTGGAGAAGAACAAGAATCGTTACATCAATGTGCAGCGAGTTATCGAGCAGCATGAGTCCATAAGCCGCATCCATCCCTCGAGCATCAACACCATACGTGTCATGTCGCTCGTGTTTGAGGGTGAGGTTCATATCCTGTCCTCCATCATCAGGATGGGACAAGGCGGCGCCGTGGTCGATAACGCCAGCAAGGGTGGTATGATGACGGGCGTCTCTAGCGATGGATGGCTCAAGGAGTATGCCTTTGACCAGTATGGCAAACGGTGGTCACAACATCCCCAGGGCACTGTTTTTAAGGGTACGCAGATTGTAGGCGTTGACCGTTGCCATGATGTCGTGCGACGCTTGGCCGGGAGGATGTGTACCACTACTAAACTCATGTCATGGGATTTTGCTATCGATCCCGCAGGTGAACCCATCCTTATTGAGGTGAACCTGACCTATAGCGGTGTGGTTATCCATCAATTGTGTAATGGTCCCATTTTTGGTGACATGACCGACCGAATGCTCTCCTACATTTACCACAATAAACGTTAGTATATCAAATAACTGACATGATACTATTAAGCAACATCCGCAGTTACCTGGTTCGCAAGCTTGCCGAGGCCAAGGATAACCACTTGAGGAAAAACCGCATGAAAGTCGCCGAGCGCACCTTAACGCCTAAACTGGGCAACCTTGTGCCCCTGAGCGATGAGCAGCGCCGTGACATCGTGGCATATTGGAAGAACTATCGTGACGTGTCAAAAGACTTGAGGTGGTTTGAGTTTTACAATTGGTGTAGTGACGGCAAAGCCGACATCAAGCGTTATATCCCTGATGACATCTATTATGCCGAGGTGGACTTCTTCTTCACCGATCCACGCCGCAGCTATGAGCTTGACGACAAGAACATGTATGACATGTATTTTCATGACATCAAGATGCCCAAGACGGTGATCCATAAGTGTAAGGGGTTGCTCCTTGACAAGGATTACCACCCCATCACGGTTGAGCAGGCGGTGGAACTGTGTCGCAAGGAAGGGCTTGTCATCAGCAAGCCCGCCCGTAACACCGAGGGCGGCAAGGGCATTTGTTTTGTCGATTTCAGGGAAAGCGGTGCCGAGGAAGCATTGAAGGAATGTCTGGAGTATCCCCATGACCTGATTGTGCAGTGTGTTGTGCGTCAGCATGAGGCCATCAACCAGTTGTATGCGGGGAGTATCAACAGCTTGCGCATCATGTCTTTAGTACTTGATGGTGAGGTGCACATCATCTCATCGGTCCTCAGGATGGGGCGTGACGGAGCAAAAGTGGATAACACCAGCAACGGTGGTCTTGCCGTGGGCATCAAGCCAGACGGCAAGTTGCGTGAGGTGGCATTCGACAAGACCGGCAAGAAATGGCTTAAGCATCCGCAGGGAGCCGTCTTCAAGGACTTCCAACTTGTGGGTTATGACAAATGTGTGGAATTGGTCCGTTCGGTTTCAGCCAGGTTGAGCTCGTCCACCCCGCTTGTTTCGTGGGACCTCGCCATCGACGAGGACGGTGACCCGATGATCATTGAGGCCAACCTCACCTTCGGTGGCGTCAACATCCACCAGATGTGTAACGGCCCCATCTTTGGCGACATGACCGATAAGATTCTTAACCTTGTCTATAATTCCGGACGTTAGTCGGTCTCGGGCAATTCTATATCGCCTTCATAGACAAAGGATGCTGGTCCACTCAGATAGACGTGGCCATCCTTTGCACTCCATTCAATCTCGAGTGTCCCGCCATCCATGATGATGCGGGACATTCTGTCACATTGGCCTGTCACCGCTGCGGCCACTGCCGTGGCACAAGCTCCGGTGCCGCAAGCCATAGTGATGCCGCTGCCGCGTTCCCACACGCGCATTCTGATGCCGTCGGGTGTCACTTGGGCAAACTCGATGTTGCATCGTTCAGGGAAGCAGGGATGATGTTCAAGGCGTGAGCCAGAGGCAGCAACGTCCACTTTATCAAGGTCATCGACAAAAATGACATAATGGGGGTTGCCCATCGACACAAACACGCCCTCAGGCAGCGATTCCTTGTTTTCGGGCTTGAACAGCGACGTGTTTTCCAGTGTTGGTGCATCCATGTCAACGGTTACCGACTTCACCTTTCTTTGCCCTTCATCTACTTTGAGGTTAAGGATTCTCATTCCTGATGCTGTGAGCAACCGAATGCACGTTTTGTCGGTCAGCCCCTTTTCATAGACGTACTTGCCGATGCAACGGGTGGCGTTGCCGCACATCAGCCCTTCGGAGCCGTCGGCATTGAAGATGCGCATGGTGAAATCGACGTCGGGAGTCTCACCCCGTCCGATGAGCACCAGACCGTCACTGCCGATGCCTGTGTGTGGTTTGCTCCAAGCAATCGAGGCAGACTGAGGGTCAGCAATCGGGTAAAGTGCAGTGTCCACAAAGATGTAGTCGTTACCCACACCGTGCATTTTCATGAAATGTATTTTGTCGCTCATAACCTTATATGAATTTGAATAACAAGTGATGTGCAAAATTAGTGCAAGTCGAGCGAAATGCCAAATTTATTTGAGCAATTCCGAGACGCCGCCTAATTTATCCAAAATTAGTGCAAGTCGAGCGAAATGCCAAATTTATTTGAGCAATTCCGAGGCGCCGCCTATTATACGAAATAATTTATGAGCAATTATTATTTGCTTTTTTTCTGTGCGATTGGTGAAATTTAAGTATTTTTGCAGCCGTAATATTTTACATCAGCAACAATACCAATAAAACATATACAACAAAATGCCTAACTACGATTTTGACAAATGCATTGACCGCCATGGGACACAATGCAAGAAGATTGAAGTTTTGAAACAGGATTACGGACGTGACGATCTGTTACCGTTGTGGATTGCCGATATGGACTTTGCTGTTTGTCCGGCAATTACCGACGCGTTAGTTCACCGCCTTGCCGACCATCCTGTATATGGATATACCTGCCTGTATGACGGATACTGGCAGTCTATCATCGACTGGCAGCGTGAGCGCAACGGCTTCGAGTTCACTCAAGAGGAAGTCACCTTTGTGGCTGGCATTGTCACTGGCTTTGGTCTCGCCGTGAATTTCTTCACCCGCCCAGGCGACAAGATTGTGATTCAACCTCCTGTATATTATCCATTTAAGGATGTTATCAACGGCAATGGCCGCGTGACGGTAAACAATGACCTGATTCACACCGAGGACAACTTCTACCGCATGGACCTCGAAGGTCTGGAGCGCATCTTTGAACAGGAGCACCCCAAGATGATGGTCGTCTGCAATCCCCACAACCCCGCTGGCATCGCTTGGGAACCTGAGGTGCTGCGCCACGTGGCAAGCCTCGCCCACAAATACGGTGTTATCATCTTCTCAGATGAGATTTTTGGTGATATCATGCTCTATGGCCACAAGCACACGGCAATGGCGACGGTCAGCGAGGAAGCCGCAGCCATCACGGTGACCTGTGGTGCCCCCAGTAAGACCTTCAACATCGCGGGCCTGAAGAGCTCCTGGTGTGTGGTCAAGAACCCCGAACTGCGTGAGCCCTTCTTCAAGTGGATTGAAACCAACGAGTTGTGCAATGCCAACCTGGTGTCGATCATCGCCACCGAGGCCGCTTACCGCAATGGCGCCGAATGGTTAGACCAGTGTCTGCGCTATATCGAGGGGAATATCGACTATGTGGAACAGTACTGCCGTGAGCATATCCCAGGCATCGTTGCTATCAAGCCGCAAGCGGGGTTCCTCGTATGGCTCGACTGCACAGGGTTGGGTATCAGCCACGAAGAGGTCATCACCCTATTCCGCGACAAGGCGGGCCTGGCGATGAACGAGGGCTCAATGTTTGGCGAAGCCGGCAAGTGCCACATGCGATTCAACATGGGCAGTCCACGCTCGGTTATCGAGCAGGCCATGCATCAGCTTGAGGCCGCTGTCAAAGCCCTGTAATCTCGGTTTTTAACGCCTGGAATCAGAAGATTAACAATGCGCCACCCTACCGTTTACAAGCGGTTGGGTGGTGTGTTGTTTTTGAATGATTGATGAGCCATGGATGGTGGTGAATATTGTTTTTCTCAAAAACCGCTTGCCGTTATCGGGAAAATGCGTAATTTTGCATCTTTGACATGACACAAGAGAGAAGAAATATCGCAGTACTCGGCAGCACAGGCTCCATCGGGCGGCAGACGCTCGACATCATCGCCGAGTACCCCGACCGCTTCACCGCCTGGCTTCTGGTGGCTCGCAGCAGTGCCGACCTGCTAATTGCACAGGCGCGGCTGATGCGTCCCAAGATGGTCATCATTGCCGATGAACAGTATTACGAATATGTGCGCGATGCCCTTGAGGGAACGGGCATCGAGGTGGGAACAGGCAGCCGAGCCATCGCCCAAGCCGTCACAGCCCCCGAGATTGACACTGTGGTAACTGCCATGGTGGGTTATAGCGGCTTGGAATCGACAGTTGCCGCTATCGGTGCTGGCAAGCGTATCGCACTGGCTAACAAGGAGACGCTGGTGGTGGCCGGCGAATTAATAGACCGCCTGTTGAAAGATAGTAAGAGTGTTCTTTACCCTGTGGATAGCGAACACGGCGCATTCTATCAGTGCCTGATGGGTGAGCGCATGGAGGACGTGGAACGCCTGCTGCTGACAGCTTCGGGCGGCCCTTTCCGCACGATGCCAAAAGAGCAGTTGGAAACCGTCACTGCAGCCGACGCTCTCAAGCACCCCAACTGGTCGATGGGTGCCAAAATCACCATCGACTCGGCGACAATGATGAACAAGGGTTTTGAGATGATTGAGGCGCGCTGGCTCTTCGGCATCCAGCCTGATGACATCGAGATTGTGGTACATCCGCAGTCAATCATCCACTCGATGGTCGCCTTTAAGGACGGTTCGGTCAAGGCGCAGTTGGGCCTCCCTGACATGCATCTGCCCATACGTTTTGCCCTTGGTTTGCCTGACGGCAGACTCGCGAGTGATTGCCGCAAGATGACCATCGAAGACATGACCACGTTGACGATGGAGCGTCCCGACTTCGACAAGTTCCCGTTGTTGCGCACCGCCTATGCTGCGGCACGCACCTGCGGCACTGCTCCGTGTGTGATGAATGCCGCCAACGAGATAGCGGTGGCAGCCTTCTTGCAAGACCAAATCAAATTTACCGATATTCACGCTATCATCGAGAAAACGATGATGCAGATACCGCTGGTTGAGCATCCGGGATATGAAGATTATGTCGCTTGCAATGCCGAAGCCCGTGAGCGTGCGGCATCGATAATTAAGAACTTGTAACCTCTTGAAAACAGGTACTCAATACAATTTAGATTGACTAACAAAGTAAAATGAATCCGATATTAGTTAAGACTATTGAATTTTTTCTGTCACTGGGTCTGCTGGTGATGATCCATGAGTTTGGACACTATACCTTTTCACGAATTTTTGGCGTTTGGGTAGAGAAATTCTACATGTTTTTTAACCCCTGGCTGTCCATCGTCAAGTGGAAACCTGGCAAGTATGTCAAGTGGTTCTCGCACGGCAACGAGATGGCCGTGGCTGGCGATAATGACCCCAACGAGAACAAAAAGTCGTGGCGTGCCACCGAGTACGGCATCGGCTGGCTGCCACTGGGTGGCTACTGTTCCATTGCCGGCATGATTGATGAATCGATGAACACCGAGGCCATGAAGAAGCCTGCCAAGCCCTATGAGTTCCGCAGCAAGCCTGCATGGCAACGCCTGCTGATCATGTTGGGCGGCGTGCTGTTTAACTTCCTGCTGGCCATTATCATCTATTCCTGCATCGCTTATTCGGTGGGTGAGCAATACATCAAGTTTACCGATGCCACCGAGGGTATGGAGTACTGCGACGGTGCTCATCAGGCAGGCTTTGTGGATGGTGATATTCCCTTGATGGCCGACGGAAAGCCTTTGGATTACCTGAACTTCGAGTCGATTAACGCTATCCTTATGGCTAAGGAAGTAACCGTTCTGCGTGATCACAAGGACACGGTTACCATCTCACTGCCCAAGGACTTCCTCGAGATGATTCAAAAGGATGCCGAAGATCAGGAGGCCTTCATGGATTACCGCTTACCTGTCGTGATTTCGCAGATTCAACCGCGCATGGGTGCTGAGAAGGCTGGCTTGCAGCCTGGCGACCGTTTAACCGCGGTTAACGGCGTTCCCACCCCCAGCTTTACGGGCTTTGCTGCTGAGTTGCAGAAGAACAAAGGGAAATCCGTTTCTATCGAATACCTGCGCAATGGCCAAAAGTTCACCGCATCCAATGTGTATATCGACGGTGACGGCATGTTGGGTATCTTGCGTGCCCCAGGCATTGATATTTTCAAGACCACAGTCAAGCACTATAACCTGTTGCAGTCCATCCCCCGTGGCATTCAGTTGGGCTGGGATAAGCTGGTATCCTATGCCACGTCACTTAAGCTCATCTTCACTCCTGCAGGCGCTAAGAGTTTGGGCGGCTTCGGTACTATCGGCAGCATCTTCCCTCCCACATGGAATTGGCTGGCATTCTGGGAACTGACCGCATTTATCTCGGTAGTGCTTGCCGTGATGAATATCTTGCCCATTCCTGCCCTGGACGGTGGTCACGTGCTGTTTCTGCTCTATGAGATTATCACTGGCCGTCAGCCCAGCCTCAAGTTCCTGGAGCGTGCTCAGACCGTCGGCATGGCTCTGCTTATTGCCCTGCTACTTTTTGCTAATGGAAACGATATCTATAGATTCTTTTTCAAATGACCTATAAAACTGTAACTCTTAAGCGCGGCAAGGAGGAATCGTTGCAACGATTCCATCCCTGGGTGTTCTCAGGCGCTATCGCTGCTGCCGACGATACCATCGAGGAGGGCGACCTGGTGACGGTCTATGCCCACGACGGCACACTTATCGGCAACGGCCATTCTCAAATCGGAAGCATTGCCGTGAGGATGCTTACGTTTGATGACACCGCCATCGACGAGGCGTTCTATAAGCAACGCTTGGGCGATGCCTACCGCATGCGACAGTCGCTGGGGCTTCAGCGCGACGACAATAACGCCTATCGCCTGGTGCATGGCGAGGGCGATTTCCTGCCTGGTCTGGTGGTGGATATCTATGGCCCCACCGCCGTTATGCAGGCCCACTCGCCCGGAATGCACTTTGCCCGCGATATCATTGCCCACGCACTCACTGAGTTGCCTGGCATCCGTAATGTCTATTACAAGAGTGAGACCACCCTACCCTACAAGGCTCATCTTGACCCGATTAATGATTATATTGTCGGAGGCATGGAAACCGACGAGGCACTGGAAAACGGCCTGCGCTTTCATGTTGATTGGCTCAAGGGACAAAAGACCGGTTTCTTTGTCGATCAGCGCGAGAACCGTCGTCTGCTCGAGCGTTACAGCAAGGGACTCAGGGTGCTGAACATGTTCTGTTACACGGGTGGGTTCTCGGTATATGCCCTCAGGGGTGGTGCTGAGATGGTACACTCGGTGGACAGCTCGGCCAAGGCGGTGCGCCTTACCGATGATAACGTAGCGCTCAATTATGCTCCCGAGGACGGACGTCACAAGTCCTTTGCCGAGGACGCCTTCAAGTTCCTCGACAATATGGAGAAGGACGCCTATGACTTGATTATCCTTGACCCGCCAGCATTCGCCAAGCACAAGAGCGCCCTGCGTAATGCGCTGATTGGCTACCGCCGCCTGAATGCCAAGGCCTTGGAAAAGATGCCTCATGGCAGCATCCTGTTCACTTTTTCCTGCTCACAGGCTGTGAACAAGGAGCAGTTCCGCCTCGCGGTGTTCAGTGCCGCAGCCCAGACACGCCGCAAAGTGCGCATCCTGCACCAACTCACCCAACCTGCCGACCATCCCATCAACATCTACCACCCCGAGGGCGAGTACCTGAAAGGGTTGGTGCTTTATGTGGAGTAGGTTCTTTAGGTTTTAGGCATTAGGCCACGCAAGGCGAGGCCCTACATACTGAAAATTTCAAACAAACTACTTAATAATTCAAACTAATTGACAATGAAGAAATTATCTATTCTTTTTGCTGCTGTGGCCATGATTGCCATGACCGCTTGTAACGAGAAGCCCGCCAAAGAGGCTCAGGCTCCCGAGACCAAAGTTGAAGCTACTCAGCAAGCCGATACCGCTAAGAACAAAGCAATTGTCGGCGTCGAGAAAGTGAAACCCACCGAGGATGGCAAAGACCACACTGTGGCCGAATTTAACACCAAGGATTACCAGGTGCGCCTTGAGAACCTCGCTGACGGCTCCATCCGTCTGTCGCTGTGGAAACCGGGTGCCGACAAGGCTACCGCTCCCGAGCGTGTTGTTACTACCAAAAAATGCGTTATGCAGAAGAACGGTTACCTGATGAAAGACGACCAGGGTAACAACTACATCATCAACACGACCCCCGGTAAGGAGGAAATCGTGATTATGAACAGCAAGGATATCACTTACCACGGCACAAATAGTAAGTAATTTGGTTTTAGGCATTATTAGGCATTAGGCTATAGGCATTAGGTGGCATCCGCAACCCCTATCACCAAAAAACTAATGTTTAATGCCTGAAAAAAACATAAACTGACAACAAAAATGAAAAAAATGATTCTTGCTGCCCTCGCTATGGCAGCGCTATCCATGAATTCTATGGCTCAAAACACCGACTTTAACTACTCGGTTGACCGATTTGCTGACATCGAGGTGTTGCGTTATCAGGTTCCTGGCTTTGAGGAACTCTCGCTGCAGCAGAAGGAACTGGTTTATTACCTCACCGAGGCTGCTCTCAATGGCCGCGACATCCTGTTTGACCAGAACTGCAAATATAACCTGATGGTTCGCCAGACCCTTGAGGACATTTACCGCAACTACAAGGGCAAAAAGGACGACAAGAACTACCAGGCCTTTGTGAAGTATTTGAAGCAGGTGTGGTTCGGCAACGGTATCCATCACCACTACTCGATGGACAAGTTCGTGCCCGAGTTCTCCAAGGATTTCTTTGACAAGCAGTTTGCCGCCCTGCCCGGAGCAAGCAAGCGCGCCAGTGAGAAGAAGGTGCTCGACCGCGTCATCTTTGACCCCACATTCATGGCCAAGCGTGTCAACCAAGCCGACGGAGAAGACCTGATTCTCACTTCGGCATGCAACATGTATGAGGGCGTTACCCAGCAGGAAGTTGAGGACTTCTATAATAACCTCAAGGACACCACCGACCTTACTCCTATCTCATGGGGCCTGAACTGCAAGGTAGTGAAGAAAAACGGTAAGATTGTCGAGGAACCTTACAAAGTGGGCGGTCTCTACAGCAAGGCTATCGAGAAAATCGTCTATTGGCTCCAGAAGGCCGCAACTGTTGCCGAGAACGAGGGACAGCGTGCCTACATCAACGAGCTGATCAAGTTCTACCAGACCGGTTCACTCAAGACCTTTGATGACTACAGCATCATGTGGGCCGAGGAGACCTCAAGCGAGGTGGACTTCATCAATGGTTTCATCGAGAGCTATGGCGACCCCCTGGGCATGACTGGCTCTTGGGAAGGTATGGTCAACTTTAAGGACAAAGCCGCCTCTCGCCGTTCCAAACTCATCAGTGAGAACGCACAGTACTTTGAGAGCAACTCGCCCGTTGACAACCGTTTCAAGAAGAAAAACGTTAAGGGCGTGAGCGCCAAGGTCATCAATGCCGCTATCCTTGCTGGTGACAGCTATCCTTCAACCCCAATCGGTATCAACCTGCCTAACAGCAACTGGATTCGTGCCGCTCACGGCTCCAAGTCGGTATCTATCGACAACATCACCGACGCCTACAACAAGGTGGCTGCCGGAACAGGCTTCAACGAGGAGTTTGCCTACAGCAATGTTGAGGTCGAACTGATGAAGAAGTATCTCGACATCGCCGACGCCCTGCATACTGACCTGCACGAGTGCCTCGGCCACGCTTCGGGCCAACTGCTGCCCGGTGTTGACCAGGATGCCCTCAAGGCCTATGGCTCGTCGCTCGAGGAAGGCCGTGCTGACCTGTTCGCCCTGTATTACCTGGCCGATCCCAAACTCGTGGAGTTGGGCATTTTCCCCGACATGGAGACTTACAAGGCCGAGTATTACAAGTATATCATGAACGGACTGATGACGCAGCTGACGCGTATCGTGCCGGGCAAGGATATCGAGGAGGCCCACATGCGCAACCGCAAGTTCATCAGCGAGTGGTGCTATGAGCATGGCAAGAAGGACAACGTCATCGAGTATGTGAAGCGCGACGGCAAGACCTATATCCGCATCAACGACTACCAGAAGCTGCGTGGCCTGTTCGCCGAGCTGCTCGCCGAGGTGCAGCGCATCAAGAGCGAGGGTGATTACGAGGCTGGTCGCCAGTTGGTTGAGACCTACGGTGTGAAGGTCGATCCCGCTATCCACAAGGAAGTGCTCGCCCGTTACGAGGGTCTGAACATCGCTCCCTACAAGGGCTTTGTCAACCCCATCTACACTCCCGTGTATGACAAGAACGGCAAGCTCATCGACGTGAAGGTTTCCTACACCGAGGGCTACATCGACCAGATGCTGCGCTACGGTCAGGACTACTCGCCGCTGACTCATTAATCAGCAAGAGTGCTGGACATAGTACGAACAAAGGAGGCTCCGCAATGTGACGCGGGGCTTCCTTTTTTTAGATAACTACTGTCATCACAGTGAGAAAACCATTGTTCATCGTGAAAAAAAACGATAGCATATAGATGATAACCAAGTGCTTTATATTACCTTTGTAAGATGAATCAAAACCAACAAAAGTGATGATGAAAAGATTAGTGATTCTGCTACTGGTTATGGCAGCCTTGATGCCTGTCAGCCTCAATGCGCAATCCATCGAGGCGTTGAGAACGCCCGACGTGAATGGACTGAATGCGACACCACAAGAGGTGGAAGCCCTGAAATTCCTGTATGCCTATATGCCGCTTGCCGATGTGACCGACTACAGCGTGCAATTTTACCTTGACAACGTGCGTGCCACCTTTGAGGCCCGTGAGCAGATGCCTTGGGGCAAAAAGGTTCCCGAACTGCTGTTCAAGCACTTCGTGCTGCCCCTGCGTGTCAACAACGAGGCGCTGGATATGTCCCGTCCTGAGTTTTTCAAGGAGTTGAAGGAGCGCGTGAACGGCATGAGCATGGAAGAAGCCATCCTGGAGGTAAACCACTGGTGCCATGAGCACGTGACTTATCAGCCGAGTGATGCCCGCACCTTGTCGCCGATGGCCTGCATGAAAACCGCCATCGGGCGCTGCGGCGAGGAATCGACGTTCACCGTTGCCGCCCTGCGCTCCATCGGCATTCCCGCTCGCCAGGTCTATACTCCACGCTGGGCGCATACCGATGACAACCATGCGTGGGTTGAGGCGTGGGCCGATGGCAAGTGGCACTTCATGGGTGCTTGCGAACCCGAGGCGGTGCTCGACTTAGGGTGGTTCAATGCTCCCGCATCGAGGGCCTTGCTGATGCATACGCGTGCCTTTGGCGATTACAACGGTCCTGAGGAGGTGATGTCACGAACCCGTAATTTCACTGAAATCAACCTGATTGGCAACTATGCCGCCACAGCCTCGGTTCAAGTTCAGGTATTGGACAAGTCGGGCAATCCCGTCAAGGGAGCCAGGGTGGAGTTCCGTATCTACAACTATGGCGAGTTTTACCCTGCCGCCACCAAATATACCGACGGCAAGGGGAAAACCTCGCTCACGGCCGGAAAGGGCGATATGCTTGTGTGGGCCAGCAAAAACGGCTGGTATGGCTACCAAAAGGTGTCATTTGGCAAAGACAAAACCGTCGATATTGTTCTCACCCGCAGCAATAGCCTCAATGCGGCACCCAGCTACGAGACCTTTGACATCGTGCCGCCTGTCGAGAAGGCCTTCATGCCTAAGGTCACAGCCGAGAAAGCCGCCGAAAACAAGGTGCGTTTTGCCCGTGAAGACTCCATCCGCAAGGCCTATGAGGCCACCTTCCCTGACCTCGAGCGTGCCCAATCGCTCTGTCCCGCTGTTGCCGATTATTTGGTCAAGGCGCGTGGTAACTGGCAAACCATATTGGAGTTTGCCAACAGCCATAGTGACAAAATGGAGCGTGTGCTGGGTGTGCTGGCTGGTCTGAACGACAAGGATATGCGTGATGTGCCCATGGCCATCCTCGAGGATGCTTTCAATGCACGTAGCGGCCAACTGGCACAACGTGTGGAATATGAAATGATTACATCGCCATTTAAAGTGGCTCTTCAGGATGCCTTTGATGCCCAGACGGTTGCAAGATTCCGCAGCAATCCCCTTGACCTCGCCCGCTGGGTGAGTGACAACATCAGTATCCATCCTGAGGAGAACGCCCTGCACATTGCCCAGACGCCGATGGGCGTATGGCGCTCCAAGGTTGCTGACAAGCGTGGCCGAGACATTTTCTTTGTTGACCTGGCGCGCTCGCTGGATATCGAGTCCCGCATGGATCCCGTCACCGGTAAGGTGCAGTACCGCAACGGCAGTGACTGGCAAGATGTGGACTTTGAAGCCGTGGAGCAGCAACAAGCCTCAACCGGTTTCCTCAAGTTGCGTTATACCCCCACCCAGTCGCTCGATAACCCAAAATATTACCACCACTTCTCTATCTCACGCATCTTGGATGACGGCACGACACAGTTGCTGAACTATGATGAAGGAGACTCGGGCCTGGAAGACGGCTCGTCGTGGAGCGGTACTTTCAAGAACGGCACTCCGCTGGATGCCGGCACCTATATGCTCACCAGCGGCACCCGCGCCGCAAGCGGCAAAGTGCTTGTCGCCAACCGCATCTTCAAGGTAAATCCCGGCGAGACCACCACCATCAACCTGACCATGCGTCAGAGCGATGACATTGTGACTGTCATTGGTAATTTCAATTCCGAATCCAAATTCCAACTGCTTGACAGTGATTTGAAACCCGTTCAGGGCGATCCTGTCAGCATTCTGTCCCAGACGGGGCGCGGCTACTTCATCGTGGGTGTGCTGGGCGTGGGGCAAGAGCCCACCAACCATGCCATGCGTGATATTGCCAAGAAGACTGCCGATTTGGATAAATGGGGCCGCCCGTTTGTGCTGTTGTTTGAAAACGAGGCCCAAGCCCAGCAGTACAGGCAAGAGAACTTCGGCCAGTTGCCTAAGAATATCATCTATGGCATCGACAATGGTGGTGCCATACGCCATCAGATTGCCCAGGAGATGAAACTGCAGAGTGAGACGCAATTGCCCGTCTTCATTCTTGCCGATACATTCAACCGCGTGGTCTTCTGTTCACAGGGCTACACCATCGGTTTAGGAGAGCAGTTCACCAAGGTCATCAGCAACCTGGACAAATAAAATGCAAATTCTATTTGACGCTCAACTCGACTTGCACAATCTTTTGATTAATTAGGCGGCGTCTCGGCATAAAAAAAGAATAAATTCTTTTTGTTCTGCGCTCGACTTGCACTAATTTTAGATAAATTAGGCGGCGTCTCGGCATAAAAAAAAGAATAAATTCTTTTTGTTCTGCACTCGACTTGCACTAATTTTTTGTAATTTTGTGCGTTATTTTGCAAATTCACTTAATTTCATTAAATAATCAATTAAAAATCAGAAAGTTATGAACATTTCGCACATCGAACACATCGGAATCGCTGTTACCTCGCTTGAGGAGGCTATTCCTTTCTACGAGAACATGCTGGGCTTCAAGTGCTACGCAATTGAAGAAGTTGCTGACCAGAAGGTAAAGACCGCCTTTTTCAAGGTAGGCCAGACCAAGATTGAACTTCTTGAGGCTACTGCCCCCGAGAGCGCTATTGCCAAGTTCATCGAGAAGAATGGTGGCCGTGGTGGCATTCAGCACGTTGCATTTGCCGTTTCGGACGGTGTTGGTGGAGCAATTGAAGACGTACAGGCCAACGGTTGCCGCGTCATCGACGAGAAGCCCCGCAGAGGTGCTGAGGGTCTGAACATCGCCTTCCTGCATCCCAAGAGCACTTGTGGCGCTCTTATTGAACTCTGCGAGAAGCCTGAGTAATTAGCTGTCAGCGATTAGCTATTAGTGGTTTTATACAGACTACAAAAATCGAAAAATTAAAAATGGGAAAACAACTTGATAAGATTCAAGAGCTGATTGAGCGTCGCGAGAAAGCACGCCTGGGCGGTGGCGAGAAGGCTATTGCCAAGCAGCACGAGAAGGGCAAATTCACTGCCCGTGAGCGCATCAATATGCTCCTTGACGAGGGCAG
>CADAFP010000016.1 GCA_902787185.1 uncultured Bacteroidales bacterium | reverse complement strand
AAGTTACAAACAAAAACTAAATGCCCATTCTTATTAAACCGAAGAATAGTCAAATAGCCCTATGTTTGACTTTGACGGTGCAAACATAGGGCTTGTCTTTTAAAAAAAACTTCGCGCCTTAGCGCCTTAGCGTGAGGTAGTGCTCTGTGGTGTTTGGCGTGAGTGATTGCTGGCGTGTGCTTACAGGGTGACGACGGTACCGATGGACTTAATGATTGAAATCGATTCTTCGAACCGCTAACATCAGCGATGTTTCCCCGGACTCTAATGTTTTTTAGTGCAATCAATCGCAAGAAATACATTTATTCCCACGAAAAAATGTAGAAGAATCGCATTTATTCCCACGAAAAAATGTTGAAAGGTGTTGTTCATCATCCTGGAGAATCCTATCCGGTGGGCAAAGTTGATACTCTGCGACTGTATCCTATGTCTTTTAAGGAGTTCTTGTGGGCAAGAGGAAGAGAGACGTTAGCTCAGATTCTATCAGAATGTGAGTGGACTTCAATAGAGACGTTAAAAGTCTTGTTAGAGGACTTGCTCCGTCAATACTATTTTGTGGGCGGAATGCTAGAAGCTGTTTTAAATTGGATAACAAATGAGGATATTCATGCGGTGAGAAAAATCCAACAGCAAATTATTGATTCTTACACTAACGACATATCCAAACATGCTGGCAAGGAGGCTGAGCGCATCAGAATGGTGTGGAACAGCATTCCAGCTCAATTAGCAAAAGAGAATAAGAAGTTCATTTATGGCGCTGTGAAAAAGGGTGGACGTGCAAAGGAATTCGAAATTGCTATACAGTGGTTAGTGGACGCTGGATTAGTGTACAAACTACATCGATGCAAAAAGCCAGAAATGCCCTTGAAGTTCTATGAAGATTTTGATGTCTTCAAACTCTATTTGCTGGATGTGGGCTTGCTTGGGGCCTTGAGTGGAGCATCACCTGCCCAAATGCTGGTCAATAATGACGTATTCATCGAGTATAAGGGGGCGTTCACTGAGAATTATGTTTTTCAAGAAATCAAGTCATTGTTGCCGTATATGAGCATTTATTATTTTGCTAAAGAGAAGTCAACTCAGGAAGTGGATTTTCTGGTGCAGACATCCCAGCGTGTAATACCCATTGAGGTAAAAGCTGAGATTAATGTGAAGAGCAAGTCGTTAAGGCAATTTGTGACAATAGACCACGCTGACAAGAACTTGAAAGGGTTGCGTTGCTCCATGCTGCCTTACAAGGACCAGGGATGGATGGAGAACATTCCACTTTACTGTATCCAAGGTTTTCTCTCTCAACAACCCTGAAAGACCATGGCCACAAAGGCAATATGTTTCAATACAATATTACCAATGTTGAAATCATACGTTAATTGCTTGGCTTACAGATTCTGTGTCATTTCTAAAATGGGTTGACAAAATGTGTAAAGACAAGAAAGACAATAATGTTGATTACCAATAAATAATCAAATTATCGTCTTTTTTGTCTTTTAAAAAAATCTTCGCGCCTTCGCGCCTTAGCGTGAGGTGGTGCTCTGTGGTGTTTGGCGTGAGGTGGTTTTTTAGCGTGAGGTGGTGCTGGCGTGTGGTTACAGGGTGACGACGGTGCCGATGGGCTCGCCGCTCATCATTTTATTTCTCCAAAAGTCATAAAAAATGCCACATTCAGGAAAAATAAAGCACTTTATTTCTCCCAAAGTCATATTTTTTATATCTTTGCGGAGAAATAAAAACAATTTATACTATGAATATCATTGGAAGAAAAGCCGAACGGGCCGAGCTGGACAACATCTATAGTGCTGATGGACCGAGGTTTGTGGCTGTTTATGGCCGCAGACGTGTGGGTAAAACCTTCTTGATTAAAGAGCATTTTAAGGAAAAGCTCACTTTTTGGCATACTGGACTCTCTCCATATGATCGTGACAAGAAATTCCTGTTGCGTGATCAATTACAGGCATTTTACTATTCACTGCAAGATTATGGCCTGCAAGGAGCCGCTTGCCCTAAGTCATGGCTTGAGGCATTCAGACTGTTGGAGAATCTGCTAAAGCAGAAGGATGACGGATTACGCCAAGTCGTATTCATTGATGAGATGCCATGGATGGATACAGCAAGGTCTCGGTTTATCCCTGCCCTGGAATACTTTTGGAATGGTTGGGCCTCCAAGAGGGATAACATGATGCTCATTGTTTGTGGATCAGCAACCTCATGGATTGAGGACAACTTGATTAACAATAAGGGGGGGCTTTATAACCGGCTGACTAATGATATCAAGCTATCACCGTTTACATTATCTGAGTGTGAACAGTTCTTTAAGGAAAAAGGCATGAGTATGAGTCGTTATGATATAGCGCAATCCTACATGGTATTTGGCGGCATACCCCATTACTTGAACCTGTTTGAAAAGGGATTGAGCACCCCACAGAACATTGATCGCATCCTGTTTGAAAAGAACGCCAAATTGAGAAATGAGTTTGAGCGGCTTTTCGGCTCGCTTTTCAAGAACAGTGAGGACCACATCGATGTGGTCAGATTGCTTGCCAAACGACGCAGTGGATATACAAGACAGGAAATCATTCAGCAGACGGGTCTCAAAGAGGGTGGAGGTGTGACGATTATCCTTAAAGGACTGATTGAAAGTGATTTCATAATGAGTTATTACCCTTTTGGAGAGGTGCGACGCGAAAAATACAGACTCGTGGATCCTTATTGCCTGTTCTACCTGAACTTCATTGACCAGCAGGTGAAACTTGATCCTAATTTTTGGCAGAAGAACTTCAACACTCCTCGCTTGAATTCATGGCGTGGCCATGCCTTTGAGGAGATATGTTTCTCTCAGATTGACAAAATCAAGCAGAAATTGAGCATTGGCGGAGTGAGCACGACAGAATCATCATGGATTGTTAAGGGTGATGACAACAATCAGATGCAAATAGACATGCTTATCAATCGCTCGGACAATGTCATCAACCTGTGTGAAATCAAGTTTTATCGCAGTGCCTTTATGATTGATAAGCGATATGACGCCGTACTGAGGGAACGCCTTCAGCAGTTGATAGAACGTGTGTCTCCTAAACAGACGGTCCACTTGACTCTCATCGCTTCGTATGGCCTTGTAAACAACGAGTACAGCAGTCAAGTGCAGAGTGTCGTCTGTCTCGATGACCTGTTCTGATACTCAGCAGATTATAACAAATGGCCGCAGATGGTAAATCACCATTCACGGCCATTGTTTTACTGATAAGAATTTATCCAGTACCCACTAATGCGGATGCCAAAGAAAAGTCGTCTTTCTTGTCTTTTAAAAAAATCTTCGCGCCTTCGCGCCTTAGCGTGAGGTGATGCTCTGTGGTGTTTGGCGTGAGGTGGTTTTTTAGCGTGAGGTCGTGTTGGCGTGTGGTTACAGGGTGACGACGGTGCCGATAGGCTCGCCGCTCATCACCTTGAGGAGGTTGCCATACACGTCCATGTTGAACACGTGGATGGGCAGGTTGTTGTCGCGGGCCATCACGGTGGCGGTCATGTCCATGACCTTGAGGCCGCGGTTGTAGATCTCGTCATAGGTGATGCGGTCAAACTTGGTTGCCGTCGGGTCCTTCTCGGGGTCGGCAGTGTAGATGCCGTCCACGCGGGTACCCTTGAGCATGACGTCGGCCTCGACCTCGATGGCACGCAGCGTGCTGCCAGTGTCGGTGGTGAAGAAGGGGCTGCCCGTGCCGCAGGAGCAGATGGCGACCTTGCCAGCCTGCATGGCCTCGATGGCGCGCCACTTGCTGTAAGGCTCACCGATGGGGAACATGCCGATAGCGGTGAATACCTGGGCAGGCTGTCCGATGCCCTCGAGGGCCGACGACAGCGCCAGTGCGTTAATGACAGTGGCAAGCATGCCCATCTGGTCGCCCTTGACGCGGTCAAAGCCCTGGGCGGCGCCCTTCAGGCCGCGGAAGATGTTACCGCCGCCAACGACGATGGCGACCTGTACACCGGCATCCACGATTTCCTTGATCTGGGTGGCATAGTCGGCCACGCGCTGCGGGTCAATGCCGCTACTCTGTTCTGCTGCCAGCGACTCGCCGCTGAGCTTGAGCAATATGCGATGATAAATCGGTTTCATTTGTTTAAGATGTCTATGGTTATTGGTCTATGAAAAAAGCTGGCTCAAAACCAACGTTTTGTCCAGCCTTTAACTATGAAAAGTCATTCTGTTTGTCGAGATGATTACTTGCCTGCAAGGGCGTTGGCACGCTCCAGGTATTTCTCCACATTGAATGCAGAAATCTGACCGTACTGGGGATAGTCGTCCAGAATCGACTGGAAGATGGCTGCCTCCTCGGCATACTTCTTCTGCTCATGGAGCACCGTGGCTTTCTTAATCATGAAAGCGGGGGCATACGACTCGTTGCCTTTAGTCAGGCTGATGGCCTTGTCATAAGCGGCAAGAGCCTTGTCATACTGCTTCAGGTTGACATAGCAGTCACCCATCAGCGACTGTGATGCGGGACCAATCAGGTCACCGGCGGGACTGTAGTCCTGCAGGTGCTTGAGAGCCTTCTCATACTCACCTTTTTCATACAGCATGATGGCTGCGTTCAGATGGGCACGCTCGCCAGGCTTGTTGCTGAACTCGGCAGCAACCTTCTCATAGCCCTTCAGGGCCTCTTCCTGGTTACCCTGGATGAGAGCGATATCGGCCTTGCCGATTTCATCCTTGGCCTTCTGCAGGTTCGGGTTGCGGATGCCATAAATGTATCCTACAGCCAGCAGCACGATAGCTGCGATGGCGATAAGAGCCCAGTTAATGTACTTCTTGTTGTCTTCAATGCGTTGTGCCGCGGTCGAGAGGGATTCATTCACCTCTTCGAGGGTCGTACGGGCACCTTGATTCTGTTTTTTTGCCATTTCTATTGTGTTAATTTTAATGTTTTCGACACTTTAGCGGCTGCAAAAGTAATAGTTATTCTTAAAATGAAAAAGCAAAAAGCAAACAATTTTTGTTTTAAGAACGATTTTCAGTGTTTTATGATACCTTAGAAGGCGATTTTTTTTGGTTTTTTTGTGCTAATGCATTAACTTTGCGCCCAGATTTTCAATTTTATATGGAACTTCAGTGCCCACAATGTGGTAAATGGATGGCAGTGTCCCAGGAGGAACTCGTGATGCATGACAGTCAGGTCGTGTGTCCCCAGTGCCTTGCCGTGTGCCGTTACGAGAATGGCACGCTTGTGGCGCGTGACGACTCCGACGCCCCTTACCGCCACATTGCCACAGTGGATGCCAGCAGCCATGACAAGGAATCACGGTTCTGCCACCGTTGCGGTAAGCAACTGCCACCAGGCATCAGCTTCTGTCCCTATTGCGGCACCGACCTGGGGGCTCCCTTCGACAAGGGGAAACCACAAGAGGAGAAGCGCACTGTTGCGACTCCCACCGCCCAGGAGCATGCCACCACTCCCCATCGTGACAAGGAGAAGAAGGCTGATGTCCCTCAAGTGAAAAAACGTCCCTCTCCCGTTGCCGACCCCGACCGCGTCGAAGAGAAACTGCGCACCATGTCGCGTCACTACACCAGTGTGCATCCTCGTCTGCATCAGAATGGCACCATGCCTGGCACGGCCTTCAAGGTCGTCGCCTATGTCGTTATTGCTCTTCTGCTCTTCCTGCTGGGTTTCATCATCTACGCCGGCAGCACACTGGAGTGATTCCCCCCGCCTCAATAGTTATTTCAATATTGCCAGGAAGTTTTTTTTCATTTTTGTGTAGTTTTCTTGGTAGTCCTTGCGTCTAACGGGCAAAAGTAATTTTTAGAAATCGCTATGGCTATAAAGAAATACATTAAAGATAACCGCGAGAAGGTCGCTCAAGCCCTTAGTAATACGGGTTATACGGTGATGGCCATTGTCATAGCCATTTTTATTGGCTGGGCTGTTTACCGGCTCTGGGGCTATCTGGTTGACAATGGTTTTGAGTGGGAAAGGCTACTGCACCTGTGCTCTAAAGATGGGATTATAAAAATTTTCACTGCTTATCTCAAATCTTTCCTATGGACGGGACCGGTGTTCTGCATTGCCTGGGCAGTAGCTGAGATGGGAGACATCCTTCAACGAATGGTTCCCGGTCAGGGCAAATCTGAGCGCAAACAATCACTCATCGCCCTGTGTGTGCTGCTGTTCAGCGCACTGATGAGCGTCGTGATGCTTATTCCAGGGTTGGGCATTTACTTCATGGTCTCGTTGGTGATTTGTGCCATCGGTCATGAAATCGCCAAACAGGATGGCGACGATGACAAAAAAGCCAAAAAGCCGGATGCCAACACCACCGAGCTGGAACAACTCAAGCAGCGCGTCGAGGAACTGGAGAGGAAAATGGACTTGATCACGAAACAAGATAACAAGAAGCAATAACTATTAATTATTCACTACTTAAACAACAATCGTATGATGAGTGTGAGAAAGACTTTTGCCACTTTATTGCTGCTGTTAGTGGCATTCAGCGCAAACGTGGCGATGGCGCAACAGATGCCCATGCAGCAGGTGCCTGCCATCCCCATTGATAATGCCGTGCGCATCGGCAAGTTGCCCAACGGATTGACCTACTATATCCGTCACAACAACTATCCCGAACAGCGTGCCAACTTCTACATCGCCCAGCGCGTGGGTGCCATGCAAGAGGAGGACGACCAGAACGGTCTGGCCCACTTCCTGGAGCACATGGCCTTTAACGGCAGTGAGCACTTCAACGGTGAGGGCCACCGCATCTTTGACTACCTGGAGTCAAGAGGTAACGTGAATGCCTACACCTATTTTACCGAGACCGTCTATAACATCGACGATGTGCCCACTACCGACCCGGGTAACATCGACTCGTGCATGCTCATCCTCAAGGACTGGAGCCACGGCCTGCTGCTCGCCGACGAGGAGATTGACAAGGAGCGTGGCGTGATTCACGAGGAGTGGCGTCTGGGCCGCGATGCCGGCGACCGCATGCGCAGCCGCCAGATGGAGACCCTGTTCCCCGGCTCAAAGTATGCCAAGCGCGACGTCATCGGCTCGATGGACGTGGTGGACAACTTCCCCTACCAGGTGCTGCGTGACTACTATGACAAGTGGTACCGCCCCGACAACCAGGCACTGGTCATCGTGGGTGACATCGATGTGGACTACATCGAGGCCAAAATCAAGGAACTCTTCAAGGATGTTCCCGCTCCTGGTCCCGATGCCGCTAAGGTCGAGTCCTTCCCTGTCCCCGACAACGATGAACCCATCGTTGCCATCGACAAGGATGTGGAGCAGCAGTACAGCTTTGTTCAACTCTTGTTCAAGCACGACATTATCCAGAAGGAGCAGAAGAACACCATCGATTACCTTGCCATCGGCTATGTCAAGAGCATGATGGGCATGATGCTCAACCAGCGTTTCCAAGAGCTGGCTCAGGAACCTGATTGCCCCTTCATTCAGGCCTTTGCCTATGACGGCAGCTACATGGGTGCCAACACCAAGGATGCCTTCACCTTGATCGTCGTTCCCAAGGAGGGCATGATCGAGGCCGCCACACAGGTCGGCTTGACCGAGGTGCTGCGTGCCGCCAAGTTCGGCTTTACCGACACCGAGTATGCTCGCGCCCAGGAGAACTACAAGTCTCAGCTCGAGCGCCAGTACAACGAGCGCGAGAAGGTTCACAACAGGATCTATACCCAGGAGTGCTACCGTCACTATCTGGACAACGAGCCGCTCATGTCGGTCGAGGACAATTACCAGATCATGTCGGTAATCGCCCCCAGCGTCCCTGTTGACTACATCAACCAAGCACTGCCTCAACTGGTGCGCCTCGATGGCAAGAACATGGTGGTAGTGAACTTCAACCAGGAGAAGGAAGGTGCCGTCTATCCCACCAAGGAAGGACTGTTGGCCGCTATCAATGCTGCCGAGAATGCCGAGATTACCCCCTTTGTCGACAACGTGAAGCAGGAACCCCTCATCGCCAAACTGCCCAAGAAGGGTAAAATCGTCAAGGAAAGTTACAACGAGACCTTCGGTTACAAGGAACTGGAACTCAGTAACGGCGCACGCGTGCTGCTCAAACCCACCGACTTCAAGAAGGACGAAATCTCGGTGTTGGCATTGCAGCGTGGCGGCCGCTCGCTGTACGGTGAGAAGGATTGGGCCAACTGCGAATTGTTTGATGACGTCATCGAGAGCAGCGGTCTGGGCGGTTTCAGCAACGTGGAACTCTCCAAAGCCCTTGCCGGCAAGCGTGTGAGCCTCCATCAGAGCCTGAACAACTATAAAGACAATATTAGCGGCTCTTCCAACGTCAAGGACCTGGAGACCTTGTTCCAACTCATCTACCTGCAGTTCACCGACATTACCAAGGACGAGAAGAACTTTGCCACGCTGATGAACGGCAAGGAGATGATGCTCAAGAACCGTAGCTTGGATGCCGATAACGTGTTCATGGATTCGGTCGGCTACATCTCCAACAACTATAGTTGGCGCTTCAAACCCTTCACCGTCGATGACCTGAAGCAGGTGAACTATGACCGCATTCTGCAAATTGCCAAGGAGCGCACGTCCAACGCCGCCAACTATACTTTCCTGTTCGTCGGCTCATTTGACGAGGCTGTCATCCGTCCGTTCATTGAGCAGTACATCGCAAGCCTGCCTGCTAAGAAGGGTGTGAAGTCCAACTGGGTCAATGTCGCTGAGTTCCCCATGGGTCAAGTCATCAAGCATTTTGACCAAAAGATGGAAACGCCCAAGACGACGCTCTATGTGGAATGGACCGATATCAATATGCCCTATACCTTGGAAAACAGTATTAAGGCCAACCTGCTTGGTACTGTGATGAGAAGGATTTACTTTGACAAGATTCGCGAGGAAGCCAGTGCTGCCTATTCGGTAGTTGCTTATGCACAAAACAACAAGGCGGGTGACAAGCCTTATACCGCACTCACCGTCTATGCTCCCCTCAAGCCCGAGTGCACCGACCTGGCACTCAAAATCGTTGATGAGGAAATGGCCAAGGCCTGTGAGGCCATCGATCCCGTGAAACTCGAGGACGCCAAGACCGCAATTCTCAAGAATCACGAGACCCAACTCAAGGAGAACGGCTACTGGTATAACATTATTTCGGCTTATGCCAACGACGGCCTTGACTTCTACTCTGGCTTTGAGGAAATCGTGAAGGCTCAGACGCCCGAGACCATCGCCGCCTTTGCCCGCCAGCTGATGGCTGCAGGCAACAAGCTTGAAGTGGTGATGACTCCCGCCGAGTAACGGGACATCGCATCATTTCTGAATGACAGTTCATCCCATCAACGGGAGCCACGAGACGCATCATGCCTCGTGGCTCCCGTTTTCCTGTCGATGTTGTTTTTTGGGCGATGGAGAGTTAAATTTTTAGGCATTTTTGTGTAGTTTTTGGGATACCCCTTGCGTCTAACGGGCAAAAAACAATGATTAAGGATCTAATTATTATCTATAATTCAAAACTTTGAAATTATGAAAATGAAAAAGATTTTTGCTGTTACGCTGCTCATGTTGGTGGCACTCAGCGCACAGGTGACCATGGCACAGCAGATGCCGCCCATCCCCACTGATGAAGCCGTGCACATCGGCAAGTTGGACAACGGATTGACCTACTACATCCGTCACAACGACTATCCCGAGCACAAGGTGAATTTCTACATCGTGCAGCGCGTGGGCACCATGCAAGAGGACGACAACCAGCAGGGCCTGGCCCACTTCCTCGAGCACATGGCCTTTAATGGCAGCGAGCACTTCAAGGGAAACGGTATCATCGATTTTACCCGCTCATTGGGACTGGACTTTGGCGCTGACATGAATGCGGGCACCAGCTTCACACGCACCATCTATAACGTGTGCAACGTGCCCAGCACGCGTCAGAGCGCCCTTGACTCCTGTCTGCTCATCCTCAAGGACTGGAGCAACGGACTGCTACTTACCGACAAGGACATCGACGAGGAGCGCGGTGTCATCCATCAGGAGTGGCGTCAGACGACGACTTCCGAGGAGCGAATGAACACGCGCCAGATGGCCAATATCTTCCCTGGCTCCAAGTATGGCCAGCGCCAGATTATCGGCTTGATGGAAATTGTGGACAATTTCCCCTATCAGGTGCTGCGCGATTACTACCACAAGTGGTACCGCCCCGACAACCAGGCACTGGTAATCGTGGGTGATGTTGACGTGGACTACACCGAGGCTAAGATTCGCGAGATGTTCGGTGGCATCCCCGCACCGGCAGCCGATGCCGCTCCCGTTGTGGACTTCCCTGTCCCCGACAACGAGCAGCCCATCTTTGTCATCGACAAGGACAAGGAACTCCCCAACGAGTTCATGCGCGTGATGTTCAAGCGCGACCACACGCCCCGTGAGGCAAAAGCCACGATGGACTATTGGATCGAGGATTATGCAGGCAGCATAGTGAGTCTGTTGTTCAATCTGCGTATGCATGAGATGATACAGAATCCCGATTGCCCGTTCTTGTTAACCATGGCTGCGAACACCAGTTTCATGTACACCAATACCAAGGACGCCCTCATGTTCATTAGCCAACCCAAGGAAGGACAGAGCGAGGCCACCCTGCAGGCCGTGCTCACCGAGGTCAAGCGTGCTCTGGAGCACGGTTTCACCGCTACCGAGTACGCACGTGCCCAGGAGATGTACATGAGCTCGATTGAAAAGCAATACAACGAGCGCAACACAGTTTCCAACAGTACCTACGCTGATATGTATTGTGATCACTTCTTGGAAAACGAGCCCATCCCCTCGATTGAGCAGAACTATCAGCTGGTGAAGATGATTGTTCCCAATCTCCCCGTCGAGGCTATCAACCAATATCTTAGGGAACTTATCGACATGTCAGGACGCAACCTCGTGGTGATGGACTATCTCACCGAGAAGGACGGCGCGACCTATCCCACCCAGGCTACGATGAAGGCTGCCTTTGACGCCGCTGTGTCGGCACCCGTCGAGGCCTATGTTGACGACGTGAAGCAGGAACCGCTCATCGCCTCCCTGCCCAAGCCTGGCAAGATTGTCAAGGAGAAGGTCAATGACAAGCTGGGTTACAAGGAACTGGAGCTGAGCAACGGCGTGCGTGTCATCCTCAAGAAGACCGACTTCAAGGACGATGAGATTCAGATGAAAGCTTGGCAACGTGGAGGACAATCGCTCTATGGCGAGAAGGATTATGCCAACTTGCAGGCTTATAACATGGTAGCAATGACCAGCTGCTTGGGTGAGTTCACCCGTAACGAGCTCAATAAAGCCCTTGCAGGCAAGCAAGCGCAAGTTGTTGCCAGCATGGACACTTACTATGATGAAGTAAGCGGTTTCTCGACGGTCAAGGACCTGGAGACCCTGTTCCAGCTCACCTATCTCACTTTCACCGACATGCGCAAGGACGAGAGCTTCTTCAGCCAGTTGATGTATGCTTCGGAGTCAAATCTCAAGAACAGACAGCTGGTGCCTGAGAATGTCCTCATGGATACCATCCAATATGAGATGAATAACCGCAGCTGGCGCAACAAGCCTTTCACTGCCGAGGGTCTCAAGAACATCAACCTGGACCGTGTCATCGAGATGGCCAAGGAACGCATGGCTAATGCCGCAAGCTATACCTTCTACTTTGTGGGCAACATCGACGAGGCTGTCATCCGTCCCCTCATCGAGCAGTACATTGCTACCTTGCCCGCCAACAAGGGTGTGAAATCCAATTGGGTGAATGTGGATTCCCGCCCCCAGGGTAAGAACACCGTGCGCTTTGAGCGCCCCATGGAGACGCCCAAAACGAGCATCCAAACCTTCTGGTTCGACGCCAAGACGCCATATAGTACCGAGAATGCCATCAAGGCCGAGTTGCTGGGTAAACTGCTTGACAAGGTCATCTTGCAGAAGGTTAGGGAAGATGCCGGTGCGGCTTACACCACCAACGCAGGTGGATTCTCAGCATTTAACGGTGACAGCCCCTTGACCCTTGTGGTCGCTGATTGCCCGGTGAAGCCTGAGTTTACCGAGCAGACACTGCAAATCTTGGAAGAGGCGATGGCCAATCTGTGCAAGAACGTGGATGCCGAGTCGCTCAACGGATTCAAGAATGAGCTGATTAAGGATTTCCAGTCCGAAATCAAGGAGAATGAGTATTGGATGAGCACCATTGGCAGGTATGTTGAGCGGGGTATTGACGAATACACCGGCTATGAGCAGCTGGTCAAGGCCCAGACACCCGAGACCATCGCCGCCTTTGCCCGTCAGCTTTGCAATCAGGGCAGCAAAATGGAGTTTGTGATGACGCCCGCCGAGTAACGGAGCATAAGATGAGTTAGAAATTAGGAGTTGTTAGTCTGCATCCACAGACTAACAACTCCTAATTTCTAACTCCTAACTCCTAACTCCTAATTATCGTAGGAACCATCCACAGCGGATCGCGCTGGAAGCGTTGCCAGGCTTGCTGTAGCTGGGGCTTGCAGGCAATGAGCAGGCTGTGCCCCTCGGTGGTGTTAGCAACCCCTTTCTCGATGAAGTAGATGTAGGAGAGCAGGCGGCGGCACATGTGGTATTGCCCTGAGGCGAGAATCGCCTGGGGCATCCCTGCGGCTTTGTCCTGTGGCGTGAACCACAACGTGGTGCCCATGCTGGCAGCGAGAACGTTGTTCTGCTTGATGGCGTCGCTGGGGGTGAGTTCGATAATGTGCTGTTCATCCTGGCCGCGTTGTTGATCCCACATTTCGTGGATATTGCTTGTGATGACGCGGTTTTGCCATGCGCTGTCGCGAAACAGGGTGCTGTAGTTCATCTTGCGCAGACGGTTGAGGAAGACCTCGCTGGTGAGGGTGATGAGCGACTTGGCGCGATTCATGAGCATCGCCTCGGCCGAGGCAAACTTCAGGTGGCTGATGAATCTCGCCCTGTTGCCGATAAAGGTCTTCTCGATAGCACCGAACGCCTTGTTCTTCATCAAGGCGCCACCTACATTCAGCAGGGTGAGGACAGCCAGAATAACCGTCATCACACCCAGCCCGAAGCCGTTGCCAGCCACCAGAGCGACAAAGAACAGCACCATGGCAACCACCTCGCTGATAAGTCCGTAGTTGCGCAGGCGGGCGATAGTCAATCGGCCCATCCAGTTGGGCAGCAGCTGCTCACAGGGGGCATAGCAATCTTTGACCTCATCGTCGGCAACGTCGCTGATGATAACCAGGTCGAGCGCTTTGTCGGTGCGGCTCTTGTCGGTGCGTTTTCCAGCCAGCCGCTCTTCAGCCCGTGTGATGGGGTCGATACCCTGGTTATCGACGATGCCACCGTCCATAATGCCGAAGCGCTTGGTAATGGTAGCGGCAATCTCAGGATGCTGTGACACCTCAAAGTCGTCGGGGAACATCATCGGTTCAAATCCGCTGGGGAAACACGATGAACAGGCCATGGCTTCGCTCAGTTTGATGTAAGGCACCACGGTTTTCCCGATGGAATTATTGCCATTACCAAAGGCGCCATACCTCATTTTCTCGCCCGATAGGTACTTGCCGCCGGTGATGCGGAACCTAAAAGGCAACGAGTTGTCAAAGTCGGTCGCCAGCGCCGTGTAGTCCTCGACGGGCATATGGTCCAGGTTCTTGATGAGGTCGCCCATCGTCGCGCCGCCAAACAAACATTGGTCATACACGTCGGCCATCATCTTGATGCTCGATGCGTCGCGGTTGCTCTTTTCGGCACGGATGCTCTGCAGGGCAGGGGTAATCAGGTCGCCATTACACAGGAAATCAAACAGTTCCCTAATCATCTCATCGATAGGTTGCCCCTTGGCGCACGCAAGCATATACTTCAAGGCAGGGATGCTACCACCCGACACCGAGGTAAGGACCTTCACGCACTCCAGCAGTGTACGCCCATCGTCGAGACGGATGGAATGCAGAAAAGACAGTGTTCCCAAGTCAAAGGTGGCGGCCCTATAACCACCCCCCGAAAACGCCATCCCTATATTCAGTTCATTTTCCATATCACACTCCCCCATATCTGTAAACTAATATCTCTTATCTCTTAACTCTTAACTGTTAACTGTTCACTATTAACTGTTCACTGTTAACTGTTCACCGTTCTCCTCCTCGGTGCGGCAGGCGGTGAAGCCCATTTCGCGGGAGCGCTCCTGGTCAAACATGCAATAGGTCACATCGCCCTCGTCGCACAGGCGCCCCTGGCTGTCATGCAGCGTGACGTGCACGGTGTAGTAGTTGCGCACGTTGCCCGTCATCCGTCCGCGCAGGGTTATCTGCGGGTCACGCGTCGAGACGGGGCGGCGAAATTTCACTTCCAGCTTGGTGGTCACCCCCGCGGCCTGAAGGCGGCGTGAGAGCACCCAGTTGGCAATCTCGTCGATGAGCGTGCTGATGATGCCGCCGTGCAGGGTCTCCACCCAGCCGTCATAATTGACATTTGGGCTCCAGGTGGCGACGATATCCTCACCATCCTCCCAAAATTCCAGATGCAGGCCGATAGGGTTCGTCGGCGAGCACCCAAAGCAGTTGTAACCCTCTTTCTCGAGGTATGGATTAATCAATTTCTTCATAAAGATGTGCGGCAGCCCTTGTATTTCATAAAGATGTGCGGATGCCATTGTATTTATTGTACTTATTGTTTTCCTTTTATCTGTTGTCGTTCCTGTTGTTTACGGTGATGCCATATTTCCAGGCTGTTGATGGCGTTCTGCCACAGGATGTAGCAGCCGGGCCCTGCCACCGACAGGGGACTCAGGTAGGTGTAGGCAATCCAAACGGCAAAGGCCGTATTCTTCTGCCCCAGACCCTGGCCGCTCTCGATGACGGTGCCGAAAAAGTGCCCGATGTACCTGCCCACGGCAAACTGCGCCAGGCAGATGAGCAGCGACACCAGTGCGATGGTAACGAGGAACACCACAGGAGCCCCGCTGTTGATGATGTTCTTCACTGTGCAGCCCGTGACGATGGTCAGCGAGATGCCCCACATGTAGAACGACAGGTCCTGAATGGCCACCAAACGCTGCTGCACGCGTGGCAGGTAGTGCTTGACCAGATAGGCGGCAATCAGCGGTAGCACCAGCACCAGGAACACCTTGTACATAATCATCCAGAAGGCCGTCCAGAAGCTGATGTCCACCCCCTTGTCGATGAGCGGGAACACCACGGGAACGGCAATCACCGTGACGATGTTCGACAGAAAGACATAGCTCGTCATCGTCTCCAGGTTACCGCCCAGTTTGCCCGTCACCACGGGAGCGGCACTGGCACCAGGGCAGATGACGCACGTCAAGATGCCCTCCATCAGTATCAGGTCTTTGCCCTTCATGTCAAAGCCCAATATCAGCGCCACAATCAGCACGACAAACACCACTTGAAACACCGACACCCACAGGTGCCACATCGCCGGCCGCATCTTGTGGAAATCCACCCTCAGGAACGTCGTGAACAGAATCAGGCTCATGAACAGCGGCAGGATGGTGTCAAATATCGGCGCCATGACCTCGCTCACCGGGTCCAGAGCGGGAATCCAGTAGAATATCAGATAGATAATCGTGCCCGCCGCAATCGCGCTGGGCAACGTCCAATTCTTCAAAAAAGTGATGATGGTCTTCATAGCGCCTGCAAAATTACTGAAAACCGAGCGCATAATGATAGTAAATGTCGGAATTCCGACATTTTTTTGGCTGTTTTTACGGGAATCCCGACAGTTTTGTGCAACGATGGGTGGGGAAAACACACAAAAAATTGCGGCCATTCTCGCATGATATGGTTATTGAAAACCCGCGAAAACAGCCGCAAAGGAATTAATTGTTTACTGTAGTGAAGAGAGATTATGGCTGATTGTTCATTTCGTGATTTTACTCTCCAGAAGATCGACCATGTTCTCGAGGAACAGGAGTTCGTTCTCCTTGAGTTTGTTCTTGGCTTTGAGTTGTTTATAAATCAATGCGAGTTGTTGCATGGCGATTTTCAGGTCGGTCTGGTCGAGGCCTTCGGTGTCCTTGCACAGCTCGTAGAGCTTGGACAGATAGAGGTAACGGTCGCCTTTTTCTTGAACCTTGTTGACATAGAAGAGCATCTTCTTCATCCAACTCTTGGCATCACTCTCGCCTGAATTCGCAGAAGATCTCGAGAATGAGAAGGATTGGTTCAGGTGTTCGGGAAATTCACCTGACAGCAGGTCCATCGCCGTTTGGTACTTCTCCATGCCTTTATGATACTTCTCTATGGCTGAACTGATTTTATCGCTGTCAATGTTGATGCCATTCAATTTAACCCCCAATGAGTCGATTTCAAGTGAGTAGGAGTGGTTGCCGGATTTGGACTTGGCTTTGATGGGGGCGTATGTGGTGATGATGCGGCCCTTGATGCTGCTGCCATTGTTATCCCACTCCAGGGTGTAGGTCGTGCGGTGCTTTTTGTCGTCGGGGCTGATAAAGCCGACGGTGTAGCTGTTACCGCCTTCATTGCCCACGAGAATCGTTTGGTCGGGGCTGTAGTAGAGACGGTACCCCGAGTAGTCGTTGCCCTTGTTGGCGGTGTTCATCCACAGGGTGTACAGATTGCTGTTGAGCGTCTGGTCACTGTCGCTACTGTTACGGTTAATCTGTTCATAGACCTCCTTGGCGGCATCAATCAGGTACATGCCTTCGGGCGGGAGGGTGTACACGATTAGGTCAAGTTTGCCCTCTCTCTCGCCTGTCTTGGGGTCAGAGAAGTAGTTGTGTACCTCATTCAGCGATGTGAATTGGGCAGCCTTGATGATGCATTCAAAGGCTTCTTTGAGGCGCTCCTCTTGGTCGTTGGCACTTACTGTTGCAGGCACGAGGGCTGCGGTGAGGATGGCGATGATATAGCTGATTGTTTTCATAATGCTGGAATATTGTTAGTTGGTTGGTTGTTGAATTCGTTTTCTATTTCCTGGTTGAGGTCGATGAACACGATGTTGCCGTCCTCGTCTTGCACCGCTTTGTAGCCCATGGCTTCCATGTCGATGATGAAGGCGCGGCGCTTCAAGTCCTCGAGTTCGCGCTGCAGGCGCTCGTTTTCTTTGGCAAGCCGTTTGTTTTCGGCTTCCAGCCGTCTGTGACGGGCCGCTTGTGACCGCTTGTGGTTGGCTCGAGAGGCGAGATGTGGCGTCTCAACAGTGACGACAGGCTTGGATTGTAAAGACGCCAGTTCCCGTGTTTCCACCCCCGCCATTGTGTCGATTGCCGCCGTCGTGTCGATTGCCGCAATGGCGGGCAGCTCGGCCGATTTCGGCCGAGTCGTGGCCGGCTGGCGGTTCGCCACGGTCAGCCCCACCACCAGGGCACCGACTGCAGCGGCCGCCACGCCAGTCCACCACCACCCGCGCTGTGACCTGTGATGCGTCACGGGTTGTCTCATTCCGTTGTCAAAGTAGCCGAACATGACACGGTAGTCCTCCCACTCGGCGGGCACGTCGTGGGTGCGGAAGTAATCTCCCAGCAGGGCTTCTTCCTCCAGAGTGGTCTGCCCGTCCATGAATTTGTCGAGCAGGGCCTTGATGTGTTGATGTGAATACCGTTTCATTGTTTGTCAATTTTACGTTGTTGGCTGATTGCTTCAAGTAGTTGCCGTCGGGCCTTGGCCAGCAGGGTGCTCACGCTTGATGGCTTGATGCCCAGGATTTGGGCAATCTCATCGTTGGAGCGGTGCTCCACCTGCCGCAGCTTGAGGATGGCGTGTTGCGTGTAGGGCAGGTTGCGTATGCGTTCTCGCAGCCACCGCTCGTTCTCGTTTTGCAACATCAGCTCCAGGGGCGATGGCACCGACTGGGCGCTGACTGGATGCTCATCGAGGGAAATCGGATGTTGCCGTCGCTGCTGGTTAAGTGCCAGGTGGCGTGCAATCGTCGAGGCGTAGCCCTCGGGATTGTAGAGGCGGGGATCGTCACGCATCTGCCACAGGCGCAACAGCGTTTCCTGAGCGACATCCTGGGCGCTATCACTGTCGGCGCCTGCCGTGGAGGCTGCCTCGAGTGCCAGTTGTCTGAGCCGTGGTGCTTGTTGGTTAAATGCGTCTATCGTCATCTGTTATCAGTGTTTTGTTCTGTTGTCACACTTTAATAACACATGACCCCCCTGTTTTTAAACAATTAAAACTGTTATTTTCCATTAAAAAATTTAAATGTCACCTAAAGCCTTGAAACCTCAGGTGACATTTAATCCAGTATAGACCGCCTCTCGTATTATCGTGCCGCTAAAACTCAAGCGCGGATGCCCTTGTATTGATTGTACTTATTTTCTTCCTATTTAATTAATAGTCATTATTTTTCCTTATCTCGTTGATAGTCAGTTATTTTTGCTGCCTGATGGACGGCGGTAGCGGTTGGTGAGTAAGATGATGGTGATGAGGATGCCGTAGATGACGGCGATAATCGAGGCCTCGGGACCGAAGGCGCCGCCCGTGATGATGTCTGGACCGTTGGTGGTGGTGACAAGGATGCTGTCTCCGGCATTTGTCCCCGACACGGCAAAGCCGTAGATGTTGCCCTGCACGTAGTTCCACGCCCAATGGATGCCGATGGGCAGCCACAGCGTGCCAGACCACTTGTAGGCGGCAGCGAGCATCAGGCCTGCTTCGATGGCGATGGCCAACGACGACCACCAGGTGGCGCCATCGTTGGGCAAGTGGATGAAACCGAAAAACAGTGCCGAAATAATCAGCGCGACGGTCGTGTTCCACCGCTCGTCAATCATCCTGAAGATGACACCGCGAAAAATCATCTCTTCGCCCACGGCAACGGCAAGGAACATCATGATGGCCTGCCACTGCAGCGGCCAGGAAAAGTCCGACCACGATAGGTTAACGTAGCCTAAAGCGTCAATCGTACTGACAACAAGGGTCATATAGACAAACCCTATGACCAAGCCTAACAGCGTGTGGAAGATGAGACGGGACAGCTTTAACTCTGCTGGCCAGCTCTTTCTGAACTTCCTGAACAGGGCATAGATGGCCAGTGTCAACCCTGCCCCGATGATTGTCAGGCTTGGATGCTGTAAGTAGTTGGCGATATCAAAGCCTGAAGAGACCAGCACGTAACCCATAAAGGCAAGCACTGTGGCTCCCAACAGCAGCAGGATCCATTTCCACAACGGGAGTTTGCGTTTGGCAGTGATAGGGGCATGTCGTTTCATTATTTGTTATGGTGATAAGCTGTATCGTATAGCCAGTTGACGACATCCTCAAGCACCTGTGGCGCCATCGTCTGTTTGATTCCGGCATAGTTGAGGCGACTGTCCTCCATAGAGCAGTCCTGAAACAGGTGGTTCAGGTTCTCATAGGCCTTGATGGTGGCGTGGGGCACATATCGTGAGATGGCTCCCAGATTATCCTCATAGTCCACCTGGAAGTCCAGCATGCCGTTGACGGCCAGCATGGGGCACTTGACGCGCTTGAGGTTCACGCTCGGGTCATATTGCAGCAATTTGCACGTCTGGGGGTTGGTGCTCTGCTCAATCATCGCCTCGTTGATCATGCTTGCGGTATAGCTGGTGTCGGCAGCCAGCATGGCTTCCAGCTTGTTCTGATAAAAGGCGTCATTCTCCATAAAATCGAGCATACGCAGGCGCAGGGCCGCGCTGTCGGTTTCGGTGCCGATGATGGTGTACATCTGTTCATAGAAGCGCTGTTCCGCTTCATCCTTTTCAACACCCATCATGCTGGTGATGACCTTATCTTGCTTCAGGGCATACTGGTAGGTGGGCACGCCCACACCCGCCATCGAGACGATATAGGCGACCTCGTCAGGATATTGGGCCGCATTCATGATGGCGATGATGCCACCCTCGCTATGCCCCACGATGCCCACCTGTGAGTTGTCCACCTCAGGTCGTGCCGCCACATAGCGTACCGCCGCCATGGCATCCGCGGCCAACTCTTCGACGGGGTCGGTGCATTTGCCGCCGGTCGATGCGCCCACGCCGCGCTTGTCGTAGCGCAGCACGGCAAACCCCTTACGGCTCAGGGCATCGGCAAGCAGGAGATGGCCTTTGTGCCCGAAGATGTTCTCGTCGCGGTCCAGCGAGCCGCTGCCCACGAGCAGCACCACGGCAGGGAAACGGCTGCCTTCATCTGGCAGGGTCAACGTGCCGGCCAACGTGATATCTCCGTTGGTGAAGGTGACCTCCTCGCTGTGGTAAAGCTTGTGCATGTCGGCCAGGACAAGGGCCTCTTGCGGACGCTCGGCAGCAGCGTCAGGGTTTTGCGTCATGCGCAACCTCATGAACTTGTCTCCCTGCGAGAACATGCCGTCAAGCCTGTCACCGGCCAACGTCGCACTGTAGCTGGCCTCAACGATGGCCATGTCGATGTACAAGGTGTCGCCCGTGACGGTCGCTGTAGCGTCCAGGCTATAGGCTTTCTGTAACGGAGAGTCCCATTTGACGGTGATACTGTCATCATCCTGCTCGATGTGGAACACGTAGGTCATCGAGAAGGGGCCACCCTCGGTCGTTCCGTACCACGTGCCGCTATAGTTAGTGCTCTGTGCCAAGCCATTGACGGCCATGACGATTGTCAGTAATGATGAAAAAAATATGCGTTTCATATAGTCTTCGGTTTTATTGTTTTTTGCCCATTAGACGCACGGCACACTCAAAAAACTACACGCCATCCCGATTTTTTATGTCTTTTCCTCATTGTCACGTGATGTCTTTTCCTCATTGTCACGTGATGTCTTTTCTCATTGTCATGTGATATCTTTTCCTCATTGTCACGTGGGCCGTGGCTCTGCCACGGTGTTAAAAACTCACTCGACACCACGCCTCATTTGGCAAAATCTTTATAAATTTGCCACAATGGAGATAAAAGAATTGACATTCGGGCATCGGCGAGTGTGCCTTTATCAGCTGGTCGAGGGTACGGCGCCATTGGTCTATTCCATTGACTATCATGAGAATGGACAGTTGCTGCTGGAGGCTTGCAAGCAGGTGGATTGCCATGGGTTTAACCTGGTGACCATCAGCGGGCTGCATTGGAATCAGGAATTGTCGCCTTGGGCCGTCGAGACGGTGGTCTCCCGCGACGACCGGTTCACGGGCTGTGCTCCCGACATGCTGGCGCTGCTCACGGGCGAGATTGTGCCGCAGGTCGAGCGTCTGCTCGACACACCGCCCGCGTGGCGTCTGCTGGCAGGCTACTCGATGGCGGGGCTGTTTACCGTGTGGACGGCTTTCCAGACCGACTTGTTCTCGCGCATCCTCTCGGCATCAGGGTCGATGTGGTACCCTGGATGGCTCGAATATGCCCGTGAGCATGAGTTGGCGGCACCCTTGCAGGGGGCTTATCTCTCGGTAGGTGAGCTGGAAAGCACGTCGCGCAACGCGGTGCTGCAAACCGTGGGCCAGCGCACTCAGGCCATGGCTGCCCTGCTGACCGAACGGGGCATTCCCACCAAATTTGAGCTCAATCCCGGCAACCACTTCAAGAATCCGCCCCTGCGCGTCGTCAAGGGCATCAAGTGGCTCCTCCAACCCGAAAAAGAATAGGGGCCAACATATACAGGATTGCCCCAAAAATAGAAAACTTTACAGTTTATTAGAAAATTCTGCCATTTGACAATGACTATGTAAAAGAATAGGTTTACCTTTGTAGTCGGAAATAATAAAGCTTTGCAGTGATTTTGCAATCAGCATGAAAACAACTCAACGTATAGCGACATATGCCTGCTAACGTGTGCCGCTTTGTATTGTATAACCTATTTATTAACTTTTAAAAACTTTAAATGTATGAAAAAAACATTACTTTCCTTGATGGCTCTTGTGGCCAGCCTTTCGGCTTTGGCAATAGAGCAGGACAACAACGGTAACTACCTCATCGGGTCGGCTGCCGACTGGGACGCTTTTGCCGCAATCGTTGCTGAGACACCAGCCGCCAATGCCCTCATGACGGCCGATATTGACCTCGCCGATGACCAAACGATGATTGGCACTGAAGCGGTGCCTTACCAGGGCACGTTTGATGGTCAAGCACATAAATTGACCGTCAATTACAATGTTACAGAAGATTACGTGGGCCCATTCCGTTTTATCAGTGGCGCAACCATTCAAAAACTTCATGTTGACGGCAATATCAATACCACAATGGGATATGCTGGCGGTTTGGTTGGATATGTAATTTCAGGAACTAACCAAATAAGCCAATGCATGAGCTCTGTTAACATCACAACCACCCAAGGCGGAAGAGAGTGGGTTGGTGGCTTTGCTGGAGTTTGTATGTCCTCTGGCACTGTCCTCAATATTGACGACTGCTTGTGTCAAGCTAATATGACTGCAAATTGGGCCGCTAACTTCGTGGGCATAATGTATTACAGTAGCCATGTCAATGTCACTAACTCTTTGTCAATTGCTACTTGTCCCAATGCCGTGCAGTTCAACTCAATCTACCATTACATTTATGGGCATGGCACCACCCAAAACACTTATATTCTGAACTGTACAGTATCAGGTACCGACCATGGCCCTGCAGGAACCGTAGTGAACATGGAACAGCTTGCCAGCGGTTCTATTGCCGTTGCGCTGCAAGCAGACCGCACCGAGGAAGTGTGGGTACAGGAAGAGATACCGATGCTCAAAATCTTCTTGGAAGACCAACCCAGCACGGGACTTGATGAAATTGATGCAACCCAACCCAAGAGCGGCATTCGTTACAACTTGATGGGTCAGCCCGTGAGCAAGGACTACAAGGGCATCGTCATCGAGGACGGCAAGAAATTCATCGTGAGATAAGGCGCAAATCGCTGTCTCTTACGCATAATGGCGGTGTGTCATAAATCAACCAACATAACCGCCCGTTGGGCGGGAAATTATACAAATTAGATTTAAAATTAAGTATAATAATTAATATATATAATTTTAATTTATAAATTTGCTTAATTTCCCGTGCGTTAGCACCGTTATATTATTGGGTATGAATTATGACACACTCGCTTTTCTTATGCAATATTTCAAGAGGTGTGTATCCGTTACGCACGAAAAAACTGAAAAAATCTATCCTTAGTTGTGATTTTGCGGCTTGATGCGTCGGTAGTAGGGGGAATTTCAATCTTTTTTTTGTCTTTCTTGTCTTCAAATCAGTGTATAAGGCCAGTTTTTTTGTACCTTTGCACCCTCCAAAATTGAAGACCAGTCCGATGCGCAAGCAAGACAACCATACGTTCTTGACTACGGCACCCATTCGTCGCGTGATTCCGGCGATGGCCGTGCCCACCATCATCAGTATGCTTGTGACAAGCATCTATAACCTGGTTGACACCTATTTTGTGGGGCTGATCAACACCCAGGCGACGGCGGCCGTCGGTGTGGTGTTCCCCGTGATGGCGATTATCCAGTCTATCGGATTCCTGTTTGGTCAAGGCTCTGGCACCTACATGTCGCGCCACTTGGGGGCAAAACGCCTCGACGAGGCGCGTCAGATGGCTGCCACCTCGTTTGTCGGCAGCATCGTCTGCGGCTTGCTCATCACCATTTTAGGCCTCGTTTTCCTGAAACCGTTATCCATCGCCCTGGGCTCCACGCCCACCATCCTGCCCTATACGATGCAGTTCATGGGTGTCATCCTGCTGGGCGCGCCGCTGATGACGGCCTCGATGGTCATCAACAACCAGATGCGCTTCCAGGGCAATGCGACCCAGGCGATGTACGGTATGATTTCGGGTGCCGTGCTCAACGTGTTGCTCGTGCCGCTGTTCATGTTCACCTTCGGGCTGGGCATCCTGGGCACTGCCATCGGCACCGTGCTGAGTCAGTTGTTCGGCTTTATCGTCCTGTGGGTGATGTCCCGCCGTGGCGAGAACATCCCCATCGACCTCAAGCAGTCTTCGCGCCGCTGGCACTTCCAGCAGGAAATCCTCAAGGGCGGCACGCCGTCGCTCACGCGTCAGGCCCTCGCCAGCATCGCCACGCTGATGCTCAACGTGGCTGCCGGCGTGTATGGCGATGCGGCGATTGCGGGCATGTCCATCGTGTCGCGCTTGGCGTTCATCATTTTTGCCATCATCATCGGGGTGGGGCAGGGCTATCAGCCTTTCTGTGGCTTCAACTACGGCGCGGGCTTGTACAAGCGCCTGCGGAGGGGCTTTTACTTCACCATCCTGCTCGACATGGCGGTCTTGCTGCTGATGTGCGGTCCCGCCTATGTGTTCGCCGAGGAGTTGGTGGACCTGTTGCGTGACGACCCCGAGGTTGTCGTGGTCGGTGCTGTGGCATTGCGTTGGCAGTTGGTTGCTTTGCCCATGGCGGCAGTGGTCACCGTGTGCAATATGACGCTGCAGACCAGCGGACAGGCCGTGTCGGCCAACATCCTCGCTGCTGCCCGCAACGGCATCTTCTTTATCCCCTTGATTATCATTCTGCCCCGTGTGATGGGCCTCTCTGGCGTTGAAATCTGTCAGGCTGTGTGCGACGTCCTCGCCTTCCTCCTCGCCATTCCTCTCATCATTCACTTCTTCCGCTCCTTGGGAAAGGATAAGCGATAAACACCCTCCATCTACGCGCTTTGATTTGAAGTCAGCACTGATTTGGGCGTTGACTGGGCTTCATCTGCAGTTTACTTTTTAGACATTGGCGCTGATTTGGTTTTTCCTGAAAACCAACTGATTGCTGTGTTTTTTAGGTTACTTTATCTTTCATTCATGGTGGATGGCGACAGGGAAAGTAGTAAATTTGTAACCGTGAAGAATAATCATTTTTAATTAACCTAAAATTTCAATTATTATGAAAAATCAATCATCACTGCGTTGGCTGCTGGCTTTGATGCTGGCATGGCCCCTGCTGATGTCGGCCCAGGGGGTGACCTTCTGGAATTTCTCCGACACCGAGATGTTTCCCAACGACACCTTGTGGGAAACGACCACACTGCATGGTGTGACCTTTGTCACCGACGGCTCCTCGGCCGACCGTGTCCCCATTTTCCAGAGCTGCTCCGAAAGGACCTGGACGGCTGCCGATGGCAGTGAGACGCTCACCTTTACCCAGCGTCTGAAAATCAACGGCAAGTCGAGCACCGCTTATCGTTGGCTGTATTTCACCGCCAACCCTGGCGACACCATCGAGGTGTGGGGTAACTCCACTTCCTCGTCCTCGGCACGCACGCTCACCTTCAAGAGTGGTGGCTACAATGGTGTGTCGTGGGGCGATGTTGACCTGGCGACAGGCTCCAACCCCTCCTACGGCTACGTCGTGTATGGCGGCAGCGAGGAAACCGTCATGGCGATGGTTTCTTCAGGCTCATGGTACACCTATGCCATCCGCTTGAAACCCAATCCCGACTTCGGTGGCGGTGACACCCCGCCAACGCCCGCCAAGCGGTGGTTCTTGAAACACCCGTGGAGCGGTGGCTCATGGGAGTGGCGCGAAGTCTTACCCAACGAGGATGCGACGCTCTACAGCCGCAAGGACGTCTTTGGCGGCAACGGCTGCAACTATGCCGATAACATCAATGGCAGCGGCTCGTCATGGGTGCCCCTGGAGAATATTGAACTGATTAACAACCCCAACGTGGGTGACTCATGCGAGTTCACCTTCAACCCCATGACTGGTGCCATCAGCATCCGCAACATGGGTGAGGCTCAAGAGGAAACGGGTCCGCGCTGGTTCTTCAAGCATGGCTGGGGCGACGGACTGGATGCCTCGTGGGAATGGCGTGAGCTCTTACCTAATGCCGATTCCACCTTATACATCCGCCAGGACATCTATGGTGGAACGGGTTGCAACTATGCTGACAACGTGCTGGGTGTCAACTCGGTATGGGTGCCCTTGAATGAGATTACCTTGATTGACAACCCCGTGGTGGGCGACTCGGCAGAGTTCGTCTTCGACCCTGTCACCAAGGCGATTTCCATCCGCTTGACCAAGGCCGCCCCGCAGGACGAGGTCATCATCGAGCCCGATCCCACCAAGGCATTCTCGCTCGTGGGCGGTCGTGCGTATCTTGACAACAGCTTGGCTGGCTGGGACGACGAGTGCATCTATCTCGTGGTGGGCAACGACAGCGAGTCGCTGTGCGTGCGTTTCCTGCCCGATACTTTGGGCCGCCTCACCTGCCCGGTGCCCTATGTCAAGGAGGACATCACCTATGCCGCCGTGATTGGCAATAGCCACTTCACCAGCGGCTCGTGGGGCGCATCCAACATCACTGCCGCCAACCACTACTCGGCCATCTTCACCGAGGGCTGGCAGTCGGGTGTGAATGACGGTTGGGAAATCACCTTGGGCGCTGCCGATAATGGCTGCCCGCTCACGTTGACGCATCTTGAGGGCGAGTATGGCGAGAGATTCACCACCGCCGAGAAGAACAACTGCTTCCGCTTGAATGATGACTTGCGTCAGATCACGTTCATCTTCTCGACCTCACGCACGCGCTTCGTCATTTCGCCGTTAAATCTGAAGAAACTCTACGTCTATGGCTCCATTTCCAATTGGTCGCAGAGCAGTGCCGACTACCAGATGCCGGGCTTCAGTGCCGACGGCTGCTTCTACCTGACTTTGCCCTACAGCGCCATCGAGCGCACCGGCAACGGCGGCCAGCCCGAGTTCCTGTTCAACGTCTATCACATGAACGGCAGCTCTTATGTCACCCAGTCTTGGCCCACCCTGGCCGAGGGCTGTGAGGACTACCTGACATTCTGCTCCAATGGCTGGAAGCAGATTGTGGCCTTCAACGACGATGATGTTGAGGACCTGGCACAACGCAAGGAGACGGCCTTGTATATCCGTCCGCTGGCCGACTTTGACCTGACCGACCGCATGGAGCAGGAGCGCATCTCCAACTTCCGTCTCGTGCCTGGCACCCAGCACCTGTTCCGCTCCTACCATCCTTATCACTCGTCACGCTCACAATACGACACCGAGCGGGCTCGTCTCGAGTGGGTTGCTACCTTGGCCACCGAGGCCGGCATCAACTGCGACATCGCCCTGTCGGGCAATCTGGAGTCGGAAGACGGCACTGCGACCTATACCGTCAACGGCACGACCTACACCACCCGCATCCCCGATTACTACCGCGAGATCATCGACAACCACCGCGTGCTCTATGTGGGCCGTCAGAACGGTCACACTCCGTCCTATGACCACGCCCTCTATTACACCGACCAGAGCCGTTTTGCCGAGTGGATTCAGGAGATTGTGCGCTTCATCAACGATGAGGACCACCCCTTTCCCTTCCAAATCCATTGTCACCTGGGAGCCGACCGCACCGGTGTCTTCTCAGGCGTATTCGCAGCCATGTGTGGCGCTGCGTGGGACGACATCGCTGCCGACTACATGCGCACCAGCGACATGCAGATTTCGGAGTACCGTCATTCCAACCAGCTGCGCTATGCTTTCTATCTGCTCACGGGCTTTGACCCGCTGATTCTGCCCTCAGGCCCCGATGCTGTGCCCACGGTTTATACCGCCACCACACTCGAGGACGCCATCGCCTCACACACCTCCTACAGCGGTGGCAAGGTGCTCTACAACTATCCCGCCATCGGCACTCCGCTGCCCACCTTGCAGGATGCCATCGCTGCCCACTTTGTCGAGGGTGGATACCTGGAGCAGGGCGAGATTGAGGCTTGCGTCGCCAAGTTGCGTGGTGACGAGCAGAATCCCACTGGCATCGTTGACCTCCGTCAGGACGAAGTATCGCCCAAGGTGCAAAAGGTGTTTAGAGACGGCCGCCTGCTGATTATCAAAGACGGCGTTACCTACGACGCTTGGGGCCACATCGTGGACATGAGGTAACATCACCCTCCAAGTGAACCCCTAAAGTGAACTGCACCCCAAAAGTTAGACACAAAACTTTTGGGGTTCATTTTTTATTCTAATGGCCGCTATCAATGATTTCCCTATGGTCGAGAAAACTGAAAAAAGTCTTTGATTTCTTGCGAGCCCTGCGAGCAATCTAAAAATCTTAGTGTCTTAGCGCCTTAGCGTGGGGCCTTCAGTCCTGGTGGCGGCCACTCCAATGCGAGGCCCTACTCTGCGGATGCCCAATAAAAAAGTCTTTGATTTCTTGCGAGCCCTGCGAGCAATCTAAAAATCTTTGCGTCTTAGCGCCTTAGCGTGGGGCCTTCAGTCACACAGAGTTAGACACTCAATGCGAGGCCCTACTCTGCGGATGCCCAATAAAAAAAGTCTTTGATTTCTCGTGCGATAGCACGATCCTTTTTTGTGTCTTTACAGGCGCCTCACGCGGGCGATGAATTCGTCTTTGGGCAGGTCCGAACGGTTGCGGGTCTTGAGCCTGTAGTTATAGACGGTCTGGGGAGAATAGTGCAGGAAACTGGCAATCTTGACGCTGTCGTTGATGCCCAAGCGGACCAGCGCGTAGATGCGCAACTCGGGCGAGAGCAGGTTATCACCCTTGACCTCGATGTGCTCGCCAGGGCGCAGCAGTGCGTTGAAACGGTCGATGAAATCGGGGAAAAGCTCCAGAAAAATCATGTCAAAATTGTAGAACAGCTGGCTCAGGTCTTGTTTCATCGTCGATTGGTCGAGCTGGGCCTGTACCTCCTTGTTTTTCCCCGATTTGAGTTTGCTCAGGATGCGTATTCGCTGTTTCTCGGTCTCGCTGATATAGCTGGAGCACAAGTTGAACAGCTGACCGATATACTCCTCCTTAATCATATTGCTCTCAACCAGTTCCTGATTGAGTTCTGCAAGCTGGGAGTTGAGTGACAGCAGTTTGTCATTATTGACGGCCAATTCGTTGTGCATCATCGTCAGGCGCTTGTTTCTCTTGTAGATGATCCACAGCAGCACGCTCAGCAGGGCGGCGACAATAAAGGCTGCGGCAATTAGGATGTTGAGCCTGATGACCGAGACACGCTGTTTCTGGGAATAGGCGGTGGTGATGATGGGCAGATATTCGCCAACCAGCGAGAGCCTGCTGCGGGCGTTACTGGTCATCACGTCATTGAGCGAGCAGGTGATGTAGCGGTAGGCCCGCTCGGTGTCCCCCTCGTTATACAGCATCCAGGCCAGCGCTTGCAGCGAGGTGTAGGTCTTGTTGCAGTTGCGTTTGTCGATAATCGACGACATGGTGTAGCAGTATTTTGCTCCTTGCGTGTCACCGATGTCACGATAGGTGTCGCCCAGCACAAACCAGTAGATGGCCGAGTTGGTCACCAGATCGCTGTGTGACTTGCCGAACTGCAGCAGGCCGTCGAGGGCTGCCTGGACGTGCCCGCGGCTCTTCTCTATCTCACACGTGTTGACACACACCGTCAACGGGTCGTCACGGTTCACCATGTTCACCGTGTCGCGGTAGTTCATCAGCAGGGGCTTGTAATAGGCGACCTCGTCGGCATCAGTCGTCATCTGCGACAACGAGAGCAGGATGCTGTGGTAGAGGTAATAGTAATGAGCGTTGCCCTTGATGTAAGGCGTGTGAGGGATATCGTCGAGTACGGCCAGAGCGTCATGAAGGCGCCCCAGGCACTTCAGGGCATCGGCCTCGTCAAGGCGTGCCGACGATAACGAGTCAAGTGAATGCATGCCGTCGGACATCTTGACCCGTTGGCGGGCGTAGTAGAGCGCCGAGTCCAGCCTGTATTTGCGGTAATTGAGAAACAGCGAGTGGGCAAGTTCAAATCGAGCCTCCAGGTTGGGGGCATTCTCATACATCTTGCGGCAGCGCACCAATTGCTGCTGCAGTTGCTGGTCATAGTAGGCGCTGCTGTCGATGACCGCATCCAGCACCAGCAGCAGCGAGTCAACCTGCCGTTTCTCGACCGTAGCGCTGGCAGCCATCCCGCCAAACGCCATCAGCAAGACAATCCAACACACCCGAATCAAAGAAAACCGCACCCTCGCCCCACTCAATAAATGTCTAATATCTACCCTCTAACAACTAACAACTAAGGACTAAGGACTAACGACTAATACTGCTCATTAGCATTGGGGAAGTCGCCGCTCTTCACGTCGGTGATATAGTTGCCAACGCTGTCGATAATCTGTTCGCCCAGGTTGTTATACACGCGCAGGAACTTGGGTTTGAACTCGCGGTTCAGGCCCAACATGTCGTGGAGCACCAGCACCTGGCCGCTGCACGCAGCACCGCCGCCGATGCCGATGGTGGGCACGTTGATGCTCTGGGTGACCTTGGCAGCCAGTGTGGCGGGAATCTTCTCCAGCACGATACCAAAGCAGCCAATCTCGCCAAGCACCTTGGCGTCGGCCAGCAGGCGGGTGGCCTCGGCTTCGCCCTCGGCACGCGTGGCATAGGTGCCGAACTTGTTGATCGACTGCGGTGTCAGGCCCAGGTGTCCCATCACGGGGATGCCGGCGCGCAGAATCATTTCGATGGCGGCACGCATCTCGCGGCCTCCCTCGAGTTTCACGCCATCGGCGCCCGTCTCCTGCATGATGCGAACGGCGTTGCGCTGGGCCTCGATGGGGTCACCCTGATAGGTGCCAAAGGGCATATCCACGATGACCATCGCACGCTTGACGGCGCGAACCACCGTGCGGCCATACACAATCATGTCGTCGATGGTGATGGGGATGGTGGTGGCGTTGCCCTGCATGACGTTGCTGGCACTGTCGCCAACCAGGATGATGTCGATGCCGGCCTGGTCCACCAGGGTGGCCATTGTGTAGTCATAGGCGGTAATCATCGCGATTTTTTCGCCGGCGAGGCGCATGTCGGCGATGCGCTTGGTCGTGACCTTGCGGGGGTCTGATACGGTATAGGTTGACATGATTGTTATTGCGTATTTGTCTTATTGATAATGTTACTCAAACGGCTGCAAAAGTACACGTTTTAACTGCATAATTCAAAATTTTGAGGGACTATTAGGCCAAAAAAACTTTAAAACGTCCATTATTTCGGTTTTTATACCTAAATTTGCGCGTTTTATTGGCGCACAATAACAATTATCATTTAATAATAAACTTAGAAAATGAAGAAATTTTTAATGACCCTCGTTGTGGCAGTTTTCGCCGTTGGTGCGATGTCTGCCCAGGTTTCTAAGACCGCAACTCAACAGGTAGTAATTGAGAAAAAACACGAATGTAAGGATCATAAGGACGGCAAGCCCTGCACCAAGCCCGCCGACCAGCAGTGCGACGACTGCAAGGCTAAGGCCGCTGCAGCCCAGAAGCATGAGTGCAAGCACGAGGCTGGCAAGCAGTGCGACAAGGCCGCCGGCATGAAGCATGAGTGCAAGGAAGGCAAGCAGCAGTGCGACAAGGCCGCTGGCATGAAGCATGAGTGTAAGGAAGGCAAGCAGCAGTGCGACAAGGCCGCTGGCATGAAGCACGAGTGCAAGGAGGGCAAGCAGCAGTGCGACAAGGCCGCCGGCATGAAGCATGAGTGCAAGGAAGGCAAGCAGCAGTGCGACAAGGCCGCCGGCATGAAGCATGAGTGCAAGGAAGGCAAGCAGCAGTGTGACAAGGCCAACGCCGAGATGAAGGATTGCTGCAAGGACAAGAAAATGGAAGGCAAGCAGTGCGACAAGCCCGCTGACCAGCAGTGCCCCGACTGCAAGGAGAAAGCCGCCAAGAAGAACTGATGTGATTCAACGTTCTAAACTCACGCTAAACCACTCTACCGCATCAGTGGCTTAGCGTGGGTTTTTACTATCAACGATTTTCTTTCATTTGAGGGCCATCATTCTCTCGATATTATGCTGCCTCACGGCACTGCTCTCGCTGGCTGCACAGCCTGGCGGGAAAGGTGCTGCGTCGTGCCCTGTCGTGAAGATTGAAGCCGAACGGCTGCCCGACTTGAATGTGCCCCGCAGTGGACATTCGATATTGCTGGTCAATGGTGAACCGACGGTCATCGGAGGCCATACCACCAACTTTGTGCCCACCGCCACTATCGAGTATTACAAGGACGGCAAGTGGAACCTGGTGCCCTCGGCATTCACTCACGATGACGGCTTCGCTGTGGCGCTCTCGTCGGGCAAGGTGCTCATTGGCGGCGGCCATGAACGCAACCTGGGCATCGGGCAAAGCTTCGAGGTGGAACTCTATGACCCGTTGTCGCGCACTTGCGAGGGGTTCTCCAGTCTCGACACCAAGCGGGCAATGGCATCGGCCATCGCACTCGATGGCAACCAGGCCCTTATCACCGGCAACTGGTACCATGATGATGCCATTGAGCTGTATGACGGCAAGGACGGCTTCATGCCCATAAAGGGCACCAGTTGCGAGAGGGCCATCCCTTATATCTTGCGCACGGCCAAGGATAATGCCATCATTTTCGCGGCTGTCGACACCAAGGGGAACCAGACACCCCATCCTATCATCGACCGCCTGCATGGCGAGGCTTACCGCGAACCCTTGCTTGACGAGTGGGGTCTTCTTGCCAGGCATGCTCTAAACCCGACAGAGGCCTTTATCGGTGATGAGACTAAGGGCGACTATTCCTATCTGCTGGCTGTAGAGAATGAGCAAGGGCAGATGGCCATTGCCCGCGTCACCAACGGGCATTTCTCGCTGTTGCCCACCGATTTCCCGGTGCCGATGACTTGCAGGTGGGGCAAGATATTTTATAGTCCGACTATTTATGTCGACCAGAAGAGCCGACGGGCATATTTAGTGGGTACCGACCCCGAGAGGCTTGGTCTGACCCCAATTGATTCAGCTCGCGTCTATGTCCTCACCATCAACTATGCCGTCACTCCCGCACGCTTAACATTAGGCTATACCGATGTGCTCAACGACTTTGACATCGATTTCTTTCTCATGACGTCCGACGGTGACGTGATGATCACAGGTGGATTACCGACGCAAAACAACTTCAAGCCCTCCTCCGCCACCTGGTTGCTGCACGTCAACTCTCATGCACAGAAAGCCGCCATGGGCAGTGGCGTGCGACAGCTGCCCTCATGGGGATGGGCGCTTATCGTCCTGGCTATAGCCGCACTGGCTGCAGGGCTTATCCTGCGCACCCGTGTAGGACCTCGCCTTGGCGTGCCCGCCAACGAGGAACCCCCAGTTGCCCCCGAGGAGGAAAGCCAAGAAAACACCCATGAACAAGAGGTAACTCAAGAAAACACCCAAGACCAAGTGGAATCCCAAGACCAAGTGGACTCCACCGAAGGAAGTGAGGACAATGCCGAACTCATGCGGCGCATCTGCCAGTTGATGGAAGAGCAGCAACTCTATCTGAACCCCAATCTGAAACTGACCGACATTGCCACCCTACTCGGCACCAACCGTGGCATCATATCCAATTGCATCAACACGCAGCGCGACTGCACCTTCCCGCAGTTTGTCAACTTCTACCGCGTGCAACATGCCCAGCTACTGCTCAGCAGTCAGTCCGACACCAAATTGACCGAAGTGTGGACTGCGGCAGGTTTCTCGAGCGAGTCCTCGTTCTACCGCATCTTCAAGTCCATCACCGGCACAACCCCCAGCGACTGGAGAAGTAATGTCAGTCCATGAGAGTAAAAAAACTCTCTTCGGGAACGAAAAAAAACGAAAAAAGACAAAAATCGACTCTCAAAAATATTTTTGAGAGTCGATTTTCCTAAATTGAGAGTCCCAAGCGGTGCTATTGCCTTAACTTTGCAAATAGAAAATTAGACCAGAATGGCGTTTCTCCAAAACGACATAGATACATCGAATAACATTTCTCCAAATTTACCCCTATATACCTCGACCCTTCCATCCAAACCCAATGGATTCAACATATTAATATTATATTAACCATTAAATTCAACAAAATTATGAAGAAACTATTTTTTATCGTAGCCCTCATCGCTATCATGCCGCTAACGGCTATAGCACAAGAGAAAGTTGACAGGTGGGACACATATACCGACGAGCAAGGTATTACTTATACGTACAGGGACGACATGTGGGTTTACATGTCGCCATTTACTTGGATTCTCTCAAATGGTAGGGAGGCCGTCGGTCATGTGGTGATTCCCGATGAGATTGATGGTGAACCTGTGACAATCATCGGTGACAATTCATTCCGTGTTGAGGAATATGATGAAGAGACCTGGGAACTCATCAACGACACCAACACCAAACTCACTGGTATTACCATCTCCGATAACGTAGAGACTATTCAGATGGGCGCTTTCTTAGGGTGTGTGAACCTGAGGACTATCGACTTGAACAATGTGCGCCGCGTGGACTATGCCACTTTCATTGGATGCATCAACCTTGAAGAGATTCACATACGTGTACCAGCCGATGAAATGCAATTCGGATGGTCGGTGTTTAACAGGACCACAGAAATGCGGCCGGACGATATCATTCAAGCCACCATCTATGTCCCCAAGGGCGAATTGCAGAACTATATTGACAAGTATGCAAACCCCTACGATTTTGAAGATGAATACGCAATGATTTGGGAAGAGAATGTGCTCTATGATTTCTATATTGATGGGCGCCTCAAAGAAGAGGGCGACGGACCCACGCCAAGCATTCCCGGTGACGCCGACGGCGACGGTGTGGTGACCATTGGCGATGCAACGGCACTCATCGATCATCTGCTGGGTAACACGCCATCATCCTTCGTCGAGGATAGTGCCGACGTGGATAACGACGGCAACATCACCATCGGTGACGTGACGGCACTCATCGACCAACTGCTGCATTGAGTTGACGCTTGGAACACCTATGACCTTTCCAATTCATCAGATATTTCGGGCTGAAACCGGTCATCGTGATGAAAGAAATTCAGTATATAAATAAATGTATTGATTAATATTATTTTTAAAATTCACGTACGTTAGCAGGGTTAAGTTGCAAAATCTGCATTTTGTGCGCCGTACTCCTGTGGTTTCTATACCCGCTTGTTGCGCCTTAAGCGAGCACCAACGATTACTTTTGTACGTGAAAACTCTAAAATCGACTCTCAAAATACGTTTTGAGAGTCGATTAATACGTTTTGAGATATTTTGAAAAGGCAACAGTAGTACCTTTGTAAGCAAATAATTATTCTCCAAAATAATATACATTATACTTTTTTCGAAGTAAGACATTTCTCCAAATTTTTTCCGCTACCCTTAACCCTATAATCCCGACTAAAAAGTTGTTCAGATTGTTCATCGTTGTAGATGTTGTTTGACAGCACCTGCATCACTCTCATCGCCTCCTGAGGCAATTTTCAGTCATCCCTACCGAAAACGATTAATTTTTGACCGTTTGACAGAACTTGCCGCTATAATGCTTGCGAATCTCGTTTATTTTTGCGTATTTTGCTAACAAATTCCCCAATAACCCTATTTATTAACTTTTAAACCGTAATGTTTATGAAAAAATTATTGTTACTATTCACAATGGTGCTGGTGACCTCGATGGGATTGCTGGCACAAGGATCAACCTGGCAGACAGCCACGCTCATCAGCAGTGGACAAACCAAAACCGGCGCGATGGGCACAAACAACTCCGAAGACTGGTACAAAATCAATGTCACCCAGGAGGGAACTGTCGATATAACAGGCATCGTCACTTCCGGGGACCTCTTGTTAAACAAAGGTTCCTCCTTTAATGGTTTCAACAACGGCAACCCCTACGTTCGCGGCAATTTCGAGGGCACGGACTCGTATAGAGAGGACACCATCACCTTCCATGCCACCAACGTGGGCAAGGGCACCTACTACATCAGGATTGTCCGTTACAACGGAACAGGAAGCTACTCGTTGAAATACAAGTTCACCCAGTGCCCGCAATCGGCTGACCCTGAGCCTAACGACGAATTTGCAAGTGCCAGCCAGTTGCAGAGCGGCAACACCGTGCAAGGACGCTTGGGCTACGTCACAACCGAGAACGTCGCCGATAACGATGACTGGTACAAAATCGTCGTTCCTGAGGAAGGGCATGTTGACTTGAAGGCTATTGTCGCCAGTGGAGACCTGTTGTTAAACAAAGGTTCCTACGTAGGTGGTGTAAAAGCTGACGGCAGCCTCTACAATCGCGGCAATTTCGATGGCACGGACTCGTATAGAGAGGACACCATCACCTTCCATGCCACCAACGTGGGCAAGGGCACCTATTACATCAGGATTAACCGTCACAGCGGCAGCGGCGGATACACGCTTTATTACAAGTTCACCCCATGCCCGCTGGGTGCCGACCCTGAGCCCAACAACGACTATGAGCACGCTGGCCTGCTCCAGAGCGGCACCACGGCGCAAGGACGCTTGGGCTACGTCACAACCGAGAACGTCGCCGACAATGATGATTGGTACAAAATCGTCGTTCCTGAGGAAGGGAATGTCGAGTTGAAGGCCATCGCCACCGAGGACCTGCTGTTAAACAAAGGTTCCTCCTTTAATGGTTTCAAGAATGGTAACATCTACCTTCGCGGCAATTTCTCGGGCACGGACTCGTTTAGAGACGACACCATCACCTTCAATGCCACCAACGTGGGCAAGGGCACCTATTACATCAGGATTAACCGTTACGGCGGCAGCGGTGGATACACGCTTTATTACAAGCTCACCCCATGCCAGCAGACTGCTGACCCCGAACCCAACAACGACTATGCAAGTTCCAGCCTGCTGCAGAGCGGCAAGACCGTGCAAGGACGTTTGGGTTACGTCACTTCCGATGATGTCACCGACTCCGAGGACTGGTACAAAATCGTCGTTCCTGAGGAAGGACATATCGAGTTGATGGCAACTGTCGCCAGCGGGGACCTGTTGTTATCAAACAGTTCCTCCTTTAATGGTTTCAAGAACGGCAACACCTACAGTCGTGGCAATATCAGTGGAACAGCATCGTTTAAAGACGACACCATCACCTTTAATGCCACCAACGTGGGCAAGGGCACCTACTACATCAGGATTTACCGTTACGGTGGCAGTGGTGGATACAAGCTTTACTGCAAGTTCACCCCATGCCCGCTGAAGGCTGACCCCGAGCCCAATAACAGTTACGAAGACTATACCAGGCTGTTGAACGGCAAGACCACAGAGGGCCGCATGGGTTACTGCACATCCGATGATGTCACCGACTCCGAGGACTGGTACAGAATCATCGTGCCCCAGGAAGGCCCCATCGATGTGACCATCAACACCACCGAGGACCTGAGGATAAATAACGGCTCATCAATCCAAGGTGTGAGAGACGATGGCAGCTTGTATACCATTGGCTATTTCTCGGGTAATATGTCCTATGGCTCCACTTCATTGACATACCATAACAACAAGCTCAACCCGGGCATCTACTACTTCAGGATTACCCGTTACGGCGGCAGCGGTGGCTACCAGATTACCTATAATGGTCCCATCTCTGAAATTCCTGGCGATGTGGATGGTGACGGCATACTGAATATTGGTGATGCTGCCGAACTCATTGACTACCTGTTGAATCATGAGACGGCAGGCTCAATCGCTAACGGCGACGCCGACGGCGACGGCAATATAACCATCGCCGATGTCACTGCAATCCTCGACAGGTTGCGCGGCAACTGATGCACGATCGCTCACCCTGACTAAGGCACAATAGCCTGCAGGGACAATATCAAGGGTGTGAATGGTTCCAACAACCACTCACACCCTTGCTGCTGCCCTCACATGAAGCCATCCCTGTTGCAAGCTGTATGGGGCCTCACCATGTCGTGGCCGATCTCGGACACGACAGGGAAATCCCTTAGAAATGGGTTTAGATTTTCTTTAATACATAGTGTCTCTATCTTGTTGAACAACAGCGAGATAACAATTTCAGCGGGTTAGATTTTATTAAAGAGGTATTTTAGGCGTGGCAGCATTGTGCTAATTTTGTGGTTAAATAACGTTACGTACTTTATAATTTGTTGCACTATGAAGAAATTATCAACCTTTTTATTCAGTTTCGCCGCACTGGTGCTCTGCTTGAGTGTCGGTAGCGGCAACGTTTGGGCACAGGATGCGCTGCAACTCACTCCTGAGGGGGCGCAGGTGACCCAGAATTTTGACTCCATGTGGGATGCCGCTACGGGAACAGCGACCCTCGACATGCCGCAGGGATGGCGCGTGGAACGCCAGATGAATGCTCCCCGCACCGTGGGCAGCTACAGCAATGCGGCCACCGCGGTGATGTACACGGGCGGAACGAGCCTTGCCAGCAATGCCAAGAACGGCACCTGGAACTTCGCTTCAAGCTCGGAGCCCAGCGACTGCTCGGTGGGTGGTCTGTCCACCACTGTTGACGGTGGCACCCGCTGCATCAGCGTGATGACCTGCCTGCACAACGCGGGCGACGAGGCCATCACCAAGCTGGCGCTCAACTATGACATCGAGAAGTACCGCGATGGCGATAACGCCGCCGGCTTTGCCGTACAGCTCTACCTCTCGAACGATGGCAACACCTGGACCAGCGCGGGCGAGGACTTCTACACCTACTTTGCCCCCGATGCCGCTACCGCTGGAGCCGCTGTCGTGCCCATCAGCACCACGGCCATCACGGGAAAGCAGCTCAAGGTGGATGTCGCCGCTGGCGGTGACCTGTACCTGGCATGGAACATCAGCGTGGCCAGTGGCAGCAGCCCCAACAAGGCGATGGGCCTGTCGATCGACAACGTGGTCATCGATGCCACCTTTGCCTCTCAGGACCAGTCCTGCTACATCTACGTCGAGGACGTGACCAAGTGGACAACCCTTAATATGGCTGTTGACGGTGGCGAGGCACAGCCCGCTGCCAGCAGCGCCGTGATCAATGGCGTGACCTACAAGGTGTGGGCGCTCGACATGGACGGCAACGGCCATGAACTGGCATTCACCGACAACAACGGCAGCACGCTGACCACCAGCATCACTGCCGACCGTGACCATTACCTGTGCTTGACCAAGGACGAGGTGAGCGAAATCACCGACCCTGAGAACTATACGGGCTATGTGGATCCCACACGTCCTCCGTTTGTCGCTTCGGGCATCTACCTGCGCGGCGAGGTGAACAGCTGGGGCGCAGTCGCCGACTGGGAATTCAGCAACGAGGGTGGCGGCACCTATGTGCTCTATGACAAGACGCTGAACGGCCAGTTCAAGGTGGCCGACGCCAACTGGAGCAGTGCCTGCAACTACGGTAGCAACGGCACCAGTGTCCAGATGGGCGTGCCCTACAGCCTGGTGCTGGGTACCAACGACAATATCTCGTGCGGCGGCAACAGCTACGTGTGCAAGCGCATCGTCCTGTCGATTGTCGATGGTGCGGCCACACTGCTGCTCGAGAGCGACGATGACGACACGGGCTTGACCGCTGTCTATGTCATCGGTGACAACAATGGCTGGAACTATATGGATGCCTCGGGCAAACTGGACCTGGTTGAGGGTAAGACCTTCAAGGGACAGGTGACCTTGCCCGCCGTGGGCGATGGATATAGCCACTGGCGCATCTATCAGCGCCTGGGCATGGGTGGCGTCTGGGGCGCCGAGAGCGACCTCACCGGCAACAATACCCAGGGCACCCTCGTCAAGGGCGCAACGGGTAAGGTTTCGACCGCTGCCGGCACCTACGTTATAATGATCAGGACGCTGTGTTCAACGGCATTGCCCAGGCGATGGGCAAGGATGCCAACTGGACCAAGCACACCCTGCTGGGCAAGTCGCTCTTGACACATTGGGAAGAGGGTGACGGCGTGGCCGAGGACGGTAACCCCGGTGCCAAGATGCTCGTCCGTAGCGAGGCTTGGAGCCACATCATCCTGCAGGAGCAGAGTTCACTGCCCCGCACCAATATCGAATCCTTCCGCGCCAACGTGAAGCGCTGGGTGGACTACATCCGCGAGTATTGCCCCAATCCTAACGCAATCATCATCGTGCCTGTGAACTGGGCTTACAGTGGCGATTGGGCCAACTATACGGCCTTCAACTCCACCTTTGTCAAGAACTGCCAGGATGTGGCCCTTGACCTGGGCGTGACGCTGTGCCCCGTGGGCGTGGCCTATCAGGACGTGTTTGAGCGTGAGGGCAGCGAGGGCACCTTGACGTGGTTCCTCGACGACCGTCACCCGACGCTCAAGGCTACCTACATGGCCGCTGCTATGGAATATGGCCTCATCTACGGCGTTGACCCGATGGAGATTACATGGAAGCCCGCAGGCCTGAGCGCCGATGAGGCTGCCGACATGCGCGCCTATGCCAGCCGTGCCCTGAACGGTTTCACCAACTATGTGGACCACACCGCTGGCCAGGTACATTACAAGGTGACCGTGCGCGACCAGTTCGGCATGGAAATCGAGGCTCCCGAGCCTATCGTGATGACCTTGAGCGGTGGTGGCGACATCGATGCCAACCAGGTGTTCACCAGCAACGGCGAGAATGGCGAGTTCACCGTGACCGCCACGACGGGCACCTTCACCCAGGATGCCTCACTCAAGGTGGCTAACGCCTTGACCGAGGTAGTGACCTATCCTGCCATCGAACTGAACGAGAACGTCTTGAGCGCCTCCGAGGCGTTTGACGTGATGGGCACCGAGGCTACGGCCTCCCTGCCCGAGGCATGGCGCATCGACCGCATCCTCACTGGCCCCCGCACCGTGGGACGCTATGACCTGGCCGACGACCAGACGATGTACAGCGGTGGCGTGAGCCTGCCCAGCAATGCCAAGAACGGCACCTGGAACTTCGGCGACAATGCCGGTGACGACCGTGCCCTGGGTGGCATCTCGACGGGCGTGGCTGGCGGTACCCGCTGCGTCAATGTGTATGCCCACCTGTTGAACACGGGCAAGAAGGACATCGAGAACGTCAACGTCTCCTATAACGTGGAGAAGTACCGCAAGGGTAACAACAGCGCAGGCTTTGCTGTGCAGCTCTATTACTCCATCGATGGCCGCAACTGGAACAACGCTGGCAACAATTTCTACACCTACTTTGCTCCCGATGCCGAGACCATTGGCTATGAGACCGTTCCTGGCGAGACCGTTCCCGTCAGCGCTGTGCTCCCCACCAAGCTCGCTCGCGGCTGCGACCTGTACCTGGCATGGAACATCAGCGTCGCCAGCGGTGATGCCGCCCAGGGTGCTATGGCACTGGCTATCGACGACTTCACCATCCGTGGCGAGCTGCCCAGGATTCCCGCTTCGCAGCACTACATCTTCGTCAACGACTTGACGGGCTGGGATGCTCTGGGACTGTATGCTTGGGGTGACAGCGAACTCTTTGGCGCATGGCCTGGCGAGGCCAGCGTGGGCGACTCCATCATTGCCGGTGTCAACTACAAGGTCTTCCTGTTGGATACCAATGGCGGTAACTACCACTTGATTTTCAACAACTGGAACAACGGCAAGCAGTTGCCCGACTATGACATCGTCGCCAACCGTGACTACTACTTCTCTATCACCGAGAGCGAGGCTGTCGAGGTCTCTCCGTCCACCATCATCGAGAAGGTGCTCGACAATGCCCCGGTGCTTCAAGTGCGCGGCAGGGAGGTGACCTATAGCGGTGCCATCACCGTCTATAACCTCAACGGCCAAGCCGTGGCTGGCGGCAGAGACGGCGTGAGCCTCAACCACTTGTCCAGCGGCATCTACATCATTCAGGGCCGCAGTGGCAGCAGTTTGGATACCATAAAAGTCGCCATCAATTAATTCATAACCAACCATTTACCACATGATATTAAAGGCTGCCTGATAAGGCAGCCTTTAATATCGCTATTCTTTCATTGTTGTAGGTTTTCGTTTTAAGGCAAATACAAAGAGTGATTTTAGAGTACACTGCGACGATAGGGCCTAAGTACTCTGTGGACAGTGGCGATGAATTCGCAATCGTCTTCATAATAACGGATATTGATATCCCTAAACATAAACGGAGTTGATTGAGATGATTTCTTAGCTAATATAAATAACTCTGTGTCAGCACCACGGGCGATGCCCGCTTCAATGCAAGTGTTTAATCTGAAGGTTTGTTCATTGATGTCAGTACCGATTTTATCACAGTTACTACATTTGTCATCACCAGTGATGTCAGCAATCATAACATAGGCCTCTTTAATCTTGTCAACAATTTGTTGTTGAAGATTTGCATGGTCTATGTTCTCTCCTAAAATACATGGCGTAGCGGTCACATTGCCTGCAAGATTTCTAATTAAAGTGTTGATGGATTTACGGCTTTTATCAAAACTTGTTGAGAAAAATATGTGTGGTTTTTTGGGCCGCTTGATGTTTAATAGACTGATGAAATCTTCAAGTTGATCGACATCTATGTTGTTGTAATCCTCGATGCGGAAAATGGGGTAACTTGTAATAGATTCTATATTCTTAACTCTAGAATCAGCAACAATGATGCCGGGCAACCTGCACTCTTCAGCTTTTTTTATCTCATCTACGATGTATCTTGAGGTGTTGGTGCCTTCTCTGTATGGTAATATCCCGATAAAGCCGCCACATGTGTTCATAATTTTTTGAATACGGTTGTTTTCATCATATTTCACTTGGTCAGTAGCATCACCAATCAATCTGAACGGGAATTTGCGAATCGTCTCGAAAACAGCGTCAACCTGTTCGCGTTCTTTCTTCCATGAATAACTAACATAAACATCCTTTTCCTCTCTCATGTTCTCGACACTACCATACATAGCGGAAAGAATCATGAAAAAAGATTTAGGCGTAATACCTTGTCGGCAATCAATACATTTGTAGTTGTTATAGAAACCAGGGATTTCACAATCATCAATGGCAATTGGGATAATGATGAGTTCTTTCTTGTTATATAGATCTCTAGCAAATGCATATTCGTCTTTAACCCATGCTGAGTTAATGGAATTCTTTGACAACAGGACAATCAGTCCTTTGCACTGCTTTATATACTCAGGAAGATCTGATGAGAGATGAGTGTTTGGCATTAGGGATTCTTTATCATACCAGATGTTAAATCCAGCTTTTCCCAATAACTCATACAAGTAGTCTGAGAAACTGTCATCTTTACTTGAATGACTCAAGAAGATATCGTAATGCTTTCCTGTTTTCATAAAGATTGGCTTTTAACAGAAATGCAAATAACGCAAGAAAAATCGGTTTATGCAAATAGAATTGATCAAAACCCTTTTTTGATTAATCAATGTTTTTTCATAATTGGGGAACTGGTAATGATAATTTGTGTATGAAAAAGCAGATAATCGGGACTCTTATGGGCAACGCAATTCATTTACTATTTTTAAATTCCTACTAAAATTTCTCTCATAATTTGCCACGAAAGGGTAAAAATTGATGCTCGTGGCAAAATATAGCGCTTTTTCACTGGGTACCGTTGTAATCGGCCTAACGGCCGAGAAATCAAAAAAAATATGATTAAGTTAAGTCATGATACATGATTTTTTTTGATTTCTCGCGCGCAGCGCGATAAGATAATTTAGTGAACAGTGAATAGTGAACAGTGAACAGTTAGAGTGCAGATGCCATTCGTTTAATTCGCGTAATTCGCGTTAAAAATCAACAGAACGCGTCAGCCCAAAAAATCTTAGCGCCTTAGCGTCTTAGCGTGGGGTAGTGTGTCGTGGGAGTGTCGTGGGGACGGTGTGTCGTAGTGGTTGGTTTTTCGTGAATATTATCCTAAAATGCGTTAAGGGTTTGGTCATTTGACCAAAATGTCGTAATTTCGCAAGTTAAAACAAACCAAAGGCACAACCGTCACGATGAAAATTGGGAATACAGATTTGGGCGACCGCCCAGTGATGCTGGCACCTATGGAGGATGTCACCGACCAGTCGTTCAGGCTCATCTGCCGTGAACAGGGTGCCGACATGGTCTATACCGAGTTTGTCAGCGCCGATGCGCTGATACGCAACATCGAGCGCTCGTTGCAGAAGATGGCGATTGCCCCGGGCGAGCGTCCCGCCGCCATCCAGATCTATGGCCGCGACGTGGACTCGATGGTCGAGGCGGCACGCATCGCTGCCACCGCTAAGCCTGAATTTATCGACATCAACTGGGGCTGTCCCGTGAAGAAGATTGCGGGCAAGGGCTCGGGGGCGGGAATGCTGCGCAACGTGCCCCTGCTGCTCGAAATCACCCGAGCCGTGGTCAAGGCCGTTGACCTGCCCGTGACGGTGAAGACGCGCCTGGGATGGGACCACAACAGCAAAATCATCGTGGAACTTGCCGAGCAACTGCAGGACTGCGGCATCGCAGCCCTCACCATTCACGGCCGAACGCGCTCCCAGATTTACACCGGCGAGGCCGACTGGACGCTCATCGGCGAGGTAAAGAACAACCCGCGCATGACGATTCCCATCATCGGCAACGGCGACGTGACCACACCGCAGCGCCTGCGGGAATGCTTTGACCGCTATGGCGTTGACGGCGTGATGGTGGGAAGAGCCAGCATCGGCGCACCCTGGATTTTCCGTGAGATGAAGCAGTACCTGCTCACGGGCGAGGTGCCCGTCATCAGCAACGCCGAGAAGATGGCCCTCGTGCGCCGCCAGATTGCCGAGAGCATCGACCGCATCGACGAGTACCGTGGCATCCTGCACATTCGCCGCCACCTCGCCGCCACCCCGTTGTTCAAGGGCATACGCAACTTCCGCCCCACACGCATCGCCATGCTGCGTGCCGACACGCGTGCCGAGCTGGAAGCCATCCTCGACCATATCGAGAAGGACATTTTACCTGAGTTAGACACCCTTAATGAGGAAGCAATAAATGATGAAAAAGGTATTGATTAGCATCCTGTTGGCGGCCACCGCAATCCTGGTGGCCCAGGCACAGGTCGAACGGCATGAAATCAAGGTGGGCGACTTCAACCGCCTGTCGCTGGTCAACGACATCAACGTGAACTACCGCTGCAATGCCGACTCGGCTGGCTTGGCGGTGATGACCTGTAGCCGGGAGGTCACCGACAACATACTGTTTAACCTGTCGGCCAAGGGACGCTTGACCATCCAGGCCGCCGACGCCATCGAGCGCACGGCCAACCTGCCTGTCGTCACCGTCTATTCATCCTCGCTCGACGAGGCCGAGAATGGCGGCGACAGCACCTTGAGAATCTCGGGACTGCCCCCGATGAAAGCCTTCAAGGCACGTCTCACCGACAACGGCAAAGTCATCGTGCGCGGCGTGCGTGCCTCGCAGCTCGAACTGCACATCCTGAGCGGCAAGGGCAAAATCATTGCCGACGGCTCCTGCGACGATTTGGCACTGCGCCTGGTGGGAACAGGCGAGATACAGGCCGACCAGGTGGAGGCCACCACCGTCTCGTGCCGCATCATCGGCACTGGCTCGATGGGATGCAACGTGAATGGCGGCGAACTCAAGGTGAGCGGAAGCGGCACCGGCAAGGTCTATTACAAAGGAACCCCCAGCAAGGTCACCGTGCGCAAACTCGGCACCATCAAGGCCATCCCCATGGAATAAATCGATAAAATGGTTTTTGCACTACGTCGCCTCCCGCTGGTTGGCGAAGGGTAGGCTTCGACTTAACAATGGCAAGAAAAATGTGTTTTTTCTTGCCATTGTATTCGACTTGCACTACCTTTGCAGTAAACAAGTAAAACCTCTATAGAAATGGCAGATCAGGGACTTACTCTTGTGCAGAAACAGGCACAGCGCATTGCGATGGAACAGCAGCGTCTGCTGGGGCAGATGCTCGAGAAAAATGATGCCGAAATGAATGAGTTCATCGACAACAAGGTCAATGAGATTCAGGCGCTGGAGAAGAAGAGCGACGAGGGTGACGGCACAGACAACCCCAATGAGTCGCAGGCTAACGAGCGCGGCGCCTTGAATGATGAGCGCAAGCGTGAGGGTGATGCTGGTGCCGATGATGACGAGAACACCGAGCAGTGGTACCGCTATATGGCCAACAACCGCAGCCGCGACGAGGACTTCATCGAGCCTATCGTGGTGAGCGAGAAGACGTTGCAGGATTCCTTGCACGACCAGTTGGGGGAGTTGGAACTCGACGAGGTGCAGCAGGTGATAGCACAGGCCATCGTGGGCAATATCGCTGATGACGGCTACCTGCGCCGCAGCATCGCCGAGATTGCCGACGACGTGACCTTCAACGATGGCTATGCCGTCGATGCCCAGCAGGTCGAGCAGATGCTGCAAACGGTGCAGACGCTGGATCCGCCGGGTATCGCTGCCCGCGACATCAGGGAATGCCTGTTGCTGCAGTTGCGCCGCAAGCGCCAGGACGATGATGTGGAGTTGGCCATCAAGATGGTTGAGGACCACTTCGACGACATGGTGGCAAGGCGTTTTGACGTCATCAGCCGCAAGCTGGGTGTCAGCCAACAGCATGTCGAGGATGTGTTCAACACCCAGATCAGGCGCGGCCTGAACGCCAAGCCCGGCAACGCGTTCCCCTCGAGGGCCGAGATGAGCATCCAGGTGACGCCCGACTTTGATGTGGAGCTGGACGAGGATAACGACCGCTTGACGGTGACGCTGCGCAACAATATCCCTGCCTTGCAGATCAGCGAGAGCTACGAGTTGATGAACGAGCGCTACAAGAGCGGCACCACGCTGAGTGTGAAGGAGTCCAAGGACAAGAAACGCATCGTGGACGCCTACCAGCGCGCCAGCATGTTCATCGAGGTGCTCAAGCAGCGCCAGGAGACCTTGTTCAACACCATGAGCGCCATCGTGCAGTGCCAGCGCGATTACTTCATGAGTGGCAACGAGCGTGACCTGAAGCCATTGGGACAGCAGCAGATTGCCGACATGATAGGCAAGGACGTGACGGTGGTTTCGAGGGCTATCAGCAACAAGTATGTACAGATGCCCTGGGGCGTGAAGACGCTGAAGTCCTTCTTCTCGGAGGACATCAATGGGGCCTCGAGGCATGAGGTGTATGACGACCTCAAGAAACTCATCGAGAACGAGGACAAGAAGCATCCCCTGAGCGACGACGCCCTGTGCGAGCAGCTCAAGGCCATGGGTTACCGCCTGGAACGCCGCACCGTCGCCAAGTACCGCGAAGCGCTCAAGATTCCCAGTAGCACCATCCGCCGCAAGATGAAATAGCGTTCAATCACCTCCTATCGGTTCAAAACAGATAAGACTGTTAACAGAAGACTGAAACATGAACAGATTTACAGTCAATAAATTCCTCGCCACGCTAGCCGAAGGCTTGTCCAATGTCCTGAGCCCGCTGCTCATGCCCACCTATGGCGTGTTCATCGTGTTCTGGGTGTCGGTGCTGTGCCTGCTGCCCTACGGCACCAGGGTGTCGGTACTGCTCATGTGCATGGGCATCACTTGCATCCTGCCGTTGATTTTCCTGAGTGTGCTGCGCCACTTCAAGTTGGTCAAGGACCTCCATGTCAACATCCGTGAACAGCGGTTCATCCCCTATATGTTCACAGCGGTTTGCTACCTGGTCGCCGCCTACTACCTCTATTACCGCCATTCGCCGCAGTGGTTCGTCACCTTCATGGTGGGTTCGGCGGTCACGGTGGTCGTGATGGCCCTCATCAACCTCAAGTGGAAAATCAGTGCCCACATGGCGGGTATCTGCGGGGTGGTAGCCCTCATCTACCAGATTCACGTCCAGGGGCTGAGCGCGTTCGACCTGCTGTGGCTGTTGTGCTTGAGCGTCATTGTGGCGGGCCTGGTGGGCTCGTCACGCATGGTGCAGCGCCGCCACGACCTGTGGCAGGTGCTGGCAGGTGCCCTCGTGGGCTTCCTGTGCGTATCCCTGACCATGAGGTTATTGGGATAAACAATCTGAGCCTGAAACCTAAAAATCAATAAATAATGAACACATTCAACTATAAACGCCGACCCACAGTGAGCGTCAACGTGGGCGGTATCTACATGGGCAGCGAGTGGCCCGTGCGCGTTCAATCCATGACCAATACCGCCACCGACGATGTCGAGGCCAGTGCTGCCCAGTGCCTGAGCATCGCCTATGCCGGTGCCGACTATGTGCGTCTCACCGCCCAAGGCGTGAAGCAGGCACAGTCTATCGGCGACATCTCGCGGGTGCTGCGGGCCAAGGACTGCGACATACCGCTGATTGCCGACATACACTTCAACCCGCAGGCGGCGCTGGCCGCGGCGCAGGTCTGTGAGGGCGTGCGCATCAACCCGGGCAACTTTGTGGACCCTGCACGCTCGTTCAAGCAGCTGGAATATACCGACGAGGAGTATAGCGCCGAGTTGCAGCGCATCCGTGAGGCTCTGTTGCCGTTTATCGCGCTGTGCCGCGAGCATCAAACTGCCGTCCGTCTGGGCGTGAACCACGGCTCCCTCAGCGACCGTATCATGAGCCGCTATGGCAATACCGCCGCGGGCATGGTCGAGAGCGTGATGGAGTTCTTGCGCGTGTTTGTCGAGGAGAAATTCATGGACGTGGTCATCTCGATGAAGGCGTCTAACGTCGTGGTCATGGTCGAGGCGGTGCGCCGCCTGGTGGATGCCATGGACCGCGAGGATATGCATTTCCCGCTGCACCTGGGTGTCACCGAGGCGGGATTTGGCGAGGACGGACGCATCAAGAGCGCCGTGGGCATCGGTGCCCTCATGGCCGAGGGATTGGGCGACACCATCCGTGTCTCGCTCAGCGAGGACCCCGAGCTGGAAGTGCCCGTGGCACGCAAATTGGTCGATTACATCGCCTCACGTGAGGGACATGAGCCGATTGAGGCATATTATAGCGAGGGCTATGACCCCCTGTCGCCCGAACGCAGGCCGACGGTCGAGGTCTGCCACAGCATTGGCGGCAACCTGCCTCCCGTGGTCATCGCCAGCTACCGGCCCGACGAAATCGACGGCGCGGCGTTGCAGCCCGATTTCTATTACAGCGCCGACGGACTCATCGACGGCATGCACCGCTTCCTGGTGCCGCTGGACTGCTGGAACGGCGAGCGCAATGTCTTCCCGCTGCTCACCTTGGGCGAGTGGGACCGCTGCCCGACAGCCCCGCTGCGTTTCCTGCAGTTGCCTGCCACCACCCCGGTCAATCGGTTGGAATTCCTTCGCGGCCGTGACGACACCGTCCTGGTCATCACCCCTGTGGGCAAGAATATACCCGGCGGACAGCAGGCGTTGACCCATGCCCTGGATGCGGCGGGAATCCACTGCCCCGTCATCGTGCGCAACACCTATACCGACAGCTCCAGCGAGTGGCTACAGGTCAAGGCGGGTGCCGACATGGGTGCCGTCCTCCTGAACCGACGGGCCGACGGCATCTGGCTGGAGGCGCCCACTTGCCATAATCGTGTCGAGGTCGTGCGCTATGCCTTCGCCATCCTGCAGGCGACACGGCAGCGCATCAGCAAGACGGAGTTCATCTCTTGCCCAGGCTGCGGCAGGACGATGTTTGACCTGCAGACCACCGTGCAGCGTGTGCAGCAGGCGACAGCCCACCTCACCCATCTCAAAATCGGTGTCATGGGTTGCATCGTCAACGGCCCCGGTGAGATGGCCGATGCCGATTACGGCTACGTCGGTGCCGCCGCTGGGCGCATCAGCCTGTACAAGGGCAAGCAGTGTGTCGAGATGAACATCCCCGAAGAGGACGCCATCGACCGCCTGGTTGACCTCATCAAGCAGCATGGCGACTGGCGTGAACCTTAACAGAAGACTAATAAACTGAGCCAATGAAGTGTTTACAATATCATCTTGCCCTATTGTTGGCGCTGATAGTGGCGCTGACCTCGTGTGGCAGCGACAGCTTCAAGATTGATGGCAGCATCACCAACCTCGACGGCACATCGTTCAAGGTCATCCTCATGGGCGACTCGGGCGTGGTTGACCAGTGGTTAAATCTCGACAAGAAGGGGAAATTCTCCTTCGAGGGCCATTCCGCCCAACCAGTGCTCGTGAGCCTTCAGGATAGGCTGGGAAAGCCGCTGGCGATGATGGTGGCGACCAATGGTGACCACCTGAAGGTGAGCGGCGATGCCGGCAAGCCGATGGACATCAAGGTGAAAGGCAATCGGCTGAACGAGGACTGGCAACTCTTCCGCGACGAGCACAGGGCATTCTACACCGATGCCAATCCTGCTCGCCTGGACGCCGCCATCGAGAAGTATGTGCGTGAAAACCCCGACGACATGCTCTCGACGGTCCTCTTGCTGGCCGACTATAGCGATTACAGCGACCGCGAGAAGGTGAATGCTCTGCTCAATGGCATTAATATCGATGTGCGCCCGGTATCGTTGACACGGGCCATCGTGGGCAACAAACGCGACATCCGCCTCACGGGGCACCTGCCGCGCCTGATGGCCGTCAACCTGGTGACGCGCGATGGCGGTTTTGAGAAGCTGCAACTGACCAAACAGATTTCATTGCTCCACCTTTGGGCCAATCCGCAGGATAACCGCTCGGCGGTGATTGACAAACTCAAGGGGGTGGGCGAGGGTGTCCAGGTCATCGACATCCTGGCCGAGAGCGACACCATGCGCTGGGGACAGACCATCTCGGCAGATCCTGAGGGTTGGAAACATTATTGGGCCCCTGCTGGTCCCCTGGAGCAGGACATCCAGCTCTTGGGCTTCACCACAGTGCCCTGGTTCGCTGTCATCGACAGCACTGGCCTCGTCACCTATTCGGGACCTAATGTGGATACTGCCTTGTCAAATGCGGCAGCCATGGGCAAAAAGTAACAGCCTGTCGCGCTTGTCGGGCAATAAACAGTAACAGAACATGAACAAAACAGCATTCAGGAGACTCTTTTTCACCCTGCTGATGTTCCTGGCGCTCAGCCCTGTAGCACTGGGCGCAGACAATATCGGTAGCCGCAATCAAGGCAGCGCCCGCACGTTGGAAGGCACAATCTTTGTCTTGACCTGTTATGTGTCCGAGACGGGATGGACCCAGCCCGAGGTGGAGCAGTACGGCGCCTTGATTCGTGAGGCCGAGGATTGGCTTGTGGAGCAGGCCAAGGTCTATGGTAAGGAAGTGACGTTTGTGAATGCGACGGCTGGCCTCGACACGCCGCTGCTCTTTGACGAAATAGTGAGCGGCAACGGTGTCGGCGACGAGCCGGTGGACCTGGTGTCCAAGGTGATGAATAAGTTGGGCTACAACAATGGGATTGAATACATCCAATGGCTCAACGACACCATCGACTGCGACGGCGGTCTCGTGCTGATTGCAGCCAATAAGCCTGGCAGAGGCTATTCCATGGCCTATAAAGACACCTTTGACCCTTGGATGTACTTCCTCGAGGGCACAATGCTTTACACTTCCTATGAGGAAGGGGTGCCTGACTGTGCGGCGGGCATCGCTCATGAGATGTGCCACCTGTTTGGTGCCGAGGACTTGTATGCCACCTTTGTACAGACTGCCGAGAACGAGGCACGCGCTCGGGAACTGTTCCCCGACGACATCATGCTGCGTGTCTCCTATGACATTAATGAGTTGAAAATCGACAAACTCACCGCATGGCTCATCGGTTTGACCGATGAGATGGAGGATTGGTATTTGTCGTTTTTATATGAATAATTAGTTTAAACACATCGAGTTATGTTAGCGAGAACGATTGGAGCCGCTGTGCAGGGCATCGATGCCATTCGCGTCGAGATTGAAGTGACTGTCGACTGGGGTTCGGGATTCATGGTCATCGGACTCCCCGACACGGCCGTCAAAGAGAGTGCCGAACGCGTGCGCTGCGCGATGCAGCAAGCAGGGTACACTTTCCCGGGCAAGAAGGTGATGATAAACATGTCGCCCGCCGATATCAAGAAGGAAGGGTCCGCCTATGACCTGCCGCTGGCAATCGGCATCCTCGCGGGAGACGAGAAAATCAATACCGACAAACTCGACCGCTATCTGCTCATGGGCGAACTCTCGCTCGACGGGAGCCTGCGCCCCATCAAGGGTGCCCTGCCTATGGCTATCATGGCCCGTGAACTGCAACTCGATGGCTTTATCGTGCCGCGTGCCAACGCCCTCGAGGCTGCGGTGGTCAACAAACTCAACATCTACGGCGTGGATAACATCGTCGAGGTGGTACAGTTCCTCAATGGCGAAATCGACCTGAACCCCACCGTCGTTGACACCCGTGCCGAGTTCGCCAAGGCCCAAGGGGTCTTCCCCTACGATTTTGCCGATGTCAAGGGACAGCAGAACGTCAAGCGCGCCTTTGAGGTCGCCTGTGCCGGCGGACACAACATCCTGCTGGTGGGCAGCCCCGGTTCGGGCAAGTCGATGATGGCCAAGCGCTTGCCCTCCATCTTGCCGCCCCTCACCCTGAGCGAGGCCCTCGAGACCACCAAAATCCACAGCGTGGCGGGCAAACTCCAGCGCGGCACCACCTTGATGACCACACGCCCCTTCCGCTCCCCCCACCACACCATCTCGCCAGTCGCCCTCGTCGGCGGTGGCAGCTACCCCATGCCCGGCGAAATCTCCCTCGCCCACAACGGCGTCCTCTTCCTCGACGAGTTGCCTGAATTCAATCGCTCCGTGCTGGAAGTCCTCCGTCAGCCGTTGGAGGACAGGATAATAAGTATCAGTAGGGCGAAATACTCGACCGAATACCCCGCCTCGTTCATGCTCGTGGCATCGATGAATCCGTGCCCCTGCGGCTACTACGGGCACCCCAAGAAGAAATGCGTCTGCAACGAGTACCAGCGCACCCACTACATGAGCAAGATTTCGGGCCCGCTGCTCGACCGCATTGACCTGCAGATCGAAGTCCAGCCCGTCGATTTCGACCAGATGTCCAGCAAAGCCCCAGGCGAATCCAGCGCCGCCATCCGCCAGCGCGTCATCGCCGCCAGGATGCTCCAGGAGCGCCGCTTCAAGGACGAACCAGGCATCCACTGCAACGCCCAGATGACCCCCTCCCTGCCCTCAAAGTCGCCCGCACCATCGCCGACCTCGAAGGCACCGCCGACGTCCTCGACCACCACATCATGGAAGCCATCGCCTACCGCAACCTCGACCGCCCAAACTATCTGGGTACTTCAATATGATATAATTCAAAAGACATTCACATTTTTTATAATGTCATCATTAGAACTGTCCATTTTTCATTTTTCTCTTTACGCTTTAATGACGGTTTGATAGTTCTTTATAACAATCAGATAACCCTTTATTCATCTGCGTTTCAAACACATCTACATGCTTCTTGTCATTCATTTTTTTCGCTTTATTGTACGTTTCAATAGCGTCCTCATACCGATGCAATTGTTCTAAGGTTTTGGCTTTGAAACAATAAGTCTCAATTAGTTGAATTTCACCATAAGGCCCCAAATTATTATTCTGCAATTTTTCTAATATCTTAATAGCTTCATCGTAGTATTTTAAAGAATTAAAATAGTCAGGATTAGAATTAAAAACAGATGAATACTTAGTTCCGATTTGTATATACAGACCTACTTTCTCACTTTCATCTGGTGCATATTTTAATGCAAGTTTCAGACAATCTAATTCTTTTTCATTTTCATCATTTAAACTATAAAGAATAGCCAATATAGGATATACTTTAAACAAAAGCCCATCCTCATCGTTTCCTTCATCTAAATCAATCGCTTTCAGATGACAGTTCATCGCTGTCTGATAATCTTTTAATCTAGAATAGCAAATACCCATTTTATATAAAACCCACGGGTTTGTTTCATCACCATAAGCTTCATATATTATCTTATAATATTTTAATGCCTCGGAATCGATATCGTTATCATACATTTCTTCTGCTTTTTCAAAAATCGCATCTAACTCTTCTTCGGTATATTGACAGGCTGCGTTGTGAATGACTAAGTATTCACCATCAATAGACACTTTGCCTAATCGTTGAATAACAGATTGTCCAAGGAGCAACGGTGCATTTTGTGAAGGTACTACTACAGCTGATACATTTTCAAGTGAAAGCCCTCCAATTTCTACTTTTCTAAGATTAATGACGACATTATCTATGTTGCTTCCATCGGCAATCGTAGATTGTGAAACACCTTTTATATCTGATTCCTCAAGGTATCCATTCTCGAGCATCATATCGGCATAGGTTCCAGAGATACAAACATTGGCAGCACCTGTATCAAAGATGAACTTCAGTTTTAATCCGTTCACAGAACAAGGAACTTTATAAACTCCACCCTCTTTCTCCATGTGAATCCTCACCTCAGCACTAATACTTAAACAACTGAGTAGAACAAGAAATATTGCTATAATGTGTTTCATAATAAGTCTTTTATGTACAAAACCAATTCATCGAACGTGCAAATATCGTTATAATTCCTGACATCCGCAAGAATAATTATAACACTATGAACAAATAAAGAATGAACCCCTGTAAAGGGTGGGTAATATCGTTAAACACAATTATGTTTATTATGCTTAACGTGTTGTCCAAAATCATTTAATGTGGTTACTTTCTAATTCCTAATCTGTCTATATTCATAAGTTGTTTGATATTTGGAGATTCAAATTCCCATCTTGGAACAAGCGAATCTCTGTTTTCCATAATAAAGTTGTACAATTGTAAAATATCTTCTTTAGTATTATAATCAAAAATCACTTTTATAGATTCCAAATAACGTAAGGATTCTGCTCTTGCAAATATTTCAAATGGCCGTCTCATATAGCAAGCATAAAGTATGTTATAGGGAAACCATCTCGACAGATTCATGTCGTCATTTATAGGATGCCCTATATGAAACAGCCAACAGACAAAGTCTGCCTGGCAAATATCGCTCATCTCTAAATGTGCGCAAGATTCCATACGATCTTTGAAAATTTTTGCCTGTAATGAATGATATCGAGTAGAACTTTGTTCATTATGATAATATAAAGAATACAAGAAATGATTAAATTCACGATAAGTGTATGTTGCATCGTAATCTGATGTTGAATACTTGTTATAGAATGTCCCGTTAAGTATGTTAGATACTTCATTGAAACATTCTTTCTTTAGTAAAAGTGCAACAAAGCATAACATAAGTTCATACTCAATGAATTTCATATTTTCTTCTTCTTGTTGATAGAGATAGCTAATACCATTGCGATGGAGAATATATTTGTGTATATCTTCAAAGAATCGTATATAATCGTTCATCAGATCAACTAGTATACTGTTGTTGCACACGGAGTGCAGGATTTCAAGCCATTCGTCTCTATATGGAGCAAATTCGTTTATACTTTCAATTACTTGATGATAATAATTGTCACCGTTTTTATAAGATGGGAGTTGAAATCTAGCTAGATTAGAAGAGAAACGGGATAAGTATTCCCGTACTGCCCCAGGCGCATTGGAACGACCTTCTGACATTAACGCTTTAGCACGTTTGAATGTGGCAGTTGTTGCCAATGTCTTTTTTCCATCAGATAATATGTAATCAGGAACCCGGCCCAATTGGGGTTTTACGTATAATGGTTTATTGAAAATCCAGCGAATCAGTTCCTCAAATTTTGTCGCATACTTGTTTGATTCTGTAAAGTCTATATATTTACGAGATCCATAATAAACTGGCAGGTATGGTTTACCAGTTTCTTCATTTATCTCGAAAGCAGCAACTACAAACTTTCCTTCATCCGTCTGTTCATATATTTTCCGAGAAATTATTTGTGCTTCAGTACCAGCTCCTCCAGTTCTTTTGTCTGATTTCTCAGAGTACTTCTTATCACAAATAATGAGAACTTTTTGTATCTCATTATTCGCAACCATCTGCTCCATAAAGGCGTCAGCATCCTCTCCTTCTTTAAGGTTCCATTTATCAAGAATAACATCAACGCCATTTTCAACAAGTTCTGTTGCGATATCTAGAACACGCTGCTCATGCTCAGGACTGCTCCAACTATATGAGATAAAAACTTTTGGATTATTCATGCGGATATTGCTTAATAAGTACTACCAAATCTAATTAATTGAATCAACACATTAGTATCAACAGGTTAGAAAAAACTGTGTTGTTTTCTTATTGCAAATTTCGTCAATTTTTTTGGGTTTGGCAAAATTTCTAACTATTTTTGTGGTTGTGAATGCTTTCATGGTAAATATGATGCTTGTTTCAGCAGCTTTGGTGCTGCTGGTGGAGGCATGGAAATGGGGCAAGTTCTTCCGCTTGGATGAACTACCTGAATTCAATCGCTCCGTTTTAGAAGTGATGCGCCAGCCATTGGAGGACCGAATTATAAGTATCAGTAGGGCAAAATACAGCACCGAATATCCCGCCTCGTTCATGCTGGTGGCCAGTATGAATCCGTGCCCGTGTGGGTACTATGGCCACCCCAAGAAGAAATGTGTCTGCAACGAGTACCAGCGCACCCACTATATGAGCAAAATCTCGGGCCCGCTACTCGACCGTATCGACCTGCAGATTGAGGTCCAGCCCGTCGATTTCGACCAACTGTTGTGCAAGCCGAGCGCAATCCCAAACTCGTTTGATGATTGCCGAGGCGCAGCCAACAGAAGCCGTAGGCAAATGTCATCTAAGGCCCCAGGCGAACCCAGCGCCGCCATCCGCCAGCGCGTCATCGCCGCAAGGATGCTCCAGGAGCGCCGCTTCAAGGACGAACCCGGCATCCACTGCAATGCCCAAATGACCCCCTCCCTGCTCCACAAATACGCCGAGCCCAACGCCGCCGGTTTAGCCTCAAAGTCGCCCGCACCATCGCCGACCTCGAAGGCACCGCCGACGTCCTCGACCACCACATCATGGAAGCCATCGCCTACCGCAACCTCGACCGCCCCCTCTACCTCGGCACTAACCTGTAGATTTTTACCACCTTCAAGAGCAGATGCGATATTTGCATTGAGAGACAATTAATTAACACGCTTTCAGTTGTCAAATACTATTTGACAACTGAAATACATATTGGTTGTTTAGTAAAGCAGATTCATCATAATGAGTTCTTGTTTGGTCGGGAACCGAAGCCAAAACCAATGTAACCAGTTACAGACTTCAGCACCATTTTTCTCCACTTGTGTCTTCACCTTTTTATCAATAAAGTGTTGATTAATATCACGAATACCATCTAATCCACGATCATACGTGGTTTCTCTTATCGGAAATGGCCTATGGCAGATAGAAGCAAGGGCGAAATCTAATAGTGAGAGTATTTCAGAAGACTGGCTAGAGACTTTTACAAATTCAGCAACGTCTTTAGCATTCTCATCTCCGAATTTAGAAATTGCGTCTAAAAAAGCTTCTGCTGTCACTTTCTGTTGGTCCAAATTGTGTTCAACAAGGAAACGTATTACATCGTTATTGCTATTAAACCTGATTTTTGTCATTTCTCATATAGTTATAAAATGGCTTTCAGTGAAAATGCCATATCAAAGCGGATCATTTGACCACTGTCAACATACGTTTGCCAAGCTTCTTCGTTATGGCTAATCTCAGAAATTTTTGTTGAGTTTTCTGATTTAAAACGCTGATAAATGGTCTCCAAAATATTGAGTTCGTCTTCGGTGAATTCAGCAAGGTCGGGAGAAAGGGTAGATGTAAGTTTCGTACCTTCAACACCAGAATCAAAATGGATAATCTCTGGCTGAATTTCGTCATAGAAACTATATATCCGATCCCAACGCATTGGTACAGGCCCATGCTGAATGGCTTTATAGGACAAACCACTAAACCCCTTACCCGTGGTTTTATAACTATAAAAATCAGTATAGAACAATAGTTTATTCATCATGGTATAAAATGCACCATCAAATTTTTCGATAAAGAACAAAATGATGTTCTTTAGTTTACTGATGGATTGCGTAGCATATCCATTAAAGATATCCCTGCGTATGCCATTGAAAATATAGTTCTTGATCAATAGTTCGTTTTTGTCTGCTTTAATCGCTCTAACCTTTTCGAGAATCTTTGCATAATCTTGTTCATCAAACTGGTTTTTCGCATTGATGACAAAATTCTCAAAAATCAGTGGATTCTGAATTGACATTAATATCTTTCCGTTTGTTTCGCTCGGCATGTCACCATTCTCATAAAGCCTATATTGATTATCGCCAAATCCCAAAATCTGAGACATCTTGGTAGCGGATAGGCCATAACGTTGACGAACATGCTTGATCTCGTCAGGAAATGGAATGCCATACTTAGAGCGGTATTGATTATAAACTTGGCCGATATTTACTTCGTCCAATGCTGTTGTGGTGAAACGCTCTTTGGTTTCATCACACTCATAGAATTGATGCACATATTGGAACTTTTCTTTGCGAAAAGTCAGTTCGGCTGATTCTTGGCGGAGTGTAGCGTGACCTCCAGTAAATGGACTTTGCATATCGTTGTTTATTTAAATGGATAATTCATTGGGTGTTCTGCAATGTGAAAAGAGATGCATATGGCACTTAAACCTTTGCCTAGGGTAATCTTAATATAGACTTCTTGCTCTTTTACATCTTTTCCGAAGACCCACATTTCCCCACATTGGTTAAGCGTATCAATTAATGGCCCTTCTGAATAATCTTTGACCTCAAGATTGACAATGACCGATTCACGATACTTTGGAGTAATTTCTAATTCAGCCAATGTTTGCAGATTTTTACCTCTATCGTCTCTGAATATGATTCCAAAGACCTTTATTTTCTCCTTGAATTGATTCAAGAATTGTTGGACTTCGTCTTTCGTTACCATTATATTACAATATTTTAATGCCGCAAAATTAAACTTATTAGTTGAAAAATCAAAATATTTTATTAATAATTTTATGATAAAGTTGTTTTAGTAAATATAAATACCTAGATTCCTTTTGCCATCTAAACTCGAACCCGCGGCCCTCAGCTTGGGAAGATGATGCCTTGCCAATTGACGTACTATGCCATGAATTTAGATAAGCAGTAGGATTTTTAAGCAATCTTGTATAAAAGAACCGTCCCTTTTTTCCTTAATAAGCCTATTGAATATGCAAATTTAGCCAATTTATTTGACTATTGTAACGGGTTGGCTTGCTTGGGTTTTTGTGAAATGTGTAAACCGTGGGAGTTAATTATGGCCCCCCCAGATAATGGTCATTTGAAATAATCCTTGTACCTTTGCACCCACAATCGAGAAGGAGGGGACGGCGATAAGTATAAAAAGGGACGGATATCCTCGTTTTTGAAACTCATTAGCACTTCTATAACTATTTGACTATGAAGAATATATTCAATACAAGCAACCTGAAGGGTGATATCTTTGGTGGTATAACGGCGGGCATCGTCGCCTTGCCATTGGCTTTGGCATTCGGCATCCAGGCATTTGGCGGCATCGACCATCCTGCCGCTGCCTCGATGGGTGCTCTGGCCGGCCTTGTGGGAGCAACGATGTTGGGCTTTTTCGCCTCGCTCTTTGGCGGCACCCACTCTCAGATTAGCGGTCCTACCGGCCCGATGACCGTCATCACTGCCTCGCTTGTGAGCGCCGCTTGGGCATCATCGCAGGGCAATTTCTCGGCGGTGATACTCGCCATGGCGTTGGCTGGACTGTTCTGCGGTTTGTTCCAGATAATCTTCGGCATCATCCGCATTGGCAAATACGTCAGATATATCCCTTACCCGGTCTTGTCGGGTTTCATGAGCGGCATTGGCGTCATCATCATCCTGCAGCAGATTTATCCGTTGCTCGGCTTGAAGTCGCCCGTCATGGTGGTCGACATGATTGCCCAGTTGCCCGAACACCTGGTCCGTGGTGTGAACATTCCCGCCTTGTTGCTCGGTTTGGGCACCATTGCTGTCATCGTCCTGTTCCCGCGATTGACCAAGAAGATTCCGTCAACGCTCGTGGCTCTCATCCTCATGACCGTTGTGTCGCTGTTTGCCAGCATTGACGCAGCGTTGACCATTGGCGACATTCCCGCAGGTCTGCCCATGCCGTTCTTCGCTAAAGAGGGCATCGACCTGAGCGGCATCGACTGGATGCTGACACTCAAGCAAGCCGTCCTGCCAGGTCTCACGCTCGCCGGCTTGGGCTCTATCGATACGCTCCTGACATCGGTGGTGGCCGACAACATCACCAAGACGAAACACAATAGCAATAAGGAACTGATAGGCCAAGGTATCGGCAACACGGTAGCCGCCCTCTTCTGCGGCATTGGCGGTGCAGGAGCCACCATGCGAACTGTTGTGAATGTAAATGCTGGCGGACGCTCACAGCTCAGCGGCATGATTCATTCGCTGCTGCTGCTGGCCGTCCTGCTCGGTTTGGGCAGCGTCGTGAAGTATGTCCCGCTATCGGTTTTGGCTGGCATCCTCATCACGGTGGGGTGGGGCATCATCGACTTTCGTGGATTCAGGGACTTGAACAACATCCCCAGGGCCGATGCCTTTGTGTTGATTGTGGTGTTCCTATTGACCGTCTTCGTGGACCTGCTGACAGCTGTCGGCATCGGAATGGTCTTCGCCTGTGTACTCTTCATGAAGCGGGCGGGCGACCTCGCCGAGCAGGAGTTCAGCGGCGTGAGTTTGGAGCAGTTTGACAAAGAGCAGCCTTGGGAAGACGAGTCGGGCTTTACCGAAAAGATGCGTCAGAGCATCTATGTGCAGCGACTCGAAGGGCCCATCTTCTTTGGTAGCATTACGGGCTTCCAGCGTGTGATGCACGATGTGCCCGACGGTGTCAATACCGTCATCATCCGTATGCGTCGGGTGAGCTTCATGGACCAGTCGGGGGCATACGCGATGGAAACCGCCATCAAAGACCTGCAGGCTAAGGGCGTGCGCGTGCTCATGACCATCATCCAGCCCCAACCCAGCTATCTCATGCATCGCATCCAGCTCATCCCCACAGTGCTGCCCGAAGAGCAAACCTTCGACACCTTTGAAGCCTGTGTCGAGTATCTGAAGGAGCACCAGCAGCTGGACAGCTGATCATCTACTATCGCTGTTGTGGCGTGCTGCCATCATGATGAGTCACACAAGGCACCAAAGATAGAAAAAGATGATGCTATGCCTCATGAAAAATGATGGGAATCATTGAAATCGAGGAAAAAATAGGGTGGTGGGCGAAAAAAATGCTGTTGTGGTGTAGTTTTTTGCTATTTGTGTGCGTCAAAGGGGTGTAATTAGTAACCACATCAATTCGATAGATTATGGAACCTGAAGAACCTTATATTCCTTTCAAGGAAAGAACGCCTAAAGAGTTGTGCCGTGACATTATTCTCAAGGCCGAGGACTCGTATCTCAACAAGGAAAAGAAAGCCCTGCTCACGGGCATTGTGATTTTCCTGGTGCTTGTGGCTTTGAACTGGTACTTCAAGTGGTTGGAAGACTCGTGGCGGTGGACCGAGTTGGGTTTAATTGCCATCGGGGTGGTGTACTTCGTTTTCTTCTTCATCAATCGCAAATTGATTCACGAGATGAACCTTACCGCAAACCCCAAGCAGTTTCTAGATATTGCCCAAAGACTGAAAAAGTGTCTTAAGTTAAGAAATTTTATTCTTATCTCTGCTGCTGCTTGGGTCTATATAGTACAAATGTTTGATTTGTGGGATGCGAAAATATGGTGGTGGTCAGTAGTATCTATTATTCCTGCATTGTTCTTAGGCTGGATTGGAATTAGCATTAATCCGGTTTCAAAGTCGGATTCCGCTTTTTGTGACGATGTGGATGAATTGGAGTTCCAACTCAATAAACAGGAATGAGTTAGTTTACTTCTCTAGACCATCTGGATTCACTAGGGTCCAGAAACCAGAAACTAAAGTAATAGGCAATGACGGGTCGCATGAGAGGATTTAAAGTGGTTCTGACCTGCAAGCGACATCGAAAACGGATTCAAGGAACCTGACGGCAGCATTATGGAACAAGATAATACTTATATTGCTTACGAGGAAAGAACACCTAGGGACTTGTGCCGGGACATCAATCTCAAGGCCGAGAAGTTTCTCAAGGGGTATAAGAAATGGATACTCATTATCCCAGTGATTTGTGTGGTGCTTGTGGCACTGAGTTTGTACTTCATGCCAACTGTTAACTGGTGGGTGGGGCTTGGAGTTTTTGGCCTCGTCGAGGTGAGTTTCATTGTTATCTACATATACACTCGCAAATTGATTCACGAGATGAATCTAGCCGCGACCCCCAAGCATTTTCTCCCTGTAGCGCAGAGGCTGAAAGAGTTTGTTCGGTATAGTAACTATTTTTTCCATGTCGTTAGTTTATGGGTCTCGATTTCACTCTTGTCGGGCTTTAAGGACCTATGGTGGTGGAATGCTGCTTCTCTTCTTGTTGCTTCGGGCTTAGCTTTGCTTATGCCGACTGGCGAAAAAGAGACCGCTCTTTGTGACGATGTGGATGACTTGGAACGCAGTCTCAGGTATTATGGAAAACACCATGCCAGCTCATCGTAGATGAGCGCAGCTTGGTGGCAGCCATCTCAAGTAGAAAGTGCGTCGAAGACGAACTTCCGCATCACTCAAAGGCCTGTCAATCACAAAGTTCCTCTCCGAGGCACTTGCATAGTTCTGCTCATGGACCAAGCTGCGAATCTCTTCGAGGTTCTTGCATGGTCTTTCTCATTGAAATCGGTTCTTCGAACCGCTAACATCAGCGATGTTTCCCCGGACTCTAAAGGAATAAAAACAGGAAGATGCAAAAGAATGCCTGTAAAGCTTGTCGAGATGGGCTTTACAGGCATTTTTTAAGCCTTGCTGGATAGCCTATATTTAGTGGTACATAAAGCGTTTGATGGTCTTCTTCGGGGTTTTCTCAAAGGGGGCTTCCATCATTTCCACTTTGGCGATTTTGCTGTAATTGGGCAGGTCCTTGTTGGCGGCCTGGCGGATGAGATTCGGGACGTTGGCCTTGGTCTCCTCATCCATGTCCTCAGGCAACTCGGTATATACGAGCGCTGTGATCTTGCCGTCGCGGTCCACCACCAGACATTCATCCACATATTGGCAGTTGGCCAGCACGGCCTCGACCTCTTCGGGATAGATGTTCTGGCCCGACGAGTTCAGGATCATCGATTTGATGCGGCCGCGTATGAAGATGTTGCCCTTCTCGTCAATCACGCCCAAGTCGCCGGTGCGGAACCAGCCGTCCTCGGTGAACGCTGCGGCAGTGGCTTCGGGATTCTTGTAGTAGCCGATGGTCAGGTTACGGCCGCGGGCTTGGATTTCGCCAGGAATGTGCCTCGGGTCCTCCGAGTCTATGCGCAGCTCATGTACGGGTTTGCCGCATGAGCCGGGCACAAACTTGGTCCACCACTCATAGCCCAGCAATGGGCAGGCTTCGGTCATGCCATAGCCCACCGTGTAGGGCAGACGAATCTTCTTGAAGCACTGTTCTGCCTCGGGATTCAGTGCCGCGCCGCCCATGATAAAGCACTGCACACTGCCGCCGAACGACTCAATCAGTTTCTGGCGGGCCTTCCTGTATATCAACTTGTTCACGCCAGGGATGGCCAACATCGTTTTGGCTTTGGTCAACGCGGGCTTGATGGCATTGGCATAAATCTTCTCCATCACCAGCGGCACCGTGACCACCATATAGGGCTTGATGTCCTGCATCGCCTTGAGCAGGGTAGTGGGCGACGGGGTTTTGCCCAGGAAATAGACCGTAACGCCATCCACATTGGGATGGATAAACTCGATGGCCAGGCCGTACATGTGGGCCAAAGGCAACATCGATACAACGGTTTGGCCAGGATGGTTCGGGAAATGGGTGTTGGCAAAATTGTCGGTGTCCGACATTGCGTTATAGGTGAGCATCACGCCCTTGGGGTTGCCTGTGGTGCCCGACGTGTAATTGATGATGGCCAGGTCATCTCCATTGTCGTCGGGATAAGTCACCTGCTCGGGATACATGCCGTGGGGATACTGCTGCGCGAAGGCTTTCTTGCGGTTTTCCCAAGCGTCGGCCACAACCTGATCCTGGTGCCACAGCAGGCTGCCGTCCTTCATGTTGATGGCGGCCTTGAGATGAGGCATCTCTTCGGGTTTCTGTTTCGCCCAGATGTCTTCGTCAACAAACAGCACGACGCTGTCTGAATGGTTGGTCAACGTCGAAACCGTGTCGGGATGGAAGTCGGCCAGCAGCGGCACAGCCACACAGCCATTCACGTTGATGCCCCAAAAAGTCATCGCCCAGCGCGCGCAGTTGCGGGCGCAGATAGCGATTTTGTCGCCCTTCCCGATGCCGGCAGCGGCAAAGAAGATGCGGAACTGTTCTACGTTCGTGGCCAGATTTGCATAGGAAAAGGTGTCGCCATTGTAGTCGCACAGGGCGTTTTGTGTCCAGTGATTGCGGACGGTGTCCTCCAGATTCTTCAGATAATGCCTCATAACTATTCTCTATAATTTTGCCAATTCTACTAATTTTCACAAAGGTACAACAATTCATTGAATTATAGACAAATTCATCCAAAAAAGAGGGTGTGTCATAATTCGGACTAAGTAATATAACCATGCTAACGCACGAGAAAGCTTGTGCAAACAGAAGGCAAACAAGCTTGCTCGATTTGCTGAAGTGCCGCCAAACTTCGGAAAATTAAGCAAATTTATAAATTAAAATAATAAATATTTTAATTATTATACTTAATTTTAAATATAATTTGTTTAATTTCCTGCCCAACGGGCGGTTATGTTGAATATAGTTGATTTATGGCACACCGCCATCGGCTGCTATTTGTGCATGAGGCGCACTTTGCGGTCACGGTTGACGGCGGTGACGCCGGGAACCTGCCTGAAATGGTCGATGGCCTGGTGGATTTCCTTGCCGTCGGGGATGCTGATGGCAAGTGCCTGGATGTTGTTGTAGCGATAGATGACCTCGGCACCGTAGGCCGCGATGGCCTTGATGAGGGCAGCGCTGTCGGTCGCGTTGTCATAGGAGATGATAAGTGTGGTGGACGAGTAAATCTCGTCCTCTAAGTCCTTGACGGGAGGCAGGCTGTCATGGGGTATCGCGCGTGACTCGATGCTGTCGCTGCCCGTCTGGGGATCGTTGACCACAGGTTGCTTGACGCTTGCCTGTGAGTCGGTATGTGACAAATGGCAACTGCCGGCAAGCGCAAGGCTTGCCAGCAGTGCAACATTTATCAAAGTCTTGCTCATGTTCAGTTGAAATAGCTGTATCATCATTCACTTGTCACATCCAGGATTGCGCGACGCACGGGAAATCTAAATAATCAGTTTTTTGATTTCTTGCGAGCGTACGCGAGCAATCTCAATTCCGTAGTTACATCAATTACTCGACATAACCGTGTGACGCCGTTGATGACAAGCCAGCCTCTTTATTTCATGAACTTGGCGTAATCCGTCTTGCGCATGTCGCCCTCATGCAACAGCGTGCTGTGGAAGGCGAAGGCGATGTCGGGATTCATCATCACGTGGCCCTTCTTGGCGAGGTTCAGGTACTCGCGCAGCAGGGGACGGTAAACGGGATGAGCGGCCTTCTCGATAATCTCGTGAGCGCTCTGAACGGGATCCTTGCCGCGCAGGTCGGCGATACCCTGGTCGGTGATGATGATATCTACCGAGTGCGGGTTGTGGTCAGGATAGGATACCATGGGCACGATGGTGCTGATGCAGTCGTCCTTCTTGATCGACGGGCACAGGAAGATGCTGATGTAGGCATTGCGGGTGAAGTCGCCCGAGCCGCCCAC
>CADAFP010000015.1 GCA_902787185.1 uncultured Bacteroidales bacterium | reverse complement strand
CCCAAGGAAGAGTTCCCCGCTCAGACCCTGACCTGTGAGCTCTATCTCGAGGCAGGCATCCGCGGTTGCGAGATCGGTTACATCCTGGCCGACCGTGACCCCGTGACCCGCGAGAACCGCTTTGGCGGCCTCGACCTGCTGCGTCTGTGCATCGCCCGCCGCGTTTACACCGACAACCACATGAACGTGATTGCCGCTGCCCTGAAGAACGTTTACGACCGTCGCGACGAGATCACCCGTGGTGTCGCCATCGAGTGGGAAGCTCCCCTGATGCGCCACTTCACCGTGAAGCTGAAACGACTGGGCTAAGATAAAAACCAATACCATTAATTGACCTTTATTGTTACAACGGCGGGGCATTCCCCGCCGTTGCTGTTTTTACCCCAACGATGGTGTGTCATCTATTAAATCGGCCTGGCGGCCGAGAAATCAAAAAATTTTTTATAATTCTAATTATATTTTTTATTTGATTTCTCGCGCGAAGCGCGATGATAAATGAATCGTGACACGCGGGGCTGCAGTTGGCGGGGTGCTTGCGGTAGAGGACAGGCCAAGGCGAGGCCCTACGTCAGCAGCATCCACAATGGTGGGGATTTTTGGGGGTTGGGGATTTTTTATTATTTTTGTGGCTCTGTAAACCTTGTGATGCGTTATGCTGTTAGAGTCATATTGTGCCTCATGGCCATGATGATGGGTTGGACTGCCGCAGTTCCAGCCCAATCCCCGTCGTGGGAGCACAGCAAGTGGCTCGACCTGCCCATGGAACGCCTTGTGGCCATGGCCGACAAGGATATCGCCGACGGGAACAAGAAGGACACGGCGCTGATTTGCTACACGATCGCCGCCAACCGCTACGAGTCCTCGTTGCCGCAAGAGCAGAAGGTCATGTGCAAGGATGCCAACATGCGGCTGTGGTCAATCTACTTCTATGATTTCTACGATTATCCCAAGTGCTTTGACTGCCTGACGCGCGCCCACGAGATTGCCATGGCAGCAGGCATCGAGGATGCCAACATCTTCTTGGGGTTCGGGTGCATGTACCAGACCATCTCGGAGGAATGCAACGACTACGAATTGGGCTCCAAGGCCCTGGAATACTACAAAAAGGCTCTGTCTGTGGGACTCGATACCCACGATGACAAGCATGCCGACATGGCCTGTACCGATGTGCTGGCCATGGCACACGTGCAGAGCGGCCTCAAGCCGATTGCCGAAATCTGGAGAAACTATCTGCAGCTGCCCGAAGATAACGAGACGTGGATCCTGCGCCGTTACAACAAGATGCTCTATCAGGCGTTTGACTGCGTGGAGAATAAGCGCTATGACGATGCCATCAAGATGTATGACAGGCAGTTGCAATTGATCGACACCACCCAGTATTCACGTCTGGTTTACTTCACCCATATCGAGAAAGCCAAAGTCCAGGCTTTGAAAAAGGACTACCGCAAGACCATCGAAGCCTTGAAGCAGTCGGAGCGCATCGCTGTTGACCTGGAGATGAAGGACTGCAAACTGGAAGTGTACGGCATGTTGGCGCGATACTACCAGCAATTGGGCGACCACCATGCGCGTGAACATTATTATAACCAATACACCATGCTCAAGGACACGCTGACCAACTACCAGCAGTTGGCAAGCGTGAGCGAGATGGAGTTCCGCAACGAGTTGAAGGGGGTTGAGCAGGAGATGACCGATATCAAGCGTCACCGCGAGGTGATGAGCTACGTCACCCTGGTGTCGCTGGCGTTCCTGCTGGTGCTGCTGGTGCTGCTGTACCTCATGTACCGCAAGAACGGTGAGTTGACGCGCTCCAACCAGTCGTTGTACCAGAAGAACGTGGAGATGCTGCGGGCCGAGGAAGAGGAGCGTCGGATGCGCCGCCAGTTGCAGGAGAAGGAGACAGCCGTGGCCAGCGCCATAGCCGAGCTGCCATCGTCACCTGTTGACGACGAACCGAAGTACAAGAGCAGCCACCTGAGCGCCGACGACAAGCAGCAGTTGCTGTCCCAAATCATCGAGGTCATGGACACCAGTGAGGAAATCTACTCGCCCGACTTCTCGCTCGAGCGGCTGGCGATGCTTGCCGGCTCAAAGTACAAGTATGTGTCCCAGGTCATCAACGAGTACTACGAGCAAAATTTCAACAACTTCCTGAATTCTTACCGCATCAAGGAGGCCTGCAAGCGTATGGGTGACCTCGAGAACTACGGCAACTACACCATCGAGGCCATCAGCGAGAGCGTCGGTTTCAAGTCACGCTCGACGTTTGTCACCTCCTTTAAGCGCATCACAGGACTGACGCCGTCACAATATCAACGACTGGCCCGACAGGAAGTCCAATCCTGAAAAGAGCCTTCATCACCACGTAAAATGCCGCCTGAAATTACTGATTTCGGGCATTTTTTTGTGTAAATTGCCGAAATCTGTACATCTTGCCACGCACTATCATGTGAATCCCCCCGATTATTATAGTATTTTTGCGATGTGTAAACTAACTTAGTCCTGCTGCTCCCCGAGTGCCGGGCTATCATTAATCACCATTAAACTATTTATTGGATCATGAGAAGACCAAAAACCTTACTCGCAATGCTTGCGCTGGTGGCACTGATGGCTACCGCTGGCGAGCAAACGACGACCTACACCCCGGCGCCCAAAGCCGCCAAGGTGGTCGTTCAGACGCAGAACAGAGCCAAGATGCTCCAGTCCCGTGAGTCCGTCTCGAGGAAAAAGGCCCCAAGTGCCGACCAATTCCAGGGATTGACCTTCTATGCCAACCTGACCAACTCTGACAGTTGGGCCGGAGTAGGTATCGGCTCTGTACCCTACGGCATCTATTCCTACACCATCGGCAGCGGTGACGACTTCAAGGCTCATGCCACCGACTTGAGGTACAACTTCATGGCCAGCGCCATGGGACGTGACCAACTGGTGGGAGCAAGGCCCATGCAGATGATGGGCGTGCTGAACGGCGTGGAATACAACGGCTTGAGCCGTGCCGACTTCAGTGAGCTGTGGTCGATGATTTATGAAAATGCCGATTACAGCTTCATCCCCTCGGTGATGGCCTATGACGTGACTACCGACATTTTCTACACCATCCAGTACAATTCTGACCTGACGGGTCTCAACCTGGCCAAGTGGAACCCCATCAGCCGCATGTTCGAGACCATCTGTGCCTGGCCCAACCGCTTCCAGCCGATGACGCTGGGCTTCACGCCCGACGGCATGATGTTCTGCGTGGGTGCCGACGGCGACTTCTACGAACTGGATAAGGAGACTGCCGAAGCACGCTCGCTGGGCACGCTGGATGTAGCGCCCACGATGTATGTGCAGAGCATGGGCTATGAGCCCCGCAGCGCCTGCTTCCTGTGGATGGCAGTGACCCAGCAGGGTTCGGCCCTGTATGCCATCGACCCCTATGATGCCACGATGACGCTGGTCGAGACGCTGAACAAGAACGAGCAGGCTCCCGCAGTGTTCTTCATGGACAATGCGGCTCCCGACATGGCACCTGCCGCCACTACCGACCTGGCGTTTACCTTTGACGGCGGTGGCACCGATGGCACCATCAGCTTTACCGTGCCCACCACCACCTACGGCGGCAGCACGCTGAGCGGCAACGTTCAGATGAGCGTGTGGCTCGACGGTGAGCAGCTTGCCAACTATGTCTCTGTAGCCCCTGGCAGCAGCCAAACTTTCAATAGGGAAGTGGAGAACGATAACCACTATGTGTATGTGCTCTTCAGCAACGAGGCCGGTTTCTCGCCCGTCAACAACCTGTACGTGTATGCCGGTTATGACACCCCGCTGCCCGTCACCAATGCTGTGCTGACCGTTGAAAACGGTGTGAGCCACCTGACGTGGGATGCTCCCGCCGGCGGTGTGAACAACGGCTATCTGGCCGACGTGACCTATAGTGTCATGCGCATGCCTGGCAGCGTGATGGTTGCCGAGGGCCTGACCGAGTGTGAGTTCACCGAGACCTTGCCCAGCAAGATGGAGCGCTACTATTACATCATCACCCCGTTCAACGGCGATGGCAAGCGCGGCGACGAGACCATGTCCAATGCCGTGCTGTCAGGAACCGCATTCGAGGCACCCTACTTCGACGACTTCAGCGACATGGGCACCCGTGACCTATGGACCATCGTCAACGCCAACAACGACGCCAGCAGCTGGGGTTCGGAATACACCTGGTCGTTCAACGACTACAACCAGTGCTGGGGCATCTACACCGGTCCCTACAACATGGGTGAAGACCAGGATGCAGCCGACGACTACCTGATTTCTCCGGGTATCAATATCGAGAAGGGTATCTCCTATGCCCTCATCGTGAACATGCGCAACACCTTTGCCAACTACTTTGAGCGCGTGAGCCTGATGGTGGGCACCGACCCCAACGACGTTTCGACCTTCCAGGTACTGGACAGCAACGAGGCATATGACGTGGGCGGCACGCTCGCCGATTGGGAGGCTGACTTCCAGATGGAAGAGGCCGGTACCTATTACTTCGCCGTACGCGTTTATACCCACCGAGAGGACAACGCCTCGGGTATCTTTGTCTATTCGATGGCACTGAACAAGCTCGGCAAGAACGAGGCTCCCGCCGAGGTGACCAACCTGACCATCACCCCCGAGGAGAATGGTGAGATGATTGCCGACGTGACCTTCACCGTTCCCACCACCACGCTCGACGGCAACGAGTTGACCAATCCGCTGACCGCCAATATCTACCGTGATGGCGAAGAGACCGCCGTGGCCCAGATTCCTGTTGAGGTTGGCGCCAATGCCCTGTGGACCGACAACACGGTCGAGGGCGTGGGTGTGCACACCTACACCGTGGGCATCAGCAACGAGGCCGGCGAGGGCAAGCGCGTGAGCGCCGAGGCATTTATCGGCGTTTATACCGCACCCTATGCCAACGCATTTGACACCGAGGCCGACGCCCGCTTCTTCTACACCGTCAACGACTCGTCGATCTACAGCGGCAACGAGTATCGCTGGATTTGGTCCAACTACAACCAGAACCTGGCACTGGGTGGCTACGGCTACTTCGTGCAGCATCCTGTAGAGAAGATTTGGCTCTATATGCCCGCTATCAAGCTGGAGAAGGATATGGTTTACACCTATGCCTTCAACTGGACCTACAGCAACTACAACAAGTCCTGCCCGGGTTATGCCGGCATCGGTATGGCTCCCGACTCGACCGCTCAGACCATCTATCCCGACCAGCTGCCCTTCACCGACTATGGCCAGAAGGTATGGATCGAGAATGAGGTGATTGCCAGCGAGACGGGCAAGTATTATCCCTCGATTCTTGTGGTTGCCGACCAGATGAGCAGCTACATCAGCCCCAGCATCGACGACATCAGCATCACGCTCGTGGGTTCGGCATTTGCTCCCTACAGCGTCGAGAACCTGGTTGTTGAGCACGACATGACGGGCTTGCTGAAGGTGAACTTCGCCTTCAATGCCCCCTCGGTTGACTACGCCCAGCGCCCGGTTGAGGGTCCGCTGACGGTTTACATCTACCGTGAAGGCTCGGCCATCCCCTTGATGACGTTCAACGACGTCGAGCCTGGCCAGGCACTGGAATGGGTTGACGAGCAGCCCATGCGCGGCAACAACACCTATATCATCGTTGCCGAGAACAGCTATGGCCGCGGCAAGGCCAGCACAGCCACTGTATTTGCAGGCGTTGATGTTCCCATGGCAGTCGAGAACTTCTGGATCCGCGGTAACGAGGATAACCAGAAGGCCGTTCTCACCTGGGATGCCCCCGAGGGCAGCGTCAATGGCGGTGTCATCGACGGTTCACTGGTTTACACGGTTGTCGAATACATTCCCGACGGAGCCACTCCCGAGGAGCAGATGATTATCCTGGGCACCACCACCGAGACCACCTTCACTGTTGACCGCATGCCGACCGAGGAGATGGAGATGCACTACTATGCTGTAATTCCTTCCACTTCGGCAGGCCTTGGCCAGGCAGTCATCGACGACATCATCCTGGGCCAGCTCAAGCCTGTTCCCTTCATCGAGCCGTTTGAGAACGCCATCCTCTCCACCACTGGTTGGATGACCGAAGGCGATGTGGCCAACTATGGCACCGTATGGTACATCCTGCAGGATGACGAAGAGATGAGTTCACAGGACGGCGACAACGGCTTTGCTATGTGCTACAATGGTAATTACTACAGCCAGTATCACTGGGCAGACCTCGTATCGCCCAAGGTTCAGATCGATCCGAGCCTGCAGTACACGCTCTCGTTCTACGTCTATATGGGCTATCCCTCCAGCTCGGCTGTTCTGCCCACGCTGGTTGTATCGCAGAGCCTAAATGACGATCCCTTCGAGGAATTGATCACCATCGATGTCACCGAGGGCGAACCCGGCTGGCAGCTGTTTGAGATTCCGTTGACGGGCACCGAACTTGCCAACTTCGCCAAGTTCAGCTTCCGCGGCTACATGAGCACGATGAGCGAGCGCATCTGGCTTGACAATATCCGTGTCACCGCAGCCGAGAATCCCAGCGGTGTTAACGAGTTGACGGATGCTCAGCGCATCGTTCCCGTCAAGGGCGGCATCAGCGTTGAGGGCTTTGCTGGCCAGCAAGTGCGCGTGTACACCATTGATGGCCGCCAGGTTGGCTCCTTCGTTGCCGGTGACAACGGCACGCTGTCGATCGAACCCGGCATCTATGTCGTGACCGTTGGCAAGCAGGCCATGAAGGTCATCGTCAAGTAACCGACTAAGCACATCTATTCAAATCAAGGCGGGCCCGTTGTGAGCCCGCCTTGTTTGATGCGTATAGAATGATTAACGTCGGGAAAACTTTTATTCTGCAACGCTCATTTCGCTCATTTTACGAACTTCAGCGTTACTCTTCTTGAGCGGTATCGCTCATCGAGAGAATCAGGTCAATCAGGTCGGTCAGGTCAGTGATATCAATTGTCCCGTTCTTATCCACGTCGGCCTTGTAGTGGTTAAAGGCAGTCACGTTGCCGTCGAGCAGGTAATCGACGATGGTGATGACGTCGGTAATATCGACCGCACGGTCAAAGTTGGTGTCGCCCTCGGGGTAAGGGATGAACACCTTGGTGTCGAGATAGGCGATGTGTTGCCTCCACCAGGTGCGCAGATAGACCAACTCGGCATCAAAATCGAGTACCCGCCCGGCCAGGTCGGAACCCCCGCTCCAGCGTGCTATCTCCCGTTTATCGGCTCCACAGCGTTTCATCTCGGCAAAATAAGCCTCATAGCGCGCCAGGATGCTGTCGGGGTTGAAGGTGGTCGTGCGCAGCTGCCAGTAACGCTCGGTCGCCAAGCCGTGGAAAGACGGATCGGTGTTCTTGAGCTTACTGAACACTGAGTGTAACGACAGTTGCTCCCCATAGAAGTTACGCTCGGGGCCCACCTTGACCGAGTGATAGTTACTGCCCTCATTGCTCCAATACTGCCCCTGGGTGCAGTCCAAGTCCCATACCGCAATGGTCAACCGCTTGTCAACCGCCACGTCATGGCAGGCATAATAGAGGTTCTTGCCCACATTGTCGGGAGCCTGCAACAGAATGGTGAACAGGTAATAGTCCCTGAACACCGGGATATCAAAATAGTACTGGGCGCTGTCTCTGAAGTTGGCCGTCGTGGATCTGTACGCAAACTTCACCGCGTTGTAGAGTGTCGCGAAATTGGTCGGCTTCACATCGTCGATGTTGGGGTAGTGCACATAAAAACTGCCCCAGGTCTTGCTATTGGCATTAGGCTCCGTGAGGTCACCGAACACCGTGAGCCATGACCAACTCATGGGTTTCCACAGGCCGCCGTGGAACTCATTGGCGTCATAATCATATTTCCTGAGTTTGAGCTGCTGGCGGTCCATGTGCTCGTTGAGGCTGTATATGCCCATATACTGGTCGTTGAGGAAGACCTCGACAAAGTCGCCCCGCACATAGTTGTAGGGGGTCTTAGGTTCGTAGGAGGCATAATAGGGCGGGTTGGCAAACGCGGCCCAAATGTCCTTGGACACACGGTTGCGCACACGTGCAAAGTCCACCTGTCCGGCATCCAGACGCCAGTGGAAGTCGTGTCGCAGGCCAAAGAAGGACATATCCATCTTGCTACCGTCCTCATGATAAAACTTGAGGTGGAAATTGTGCTTCTTTCTCTCGGGCTCGGCCGTTGAACTGCCCGCCCAGCGCACGCGCGAACTGATGCGCTGCTGTGTCGCCGAGTCGGGGTGGGTATAGATGACCGTTCCCTTGCGGTAAGGGGTCTTGACATAATTGCCATAAATCTGAATTACAGGCCAATAGGTGAATTGGATGCCCGCCTCGACGGTTTCCTGCCCGCGGGTTGCCGTCAGGTGATAAACCTTACCAGGCTGAACGTCGGTAAAGGTGTAGCTGCCGTCAACGGCAACACCGTCGATAGCGCACGACGTCACATCAGCGTCAAGGGTCACTGCCGCCTGGTAATCATGGCCGAAGGCCGACTGCGGCACCGTGAGCAGCCAGGTGCCCGTCAACGTGTCAACGGCAGCATTCTTGCCGTTGAACATTACCTGAGCATTCACACTAAAACAGATGATGCCCATCAACAGGCATAACAATAAGGGTACTCTTTCCTTTCTCATACCAATAACAAGGGTTTAATCAGTTAATCACATACTCAAAATGAGTGTGCAAATATCGTTAAAATCCCTCATATATGCAACACCACCCTCTTCATTCAAGAGAGTGTGTCATAATTATAATTGCCGCTACATATGATCGCCCTTCGGGCGAGAAATCCAAGAAAATCTGTAATATAAATCAATATGATAATTTATTATTCCGATTATATTAATAATTTTGTTTGATTTGGCTTCGCCGAGCTAAAGGTTCTCGGGCGTAGCCCGATCAAAGTTTAAGAATGAATTATGACACACTGCCTTGATGATTTACAATGTGCCTTGCTCAATCTGGATGCAGATGCGTTCGATGAGGGCATCCTGCTTGTTCTTGTTGGGGTGATAGCCCTGCTTGAGGCTCGCGCCGAAGAATTTGCTGAAGGTTTGCCAGAATCCGGCGCGGAAGGTGCCCAAGAAGGCCTTGACGATGCTGTAGCTGCTCTGGTTGGTCTCCCGGTTGATGAGCTTGATGAGCATTTTGCCCTGGTTCTTGGTGAGCTTCTTCATCTGGGGTTTGTATTGTGCAAAAAGCTCTTTCTCAAACTTCTTCAGGTAGGCCTGTTTCTGCTTTTGGTTCTGATAGGTATCGATGTACTCATAGGTCTCGAGCAAGGTCGAGCTGATGAGCTTGGCATAAGGCAAGGTCTTCTTCACGTCACGCACCGTCTTCCAGTACTGTTTCTCCTCGGCCTTGTTGCGGAAGCGCTCACGGGGATAGATGGTGATGGGGTTGAAGACCACCATCGCCAGCGTGTCGCCCGTCGATGGCTCGATGAAGTGGTAGTAGCCGGCAAAGGTCTTCATCATCACCGAGGGCAACTCGATATTGTCGATAGCGTTATCTATAGCAGGAGCAGCGTGTGCCTTAACACCCGTTAAAGCCGTCATTATCACGACAATAACTAATATGTGGAGTAAACGTTTCATTTCTTGGCGGCAAAAGTAGGATAAAGAAATGAATACAAGCTAAAAATGGGTGTTAAATTTAGTTTCTAGTCCTTAGTCCTTAGTTTCTAGTTGCATCCGCCAACTTCTAATTCCTAATTCCTAATTTCTAACTATTCCCGTGAGAGGGTATGCAGCATACCGGCATAGGAAACGGTGAGGCCCACGCAGCAGCCGCCACTGGAAGAACTGAGAATATTGACAAAGGGGGAGATGCGCAACGATGACGTGTAATGGGACTGGCGGTCGTTGACTGAGGGGAAATCCACCAGCTTGCCGTGCAACTTGATATCCACATCCACGCTAACCGTCCATCCAAAACGGCTCTTGCGTTTACTGGTCACATTCTCAATCAGTGGGCGTTCCTCGCCATCATCGTCCTTCTCATACTTGATGTCGTTGAGGTTCCACGACAGGAGGCTCTCGGTAAATCCTACCATTGGCGACACTGACACCTTACCCTGCCGCCATACCGAGTAGCCCACCTGTCCAGAAAAGCACAGCAAGGTAGGATTGGAAGTGGCGTTGAGTTGCAGGTCACGGCCCTGGTCATCATAGACATCATAGGGGTTCTTCTTCTTTAACGATGGCTGGGCATAGGAAATATCTGCCCTGAATTTCAAACGATGAGATTCAACATCAAGTCCACCGTTGAAAAGGGCTGTGCCCTTGAGTTCATCGGCCAGCGAACCTGTGGGTACCATACCACCCACACCCACGTGAAAACCAATGCCAAACGAGGGCAATGAGAAAGTATTCTGCTGGGCGTGCAGCACAGCAGGTATCAAGCTCAGTAACGCCAAAAGAATTAAAATCGTCCGTTTCATCGTTATGTGATGTTTTCTAATATAACGGACACAACGCCACTAAATTGTTTTAGGGTTCAGTTGCAAGGCAGGGTCCGCATGCTTCACCACCACAGGCTGCGGTAATACTTGTGGTAGAGCGAGAGTCCCTCGGCGATGGGCTTGAGTGACGCCTTTGCCGCACGCTTGAGGTCAGCCAGGTCCATCTCGTTGTTCCAGATGGCCTTTATATAGGCTTTGTACTCAGGAGTATCTTCCTCGGTTTGGCAGGCAATACGCTCAAATGCATAAATCATCTTGTCCAAGATGCCTTTCCATTCCTCTATGGACATGTTCAGGTTGGGCGTGCGCTCGCAATGCTCCTTGAACACCATCAAACGGGGCAGGATAAAGCGGGCGATAGTCACATCCAGGTCATACAGATCCTCTACATTGATTGTCTTGGCAATCGCTTGGGGGTTGTATTTCTTATTCATAATCGTGTGGAGTGGGTTTGATAATTAACTGTTTTCAGGGGCAATTTTAGGCATAATTTTTTAATTGACCAAATATTATCATAAAAAACTGCAAAAAAACTCATTATATCGCCAAAATAAAACACAAAGGATTAGATTTTTATATTATCTTTGCACAATTATGACGATACAAGAGGCTCAAGAGCGTGTTGACGCTTGGATACGGCAATATGGAGTGCGCTACTTCAGCGAACTCACTAACATGGCTGTGCTCACCGAGGAGGTGGGCGAGGTGGCGCGTGTCATCGCGCGACGCTACGGCGACCAGTCGAGCAAGCCGGGCGACGACCTGGACCTGGCCGACGAATTGGCCGACGTGCTGTGGGTGGTGATGTGCCTTGCCAACCAGACGGGCATCGACCTGGATGCCGCCCTGGAACGTAACTTCGCCAAGAAGACCGCACGCGACAGCCATCGTCATTTGGACAACGAAAAACTAAAACATTAACCAATAAATATAAATAGCAACAATTATGAGCAATCACGAACACGAACACTGCGGCTGTGGCTGCGAGCATCATGAGCATGACCACAAGCCGATGGACAAGTACACGACCGCCATCAACGAGAGCAACGTCATCATCGATGATGCTGCCGTGACTGCCGCCGTGCAGGAAATCATCGACAAGCACGCTGCCGAGAACAATACCCCCGAGGTGCAGCAGTTCCTGCTGAACTGTGTCGATCTCACCACCCTCGCTACCGAGGACAGCGAGAGCAGTGTGGCCCGTTTTGTACAGAAGGTCAACGACTTTGACAACAACTATCCCCAGTTCAAGAACGTGGCCGCCATCTGTGTTTACAGCAACTTTGCGGCAGTGGTGCGCGGCACGCTCGAGGTGAGCGATGTCAACGTGGCCGTGTGCAGCGCCTGCTTCCCCTCGAGCCAGGCACACATCGAGACCAAGATTGCCGAAACCGCTCTGGCCATTGCCGACGGTGCCGACGAGGTGGATATCGTGCTCAACGTGGGCTACTTCAAGGATGAGGCCTATGAGGAGTTGTGCGACGAAATCGCCGAAATCAAGCACGTGGTGGGTGACCGTCACTTGAAGGTCATCCTTGAGACCGGACTGCTGAAGACGGCCGAGGCCATCCGCCGTGCCAGCATCCTGTCGATGTATTCGGGCTGCGACTTCATCAAGACCTCGACGGGCAAGATTTATCCCGGCGCCTCGTTAGAAGCCGCCTACGTGATGTGCCAGTGCATCAAGGAATACTACATCCAGCACGGCCGCATGGTGGGCTTCAAGGCATCGGGTGGCATCCGCACCACCGAGGACGCCGTGAAGTACTACACCATCGTCAAGGAAGTCCTGGGCGAGAAGTGGCTGAACAACGAGTACTTCCGCATCGGCGCCTCCAGCCTGGCTAACTCACTGTTCCAGTCCTTCACCGGTACCGACGAGAAACCCTTCTAACCCAACACAACTGAGGTCATCAGAAGGAAAACTATAAGGAAAACAGAAGGAATTTAAACGGAAAACAATAAATACAATAAGTACAATCTATTGATAACCAATGATTTGTATTTGTTGTATTTATTGTTTTCCCTTTTTATCTGGGTCGAACTCGTCATGGCTCGATTTGGTTGCTTAAGAAATTGAGAGGGATGGCGGCAATTAGGCTGTCTTTTTTGTCTTTCTTGTCTTCAAAAACCAGTACCTTTGCAGGCATGAAAGAGGGCATGAATCGGGAGATATTGAGGATTGCGTTGCCGGCGATTGTCGCTAACATCACGGTACCGTTGCTGGGACTGGTGGATACCGCTATCGCCGGTCACCTGGGTGACAAGGTGTTTATCGGTGCCGTGGCTGTGGGCGCGATGATGTTCAACCTGGTGTATTGGAACTTCGGGTTCCTGCGCATGAGCACGTCGGGGATGACAGCGCAGACGTGCGGCAGCGGCGACTTCAAGGAGAGCGCCAAACTGCTGGGCGAGTCCACGGCGCTGGCAGCACTCGTCTCGGCCATCATCATCGTGCTGCAGTGGCCCATCCGCTTGCTGCTGTTGTGGATTATCGGCCCCTCGCCCGAGGTCACCTCGCTGGCCATCACCTATTTCACCATCTGCATCTGGGGCGTTCCACCCGTGCTGGTGATGATGGCGTTCAAGGGGTGGCTATTGGGTATGCAGGATTCCAAAAGCGCGATGTGGATCTCCATCATGACCAACGTGTTTAACATCGTGGCCAGCCTCGTTTGCGTGTTTCTGCTGAAGATGGGCTTTGTCGGCATCGCGGTGGGCACGCTGGCAGGCGAATGGCTGGGACTGTTGTATGCCGCCCTGACGGTGCAGCGCAAGTTCCCGCGCCTCAACGGGGTGCTGGACTGGCGCCGCGTGTGGCGCTTCAAGGGCGCGGGCCGCTACTTCAAGGTGAGCCGTGACATCTTCCTGCGCAGTTTCCTGCTGATGACGGTGAGCCTGGCATTTGTTTCCATCGGAGCGCGCAGCGGTGACCTGATTCTGGCCGTCAACGCCTTGATTCTGCAACTGTTCACGCTATACAGCCACTTCATGGACGGCATCGCCTTTGCGGGCGAGGCTGTCGTGGGCAAATACTACGGCATGCGCGACATGGGGCGCATGAGGCGTTGCGTGAGGCTACTGTTCGGCTGGGGACTGGCCGTCGCCGCCGTCTTCACGCTGGTTTATTCGTTCCCGCGCGTGGCCTTCTGGCTGCTCACCGACCAGCAAAGCGTTATTGATGCGGCCATGGACTACCGCGTGTGGTGCGCGCTGATTCCCGCTGCCGGCATGGCAGCCTTTGTGTGGGACGGCGTTTTCATCAGCCTGACGCGCTCGATGGGAATGCTCATCAGTGCCGGCATTGCCTGGTCGCTGTTCTTTGTCATCTACTGGCTCACGCCCGAGGCCTGGGGCAATAACCGCCTGTGGATAGCCTATCTGAGTTTTCTCGCCCTGCGCGGCATCATCCAGACCATTCTCTACCGCGGCTACCTCGCACACGGCGTGCTGGAACGCTGAGCCTCCACACCATAAAACAGGAGGGTGCATCATCATTCCACTTCTTGCCATATAACCGCCCGTTGGCCGGGAAATTAAACAAATTTTAAATTAAAAATTTAAATATAATTTGCTTCATTTCCCATGCGTCAGCACGGTTATGTTATCTAATCGTGGAATGATGATGCATCCTCTTGTTATTCAAGGATTCACCTTGCCTTGAAACGTCACAACAAGACTTTGTCGATGAGCTTTGTCACGTCGGCAATGCCAATGGAGCCATCCTGCGTCATATCACTGCAGATTGGGCAGCATTCCGTATCATTGACAGTGCCAAAAATAAAGTCGATAAGTGTGGTCACATCAACAATGGTGACACTTCCATCGTGATTGATGTCTCCCAATTCAAAGTTGTGCACCTCCTTCATGAACCAGAAGCTGGCAGTGCCGTCACTGTTGATGACCATCTCGGACACGGGCTTGCCCAGGTGGCCTGCATTGCCGGTGATTTCGCCATATGAAGTCATGTTGAGCGTGGTTGCTGGCGAAGTCTTGTCGTCCAGGTTGCGCTTGTTGCCCTGCGGCCACGTGTCGGCACTCTCGGTGTATTTTGAGAGCTTGTTATCGGCAGGCAGCAGGGTTATCAACTGTATGTCCTCGTTATTGGGCTTATTGTTGGTCCAATAATTGGGGCTGTAGGTAATGTGGGTGACCAGTATGCCCTGCCCAGGTAAGTAGCCGTCCCAGCCAGTGCGACGTCGGTTCTCCAGGATGAAGTACTCGTTCTTGTTCACATCGCTCACGATGCACACGGCCTTGTCGGTCTCCTTGTTCTTCTGATTCATCACAGGCAGCGTGTAGTAGGTATTTTTCTTGGGGATGATGTATTCCATCCAGCCCATGAACACCTTCTCATAGGCCGAATAACCCACAGGAGAATAGCCGTCATCGCAATAGCAGCCCATGCACATGATGTCCCAATCGCCCATGCCAAAGTGATCTCCATTGCCCGTATCGTACATGTCGGGCAGGCCCAAACAATGTCCAAACTCATGGGCAAACGTGCCGATACCGTCAATTTTCTTGCTAGTCTCGGTGCTGCCGTGCAACTCGTTGAACACGGCAAAATGGTTGATGTAAGGATCATCGTGGGCGGGGCTGAAGGAACCATTACCGCCACGGGAGTAATACTTGGCCGCGTCGAGCGTCCAGTTGCAAGGCCAAATGGCATCAGGATGATACATGCCAGCCTGGGCCTCGCTCACACCGGCAAAGATGACGATGACCACGTCACAATAGTAGTCGTTGTCGGTATCATAGGGTTGAAATGACACACCGGCGTCCGAAGCCAACTGGCACGCCTCGGTCACCAGCCAGCCGATGCCCTTATCCTTGGAATTGCCCAACCTGCCGCCATAATACTCGCGGCTCTCTGACAGGCTGTAAATGCCATACACGTCAAAAATGGGCTCATACAGCCCGTTGGACTGGTCATGGAAGTATTGCTTGACACCATTGGGACCCGTAATCATGCCATCGATGATTTTTTCCTTCGTATTGTTGAATTTCCTATCCTTGAACTCAACCAGAATGACGGGAATGCGACGCTCGCCAAGTGCAGGCACATCAGCGCTTGCATTGCTGCCTGTAGCGTTTAAGCGCCCTTTAGCCGTCGGCGGAAACTTGCTGTAGCGTGTGGTCTTCATGGTCAACGAAGCACGCTGGGCGTTGATAAATGTGCGCTCAACCGCCGACCTGTTGGCAACTTCGTGGGCACGGACGGCCGTTAGTCCTGTCAACGACGAGGTGTAGTAGAAATCGCCGTCTTTGCCACGTTCGACAGTGAGTCCGTCACTCGTCAGGATAGCGTTGTTAAAGGCGTTGCCCACAGCATGAACTTTCAAGGTGGTTCCATCGCTTTGCGTGAAGGTGTGAATGCCGGGCTTTGCAGGAACGGCAATAGCCACCATCGTGCAGCACATGGCCATCACGAAGGTCAAAAAAATCTTTCTCATTAAAAATGGTAGTTAATTGAATGTTGATATAAATAATGATTAATCAGTTGCCATGATATGTATTACCACCGATTGGATATTACCAGAAACAGTAGCATTTACAAAATGTCTGGCAAAATTAAGCATAATAATTCAAGTAACCAAACCTCAAACCATAGAAACACATAGAATTACGTCATTCACAAGAACTCACACAGCAATAGATATGACGGAAAGGTGGCAGCCCTTCCGTCATATCCATTATTCAATAGTCAAACTTGACGTTGAAGCGTCAAGACAAGATTTTGTCGACAATCATTGTCACATCGGCGATACCGATAACTCCATCACCATCCACGTCACCGCAGATGGGACAGCACTCATCGTCGCCTATTGCACCCAGAATATAGTCAACCATCATGGTAATATCGGCAATGGAGATGACACCATCGTGATCGACGTCACCTGGCTCAAAGCCATGGCCATTCTCAAACAGCGTTACCTCCTGCTTGTTGCTCCAGTCGCTCTCGGTACCGTCGATATATACAGCCTTTACCCTGTAAACAAAGGTGCCCTCGGCCTGTAGGTTATCTACCGTATAGAAGTTGTCGATGATGCCCGTGATCAGACGGTTGGTTTCATCACCAAGCTCGGTAGCGGTCAACCTGGCGGCGGTCAGGTCGCCGGCATAAACCGTCACACTCTTGACACTGGAATAGGTGTTATCGTCAGTATTGGTAAATCTCACCGCATCAAGGGCATTGCAGTCCAGCACAATGGTATAGTCGGTGAATGTGCCATCTAACGTCAAGTCCTGATAAGCAGCACCGGTTGATACCCTCATGGAAGCACTGTTGCTTGCATAGGTTGCCGCCCTGACCACTACAGTGACCTTGTCATACCCCTCGAGATTATAGTTCGGGGTCTTGATTGAGCCGCTATAGGCCAAAATCAGCGCGCCATCGTAAGCGGCAAGATAAGACGTGGCCGACCAGCCATCAGGCAAGTAGCCTTCAGTTTCCTCCCAGATGTCTTTCAGATAGCCGTCTTCTATGGCATCGGGGACACCCGAGAAGTCTGCCGTCTCGAGCAACTCAACCGAGGGCTTGGTCTTCACCTCGAGGGTGTAACTCTCCACATTTCCGGCAGGGGTCTGGTCGGTCCAGTCGGCACGGAACTTATTCAGATTGATGAAAGCGCTGTCGGCGGGCAGCATCACGGGGGCATAGCCCTCAAGCATACCGTTACCCGTGAGATTCACAACCACATCCTGAGCACCATTGCTGCTCAAGGTCACAGTGGCATTGCACTTGCCAAGAGCCACAGGATTGAATGCGACCGTCACAGTCACGCCATTGGCGGCGTCAGAGGCACTGATGGCCACTGGATTGACACTGAACACGCCATAGTCATCGTTGAGCGTGAGCGTCACATCACCCGTCAATGCCTGGCCCATGACGTTGAAGGTTGCTGTTGCACCCGTGTTCATCATCACGCTGCCAAAGTCGATATCCTCGTCAGAGACCGAGATGACGGGATTGGTGGCAGAGCCCTTCATATACCAGAAACTGGCGGTACCATTCTGATTGATAACCATTTCGGTCACAGGCTTACTCAATGAGCCAGCATTGCTGACAATGCTGCCATTAGCCTTCATATAGAGCCTTGCCGGGGGTGTGGAATTGTTGGTGAACTCGGTCTTGCCGTTACGGGGCCACAGGTCGGCGTTTTCATTGTAATAGGACAGGTTATTGTCAGCAGGGACAATGGTCATCAACTGAATGTTCTCGTTGTTGACAGTGTTTTCCCACCAGCGGTCAGCATCATAGGTGACATGGGTAATCATGATGCCTTCGCCTGGCATATAACGGTCCCAGCCTTGACGCTTGCGATTCTCTAGGATGAAATACTCGTTCTCGTTAATATCGCTCACGATGCACACGGCCTTGTCGGTAGCCGCATTCTTCTGGTTCCACACGGGCAGCGTGTAGTAGGTGCCCGGTTGCGGCGTGATATAGTTCACCCAACCCATAAACACCTTCTCATAGGCAGAATAGCCGGGAGGGGTGAAGCCGTCATTGTTGTAGCAACCCATGCACATGATGTCCCAATCGCCCATGCCATAGTGGTTGCCGTTGCCCGTATCGTACATGTCGGGCAGACCCAGGCAGTGACCGAACTCATGTGTGAAAGTGCCAATGCCGTCGATGGTCGTGCCATTGTCGTTGCTGCCATACAACTCGTTGAACACGGCAAACATATCAACCAGCGGGTCGTTATTGTTGGGACGGAACGGGCCATTGCCGCCAAGTCCATAGTAAGATGCCGAAGAGAGATACCAGTTGCAGGGCCAAATAGCCTCGGGATGAGTGGTCGATGCTTGAGCCTCGCCCACGCCGGCATAGATGACAATCACCACGTCGCAGTAGTCATCTCCATTGGTATCATAAGGGGAAAACGAAACACCGTCGGCCGATGCCAACTGACAAGCTTCGGTAACCATCGAGCCAAGCCCCTTGTCCAAGTCATTCTGGTTAGCGCCATAGTAGGAGCGGTTCTGCGACAGGGTGTAGATGCCATATACGTCAAATTCGGGCTCATACAGGCCGTTGGACTGGTCGCGGAAGTACTGGCCCACGCTCTCGTTGCCCGTGAGCATCGCGTCGATGATCTCCTGACGGGTGTGGCCGAACTTCTTATCCTTATATTCCACCAAAATGATGGGAATGTGGCGAGAACCCATAGCCGGAACGCTCGCATCTTCATTACTGCCGCCGACGCCGAGGCGGCCCTGCTGCTTCGGGATACGGTAGCGTGGAGTTGACTTCATCGTCAAGTTGCCAAGCTGCGCATTGACAAAAGCATTTTCTACGGCGCTGCGCTCACCCGACTCATGGGCACGCACGGCGGTAAGTCCCGTCAGTGACGAGGTGTAGTAGTAGTCACCGTCTTGGCCCCGGGCAACGGTCAAGCCGTCACTTGTCAGGATGGCATGGTTAAAAGCGTTACCCACAGCCTGCACTTTCAACACAGTGCCATCGCTCTGTTTAATCGTGTGCCAACCTGGCTTGGCGGGCATAGCAACCGCTGCCATCACACAACATAGCAGCATCAACAAGGTTAAGAAAGATTTTCTCATTTTGATTTGTAAGTTTTATAATGATAATTAATGTGAATTGAAATCAAATTTCTATACAGTTCGCAAATATATAACAATTATTTTTACCCTGCAACCCCCACCCCACCAAGCAAGCGACAAACCAATGTAACTGGCTATGTCTTATCCCAAACAATCATGGACCACAGACAAAAAACGACAGCGCCAACATAGTGTTGACACTGCCGCGTTTAGGTCAATAATAAACTACATAAAGGTGGTTAATTTCCTTCCATAATCAGGTCGATGAGTGAGGTCACATCACTGATGGGTATTGAGAAAGGCAACCAGGCGGGCTACGGCGCGACCACGGTGGCTGATGCGGTTTTTATCCTGCGGTGACATTTGGGCGAAGGTACTTCCGTCACCCTCAACAGGCTGGAAAATGCTGTCATAGCCGAAGCCTCCCGTGCCGTGACGCTCGGTGAGAATAACGCCCTCGACCTGACCTTCAAACAGATGCATCTCATCGCCCTGCAGCAGGACTATAGCAGTGCGAAAACGGGCGGTGCGCTCGCTCACACCCTGCAACTTGGTCAACACTTTGTCGATGTTGGCCTCACTGTCATGTCCAGGACCGGCATAGCGTGCTGAGTGAACTCCTGGCTCACCTCCCAGCGCATCAATCTCCAGCCCGGTATCGTCGCTGAAGCAGTCATAGCCGTAATGCTCCTTGACGTAGCGGGCCTTCATCTGAGCATTACCCTCGATATTGTCGGCTGTCTCGGGGATGTCCTCATGGCACCCGATGTCGGCAAGACCTAATATTTCGTAGCGGTCGCCCAGCATCTGCCGCAGTTCCTGCAGCTTGTGGGCATTATTGGTTGCAAAAACAATCTTCTTCATATCAATAATAAAAAGAAAAACAAAAATACAATAAATACAATTTAATTAACTGTTAATCAATTATTTGTACTTATTGTATTTATTGTCGTTATTTGAGTTCAATTACACGACGATGTTGACAAGTTTGCCCTTGACGAAGATAATCTTCCTGGGTTGCTTGCCGTCGAGCCATCGTTCGGCACCGGCATCGGCCAGGGCAAGGCGTTTCACCTCTTCCTCATCGGCATCGGCAGGAACCTCGATGGTGTAGCGGGACTTGCCATTGAACGAAACGCCATACTTCACAGTCGATTCTTTGAGGTAATCCTCGTTCCAAGTGGGCCACTGAGCGTCACACACGGTGGTGTCGTGTCCCAGCACGTGCCACAATTCCTCGGCAATATGCGGTGCGAACGGTGCCAGCAGCACTACCAGCGGCTCATAAATCTCGCGTGAGCGGCATTTCATCGTGGTCAATTCGTTGACACAGATCATAAAGGCTGCCACCGACGTGTTATAGCTGAAGGTCTCGATGTCGCCACTCACCTTCTTGATGAGTTTGTGCACCGACTTCAATGCCTCGGCACTGGGTTTCTCGTCGGTGAGTTGCATCTCGTCACCCTTATAGAACAGAGCCCACAAGCGCTTGAGGAAGCGGTTCACACCGTCGATGCCGTTGGTATCCCAAGGCTTGCTGGCCTCGACGGGACCCAGGAACATCTCGTACAGACGCAAGGTGTCGGCACCATAGCGGTCAACGATATCATCGGGATTCACGACGTTGAACATCGACTTAGACATCTTCTCGATAGCCCAGCCACAGATGTACTTGCCGTTCTCAAGGATAAACTCGGCATCCTTAAACTCGGGGCGCCACTCGCGGAATTTCTCGATATCCAGGGCATCGGTATGCACGATGTTCACGTCAACATGGATGGGCGTCACGTCGTATTGGTCCTTGAGATTCAACGAGACGAACTTGTTGGTATCCTTGATGCGATAGACAAAGTTGCTGCGACCTTGAATCATACCCTGATTGACGAGCTTGCGGAAAGGCTCAGCCTCGCAAACATAACCGTAATCATAGAGGAACTTGTTCCAGAAACGGCTGTAAATCAAGTGACCTGTGGCATGCTCGGTACCACCCACATAGAGGTCCACCTGGCGCCAATATTCATTGGCCTCGTGCGAAACAAGTGCCTTGTCGTTGTGCGGATCCATATAACGCAGGTAATATGCCGATGAACCGGCAAAACCAGGCATGGTGTTCAATTCCAACGGATAACCATCGGTGGTCACCCAACCTTTAGCGCGGCCCAGGGGAGGTTCGCCGGTCTCGGTGGGCAGGAACTTGTCCACCTCGGGCAACTGCAGCGGCAGCTGGCTCTCGTCGAGGGCTTGAGGCTGTTTGTTCTCATCATAATAGATGGGGAACGGCTCGCCCCAGTAGCGCTGGCGGCTGAAGATGGCGTCACGCAAGCGATAATTCACCTTGACGTGACCGATGCCGCTTTCCTCAATATATTGTTTGGTCTTGGCAATAGCCTCCTTAACCTGCAGGCCGTTGAGTTGCAGGCGCTCGTTAGAAGAGTTGGCCATAATACCCTCTTTGGCATCAAAGCTCTCTTCACTCACGTCAGCACCCTCGATAAGCGGGATGATGGGCAGGTCGAAGTGCTTGGCGAAGGCATAGTCACGGCTGTCATGGGCGGGAACCGCCATGATAGCGCCCGTACCGTAGCCAGCCAACACATAATCGCTGATATAGATAGGAATGTTCTTGCCCGTGATGGGGTTGACGGCATAGCTGCCGGTGAACACACCGCTCACCTTCTTCTCAATCATGCGCTCACGCTCGGTTTTGTGCTTCACCTCGTCGAGATAAGCATCGACGGCGGCACGCTGGTCGGCTGTCACCACATCATCGACATAGATGCTCTCAGGCGCCAGCACCATAAAGGTCACACCGAAGATGGTATCGGCCCTGGTGGTGAAAATCAACAGGCTCTTGTCGCTGTCGGCGATAGGGAAGGTCATCTCGGCACCCTCACTGTAGCCGATCCAGTTGCGCTGCGTCTCCTTGATGGATTCGGTCCACTCGATAGTGTCCAAATCACGCAAGAGGCGGCTTGCATAGGCCGACACGCGCAGGCACCACTGGCTCATCATCTTCTGCTCCACGGGATAACCGCCGCGAACCGAGACGCCCTCGCTCACCTCATCGTTGGCCAATACAGTGCCCAACTTGGGGCACCAGTTCACCATCGTATTGCCCAGATAGGCGATACGGTAGTTCATAAGCACATCATTGCGCTGCACCTGAGTCATCGCGTTCCACTCGTCGGCGGTAAACGTGTCGGTGCTGTTGGTGTGGGCATTACATCCCTCGGTGCCATGCTTCTCAAAATGAGCCACCAGTTCGTCGATAGGACGTGCCTTTTCAAGCTCGGTGTTGTAATAGCTCTTGAACATCTGCAGGAATGCCCACTGTGTCCACTTGTAATACACGGGATCACAAGTGCGCACCTCACGGTCCCAATCATAGCAGAAACCTATCTTGTCCAACTGCTCACGATAGCGGGCAATGTTCTCATTGGTAGTGATTTCGGGATGCTGACCCGTCTGGATGGCATATTGCTCGGCAGGCAGACCATAAGCGTCATAACCCATGGGATGCAGCACATTGAAACCCTTCAAGCGCTTGTAACGCGCATAGATGTCGCTGGCAATGTAACCCAGCGGGTGTCCCACGTGCAAACCTGCTCCCGAGGGATAAGGGAACATATCGAGCACATAGAATTTGGGACGGTTATCGATTTCGCATTTATAGGTGTGATGGTCACGCCAGTATTGTTGCCACTTTTTCTCTATCTCTTTATAATTGTAATCCATTTTAGTTTTTAGTCCTTAGATTTACTATTTAGTTACTGAATAACTTCATTTTATGAGGCCCAGCTCACGCGAGATGTCCAGCATGCGCTGAATGGGTTTCACGGCGCGCTCAGCGATGGCGGCATCCACCTCGATGGTGGGAGCCATAAATTTGAGCGAGTTATACAATTTCTCGAGGGTGATGAGCTTCATATACTCACACTCGTTGCAGGCACAGGTGCCATCTTCGGGAGGAGCGGGAATGAAGGTCTTGTCGGGACAGCGGCGCTGCATCTCAATCAAGATACCGCTCTCGGTGCAGACGATAAATTCCTTGCTGTCGCTGTCGACGGCATAGTTGAGCAGGGCAGCTGTCGAACCCACCTTGTCGGCCATGATGCGCACAGGCTTCGGGCACTCGGGATGAACCAGCACCTTAGCCTCGGGATGCTCACGCTTGAGGTCGGCGATGGCGGCCACGCTGAATTTCTCATGTACATGGCAAGCGCCATCCCATAACAACATATCGCGGCCCGTGATGCTGTTGATGTAGTTGCCCAGATTACGGTCGGGACCAAAGATGATTTTCTCGTCCTGAGGCAGGCTACCCACAATTTCCTTGGCATTGCCAGAGGTCACCACCACATCGGTCACCGCCTTAACGGCAGCTGTGGTATTGACATAGCTGATGACGGTGTGATCGGGATGAGCCTTGACAAATTCCTCGAACTTGTCGGCAGGGCAACTCTCGGCCAGAGAGCAGCCCGCGCTCAAGTCGGGCACGATGACCGTCTTGTCGGGGCATAGAATCTTGGCTGTCTCGCCCATGAAGTGTACACCGCACAGGACGATGACCGGAGCATCGGTCTTGGCCGCCAACTGCGCCAGCGCCAGGCTGTCGCCGATGTAGTCGGCGAGCTGCTGAATCTCTTCGCGTTGGTAGTAATGCGCCATGATGACGGCATTGCGTTCCCGCTTCAGGCGCAGGATTTCTTCACGCAGGTCGATACCCTCCTCGATGGGCTCATCGACATATCCTTTTTCAACATTCATATTATATATTATTTGATTATTAATTTTTTAAAACTTTAAATTTAACTACAACTATTATGCCTGTTAATTGTGTTGAAAACTTTTCACTCAATATTGACCAAGCGACGGTTATTTACATCAATTTTGAGTTATTGATAGTTTATTAACAAGTCTAATGGCTGAGTTATAGCCTATTTGATTGGTTATTAACAGGGTGTTAACAACCCGCAAAGTTAATAAAATCCCGTGAATTTTGTTCACAAAAAGTGATTAAAACCATGTTTAAAGACCAATAAAATATTTGTGCTAACTTTTTTGGTGAATTCAAACAGATTGATAAGCCAACTCGATTTGAATTTGTCAAGAGTTTTTTATTGTTTTTTTTCAAATACTTTTCAACAGCTATTGACAGCCTTATTGACATGGTATTTATCAACCCAATGATATTTCACTACAAATGTACGTCTTTCTTTTATTGAAATATTGTATTTTTGTGGTGAGTTTATCATTAATCTATGAACATGCTCGGTTAATAAAGGCAAATAGTATTGGAAATGAAGAATTTACTCCATTATATCATCCTTGTGCTGGCTATCGCATTGCTGTGTTGCTGCACGCGTACGCCCAAGCATACAATTAACAAAGATAGAACCAATATTCCCATTCCCGTTATGCAAGGCTCTCCCGTACTCATCGACGACACCACAGTGAACGGACTGCGTGTCTATTATCCCCAATTCAGCCGCATTGATCTCGTTTGTGGCAAGATGCCTGCCAAGGACGACACCAGTGTCATCTTCTGCGCCGAGGCGGCATTCACCCACGAGTTGCTGGACAAGTTCTCGCACAGCAACATCGACGGCGACCACGTGAGCGGCGGCAAACGGTACACGGGTGCCGTGTGTGACGATAATAGCGGCGCCTTTGCCTGGTACAACGACACGACGTGGGAATTTATTCACGGCGAATATGACGAACTGCTCGACAGTGTCGCCGAGGCTGACGGAATGGGCTTCGGTCAAGCCATCATCATCTATAACGGAGAGACCATCAGGCCTCTGTGGCGCGACGGCGAGCATCAGTATCGTGCCTTGTGCGAGAAGGAAGGCCGCTTGTGCATCGTCGATAGCCGTAACGAGGTGGAATATGACAATTTTGTGGCGATGCTTGAAAAATTAGCACCGCGTCATGCCCTCTATCTGGACATGGGAGCCGGTTGGAACCATTCCTGGTGGCGTGACGGCAAGGGACAGGTCATAGAAATTCACCCCAAGGTCGAAAAATCCCGTTATTGCACCAACTGGATTACCTTCTATCGTTAATAGGGCAGGCGTTTAGAAATAATATTGTGCTCCCAGTGTCAAGGCAGCGCGTTTAGTGCCGAAACTGGTATCCTTGCCAACGGTTTCTTCCCAACCGTTAGGTTTCTTGTAATAGCAGTTGAGCAGACGGATTTCTGCACCCACGCCCCAATGCTTGGTAAACTTGTAATGGGCACCTATCTGCTCAAACAGACCAAAGCCGTTCTTATACTCGCCATAGTCATTTCTTGCATATCCAGCACCGAGTGAAATATCAAAATACCAGCGGTTCTTGAGCAGATAGCCATAGTAAAAACTGGCACCGGCATAAAAATCTTTTTTACCAAGGGCATCCAGATAGGATTGGATAAAGTTCAGCCCAAAACCCATTCCGCTCTTGAAGGTGTGGGCATAATCGACAGCGAGGTCAATCGACAGCGAAGTCTTGTGAAGTATGGCTTTAGGAAAAATATATTCATAGATATCTGAATATACCAGACCAGGGCCGAAGTTCAACTTGATGACGTTGCTGGTTTCGTAACTGGTTTCTTCTAAACCAATTGTTTCCTGAGCCTGTACTGCCGTTAATGCACTAAGCAGAAACACAATGCCTATTAATAACTTTTTCATCTTGATACAACTTTAGGGTTTATGTTCTCATTATCATCTGCAAATTTCATCAAAAACCTTGACATAACCAAGAGATTCCCATCTAATGTGCGGAATAAATCTCAAACAACCATGACAACCCTTCAAACAACCATAACAACTTGATATTTTGCGAGAGTGTGGCAGCCCCCGAAAAAAGGTTGTTATGGTTGTCCAAGAAGTTGTTATGGTTGTTTGAAAAACAGTAGTTTGGTTACTGTTGGGGCGGGATGGCGGTGCGGATGTGGAGGTCGGTCTGCGGGAAGGGAATTTCTATTCCGTTCTCGTTGAGGACGCTGTAGATGTTCTCCTTGATGAGGGAGATGTCGGCCACCTGTGACTTGACGCGTACCCATACGACGACGAGCAGATCGACGCTGCTCTCGCCGAAGTTTTGGAACAGCACCTGAATGCCTTTTTCCCGGTCATAGCAGTTGAGGTGACTGATGCGGTCGATAATCATTTCGCGCACTTGGTCAATCTTGCTGCCGTAGGCTACGCCGACGGTAATCTTTGCCATCTCGTAGCCGTGGTTGCGCGTCATGTTCTTGAAATTCTTGGTGAACAGCTGGCTGTTGAGGAAAGCGATGACCGAGCCGTCGATGGTCTCGACCAGCGTGCTCTGGTAATTGATGTTGCTGACCTTGCCACGCACGCCGTCACACTCGATGACATCGCCGATCTTGACACGGCCGTTCATCAGCGACAAGCCATAGAACAGGTTCTCGAGGGTATCCTTCATGGCAAAACCGATACCGGTTGAGAGACCCGTGAGTATGAAGGTAATGCCAGTGCGGCTCACCTGCAGGGTTACCAGTACAATATAGATGTAAATACCCCAGCCGATGTACTTGATGATGTTCATCGACAGGGTGACCGCCTTTGACGCCGCCTTGACTGTGGCCTTGGCATCGGGATTGTCCTGAATGACGGTTTCGATGTCGATATTCTTGTCGTCATCAACATCATTTTCCTTTTCATACAGTGAGATGGCCCTGGATTCGGCACGGTTCTGTTTCCATAACTGGTAGCCCTGAATAAACAGATAGATGAGGTAATGGAAAACAAAGGCTAATGCCACACAGGCCAGAATCCTGTCGAGCGACAAGACAACGAGTCCCGGCTGATTGACGAATTTATAACGGAAGATGTGTTCGCACCACTGCGTGAGGTCAAACACCTTGGCAGCCCAATAGATGGACAATGCCACACTGATGGTGGCGGCGATGGGAATCACCATCTTGTAGATGGCGTCATAGAACCACGTCTGGCGCACATCGGCATCGCGGGGAATGTACTTGTCCTCGTAGGTGTGCAGTAGGTCATAGATGACGGTGATGGTTTGGATGAGCGTGAGTTGCATGATCCACCAGATGAGTACCTGGACGCTCATCAGCGTGTAACCCATCCACGCCATGACGCACGACACTGCCATGACGATGAACGAAATCCACGAGTAGAAAACGTCGCTGCGTGGCACGTTCACATTGTGGCGGCGGTTGACCCTCAACTGCCAAATGGTGCAGGCCAGCAGGATAACGGGGAAGACCAGGTTAACCACTGTGCTGGGCAGGAATACGATACGGAAGAAGAACACCAGGAAGCCAATCACCAGTACCGGGACATAGAGTTTGATGCCGCTCTTGACCGTGTCGCCGTCCATGCGTACGATGATGGACAGGGTGATGGCAGCCACCAGCCAGGCATACTCACTCAACAGGCGCGTTGCCATAATCATGAAGTTCTGGTTGGTGAGCACGTTGGATATGATGAACGTGGCGATGCCGAATACTGCAGCAGCGACGCAGATGATGATGCAGGATCGCTTTTTGCGGAACTTGACCGAGATGAAACGGCTGGGGATGGCATAGCGCAGTACGAGCCAACTGAGCAGCAAGGCTCCCACGATGTATATCGCCATGAAGATGAACAGGAAACCGATAATGCCGCCACGCCACTCGCTGTTAGTCTTGTGCGAAGGGGTGTATTTCTCAGAGAGGTCGGTACGGCTGCTGGCCAGGTAGTAGCCGAATCGTTTCAGGATAGTGAAATAATTCTGTCCGCCGTTGACAAAGACGTTCTGGCGGATGCGCTCATACATCTTGAGGGCATAGTCGTTCAACGACTTAGCCTTATTGGCCACCCACTTGCGTTGTTCGTGACTCTCCTTGAGTGTCTCGCGTGACTGGCGGATGTCGTTCATGATGATTTTGGCCAGATAGATGCAGCTATCGCGCGTGATACGCATCTCTTGAGTCTTGAGCTGTCGTTCGGGGATGCGGTTCAAGGCTTCGATCAGGTTCTCGTATTGGGCAATCTGCTCTTCCTGCTGTTGCTCAAATTGCTTGAACGAGCGGGTGCGTGACAAGCGGTTATACAGTTCGGTGGCCTGTCCGCAGGCATAGGCGAGGTCAAAGACATTCTGTTCCTTTTGGCTATAGAGCATCAGCTCGATTTTGTTGCACAGTTCCGAGTCACGCCCAAGGCTGCGTTGGAACTGTTTACTGCGCTGCTCAAAGCGCTGCATCCGCTCCCTGTGTTCACGGTGGGTGTCGCTCAATTCCTCGCACAGCACGCCCAGCGTCTGGTCCATGTTGCTCTCCTTGAGCACCGCTCCAGCATTCAAAGCCCACATGAACCAGCAAGCCGCTATCACTATAATCCGTATTATCCTATTCATTTCCAGCACTATATAATGGTATCTGTTATCTAATATCTGATATCTGATATCTAATATCTATTATCTGTTCACTGTTAACTGTTCACTGTTCACTGTTCACTGTTAACTGAAGAAACGCATGCCACATCACGATGGCGGCACAGCATGAGATGTTGAGTGAGTGCTTGGTGCCCGCTTGGGGAATTTCCACACACAGGTCGCTGGCATCCACTACCTCTTGAGCCACTCCTTTCACCTCATTTCCTAAAACGATGGCCACCTTCCCTCCCCTATCGACATGAAATTGCTCCAGGCTGACGCTGTCGTGCACCTGCTCGATGGAGCAAATGGTATAGCCCTCGCTCTTGAGTTGATTCACTGCCTCGAGGGTCGTGGGATAGTGTTGCCACGACACTGATTCCTCAGCGCCGAGGGCGGTCTTGTGGATTTCGGCCTTGGGGGGCTGAGGCGTGAAGCCGCATAGGCAGATGCGCTCGATTAGGAAGGCGTCGGCCGTACGGAACACCGACCCCACGTTCATCTCGCTGCGCACGTTGTCGAGCACTACCGTCACAGGCAGTTTCTCCACCTTCTTGTATTCTTCCACACCCAGGCGGTGCAGTTCCAGCATCGACTTCTTCTGTCCCATTCACTAATCTCTAACCACTAATCACTAATCATTTCTTCTCGTCGGCAAAACGGTTGGGATACTCCAGTGTCACCCTTGGACGTCGCATTGCCCTGACAATGAGCCAAATGCCCAATACGATAAAGGGTATGCTCAAGAGTTGTCCCTGGTCCAAACCGATGCTTGAACGCATGGCGATTTCCCAAGTTTCCTGCACATTTTTGATGTATTCGATTAAGAAGCGGGGCACAAAGATGCCGAGCATGAAGACGCCAAAGATGAGTCCCTCACGCTCCTGGCAGCGCCAGCGCCAGTACATCAGCATGCACAAGGCAAATGTCAACAGGTAAAACAGAGCCTCATAAATCTGCGTGGGATGACAAGGGGCAGTGAAGACGGGTTCGGCACCTTGCATCCATTGTCCTACATTATCAATGAAGCGGAATCCCCACGGCAATGAGGTCTCACTGCCGTAAATCTCATGGTTCATCAGGTTGCCGATGCGGATGAGAGCGGCTACCAGTCCCACGGGCACCACGAGCCGGTCAAGGGTCCAGAGCATGGGCTTATGGGTCACAAAGCGGCTGTAGAGCCAAATGGCGATGATGATGCCCAGCGTGCCGCCGTGGCTGGCCAGTCCGCCTTCCCATATCTTGGGAATCTCGCTCAGGTGATGGCTGTAATAGGCCCAGTCATAGAACAGGACGTGCCCCAACCTGGCGCCCACGATGGTAGCCACCACCACATAGATGAACAAACTGCCCACCCAACTCTCCCGTGCCCCCTCGTGGCGGAAGATGCGGTAAACAATCTCATAACCCACCAGAAAACCGATGGCAAACATCAGTCCATACCAGCGCACCGTGATGCTGCCGGCGCTGAACAGTTCAGGACTCGCGGTCCAAGTGATAGAATCCAGTATCATTGCGTTGTCGTTATAATCGTTATAAATTGAGCGCAAAGATAGTGATTTTTTTGGGATTTGGACTACTGTTGGGAGAAACGGATGGATCGGAAGAAACGGGAGGTATCGAACGAGAAGGCAAAATGGATAGAGCGGTAATTAGCCGAATGGTGAGGAGAGAGCCTGAGAGGATTTATTCCTTAAGGGCTTCCTTGAGGGATTTGGCCTTAGAGGGGCCGATAATGGCGGCGAGTTGAGGTTCGGTGGCCTCGCGGATGCGTTTCAGGGACTTGAAGTGTTTGAGCAACAGTTCGCGTGTTTTGGGTCCAATACCGGGAATGTCGTCAAGGGCACTGTGCAGTTGTCCCTTGCTGCGCTGCTGACGGTGGAAGGTGATGGCAAAGCGGTGGGACTCGTCACGCAGGCGCTGGATGACGTGGAGCGTCTCGCTGTTTTTGTCGATATAGAGGGGAATGCTGTCGCCCGGGAAATAGACCTCGTTGAGCCGTTTGGCAATGCCCACAACGGCAATCGCACCGTGCAGGCCGATGCCGTCGAGCGCCTCGATGGCTGCCGTCACCTGTCCCTTGCCGCCATCGACGATGAGCAACTGCGGCAATTCCTGCCCTTCCTGCATGAGACGGCTGTAGCGGCGTGTGATGACCTCACGCATCGATGCGAAATCGTCGGCTCCCTCGACGGTCTTGATGATGAAATGGCGGTACTCTTTCTTCGACGGCTTGGCATTGCGGAACACAACGCATGAGGCGACAGCGTCCTTACCGCCGATGTTGCTGTTGTCAAAACACTCGACGTGGCGTGGTAGAGCCGTCATGCGCAGGTCGCGCTGCATGGTGGTGAGGGTGCGTGTGGTGCGCTGTTCTGGGTTGAGTTTTTCCATCATGCGCAGGCGGTCGGTGCGCCGCTGGGTGGCATTCTTGACGGCGATGTCGAGCAGTTTCTTCTTGTCGCCGCGTTGCGGGATGATGAATGACAGTCCGGTGAATTCGACGTCGGGAACGACGTTGACCATGACCTCGGTCACGCGGTCGCGGCGGTAGGTTTCGGCAAAGCGCTGGCGCACCTCGGCAATGGCCATCGACATGATTTCGGCATCGTCCTCGTCACGTGTCGAGAGGCGGTACTCAAGGGTGAGTGACTGTACCACTGCCCCACCCCGCATGTGCATATAGTTCACCCATGCGGCATCGTCGTCGCGCAGCAAGCCAAACACGTCGATGTTGTGGATCGACGGGCTGACAATGACCGAACGCCGCCGCACGTGTTCCAGCAACTTGTAGCGCCGCTTGACAATTTCGGCCTCTTCAAAACGCAACTCTGAAGCGAGTTGCTGCATCTGCTGCATGAGCACTTCCATGAGCACATGGGTGTCGCCGTTGAGAATCTGCCTGATTTCGGCAATGTATTCCCCGTAGTGCTCGGGTGTGACAAGTCCCTGACAGCAGCCCTCGCAGCGGTGGATGTGGTATTGCAGGCACAAGCGGTGCTTGCCCGCCTCGATTGTTCCACGTGAAACAAATAGGCGGCAAGTGCGCAGCGGATAAATCTGTCGCATGGTGTCGATGAGCACTTTAGCGACTTCGGCCCTGGGATAGGGTCCGTAGTAGCGGTCGCCCTTGGAACGTGCGTCTCGGGTGATATATACACGGGGGTAAAGGTCACCCGAGATGCAAATCCACGGATAGCTCTTGTCGTCCTTGAGCAGGACGTTGTAACGCGGCTGATACTCCTTGATCAACGCGTTCTCGAGGTCGAGCGCTTCCTCTTCGGTATTGACAACGGTGTACTCCAGGTCAGCGATATTGCGCACGAGCATGGTGGTGCGCACCGACTCGTGTTCGCGGTTGAAGTAGGAATTGACGCGGCGCTTCAGGTTTTTGGCCTTGCCCACATAGATAATGGTGCCCTCCCGATTGCGGTAGCGGTAAACGCCCGGCTCATCGGGTAGCAGCGACAATTTCAACTTCAACTCATCGGTCATGGATTCCCGTAATATAAAATATAGAAGCTATAGATACTATAGATACTATAGATGCTATAGAAGCTATAGATGTTATAGGTGTCTTTTTAGAAAGTGAACAGGGAGGTGATTTCCACGTCACTCGGGAAGACGTCGCGGCCGTGCAGGTCGGCCAGGTCGCAGATGAAGCTGATATAGACCTTCTTGGGATTCATCGATTTCACCAGTTCATAGGCTGCCAGCATCGTGCCACCTGTAGCGAGCAGGTCGTCGTGGATAACGACCACATCGTCGGGCGTAATGGCGTCCTGGTGAATCTCAATGGTGTCGGTACCATACTCCTTGCTGTAAGACTTCTGGATGACATCGGCGGGCAACTTTCCAGGCTTGCGCAGGGGCACAAAGCCGGCATTGAGTTGTGTGGCAAGGATGGCACCGCCAATGAAGCCGCGTGCCTCGATGCCCACGACCTTGGTCACACCTTTGTCACGGTACAAGTCGGTCATGGCAAGTGTCATGATTTGTAATGCCTCGGGGTCCTTGAAGGCAGTGGTCAGGTCCTTGAACTGGATGCCTGGAACGGGGAAGTCTGGAATGTTGCGCACAATGCGTTGTACGCGTTCTAATTCTTGCTTATTCATTGTAAATCAGTATTTTATGTTAATAATGTTTCACGTGGAACAAAACTATCTACCCAACAAAACGAGCAGAATGTTGATGTCGCTGGGTGAGACTCCGGGGATGCGTGAGGCCTGTCCCACGGTCTCGGGGTCGATAGCTTGGAGTTTTTGCCGCGCCTCGGTCGAAATCTGGTGAATCTGGGAGTAGTCAAACTTGCCTCGCAGCGTCACGTTGTCGAGTCGTGCCACACGGTCAGCGATGAGTGTTTCACGCTCGATATAGCCGCGGTACTTGATGGCTATCTCGGCAGCCTCGACGATTTCGTCACGGCGTGCGTCCTCGAGTCCGTCAATCTGGGCACGTAATTCTGGCAGGGCTTCGGCCAGTATCGCCATGTTGAGTTGGGGGCGCAACAGCAGGTCGTGCAGGCGCTGACCTTGCGTCAGGGGTTGCATGCCCAGGGCCTCGAGTGTCGGGTTGATGGCAGCGGTCTTGACGGTGGTCTCACGGCAATAGGCGGTGAGGTGGTCCATCTGTTCGCGCTTGGAGCACATCAGGTCAAATCGCGTCCTTGTTGCCAGCCCCAGGCGGTAGCCTTTCTCGGTGAGGCGCATGTCGGCGTCATCTTGTCGCAACAGGATGCGGTGCTCGGCACGCGAGGTGAACATGCGGTAAGGCTCATCGACACCACAGGTCACCAGGTCGTCAATCAGCACACCGATGTAGGCCTCGTTGCGGGCCAGGGTGAACGGCTGGCCGCCATGCACGTTGTTGTGTGCGTTGATGCCGGCGATGAGTCCCTGGCCAGCGGCTTCCTCATATCCCGTCGTGCCATTGACCTGACCGGCGAGGAAGAGGTTCTTGATGATTTTGGACTCGAGGGTATGGTACAGTTGAGTGGGGTCAAAAAAGTCGTATTCGATGGCATAGCCTGGCCTGAATGCATGCACATCGCGCAGGGCAGGAATGTGTCGCAACGCCTCGATTTGCACCTCCCAAGGCAGTGACGATGAGAAGCCGTTGAGGTACATCTCATGGGTCGTGGCACCCTCGGGTTCGATAAAGAGCTGGTGGGATGTCTTGTCGGCAAAAGTGACGATTTTGGTCTCGATGCTGGGGCAGTAGCGTGGCCCGATGCTGGTGATTTGACCATTGTATAGGGGCGACTGGGGTAGTCCCTCGCGCAGCACTTCGTGCACTTTTTCGTTGGTATGCACGATCCAGCAGGGCCGTTGCGGCAATTCGCTGGTCACGCCAGGAAGGTAGGAAAAATGATGGAAATCCTTCTCCCCTTCCTGCTTGATGCATTGCGAGAAGTCGATGGTTCGCTCGTCGAGACGTGGCGGTGTGCCCGTCTTCATGCGTCCCACGGTGAATCCCAATGCCGCAAGTTGTTCGGTAATTCCGTGGGCAGGGGGTTCCGAAACACGTCCGCCTGGGGTCTGTACGCGGCCCACGTGCATCAATCCGTTGAGGAAAGTGCCGGCTGTGAGCACCACGGCAGTAGCGGTAAAAGTCATGCCCAAGAGGGTCTTCACACCGTGCACTACCCCACCCTTGATAACGAATTCATCGACTGAATCCTGCCAAATGTACAAGTTTGGAGTGTTCTCGAGCACCTGTCGCCACTCCAGGATGAACTGCTGCCGGTCGCTTTGGGAACGTGGGCTCCACATCGCTGGACCCTTGCTGCGGTTGAGCATTCTGAACTGGATGCTGCTACGGTCGGTGATGATGCCCATCTGTCCGCCCAGGGCATCGATTTCGCGCACAATCTGCCCCTTGGCGATGCCTCCCACGGCGGGGTTGCAGCTCATCTGGGCTATCTTGTTCATGTCGATAGTGATGAGCAATGTGCGTGAGCCAAGGCGTGCGGCGGCACATGCCGCCTCACAACCGGCATGGCCGGCACCCACCACTATGACATCATAGTCGTTTCTCATTTCTCAATCACGTTGTCGGGCAACAGTGCCAACGCCTCGTTCTCGTAACGTTCCATGACCTCGCGTTCGCCTGGTCCCTTGTCATTCTGACCGCACAGGTGCAGCACGCCGTGAATCATGACTCGCATCAGCTCGGTCTCATAGGGGACACCCAGCATCTCGGCATTGCTGCGCACGGTGTCGAGCGAGATGACCATGTCGCCGGCGATGTGTCGAGAGTTGGTATAGTCAAAGGTGATGATGTCGGTGTAATAGTCATGCCCCAAAAACTCACGGTTGGTCTTCAGGATATACTCGTCGTCACAAAAGACGTAGGTCAGGCACCCGACCCGCTGGCCGTGACGTTGCGCCACCTCGACAATCCAGTTGCGCACGGCGGTCTCGTCGAGCACTGGCAGGGTGGCTTTGCCTTGAGTCATGTAGTTGATTTCGGTCATATCGTTAGCTGTTGAAAAACGGGACACAAAGATAACCAAAAAAACTGGAAAAGCAAGCAACTATAGGCAAGATTTGATGCCTTGAGGGCGCAATTTGGCCCTGAAGGGCATCGCATGGGGCTTGAAGCCGAAAGTGCTCCCCTACCCGATTTTTTCGGGCTTTTCGCAAAAAGCGCCAAACAGGCTGAAAAACAGGCAGAAAACGCATTTTAACCGCCTGAGAATCCAAAATTTGACATCGCTCGGGCAATGACACGGCAATTTTTAATGCTTTTTGGCATAAATATTGTCTTTATTAATGTAGTTACCTCTATGCTGGAGATGTCTCACTGGAGGCCATCTTTCTGGGGCAACAAACATGGCTGAGGCGCCCAAAGTAGAGACCTTAAAAAAAAATTGAAATTTTTTGTAGTTTTTTGAAGGGTCGCTGCGTCTAATGGGCAAACGAGTCAAGAAACAATAATAACAACAATAAAACGCTACAGCTATGATCGACTTTTTAACATCCAACCTATGGCTCCTCTGGATTATCATATCCATTGTGTGCCTCATTCTTGAATTATCATCTGGTGATTTCTTCATCCTGTGTTTTGCCATCGGTGCAGCCGCCAGTTCAATTTTTGCCGGATGTGGCTTGTCGCTCACTTGGCAGATCATCATCTTTGCCGTCGTTTCGGCCTTGAGTCTGTTCCTCTTGCGTCCCGCACTGCTCAGGAAACTTCACCAGCCTCATCGTGAACGCTTGAGTAATGCCGAGGCTATGGTTGGCCAGACTGGCCGCGTGAGCGAGGATATTGAGGCTAACGGCTACGGCCGCGTTGCCATCGACGGTGACGACTGGAAGGCCCGTAGTGCCGACGGTATCCCCATCAGTAGAGATACTCGCGTGCAAGTGCTTAAGGTGGACAGCATCATTCTCACTGTTAAGCCTATCGACTGATTTCCTGGAATTAACAACAAAATAATAACAACAAAATAATAACAACTTAAAACTTTATAGTTATGACACCGGTTTCAATTTTCCTTATTGTGCTTATTGTTTTGGCACTGGTTTTAGTTAAGAGTTCGCTCGTCATCATCCCGCAGAGTGAGACCAAGATTATCGAGCGTCTGGGTAAGTATTATGCCACACTCAAGCCTGGCATCAACCTGATTATCCCGTTCATCGACCGCGCCAAGAGCATTGTCGCCTATGAACACGGACGCTACCGTACCACCTCGGCAATCGACCTGCGTGAGCAAGTGTATGACTTCGACAAGCAGAACGTGATTACCAAGGATAACGTAATGACTCAGATCAACGCACTGCTTTATTTCCAGATTATGGACCCGTTCAAGGCTGTGTATGAGATCAACAACCTGCCCAACGCTATCGAGAAACTCACGCAGACCACGTTGCGTAACATCATCGGTGAGCTCGAGCTGGACCAGACGCTGACCTCGCGCGACACCATCAACAGCAAGCTGCGCGCCGTCCTCGATGACGCCACCAACAAGTGGGGTATCAAGGTGAACCGCGTCGAACTGCAGGACATCCAGCCGCCTCAAACCGTGCTCCAGGCCATGGAGAAGCAGATGCAGGCCGAGCGTAACAAGCGCGCCACCATCTTGACCAGCGAAGGTCAGAAACAGGCTGCCATCCTCCAGTCCGAGGGTCAAAAGACCGCTCGCATCAACCAGGCCGAGGCCGACAAGCAGACCGAGATCCTGCGCGCCGAGGGTGAAGCCCAGGCACGTATCCGCAAGGCCGAGGCCGAGGCTATCGCCATCGACAAGATTACCCAGGCAGTAGGGCAGAGCACCAACCCTGCCAACTATCTGCTGGCCCAGAAGTACATCCAGATGCTCGACACCGTTGCCAGCGGCGACAAGACCAAGACGGTTTACCTGCCTTATGAGGCCACTAACCTGCTCGGCTCGATCGGCGGCATCAAGGAGCTGTTCGGTAGTGACAAGAAAGAGTAGGGGAGAGCCTGTTGACAGTGCTCACATGAGATGAGTGTGCACTGATCGATAATCAAACGACACCGCACCACATGAGGGAGAAATGCCCGCCATGTGGTGCGGTTGCTTTTTTTCACTCATCAAGTTTCGCTCATCAAGTTCTCACTCATCAAGCGTGACGTTGGCGCCATTGGCCGGGGGTGATGCCCTCGACGGTCTTGAACGCCGACATGAAATGGGATTTGGTGGCGAAACCGGTCTGCTGGGCGACAATGTCCAGCGACAGGGTGGGGGTGGAGAGAAGCAGGCGTTTTGCCTCGTCGATGCGCAGGCGTGTCAGCCAGGTGTTGAAGTTACATCCATACTGGCTGTTGATGTATTCCGACAGGTAGGTGCGGTTGGTTCCCACCTGCTCGGCAATCGATGACATGGTCACCCCCTTGGACTTATAGAAGCCGTCATTAACCAAACTGTCGAGTTTAGCGCGCAGTTCGGGATGCCTGACGTGGACCGTCTCGTCGTCATGAACTTTGGTCAGCAGCTGGAAATTGGCCTCGGCAAGAGGGTTATAGTTCATAATCAGGTTCACGAATGTCACAAACAGGTAGCCCCACATCAGCAATATCAAGAAGTTGAAAATCGTCTTGGCATTTTCGGTGAGCAGCACCAGGAAGATGTACACCAGAGCATATACCGACAACAGGATGATGCACTTCACCACCAGGTTAAGGCACATGTGACGCGCGTCGGCTTCGCTGCCGGGAATGCGTTCTTGTTTGTCCAACTGGCGGTAATTGTACATAAAAACGAGGATAATCCTCACTAATTCAATGAAATAGATAGACAGCGAGATGGCCATGATGAAATGTGACCATGTCGTCCCGAGTGGGACAGCCATCCAGACCAGACTGATGCAGAAGGCAAACACGATACACGTGACAATCAAGCGCATCCGCGTCAGGTGGGTGGTCGCGGCCAACGGCACAAAGGCAATGCTCAAAATCAAGGTGACAAGGTACAACATGCTGATATTCAGTGCTGTATCTCTGTCTGGGAATCGCTCACTCAAGTTGAATATATATTGCACCGCAGTAAAGACTCCTACCATCAGCATCACCAATGCGACTGCCCACTTGGCTTGCTTGAGCCATTGGGTGGAACGCACCTTGGCATTGCCGATATTCAGCAGTGCCATGCCAAAGACTACCGTCTCGACAACACAGCATATTTGTGAATAACTATAGGCTGAAAGCGTCATAATGGCATAAATTCTCACTATTGGGCTTACAAAATTACAGCAAAAAAAGATAAAATCAAAAAAAACATCATTTTATGCCGCATTATTGAAAAATTTGTATATTTGCAGTGCCAAATCTATTAGATACTATGAGTCTGAGTCAGATTGAATATGCATTGGTTCTGTCCGGATGGGTCATTGCACTGATACTGGGCAGCATTTTGCTTGCGATTAAGACACCAGAGCACGAACACAAAATATATTATCAGCGTGGCAAGAATATCCTCGCCATGGCTATACTGCTGTTTGGTTGCGAACTCTTGTTCCAGTGGCTCATCAGATTCTTCTTTGTTCTTAAGGATCCTATCCTGTCGGTATCGATCTATCTGTTTACCTTCTGCACGGCTACCTTGATGTTGACGTTAGGTGTCAGCACGTTTTTTGCTCCCTCCAAAGTGGAAAAACGCCACAGTGTCATCTTGTTTTGGATATTGGGGGCTTACACTATTCTATTGGCTATCAATTATTTGTTGGTGCCTAGGTCTCTTCAGCTCACTGGAATCTATATTGCCTGCGCCTTGCTCTTCATCCTCAACTGCGTGACCACCTACATGTGCTATGCCGTTTACAGGAAAACCATCAACGACTTGAGGACCTACTTCTCAGATGTCCTCGCTGACCTCATGCGGTGGATGCTTGGGATAGGGTTGAGCACCTTGCTATTCCTTATCTCGGCGCCCATTGTCTGCCTGTGTCCCAAGATTGTCAGCATCTACCAGCTTGCGTTGGGCATCATCGTCTTCATCTACGCGTTTGTCAGTATTATCAATTTCTCGTTCAGGTACAACACTGTCGCCACAGCGTTCAATACCGGTAAGGAGGAGGCGTCGCAGGTCGTGGAGGCCTACAGCGGTAATGATGATACCGCGGCACAGCAGCACCGCAGCAGCTTGAGCGCGTCGTTGCAGGAAGTGATGCAGGACAAGGAGCTGCGCTGGCAGCGCAAGGGCGGCTACCGCACCAGTGGCATCACCATCGAGCAGGCGGCTCACGACATGGGCACTAACCGCAGCTACTTGTCGCGTTACCTCAACGAAGTGCGCCACATGACTTTCTATGAGTGGGTGGCCCAGATGCGCATCCATGAGGCACAGCAGATCATGCTCCAGAATCCCGACGCCACCATCGAGCAGATTGCTGGGCAGGTGGGCTTTAATGCCGCCTCAACATTCTCGACGACGTTCAAGAAAATCGTCGGAATTTCGCCTGTGCAGTGGCGAAGCAGGCAATAAACCTCCATTTTTTGCTTTTATTCTAAAAATCACGGTTTCATCGAATAAATCGTGCTATACTGTGGTGCGGAATCGTCAAATAAATTGATACACAACAATTATAAACCATAGGAGGCGCCAAAGGTGTTTATCGCATGAAAATTTTATTTAATTTTGCAGTGTGAAGATATTACTTGTGTAATGGTTTTCACCCACATTATCATGGTAATAGATGCATGTGCTTTTCCATAGATGGATAGAATTGCGTTAGAATTGTGCAATAGCATATAAAAGAGAGAGAGCAGAAAAATGGTATCCTTTAAAGTTAAAACGGACAAAATTCACGATTGTCCAATCAGTACTAATTAAGCAAGATTTTTTCAGCCTACCTGTGAAGGTGGGCTGATTATTTAATTATGGTATTTGTTCGTTTTTTAAAAAATTACAGCGTTATAGCTGCTGTAACCCCAAAAAAAACATTACCTTCGTGGCACCGCTGTATGATATTCCCCAGCGTGTCACGACAATGATCAACGTTTTTCACATCGTTTCCAATAAGCACTGGACAGGTGCCGAGCAATATACCTATGACCTGGTGGACCGCCTGCGCAACGACCCTGATTTCTATGTAGAGGTCGTGTGCCGCAAGCGCCCCATTGTGCTCAAGCAGTACCGCCGCCTGGAGATTCCGATCTCCATCCTTCCGCTCAAGGGTGTCACCGACATCGACTCGCCGGTGCGTTTTGCACGCCTGTTGCGCAAGGGGCAGAATGTCATCCATGTGCACAGCTTCAAGGATGCCTTCATGGCCGTGATGGCGCGCCGCATCAGCGAGAACCGCGACACACGTGTCGTGGTGAGCGTTCACGGCGTTTACAAGCCCAAGAAGAACTACATGTACACCAAGTTGTACAAGTCGATCGACTGCTTCGTCTTCTCGTCTGAGATGGCACGCGACAGCTTCCTGGGCAAGGCCAAGAAATCCTATGCCGACCGTACCGTGGTGCTGCGCGACAGCGTGTGCGACAGCCAGATTGGCACTACGGTGCCCGACCTGCGCCGCGAGTTGAACCTCGACAGCCACCAGGCGTTGATCATGTATCATGGCAAGCTGGCCCCTGAAAAGGGCATAGATGCTCTCCTGAGCGCCTTAACCCATGTTGACAAGACGAAGTACCACCTCGCCATCATCGGCGACGGACAGCCCAAGTACAAGGCAACAATCAAGGGATTCATCGTCGCCAACGGGCTTGTCCACAACGTGTCGCTGCTGGGATTCAGGGATAATATCCTGGAATACCTGCGGCAAGCCGACTTCGGTGTGCTGCCCTCGATCCAGCCCGAGGCGCTGGGCATCAGCAACCTCGAGTACATGATGGCTGGCAAGGCGCACATCTGCAGCAACAACGGTGCTCAGCCTGAGTATGTGAACGACGGCGTCAATGGTCTGCTGGTGCCGCCGGGCGACGAGCAGGCGCTCACCGCTGCCATCAACCACCTGATCAGCGACACAGCCGCCCGCTCCCGCATGGGCACGCAGGCCCAAAAGGACTTCCAGGAAAAACTCGATTATCCCACGTTCTACAACAAGATGACCGACCTGTACCGCAGTCTGCTCAAGACTGCCCCCGTCGTTGACATCGTGATTCCAGAGCAGGGAGAGACGGAAGAATAGAGACGAGACTCACCAGCAAATAATGAGGGTGTGTCATCAGTTATGGCTCACCCTCATTATTTATTATTTAATAGGCAACAAAATTTGTATAAAACTATTAACGAAACACAAAAGCGCTCAAAAATTTTGTCAACAAAGAAAAAAACATGAATTTTGTGCTCTTTTATGTTATATTTTTCATTCAAATGTTTATAAACGTTATCACAATCTATAGAATTTACACATGAAAAAATTCTTAATTCTAGTATTTGTGTTGATGATCAGTTTCATCAATGCAATGGCTCAGAACGTACAGACATTTTCTGGGACAGTGCTCGACGACCATGACGAACCCCTCATGGGAGTTAGCGTCCATGTTAAGGGAACTTCTACGGCTACAATGACTGATGCCAATGGTCGCTTTTCTATCAAGTGTTCTCCAAGAGCAACGCTTACATTTGACTACATTGGTTTTCTTTCACAGGAGCATGACGTGACGGGTAAAACTTCTATCGAGGTTCGCATGAGTGAATCTCCTCATGATCTGGACGAGGTAATCGTTGTCGCTTATGGTACTGCCAAGAAAAGCAGTTACAGCGGATCGGCCAGTATGGTAGGCCAAAATGCGCTCAAGGACATCCCCATCACCACTTTTGAGAATGCGCTCAATGGACGCGTTGCGGGCCTCCAGGTCTCCAACAGCAGCGGTCAGGCTGGTTCGACTCCAAGCATCCGCATCCGCGGTATCGGGTCAATGAACGCGAGCAATGAGCCCCTTTATGTCATCGATGGTGTGCCCGTTACCAGCGGTGACGTTGGAC
>CADAFP010000014.1 GCA_902787185.1 uncultured Bacteroidales bacterium | reverse complement strand
TTGACCGACCTGGGCGCTGAGGCCCCCGAGGACTTCATCATCCACGGCCCCAACCAGGTGAACTCGCTGCCCCTGGAGGTTCCCGTAACCTATCAGGAGGTGTGCCACTGCATCGAGAAGTCCATCTCCAAGATTGAGGCTGCCGTGCTGAGCGCCCTGGAGCAGACTCCTCCCGAGCTGTATCAGGACATCGTGCACAACGGTATTTTCCTCACGGGTGGTGGCGCGTTGCTGCGCGGTCTGGACAAGCGCTTGACCGACAAGATCGGCATCGAGTTCCACGTGGCCGAGGATCCCTTGCACGCCGTTGCCAAGGGTACTGGCATCGCACTGAAGAACATCAAGCACTTCAAGTTCCTCATGCGTTAAACTGAGGCGTTAGGCATTAGGTGTCAGGCATTAGGCATTAGGTGTTAGGCATTAGGTGATAGAATACTCCCCTAAAGCCTAAAGCCTAAAACCTGAAGCCTAAAACCTAAAAACAAAGCCTATAAGCATGAATAATCTGCTCAACTTTTTCATCAAACACAGTGCGTGGTTCATTTTCGCTATCTATGTGATTTTGAGCCTCGTGCTGCTGTTTAAGGATAACCCTTACCAGCAGAGCGTCTATCTGACGTCGGCCAACCAAGTGAGCGCCGCGGTCTATAAGGCGTTCAACGGCGTGACGTCCTACTTCCACCTGCGTGGCATCAACGAGAGCCTGCAGGAGCGCAACGCCGCACTGGAGATGGAACTGATTGAGCTGCGCAACCAGATGGCCGACATGGAGCTGCTGTCGCCCGACTCCCTGCGCCACAAAGTCAAGGGACAATACACCTTTGTCATGGCACAGGTCATCAGCAACAGCATCGCCCAGCCCAACAACTACATCACCATCAACCGCGGCTACCTCGACGGCATCAGCCCCGAGATGGGCGTCATCGACCAGAACGGCGTGGTGGGCATCGTCAACGTGGCGGGACCGCACGCTGCACGCGTCATCTCGCTGCTGAACCCGCACATCAGGCTCTCGTGCAAACTGCAGAACAGCGGATTCTATGGCAGCCTGGTGTGGGACGGCAAGGATGCGCGCTACGCTGTGCTCGAGGAATTGCCGCGCCACGTTGAGTTCCAGAAGGGCGACACCGTTGTCACCAGCGGCTATTCGGCGGTATTCCCGCCCGGCCTCATCGTGGGTACCATCGTGGGCAAGCAGACGGGTAAAAACGCCAGCTTCGAGTCACTGCGCGTAAAGTTGACGACCAACTTCAGCCAGTTGAGCAGCGTGCGCGTCATCACTAACGGCATGAAGAAGGAACTTGACGCCCTGCTCAAGGCCGAGCAAGGCATCGACACCGCCGCCAACGTGCAGACGCGTCCCGAAATCAAGCCCGAGATTGTGGACGATATCCCGGCAGCCAAGCCCGACAAGGCCAAGGACAAAGACGCAAGCAAGGAAAAGCCCGTCCAGCCAAGCCTGCCTGTACAACCCGCACAGCCTATCCAACCCGTTGAACCCGAAACCTCAACAGAACCGCAGCCATGACCAAGACCGTGATACAATTCATCGTGCTTTTTGTGGCAATAATCCTGCTGCAACTGGTGTGCAACAAGATCGTGTTGTGGGGCATCGCCATGCCGGTGGTGTTCATCTACCTGATTCTGCGTCTGCCGGTCAACCTGCACGACGGCTGGGTGCTGACCATCGCCTTTTTCACGGGGCTGCTGCTCGACATCTTCAACAACACGCCTGGAATGAACGCCCTCGCCAGCACCATCATGGCAGCAACGAGGCGTCCCGTGTTCAACCTATTCGTGTCACGCGAGAACGATATGAACATCCCCATCCCCTCGGTGGACTCGATGGGCGTGGGCGACTACTTCAAGTACATGGCGACCCTGGTGACCCTGTACTGCGCCCTCATCTTCATGATCCAGGCGTTCTCGCTGCACAACATCGGGCTCACCCTTGCCCGTATCGCAGGCAGCAGCGTGCTGTCGATCATCATCATATTTGGGTTAGACAGTTTCGTGAGCACGCGCCGTGAGAAAAGACTATAACCTGGAGAAGCGCAAACTGGTCATCGGCGGGTTCATCGTTGCCATCGTCATCATCTACATCATCCGCCTGGTGCAGCTGCAGGTGCTGGACAGCACCTACAAGGCCCATGCCGACAACAATGCCTTCATGGAGAAGGTGATTTACCCGTCACGAGGACTCATCTATGACCGCAACGACTCGCTCGTGGTGTATAATGCGCCCGAGTATGACCTGGTGATGATTCCCAAGGACGTGACGCCGTTTGACACCATCGACTTCTGCAACACGCTGCAAATCAGCGTCGAGGAGTTTGGCCACCGATGGGCCGAGATGAAGAAGAGCCGCAGCTACTCGGCCTTCACCCAGCAGGTGTTTATGAATCACCTCACGCCGGAGGACTACGGCCGCCTGCAGGAGAAACTGTACCGTTTCCCCGGCTTCTACATCGTGCAGCGCATCCTGCGCCAATACAACTATCCCGTCGCTGCCAACATCCTGGGTGACATCCGCGAGGTCAACGCCCGCGACATCGAGAACGACAACTACTACCGTCCCGGCGACTACACGGGCGACCTGGGCATCGAGAAGAGTTACGAGACCTGGCTGCGCGGCATCAAGGGCAAGGAAATCCTCATCCGCGACGCCACGGGCAAAATCAAGGGGCATTACAACGACGGGGCCGACGATGTCGCTCCCGTTGCGGGCAACAACCTGAAGCTGAGCATCGACATCGGGCTGCAGGCCTACGGCGAAATGCTCATGCAGGGCAAGGTGGGCGCCATCGTGTGCATCGAGCCTAAGACGGGCGAAATCCTGGCACTGGTATCCAGCCCCACCTATGACCCGTCGCTGCTCATCGGCAAGGAGCGCGGCAAGAACTACCGCGACCTGGTCAACAACAGGCTCAAGCCATTGTATGACCGCTCCATCATGGCCGCCTACCCTCCCGGCTCGACCTTCAAGCCCACCCAAGGCCTGATTTTCCTCGATGAGGGCATCATCACCACGAGCACCCTGTTCCCCTGCCACCGCGGCTACGTCAACGCGGGTCTGCGCGTGGGCTGCCACGGACACCCGGCCCCCATCTCGCTCAAACCTGCCTTGCAGACGTCGTGCAACTCCTACTTCTGCTGGGGATTCAAGTACATGATGGACAAGCGCAGCAAGTACGGCTCGACGGGCAAGGCCTTTGAGGTGTGGAAAAACCACATGGTGTCGATGGGCTACGGCTACAAGTTGGGCATCGACATGCCTGGCGAGAGCCGCGGGTTCATCCCCAACACCGCTTTCTATGACAAGATTTATGGCGAGGGACGCTGGGTGGGACAGACCATCATCAGCGACGCCATCGGCCAGGGCGAAATCCTGGCAACCCCGCTGCAAATCGCCAACCTGAGTGCCACCATCGCCAACCGCGGCTACTACATCACGCCCCACGTGGTCAAGCACATCGAGGGCATCGGTGTGCTCAAGAAGAACCTGGAGCGGCACGACACCGACATCGAGAAGCATTACTACGACGACATCGTCACGGGTATGCGCATGGCGGTGCTGGGCGGCACCTGCACGGGAGCCAACATTCCCGGACTGGAAGTGTGCGGCAAGACAGGCACGGCCCAGAATCCTCATGGCCGTGACCACTCGGTATTTATGGGCTTCGCGCCGATGAGCAACCCCAAGATTGCCGTGTGCGTCTATGTCGAGAATGCGGGATTTGGCGCAACCTATGGTGTACCCATCGGCGCCTTGATGATTCAGCGCTACCTGAGTGGCGATTCTCCCGGTCTTCAGGCTCGGGGTCGCGCGATGGCCAGCCGCCACACCATCTCCTATCCCAAGGCGAAGAAAACAACGACTTCCGGCACCCATGCCGACAACAATAAGAGCAAACCATCAAAACCCGTAACCAATGGCGATGGAAACAAGGAATGAAAATGAGAATACCAACCTGTTGAGGTCGGTGGACTGGTTCACCATCGTGCTGTACCTCATTATGGTCATCGCGGGGGCGGTGAGCATCTATGCCGCCACCTACGACTATGACAAGGCGAGCATGTTTGACCTGAGCGAGTACTCGGGCAAGCAGTTCCTGTGGGCGGGCCTCTCGTTCCTCATCGGTTTCTCGCTGCTGCTCATCGACCGCCGCATCTACGAGGCCTACGCCTATCCGCTGTACGGGTTTATGATTCTGCTGCTGATAGTCACCATCTTTGTCGCGCCCGACATCAAGGGCTCACGCTCGTGGCTGGTATTTGGTCCCGTGAGCCTCCAGCCTGCCGAATTTGCCAAGGCGGCAACGGCGCTGGCGCTGGCCAAACTGTTCAGCACCTACGGCTTCACCCTCAACGGGTGGCGCAACTATGCCATCGCTATCGGCATCATCCTGCTGCCCATCCTATGCATCATCATGGAGCGGGAGACCGGCTCGGCGCTGGTTTACACGTCACTCATCTTCGTCCTTTACCGCGAGGGCATGTCAGGCTTCGTATTGTTTGCCGCATTGATGGCGGTGGTCTATTTTGTCGTCGTGCTCAAGTTTGCTGCCATCACCTTCATGGGCATACCCCTGGGCATGGTCATCGCCTTCATCCTGGTGATGACGCTCATCGTGGGCATGCTCCTCGTGTATTGCCGCTCTTGGATCCTGGGGCGCAACGTGCTGCTGGGCTATCTGGCCGCGGGAGCACTGGCGGGAGGACTCGCGCTGGCTGGCGTACACGTCAACGGCTATGCCTTCTTCCTGCCCGTCATCGTGCTTTCGCTGCTCTACCTGTTGTGGGGTATGCTGCACGACGACCTCAAGAAAGTCCTCATCACCGTGTGCTTTGCCGCCGCGTCGGTCATGTTCATGTTCACGGTCAATGTCGCCTTCAACAAGGTGCTCGAGCCGCATCAGCAAAAACGCATCATGGTCACGCTGGGCATCGCCGACGACCCACGCGGGGCTGGTTACAACGTCAATCAGAGCAAAATCGCCATCGGCAGCGGCGGCATTACCGGCAAGGGCTTCCTGCAAGGCACTCAGACCAAACTGAAATATGTGCCCGAGCAGCACACCGACTTCATCTACTGCACCATCGGCGAGGAGCAGGGCTTCATCGGCAGCGTGACAGTACTCATCCTGTTCCTGGCATTGATATTGCGCATCATCACCCTTGCCGAGCGCAACCACTCGACATTCGCGAGGGTCTATGCCTACTGCGTCGCGTCCTACCTGATTTTCCACCTCGCCATCAACATCGGCATGGTGATTGGCCTGTGCCCCGTCATCGGCATCCCCCTACCCTTCTTCAGCTACGGCGGCTCGTCGCTGTGGGGCTTCACCTTCCTGCTGTTCATCCTGCTGCGCATCGACGCCGACCGCGGCAACTACGGCACCTGGTAACCCCTTGCCGTTTCCGCAAAACGTTTTTTGGCCGAAGAATGCCGTTTCAGTTTTTTGGCCTTTTATAAGGGAAAAAAGAAAAGTCCGGCTCTCACGAGTGGGACTTTAAATTTTATGAATAGAATCTGTATAGAAAAGTGCAATATCTCTTTTATGTGACTGCAAAGTACGTAAATATTTTTGTTACAACAAAATTTTTCGCCGAAAATTTACTGACAATAATGCATATTTTCCCATTTTAAGCAAGAGAATTGCACGATTTCGGGCATTTCGCCTGATATAACCACCCCTCATTTCATGCCTTCTCAACTGTGAAAAAGGTAAAAAAATGACGGGTGAAATCTTCACGATCAGCACACATTCTTTATAAGGATAACATACTACATGAAAAAGAGACACGTTATTATAATATACAGTTGGCATTATTCTTGCTGATTGAATGATGTATAAATGCCACATTTGTTAAGGAAATATTGCCTGACGACAGTGTTATGCGCCCTGTGTGCTACAGGAGCGCTCGACGCCATGCCCCACTTGCCCGCGCCCGAAAAGGTCATGCCGCAAGAGCAGCAAGAGGACTCGGTGAAGGTGAGTCTTGTCACCTTCTACCCCGGCAGCGAGCCGCACAACATCTGGGGGCACAGCGAGATACGCGTCCAGCAGGGTCCCATCGACCTCTACTTCAATTACGGAGTGTTTGATTTTCAGGCACCTGCGTTCATGTGGCGTTTCATGCTCGGCAAGACCGATTACCTGTGTATGCCCGTGCCACGCTTCTATGCCACTGCGGGTATGGAAGGCCGCCGCATGGTAGAGCAGGAACTCAATCTGCCGCAGGACAAGGCACTGAAGGTCAGGGATTTCCTGTGGAACAACGCCAAGCCCGAGAATCGCACCTATCGTTATAAGTTCTTGAGCGACAACTGCTCTACCCGACCCCGCGACATCATCGAGATGGCAGCGGGCGAGGGACTGCAATATCCCGCGATGGACGACACAACTGTCACCTATCGTGACATTTTGGCACACTATTGCCGCAATTATGCCTGGGAGCGCTTCGGCATCGACCTGGTGCTGGGCTGGGACACCGACACGGTGCTTGACCAACGTGCCACGATGTTCATCCCCATGCTCCTCATGGAGGCAGTGGATAAAGCCACCATCACCACCGACAGCGTTACCATGCCACTGGTGAAATCGACCACCGTACCCGTCGATGCAAGCCTCGAGGGCAAGGTCAAACCCGCCACGCCGTGGTACTTCTCGCCGCTGACCGTGGCCCTGCTGGTACTGCTGTTGACACTTGCCGTGACAGCGCGTGACGTGCGCCGCGGCGAGGTGTCACGATGGCTGGACTCGATACTGTTCACCGCTGGCGGACTGGCAGGGTGCATACTGCTTTTCCTTATCTTCTTCTCAACCCACGAGGCCACGTCGCCCAACATCAACATCGTGTGGCTCCACCCGTTGCTGCTGTTGCTCGCCGTGCTGCCCTGGTTCAAGAAGACCCGCAATGCCGCCCGATGGCTCCATGCTCTCAATGCCCTGGTAGTGGCCCTGCTCATGCTGGCATGGCCCTGGCAACCGCAGGTCGGCAACATCGCCTTCTTCCCGCTGATGACAGCGCTGGTGACACGCTCGTTGACCAACGTGTGGCTCTCCAGCCAGACCATCCGTGGCCCAACCTCTTATAAATCAGTGAGGAGTTAAGGGTTTGAAGTGAGGAGTTGGCATTCGCCTCCATTTTCCTGATGCCCCTAATGCCTAAAATAGCCATTTTTGTATTCAAGTGGTGATTTATGCCTGTATCATAGGCGTTAATCGGCTAAAAAAGTGTATCTTTGCCGTTTAGATTAAAACAATAAAACAAATACATACTACAACAAACCAAGAAAATGGGACTTAGTGACATTTTGAAATCCATGTTTGGCAATAAGTCAACACGTGACCTGAAGAAGATCACACCTATTGTCAACCAAATCAAAGCAATTTATCCCGAGATTGACGCATTGGACATCGACAGCCTGCGACAGCGCACGGCTAGCATCCGCCAAATGCTCAATGAATCGGTACAGGACAAGCGCGACGAGATCGACCGCATCAAGGCCGAAATCGAGACCCTCGACTATGAGGAGCGCGAGCCGCTGTGGAAGAAGGTCGATGACATCCAGAAGGACATTCTCGATGTGCTCGAGGACAAACTCAACGAGGTGCTGCCCACCGTGTTTGCCATCGTCAAGTCAACGGCAAGACGTTTTGCCGAGAACGAGACCATCACCGTTACCGCCACCCAGCTCGACCGCGACTTGGCGGCCCAGGGTAAGGACTTCGTCACCATCGACGGCGACAAGGCCATCTACACCAACCACTGGCTTGCCGGCGGCAACGACATGAAGTGGGACATGGTCCACTATGACGTACAGCTCATCGGTGGTATCGTGCTGCATCAAGGCAAGATTGCCGAGATGGCGACTGGTGAAGGTAAAACCCTGGTGGCTACCCTGCCCGTCTTCCTGAACGGTTTGACCGGCAACGGCGTCCACGTGGTAACCGTCAACGACTACCTGGCCAAGCGCGATAGCGAGTGGATGGGTCCGCTCTACATGTTCCACGGCATGACGGTGGCTTGTATCGACAAGACCGAGCCCAACTCGGCCGAGCGCCGTGCCGCCTACAACTGCGACATCACCTTCGGTACCAACAGTGAGTTCGGTTTCGACTACCTGCGCGACAACATGGCGATGCGCCCCGAGGACATGGTGCAGCGCCCCCACAACTTTGCCATCGTCGATGAGGTCGATAGCGTGCTCATCGATGACGCCCGTACCCCGTTGATTATTTCAGGTCCCGTGCCCAAGGGCGAGGACCAGATGTTCAACGACTATAAGCCCAACGTGGAGCGCGTGTATAACGCGCAACGCCAGCTGGTGACCAGTCTGCTCACCGACGCCAAGAAGATGATGGCCAGCGACGACCAGGCCACCGTCAAGGAAGGTACGTTGAGGCTCTACCGCGCCTTCAAGGGTCTGCCCAAGTACAAGCCCCTGATCAAGTACCTGAGTGAGGAGGGTGTGAAGAACGCCATGCTTAAGACCGAGGCCTTCTACATGCAGGACAACAACCGCGAGATGCCCACCGTGACCGATCCCCTCTACTTCATCATCGATGAGAAAAACAACTCTGTCGAGATGACCGATAAGGGTATCGACGTGCTCACAAGGGGCACCGACGACCCCGAGTTCTTCATCCTGCCCGACATCGCCGCACAACTGTCGGCGGTGACCAACGAGCCCTTGACCGAAGAGGAGAAGACACAAAAGAAGGACGAACTGCTCGCCAACTACTCTGTCAAGGCCGAGCGCGTGCACACCGTGACCCAGCTGCTGAAAGCCTACACCCTGTTCAACCGCGACGACGAGTACATCGTTGACGCCGAGGGCAAGGTGAAAATCGTCGATGAGCAGACGGGCCGTGTGATGGAAGGCCGCCGCTACAGTGACGGTCTGCACCAGGCCATCGAGGCTAAGGAGGGCGTGAACGTCGAGGCCGCTACCCAGACGTTTGCCACCATCACCCTGCAGAACTACTTCCGCATGTATCACAAGTTGGCAGGTATGACCGGTACCGCCGAGACCGAGGCTGGTGAGTTCTGGGACATCTACAAGCTGGATGTCGTCACCATTCCCACCAACAAGCCCGTTATCCGCAACGATATGGCCGACCGCGTTTACAAGACGCAGAAGGAGAAATTCAATGCCGTCATTGCCGAGATTGAGCTGATGCGCAACTCAGGACGTCCCACGCTGGTGGGTACCACGAGCGTCGAGATCAGTGAGATGCTGAGCCGCATGCTTAACCTGCGCCACATCCCGCACAACGTACTGAACGCCAAGCTCCACCAGAAGGAGGCCGACATCGTCGCACAGGCTGGTCAGTCTATCGACGGCAAGGGTGTCGTGACCATCGCCACCAACATGGCAGGTCGTGGTACCGATATCAAGCTCTCGCCCGCCGTTAAGGAGGCTGGCGGTCTCGCCATCATCGGTACCGAGCGTCACGAGTCACGCCGTGTGGACCGTCAGCTGCGCGGTCGTGCCGGTCGTCAAGGTGACCCAGGTTCTTCGGTATTCTTCGTCTCGTTCGAGGACAAGCTGATGCGTCTGTTCGCCAGCGAGAGCGTTGTCAAGACGCTCGACCGACTGGGACTCAAGGACGGAGAGGCCATCGAGAGCAACATGGTGACCAAGAGCATCGAGAACGCACAGAAGCGCGTCGAGGAGAACAACTTCGGTATCCGTAAGCACCTGCTCGAGTATGACGACGTGATGAACGCCCAGCGCAAGGTGATTTACACCCGCCGCCACCACGCACTCATCGGTGAGCGCATCGGCCTGGATATCATCAACACCCTCTACGACAGCGTCGAGGATATGGTCGAGAAATATGGCGCCGACGAATACGAGGACTTCCAGATGCAGGTGCTCAAGACCTATGCCATTGAGCCCCCCTTCAACGAGGAAGAATATCGCCGCATGGATGACAGCAAGAAGCAGGAAATCCTGTATGACAACGTGCTGAAGGCCTTCAACCGCAAGATGGAACGCCTGAGCGAGGTGGCCGATCCCATCATCCAACAGATTGTCGCCGACCAGCAGGCCAACGGTATGGAGCCGCAAGGCCTCATCCGCGTGCCCATCACCGACGGCAAGCGCACATTCGGCATCGTCATCGACATCAAGGAAGCCGCCGAGACCCATTGCAAGTCGCTCACCAAGTCATGGCAGAAGGCAGTCATGCTGCTCACCATCGACGACAACTGGAAGGAGCACCTGCGTGAGATGGACCAGTTGCGCCAGAGCGTGCAGAACGCCACCTACGAGCAGAAAGACCCGCTCGTGATCTACAAGACCGAGGCGTTCAACATGTTCAAGCAGATGGTCGCCATCATGAACGGCAAGTCCATCGCCATCCTCATGCGAGGCCAGATTCCCGAGGCACCGCCCGAACAGAACGTGTCCCAGAACGAGCCCCAGCAGCGTCGTCCCCGCTACAGCGAGGGACGCGGTGGCGAGCCCGACCCCGCACGTCCCAACGCCGCACCCGTCGGCCCGCGTCCGCAAGGCCCCACTGGCCCCATCCGCAACGAGGGTCCCAAGATTGGCCGCAACGACCCCTGCCCCTGCGGCAGCGGTAAGAAGTACAAGAACTGCCACGGCCGTGGACTGGCTTAACGCCACCACGCCACAAGCTTCAACCCGATAATTGTCCAGCGTCCCTCACCCATGAGAGGCGCTGGATTTTTGTAGGCCAAAAAAATATTTTTCGATGAAATGTTGGCTATAAAGAAAAATAGCAGTAACTTTGCACCGCAAAACTGAGTCTCGGGGTGTAGCACAGTTGGTTAGCGCGCCACGTTCGGGACGTGGAGGTCGGAAGTTCGAGTCCTCTCACCCCGACTCATACACAAGGCTGATGCGGTCAACGACCGTCTCAGCCTTGTTTTTTTCCACCCCACCCCTCGGGCCCCAATAAAGTGCAGGCACCCTTGTTCAAGTATTGCAGGCACAGTTGTCCAAGTATTGCAGGCCTCCGGCCTGCACCCCCGGTTTCCGCTCGTTTCAGTAAAGTCAATCACCGTTTTTCAGCACAAAATTTGCAGCGTTAACAAAAAAGCGGTACCTTAGCGCAAAACTTTAATCTTTAAACTATGAAAGAGAATAGAATCGCTCAATTGGACCTGGACGATGTGCCCCAGATGTACCACAACTTTAAGTACAACGACGGCGAGATCTTCTTTGCCGACAACATTACGTCCATCCCCGGCCTGATGAAACAGTTCCGGGTCAACTTCATCGCCTATGTGATGGTGCTCGAAGGCTCCCTCTCACTCGACATGAACTCGGTCCACTATCACTTGAGCAAAAACTGCGCGCTCATCGTCGACCGCAAGATGGTCATCGATAACATTGAGCACAGCGACGACTTCCGCTGCCTGATTTGCGTCTTGAGTCCTGACGTGGGCTTCTCGTTCATCAACAAGAGCCTCATACAGTCGGTGATGCACATCCACTCCAACCCCGTCATCGAGATAGACCAGAACGAGATGGATCTGATGGTGAAGTACTATGACCTGATGGTGTTCAAGATGGACCACCCCGAGATGAACTTCGGCACCCAGACGATGCGCGACATCATCCGCTGCTTTGCCTTTGACCTGCTGTCCAACATCAACAAGCACGTTGACCAGGAAAATGAGGACATGCTGCGACAGGGCGACCGCATCTACAGGCGCTTCATGCTCCTGCTAGCCGACAACACCAGCATCAACCGCAGCGTCAAGTCCTATGCCGACGAACTGTGCGTCTCACCCAAATACCTCACCAGTGTGTGCCGCAAACACAGTGACCACACCGCCAGCGACCTTATCGCCACAGCCATTGTCAGCCGCATCAAGCAGCTGCTGCTCTATAGCGACATGAGCATCAAGGAGGTCGCCAGCGAGATGGGCTTCGACAACCTCTCTTTCTTTGGTAAATATGTGAGAAAGCACCTCGGCCTGTCCCCCAACAAATACCGCAAGGCCAACAACTACGGCAAGTAATCTTCTTGCTCGTAGTAGTATGAGTAATCGATGCCTTTCAAGAATAGCTCGCGGTCATTGATTTTGTCGGTGAGGGCTCCTTTCAGCAAAGCATGGAGTGGAGCTGAATCTGTGGCACTGAGTATCATGGCATTGAGGTAGTCACGCTTGGCGATGCGGCTCCAGTCAACACACAGCCCTATCCTGTGCTTCATCAACAAGTCGAGCCACAAGCGTGTGCTGCGTCCATTGCCCTCCATAAACGGATGGGCCACGTTCATTTCGACATATTTGGCAACAATCTCATCAAAGGTATCGTCAGCCATTCGGTCGATGTCCTTGAGGGCTTGGGGCAGAAATTGTGCGCGACAAAAGGTGAAATCGCCTTTAGAAATTGTCACAGTGCGTATCTGTCCTGCAAAGTCATACAGTCCACCGAACAGGTAGGCATGGATTTGCTGCAATCCCCTCGTGGTGCCCACCTCAATACTGTCCATCAGACCGCTCTCCCACAAGGCATAAGCTTTTTTCCTGCTTTGACCATCAATGGAATTATCACTGTAGGTGAACCAGTCAAGGAAATGGTCAGCATTTTTGCTTGGAATAGTGCGCACAAGGGCTTTAATATGTTCAGCAGCAATGCAGTCGGTGTTATACTTCTTGCCGTCTCTTGAAGGCATTTTCAGTTGTACACAATTTGAATACAACTCACTTCCTTTTGCTTTTAATCGACTTTTTAAGGTTCCCCAGTAAACGCGTGGACGCGGGCTGCCGGTAATAGCAGCCACAATATCCACTATGGAGAAATACCACGTATTCTCGTCACTGTTCCAAGAGGCTCTAACTTCTTGGTTATTATAAAACCTGAATGATATTTTCTGTGCCATTGATGATGCCGTTAGCAGTCAGGCAAAGATACGATAAATCATTGTAAATGCCAACCAATACAGCACATTTACATGGCAACCGCACCAAAATACAAGTTTGAATGGGCCTATAGAGACGCCCAAAGGGCGGCCATCTGAGTAATAACTGAATGCCGATTGAAACCGCACCAACGCAGAGCGCAACCCTCAGAGGAAGGGCAGCGCTCTTGTATCCATTAATGTCACTTTAAGAAACTATTTTTCATTAGACCATCATTCATCGAATGTACTCAAACGGTTCAACACGATAGAAGGTCCCATCCTGTATAGAAGTAGGCCCATCTTCAACATAACTCTCAAAATGAGCATCAAAACTGTTTTGATCCAAGTTCATAAAAGATAGCGCCGTCCCTTCCGTATCATAATCATATCTAAAAAAATCACCCATTGTCGGATCGTCACTATTAACAATTATATCGTTGCCAAAGGATTTATAAACCAAAATTTTTCCAGCATACTCATTGGGCAAATAATCAACTGCTTTATATCCCAACAATATCTCAAGATCCTCAGTAACAATCAAGAAGGCGGTGCTTTCAAAATAATTGATATCCTCGCCGAGGACAAAGGATAAAAATGGATTATTGCATTTCCAATAGCCGACCAGCATGGCCTCGGCCTCCTCGACAGTAGTGGGAACAGCCACTTCCTCGAAGGTTACTGTTTCGATTTCTGCGGTTTTGCATTTCATTACTTGGCCATTCGTTTTCTGAATAACCATTTTTCTTACTTGTTCTTGGGCTTGGGCTGCTCCGATGGCGAGCAATGCCATAGCCAACATGCATATAATCTTCTTCATTGTCATTTCTTGATTTTAATGGTTGATTTGTTTGCTTTGATAATGTAAATGCCCTGATCCAGGCCGTCAAGGCTGAGGTTGAGTGAACCGGCTTCGCCAGTGCGGTAGGTCGCCACTTGCTGGCCTTGCAGGTTATAGACGGTGACCGCCGTGTTGGCAGCGAAGCCTGCCAATTCAACGCCACCGTTAACGAAACGGATCATCTCGTCAACTTTGACCTCATTGAGTCCTGTGTGAACGATATCGTCAAAGACGATTTGAGCCACATCGTCCATGGGATATTCGACGGAACTTTCTACGGTGGTGATCACAAGGTTGTTGCCCTCAAATGTCCAGGACGGTTGATCCAAGAACACGTACTCGACACAAACACCTTGATTGTCCATCACGTAGAAACCCGCCTCAGCCCATGCAGCCAGTGAAGCTACCATAAGGGTTAAACTGAGTAAGAATTTCTTCATAAAAAAACTGTTTTTAAGTGGTTTATAATGTTAATAGAAAAGTCAATAGTGCATAAAAACACCCATCAAAGCACAAAATTATATCATTAGGGCCGAAACAACTACCCCCCGTTAAAAAATGTTAAATTGAAGAAAAAAGGCAATGATATAGCTATTTGGCCCTGAACCCTGCGGGGCTAATGCGAATTACACGAATGAGGCAAATGACACGAATCCAATTAATAAATTCGTGAAATTCGCATTAAAAACCATTAGAGTCCGGGGAAACATCGCTGATGTTAGCGGTTCGAAGAACCGATTTCAATGAGAAAGACCATGCAAGAACCTCGGAGAGGTTCGCAGCTTGGTCTATGAGCAGAACTATGCAAGTGCCTCGGAGAGGAACTTTGTGATTGGCAGTATTTTGAGTGATGCGGAAGTTCGTCTTCGACGCACTTTCTACTTGAGATGGCTGCCACCAAGCTGCGCTCATCTGCGATGAGCTGGCATGGTGTTTTCCATAAAAGTCGAGTCTTCGACCCGACCTGCCTCTTCGAGGCAAAAGCCAAGCCCCTGATACAGCAAAATGCTTATCCAACTCATATATAGGGAATTATGCCGATACTGAATATCTTTACCGGACACAAATCAATTTGAAAAAAAGTCAGAGGTTTTCCAGCATCTCGGCGGCAGTGAGGCCTGTGACGGGGTGGCGCCAGTCGGGGGCAAGCTGCATCATGGGGCGCAGAAAGAAGTCGCGCTCGGGCAGATGCGGGTGAGGCACCTGCAGCGTGGGGGTGTCGATGACAAGGTCGTCGATGGCAACGATGTCGATATCCACCAGGCGGTCGATGTAGCCGCCATGCTCGTCGCGGTGGGTGGCGCTGCCCAAGCCACGCTCGATGTCATGGATGCGGTCAAGCATCTCGTGGGGCTCGACGTCACTGACCAGACTCATGCCCAGGTTCATAAAGCGGTTCTCGCTCTCAAATCCCCACGGTTCGCTCTCTACGATGCTGGAAACGGAACATTCGCCAGCATCAGCCGCTAATGCAACAACGGCGCGATAGAGGTTATCGCGCCGGTTGCCTATATTGCTACCTATATTCAGGTAATAAATCATGTTACAAGGTCTTGTGAACCTCGATTTCCTCAAAGGCCTCGATGATATCCATCTCCTGCAGGTCGTTGTAGGACTTGAGGCTCAAGCCGCAGTCAAAGCCGCTGGTAACCTCCTTGGCGTCGTCCTTGAAGCGCTTGAGCGAGGCCAGTTCGCCGGTATGGATAACGATACCGTCGCGAATCACGCGCACCTTGCTGCCACGCTTGATCTTGCCCTCGACAACCATGGCACCGGCAATGGTACCCACCTTGCTGATGTGGTAAACCTGACGCACCTCGGCGCTGCCGGTAACCTCTTCCTTGATGTCGGGCTGGAGCATACCCTCCATAGCGCTCTTGACCTCCTCGATGGCGTCATAGATGATGGAGTACAGGCGGATGTCCACACCCTCTTGCTCGGCGGCACGCTTGGCCGAAGCCGACGGGCGCACCTGGAAACCGATGATGTAGGCATCGCTGGCTGCCGCCAGGGTGACGTCGCTCTCGGTGATGGCGCCGACAGCCTTGTGGATAACATTGACCTGAACCTCAGGGGTCGAGAGCTTGATGAGCGAGTCGCTCAGAGCCTCGATCGAACCGTCCACATCACCCTTGACGATACAGTTGAGCTCGTGGAACTCACCCAGGGCACGGCGGCGGCCGATATCCTCAAGGCTGACACGGTGCTGCGTGCGGCGGCTCTGCTCGCGCTGCAGCTGTTCGCGCTTGTTGGCAATCTGGCGAGCCTCCTGGTCGGTGTCCATGACATTGAACTTGTCACCGGCAGTGGGAGCACCGTTCAAACCCAGAATCAGGGCCGGGGTCGAGGGGCCGCTCTCGGTGATGCGCTGGTTGCGCTCGTTGAACATCGCCTTCACCTTACCGAAGTGTGTACCGGCAAGCACGATGTCGCCCACGTGGAGCGTACCGTTGTCAATAAGCACGGTGGCGATGTAGCCACGGCCCTTATCCAGCGACGACTCGATGATGGAACCCGTCGCCTTGCGGTTGGGATTGGCCTTGAGGTCGAGCATGTCGGCCTCGAGCAACACCTTCTCCATCAGTTCGCTGACGCCGATACCCTTCTTGGCCGAAATATCCTGGCTCTGGTACTTGCCACCCCAGTCCTCGACGAGGTAGTTCATATTGGCCAGCTCTTCCTTGATCTTCTCAGGGTTGGCGCTGGGCTTATCAATCTTGTTGATGGCAAAGATGATGGGCACGCCGGCAGCCGATGCGTGGTTCAACGCCTCGACGGTCTGCGGCATGACGTTGTCGTCGGCTGCCACAATGACGATAACGATGTCGGTCACCTTGGCACCACGGGCACGCATAGCGGTAAACGCCTCGTGACCAGGTGTATCCAGGAAGGTGATGCGGCGGCCATTGGGCAGCTTCACGTTATAGGCACCGATGTGCTGCGTGATACCACCGGCCTCACCGGCAATCACGTTGGAGTTGCGGATGTAGTCGAGCAACGAGGTCTTACCGTGGTCAACGTGACCCATGACAGTCACCACGGGCGGGCGCTGCACGAGGTCTTCGGGACGGTCCTCTTCCTCGCTGATGGCCTCAGCCACCTCAGCACTGGTGTATTCGGTCTTGAAGCCGAACTCATCGGCCACGATATTGATGGTCTCGGCATCGAGGCGCTGGTTGATGCTCACCATGACACCCAGATTCATACAGGTGGCGATGACCTTGTTGATGGGCACATTCATCATGCTGGCCAAGTCGTTGGCGGTCACAAACTCGGTGAGCTTCAGGATCTTGCTCTGAGCTGCTGCCAGTGCGGCTTCCTCGCGGGCCTCCTCACGCATCTCCTCGCGTTTCTCGCGACGGCGCGTTGCGGCAGCCTTCTTGGTATTTTTGGCGGTGAGGCGTGCCAGCGTCTCCTTCATCTGACGCTGAACGTCTTCCTCGCTTACCTCGGGACGCAGCGGCCTGCGGTTGCTCTTTTTGTCCTTATTGCGCTTGCCGCCCTGGTCGTCCTTGCCGCCACCGCGCGACTTGCCCTGAGGCTGGGCCGCGGGCTGGTTACCGGCCTGTTCGATATCAACCTTTTCCTTGCCGATGCGTTTGCGCTTGCGCTTGCTGCCCTCGGCAGCCTTGGCGATGCGCTCGTTGCGGCGCTCTTCCTTGCTCTTCTTGCGAGGACGGGTCTGCTGATTGAGGGAGCTCAGCTCAATCTTGCCCACAACCTTGAGCTGCGGACCACCGACGGTCTCAGAAACGGGCTTGAACACGTCAGGCTCGGCAGGTGCGGCCTCGGGCTCCTCGTCAACGGCGGGCTCGGGCTCAACTGTCGGAACCTCCTCAACGGGTTCGGGCTGAGCGGGTACCTCGACCTGTACAGGTTCGGGAGCGGGTGCCTCCTGCTTCGGTTCCTTGACAGGCTCCGGGGCCTCAGCCTTGGGAGCGGGCGCCTCGACAACAACAGGCTCGGCCTTCTCCTCAACGCTGGGAGCGGGAACCTCAGGCTCCGGCTTGGCCTTGGCTGCCGGCTTGGGATTTCCCTTGGCATCCAACTCGATCTTCCCGAGAACTTTGGGCTTCTGTACCGGAATCTCGGTCTTGATCTCACGTGACTCCTTGCTGGCACTGTGCTTGGCTTTCTCTTTCTGTCGCTCGGAGGCCATTTTTTCCGACTTGCTCTTCAGGTCCATATCGGGCTTGAATTCCTTCACAAGCATCTCATAGACATCATCCTGGATGCGCGCATTGATGCTGGCATCGATGGCGATGCCTTTCTTGTGCAGGAATTCCTCGATGGTCTGCCTACCCACGTTCAAATCTGCGATGACTTTACTGATCTTTATCGGCATAAATTGTCTTTTATCGGTTGGCTTCGGCAAAATGCTTTCGGCTGATATATTCTATATTATATATAATTGTGATGAGTGAAAACGGATGTGATGTCTCTCTTAGTCCTCAAACTCGGCACGGAGCACGGCCAACAGGTTGTCCACGGTGTCCTCCTCGAGGTCGGCACGGTCGATGATCTCTTGACGAGGGATGCGCAGTACCGACTTGGCGGTGGCAAGGCCCACGTTCTTGAGAGCCTCGATTACCCACTCGTCAACCTCATCCTTGAACTCGTCGAGGTAGATATCCTCCTCGCCCTCGGTCTCAACATCGCGGTAAACGTCGATGCTGAATCCTGTCAGGATGCTGGCCAACTTGATGTTCAAGCCGCCCTTACCGATGGCAAGCGATACCTCCTCGGGACGCAGGAACACCTCGGCGTGCTTGTGCTCCTCGTCCAGACGGATAGAAGAAATCTTGGCGGGGCTCAGTGCGCGCTGGATGAGCAGCTGGGGATTGTTGGTGTAGTTGATGACATCGATATTCTCGTTGCGCAACTCACGCACGATACCGTGAATGCGGGCACCCTTCACGCCGACGCAGGCGCCGACGGGATCGATGCGGTCGTCATAGCTCTCGACGGCAATCTTGGCGCGCTCACCGGGAATGCGGGCGACGGCGCGGATGACGATGAGGCCGTCGTGAATCTCGGGCACCTCCTGCTCAAACAGGCGGCGCAGGAAGTTCTGGCTCGTGCGCGACACGATAATCTTGGGGTTGTTGTTGGTGTTGTCCACCTTCTCGATGACGGCACGCACCACATCACCCTTGCGGTAGATGTCGGTGGGAATCTGTTCGTCCTTGGGAAGCAGCAGCTCGTTCTTGTCATCATCCAGCAGGAGAACCTCACGTTTCCACACCTGATAAACCTCACCAGCAACCAGCTGTCCCTCAAGGGCCTTGAACTTGTTGTAGATGGCGTCCTTCTGGAGGTCAAGTATCTTGCTGGCTAAGGTCTGGCGCAGATTGAGGATGGCGCGGCGGCCAAACTTGGTGAAGTCAATCTTGCGGGTGTGCTCCTCGCCCACCTCACAGTCGGGATCATCGTCGGCCTGGGCGTCACTCAGCGAGATCTGCTTGTTGGGATTCTCCACCTGGCCGTCCTCCACGACTTCCAGATTCTGGTAAATCTCGCAGTCTCCCTTGTCGGGGTTGACGATCACGTCAAAGTTGTCGTCGTTACCGAACATCTTGGACAACACGGTGCGGAACGACTCCTCAAGCACGCTGATGAGTGTGGTCTTGTCGATGTCCTTGAGCTCCTTGAACTCGGCAAACTGTGCGGTCATGTTCACCGCTTCTTCTCTTTTAGCCATAATCTTTAATTGCAGGTTTTAGGTTTCAGGATTTAGGCTTTAAGTTATTTTTCAACTGATGCCTAACGCCCGATGCCTAACGCCTAAAAAGTGATGATATTTTTTGTTTGTTTAATGTCATTGTAACTGAAACGCTCCTGCTCCTCGACCAGCTCGGGACGCTTCTTGCCCTCGAGCTTGCGCTTCACGGTCATCGACAGGGTGAACCCCTCGTCATCGGCGTCGGCCACAGTGCCCTTGAGCTTGCGGCCGTCGGCGGTGAGCACCTCGACCTCACAGCCCACGCTCTTCTTGTACTGGCGGGGCAGCAGCAACGGTGCGGTGATGCCGTAGGAGCCCACGGTCAACTCATAGTCCTCCACATCGCGGTCAAAGGCCTCGAGCACGGCATCGTTGACGGCCACACAGTCGTCGATAGTGATGTCCTCGTCGCTGTCGAGCGCCACGTCGATGATATTGTCCTTGCTCACCTTGAGGGTGACCAGGTACATCTTGGTGCCCTCGAGCGCCTCGTTAATCACTTGTTCCAGTGCTGTCCTGTCAATCATATCTAATCTTTTGTTTCTATTTCAAGTCCTTTGGCTAAAGCCAAATTATAATAAAAACGAGGAAGCCCAAACGCCCCCTCTCACGAATGCTGGCGCAAAAGTACTCATTTTCCAGCATTCACGCAATATTTAATGTGGTGGCCGCCCCAAAACAACGCATATTTTCAATTTATTTATATTTTTTTAACAGAAAAACCTTCCTGAATGTGTGAACAGGTGTTAAAGAATCGGCAAATAGACGTGCCACCAACTATTCGATGTATCTTTGTAGCAACGGGATTCACGAGAATATGAAAAGGACTATCGCCGCGTTTGATTTCGACGGGACGTTGACAACGAGGGACTCGTTCCCCCACTTCATCAGGTATGCCACAGGCACGCCCCGCTTTGTGGCGGGTTTTCTGTTGTTCTCGCCCCTGCTGGTGTTGATGAAGCTGGGCCTGTATGCTGGCAGCAAGGCCAAGGAACAGATCTTCGCCCACTTCTTCAAGGGCTGGGAATACCGGCGTTTCCAAGCGTTGGGACAAGCCTATGCCAGCGCGGTCGAGGCCATGCGCAATGAGCCCGTAATCAACCGACTGAAAGAGCACATCGCCAACGGCGACACGGTATATGTCGTCTCGGCAAGTATCCGCGATTGGGTTGAGCCTTGGTGTCGGCAGCAAGGCGTCCATGCCGTCATCGCCACCGAAGCCGAGGTCGATGCCCACGGCAAGCTCACGGGACGCTTCAAGACACCCAACTGCAACGGTGACGAGAAGGTCAAACGCCTGCTGAAAGCCGAGCCCGACCGCTCCAGTTACCGCCTGGCAGCCTACGGCAACTCCTCGGGCGACAAGCCGCTACTCGACCTCGCCGACGAGGGAACCCTGTGCCGATAACCCATCCTTCACCACCACGCTTCACCTCTTCCCCAAAACAGAAAGGATAGTCATTTAGTTTCGTCGGCGTGCACATGTGTCACTCGATGAGGCGATAGATCATGGCATAGTTGATAGCCTCGGTAATGTTGTCGGTATCGAATTTTTCCAAGATGCTTTTGCGATAGCCTTTTACAGAGTCAAAGGATTTACACATCAATTCGGCGATCTCTTGCGTAGTGTAGCCCATAGCCGAATACTTCAGCACCCTGGTTTCATGATCGGTCAGCGAGACGTAGGGCACTTTTATCCAAGTGCCTCTGGCTATATCCAGATTCCATCCCTCACGGGTGCGATTGTTGAACATCAGGATGGTATCATCATTGGCTTTGGTGGGGATGGATGCCACGCACAGCGCCAGCCAGATTCTGCCATCAGGCATCATCTTGAGAGGCGTGAGTTGATGATTGATGGTCTGCATCTTCTTGGAGACGGTATTGATGACCCTGAAATTGTAGGACAGCGTGTAGTAACGCTTCTCGGCAGCAGGGATGTCCTTGGAGAAATAGAAACCTGCAGCATTGATTTTCAGCAGACGTTCCACGTCCTCCTCGGGCACATTGTCGATGTAGAAGTTATAGCCGATTCTCTTCACCTCGCTGGCCGACAGTCCGCACAAGAACAGCGGGTTCTCACTCACATAGAGGAAATCCTTCTTGAAATAGTCGATGATGTAAACGCTCTTATAGGTCATACGCGAGAATGCATCTATAGAGTCCACAACGTCTTGGATGTTGCGGTAGTCATCGTCGGTGACACCCATCACCGCGTTATCCATGATAAAGAAATCCTCAACTCGAGCCATGGGTGTGTTTATTTGTCGCCGTAATGGCCGTAAGCGGTAAGGACAAGCACGAGGACCTCAGCATCAAAGATACGATAGACCAGTCTGTGCTTTTTAGTAATCTCGCGGCTCCAACGACCATCTGGCTTTCCTTTTAATGGCTCGGGATGTCCAGTTCCAGTCTTGGGATGCTCGCGCAGTTCTTCGATAAACCGTAATGCTTTCTTAAATGCTTTAGGTTCACTCTTTGCAAGACGCGCCAGACCCTCATTGGCTAATTTAGTGAACCTCAGTTCATACATCATATCCACTTTTCTTAAGCATGTCTTCCACAGTTTCTCCAGGCATCAGGGTTGAATACTGCCCCTGACGATATTGTTCTTCGGCCTCCTCCACGCGGGCAAAGAACTCCTCCTCGGTCATCAAAGTCGGGTCATTCTGCTTCTCGGCGACCACGCGGCGCAGATATTTCGCCACACGTTTGAGCAGATTCTCGTCCTCGGCGACAATACTTAGGTTGCGTAGCACTTCGGCATTCAATTCAGAAATGGTCATAATCTTTAATTGTGTTTTTTACGAGTGCAAAGGTATAGTTTCTTTTCTACAATTGCAAAAAACACGCCACAAAACAGGGACAACAACAGATGGATTCTCTGTTGCACTTGGACTGTTCTATGACCTATAGCCTTACTCCAGATAGTTGACCTGAATCGTCACAGGGTCATCGAGGTTGGGCACGGCAACGATGTTTTTCTCGTTGATGAGCGCAGGCTCTCCATTCAACGTAACGCTATCAAGGGTGTTTTCTTCATCGGCGACAATAGTCATCAGCACAGGTTCGTCGCAGTGCATGCGCACACTCAACGTGCCACCCTCGCCCTGACGCATCGCCAAGCGGGAATAGGGATTCTTGGCATAGTCGACATTGATGGCTACGGCCTCTTGCAGATTGCTGATGGTGTAAGATACTTCCTCGGTCAACTTGTCCGACAAGTCCAAATTGGGCGCATCCTCAAACAGCGTCACGCCATAGCCCAACTGGTGGGTGATGTCGGTCTCGTTGAGACTGACGTGCTTAATCATGTATTTGGCCTCGGGACGCAGAGTGAAGGTCAAATCGGTACCCCCAGGTACAAAGTAGAATCCGTCGGCATTGGTCATCACCACAGTGCTATCCAGCTCAACACTGCCCGCGCCCGTGATGTTGCGGTCAATATCACAGTAAACCCCCAAAGTCTCATCCTCTACAAGGTTACCCCACTCCTCATTATAAGGACGGGCTTTATAATGATTCAATGTACCCTTGGGAATATGTATGTTTCTAATGTGCAGATAGTACCACCCATCGTAATACACCTTTGGTGGTGTGGAGCAAGGAATATAGATGTCATCCAAATCCTTAAAAGCCCACATGCCAATATAGTTAATCGTTGATGGAAGGCGTATCTCCTTGAGGCTGGCCGTATTGAATGCACCTTCACCAATGGATGTAGTGCCCTCATGAAGTGTAACCTCAGTCAAATGGCCACAACTACCAAAACCATTGACCTCTTTTACACTGCCCGGGATATCTACCGACTTCACGGCAGTATAGATAAACGCATCTCCACCTATATAAGTCACAGTGGACGGAATCTCAATGCGCTCCAAATTGCGGCAGTTGGCAAAGCTCATACCGCCTATCGAAACTAACCCATTCGGGAAAATCACTTCTCGAAGGCTGTCACAGCTGTCGAAAGCGAGGGTATAAATGTTCTTCAAACTGGAAGGGAAACTAATCTCAGAGAAGGAACATGCGTAGAATGCAGCCGTGCCTATTGATGTGATCGTCGAGGGCAAATCAATGGATTTGAGATCCGTTTTCCCCGAGAAGGACGAACCACCAATCTGAACGACTGTATATTCCACCCCATCGTGGGTAATAGTAGCTGGTATGGTGACATGACCATTTTCTCCAACCTGACTGCCAAAATAGGTTTCTGCAGTCTTTTCCTCCTCGGAGAGAATATGGTACTTGATGCCATCATTAATAAACATGATGTCTGTTTGGGCATTAACCCCGAAACTTGTGCAACTCAGCAGCAGCGCTATCGCAACAAATATCTTGATGTGTTTCATAACTAACTTAATTTTAAATGATGATTTTAATCGTAGTGTTACCGCTTTGCACCAGATAGATGCCCGACGGCACGTCGATGGTCAGGGGATTGCCCGTCCCTGTGGATTGAGCAACGAGACGGCCCTCGATGTCAAAGACCCGCACAGCGTCACCCTGGACAACGCCCTCAATACGCAACTGACCCTCAGAGCCATAGACCTTGATGGATCCCGTCGAGAAAAGTTCATCCACTGCCTCGGAATGCTTCTCAAAGGCTACAAAGGTCTTCACATCCTCGGTAGCAACAGAACCCGCCTTGGCGGGGCCGATGGGCAACCTACTGGGACCAGAACCCACGACGATGCCACCGTCCACCTTGTAGATGGTAAAGTCGCCATTGCCGTCCAGTTTTTTAGTGATGTCGATGCCGTTGATAGTGACTGAATTGATGACCCAGCCCTTATCCGGTGTGATATTGAGTTTCAAGGGCTCGTCGTGATAGACCTGCAAGTCGATGTGACCGCTGCCCGCCTGACGAATGCTCAATGGGGTGAACGTCGTGATGGAATTGAACGAGATGTAAATCTCGGTGTCCTCGTTGACCTCGTCGATGGTGTAACGCCCCTCGGCATCAAACTTGTCGCTCACATCGATGCCGTTAACGATGCAGCAACGCAGCTCGCAGTTGCCCTGAGGCTGAGCCGTGATGGTCACAGGTTTGCCGTGGTCAGCGACCCATAACCGCCCCTTGTATAACTCTGCATTGACGAGCGATACCGCACCGCTGTCAGCATCATTGACGGTTAACACGACCTTGTGTTGCTCTCCCAGCGTGGCATCCTCCTGCAACTCGTAGCTGCTCCAGTTCTCGGACTGCTCAAACAGGTCAATCGTCCCCACAGGCACATGCACCACGACGCCGTTTTTTCCCTGGAATGACTGATTGTAACCCGTCTTGATGACCGAACAGGCGGCCAAACGCCCTGTCGGCGCATAGACGTGCTGCACGTCAACCAAGTTGCAGGTGTTGAAGGCGCCATCGCTGATGTTTTTCAACGAACGGCTCAGCCACACGGTATCTAACGGGCAATACTTGAAGGCTTCGAAATGTACGCTTTCAACCTTGTTTGGCAGGTGTACTTCCCGCAACGAGCTGCACATGTAGAAGGCCCATTGGTCGATACTCCATATGTTCTCGGACCAACCGATGGAGCGTAGGCTATCGCACCCGAAGAATGTAGAATTCATCACGCGCTTGTAATTGGAGGGGAAGTCGATTTCCCGCAAGTGGGTGTTGACGAACGAGTCGCCTCCAATCTTGAACTCCTCGATAGATTCATTCTCCTGGAAATAGATGGCAATGAGGTCTTTGTGTCTGAAACTTGCCGCACTAATCTGCTCAAGCCAGTAGGGGCAATATACCACGCCATTGCGCAAGGGCAAGCCCGTGCCAAAACCTATTTCTGTGACTCGATAGAGGTTGTCTTCGTCATAGACCTCATCGGGGATTCTCACCACCTCCATTGTATCAGTCAATCCTTGGGCACGGCAGGTGTAATAGCCGGTATGAAAATAGGTGATGCCATCAACAGTGAAATTCTCGTTGTAGCCGTGAGCCTGCACTGCTGTCGCCATGAAGCACAGCAGCCACAGGGGATACAATAAAATAAATCTTAGTTTCATATCGTTATTGTTTTTAGTGTTTATAATTTCTCAGTAATAATGTTTTGTGGACTCATGAAATAACTGAAATCCCTTTTCATCATCAGATTTGTTCGCTGCAAAAATATCAGTGTTTTAAAAGACACACAATACCCAAAAGGGTGATTTTTAACAAACAAAAATGAAGCATTTAACCGTTGCAAATTTATAGCGAAATACTGAAATTTCCAAGGAATTCGGTAGTTTTTGAGTTCATTTTAACTATTATAATTCACTGATTACCAAGTATTTAAAAAATAATTAATTCATTTTATGGTGAACGGGGTTCATTTGCTCCTTTTGGGTCCCCAAAAAGGAGTACTTCTGCCGATGTCCTGCAAGATGCAAATTAGAGTTTTTCCTCATGATGGTTAATAAAGACGCGCCATTTGGATATAGCGTTTACCGTGTGCATATAAAAGCCTTTTTTATTAAGATTTGAACCACGTTTTTTGCTCGTTTCAAAAAGAAAAACTACCTTTGCCTGTCGGCAAACGGTAGCAGAGGTGTCAAGCACGAATGCCGAAGAGATAAAAGTTCAATGAGACCGGCAATTTTAATGTTAACGATACTGGTGGTGGGTGGGGCCATTGTATGGCTCATCGACCGCTTGTTTTATCAGCATAAAACGGACGAGGCAGCCGATGAAACCGACGAAAACGCCGCCACCGAATCCTCTACTCAAGGCTGTGCCGACGAGAGTTGCGGCCTGCGCTCTGTTTGCCCCAGCGAACAGATTCTCGAGGGTGCCTGCCGACAGGAAATCACCTATTATGACGACGAGGAGTTGGACGCCTTTGCGGGGCGCGGCGAGGGTGACTACAGCGACGACGAACTCGAGCAGTGGCGCGACGTGCTATACACCCTGCAACCCGCCGACCTGTTGGGATGGGGCCAGAGCATCAAGCACCGCAACCTGGTGATGCCCACCGCCATCAGAGAGGAGTTTTTGCAGCTTGCAGCCGAACATCGGGGCGGTTCCGGGCAATAAAAAGCGGTCCGATACGTTTATTGATTACATACTAAAAACTAAGGACTAGGGACTAAGGACTAAAAACTAAGGACTAAGGACTAAGGACTCGAAACTAAAAAGACTTGAACAGGACACGACGATTCATACCGTTGATTATGATAGCGATGTTGGTACTGCTGGCAGCTTGCAGCAACAAGACCAACACCGCACGTTCGCGTTTTTGGCACTCGTTCACAACCAAGTATAACGTCTATTTCCACGGCAAGGCCAACTATGACGAGCAGCTCAAGGCGATGATGGACGGGTATGAGGACGACTACTCGCAGCAGCTGTATATGCACCCTGCCGAGGCTCGCGCCAACCCCAAGGCCAAACAGCCTGGCGGCAGCTTTGACCGCACCATCGAGAAGATGGAAAAGGCCATCACGCTGCACTCTATCAAGAAGAAGCCCAAGCGCAAGAGCGGCAAGGGGCGCGACGCCAAGTACCAGGAATGGCTGGCACGCGACGAGTACAATCCATTCCTGCACAATGCCTGGTATCTGCTGGCAAAGTCGCAGTACATGAAGGGAGACTTCCTCGATGCCGCAGCCACTTTCCGCTACATCGCTCGGCACTTCACGTGGAAAAAAGACCTCGTGCAAGAGAGCCAAGTGCGCGAGGCACTGTGCTACTGCGCACTGGGATGGACCACCGAGGCCGACAACGTGCTGTCGCGCATCCACATGGATGAAATCACCAACAAGAAGGTGCGCGCCCTCGCCAATGCCGCCTTTGCCGACTACCACATCAAGGCGAGCGAGCCCGAGGCGGCCGTCCCCTATCTGGAACAGGCGGTGAAGGGTTTCAAGGGCAATGAGAAGGTGCGCATGAATTTCATCCTGGGACAACTCTATGAGAAGATTGGCGACAAGCGCAAAGCCTACCTTGCCTACAAGCGTGCAGGCAGCAGCAGTGGCTCGACCTACCGCACCAAGTTCAACGCGCGCATCAAGCAGAGCGCCGTGTATGAGGGCGCAAACATCGCCAGCGAGGTAAAAGCCCTGAAACACATGACGCGCTATGACCGCAACAAGGACTACCTGGACCAGATCTACTATGCCATCGGCAATCTCTACCTCTCTCACGGCGACACGGCTACCGCCATCGAGAACTACAAGATCTCTATCGAGAAAAGTCCCCAAGAAAAGGCCAAGGTGGACAAGGCCATCAGCCAGTTGACGCTGGGAGGCCTCTACTTTGACATGCGACAGTACGACGACGCGCAGCCCTGCTATGCCGAGGGTATCACCCAGGTCAACGAGGACTACCCCAACTACAAGATGCTCAAGAAGCGCAGCGACGTGCTCGATGAACTCGCCGTTTACTCGCAGAATGTCACCCTGCAGGACTCGCTGCTCAGGCTGGCAAAGATGACTCCCGAGGAGCAGAGGGCGGTCATCGCCAAGATTATCGAGGAACTCGTCAAGAAGGAGAAAGAGCAGAAAGATAGTATTGAACGCGCAGAGTACCTCAACGAACAGGCATCCCAAGGCAACAATTTGCAAGACAACGCGCCTACAAACGTTATCAATACCGACAACTCGTGGTACTTCTACAACGCGGGCACCAAGAATGCCGGTAAGACGCAATTCCAGAAACAATGGGGCAGCCGCAAGTTGGAAGACAACTGGCGCCGCCACAACAAATACACCTTCTCGTTCGATGACGAGGAGGCCGACAGCACCATGGCGGCACTCAGCGACAGCGTTGTCGTGGACGTGATTACCGGTGACACCATCAAGGTGGATCCTGAGGCTGTCAAGCGTGCCGAGGATCCGCACTACGAGGAATATTACCTCAAACAGATTCCCAAGACCGAAGAAGAGATTCAGGCGGCCCACGAGATCATCCAGGAGGGCCTGTACAATATGGGCCTTATCCTCAAGGACAAGATGGAGGACTATGACGCGGCTGCCTTTGAGTTCAACCAGTTGCTAGAGAATTATCCTGACAACACCTACCGTCTGGACGTGTATTATAACATGTACATGATGTACATGCGCAACGGGCAGGATGCCGACGCGGCACCCTATCGGGACAGCATCCTCGTCTGCTTCCCCGAATCCAAATACGGCATAGCGATGCAGGATCCCAACTACCTGGAGAACCTCAAGAACATGAACCGTGACCAGGAGAACATGTACGAGGCAGCCTACGCCAACTACCTCTCCAATAACCACAGTGCCGTACACGAGGCTTATGCCGAAATGATGCGCAAGTACCCGCTGTCCAAGATTATGCCCAAGTTTATGTTCATCGACGCGTTGAGCTACCTCACCGAGAAGGACCACGCCAAGTTCCAGGAGACGCTCAAGGATATGCTACAGCGCTACCCGCAGACCGACATCACACCCACGGCATCTGAAATCGTCAAGCAGCTCAATCAAGGGCGCCGACTCGAGGGTGGCGGCAGCAACGTGCGCGGCATGTTGTGGACCACACGCCTGAGCAACGACACCACGCCTCAAGCGCTGGAGAAGGCGTTCACGCCGTTTGCCGAGGATAACGACAAGCCACAAGTCTTCATCCTGCTGTATCCCATCGACAGCATCAACGGCAACATGCTGCTCTATGAGGTGGCTCGACACAACTTCAACGCCTTCAAGGTCAAGGACTATGACATTGAGCAGATGAACTTCGGCGAACTGGGCTTGATGGTGGTCAAGGGCATGGACAACTTCAAGGAAGCCACCCATTACCGCTCGCTGTTTGAGCAGGACAAGACCATCACCATCCCCCGTCAGGTTCACTATGTCATCATCAGCGTGGACAACTTCAACCTGCTGTTGAACGAGGGACGCTCATTTGAGGACTACTTCAACTATCTCGAGGAGAAGAACGACAAGGAGCACAGCGACCTGGAGAAGAAGGAACTCGACGAGGCCCAGGCTAAGGCACAAGCCGAGGCCGACCGTGAGGCTGCAGCCCTCAGGGAGAAAGCTCGTCTCGAGGCTGAGCAAATGGAGAGAGAAGCTGCCGAACTGGCCAAACGTGACGCCGAAGCCAAGGCCATAGAAGAGGCCGAGGAGAAGGCTCGACTTGAGGCTGAGGAGAAGGCTCGACTCGAAGCCGAGGCTGCCGAGAAAGCCCGACTCGAAGCCGAGGAGAAGGCCCGCCAAGAGGCTGAGCGCAAGCAGATCAAGGCCAGCGACTACCGCAACAAGCCCACCGTATCGGGTACGCAGACGCAATTGAGCGAGAAGGAACTCAAGGCTCAAGAACGGGCCGAGGAAGAGCACCTCAAGCAGCTCGAACGTGAGGCAAAGGCCCGAGAGAAGGCCGAGGCCAAGCGACAGAAGCAGATTGAGGACAGCATCAAGAAGGAGCAGAAGCACCAGCGCAAACTCGACCGCATAGCCGAGATTGCCGAGCAAGACTCCATCGAGCAGGCCGAGAAGGAGAAAGAGAAAGAGCGCGACTTCTACTACAAGTGGCGTGAAGACTCGGCAAAGGCTGCCTACAAGGCCGCTGAACAGGCCAAGAAGGATGCCAAGAAGGCCAAGGAGCAGGAGCGCAAGAATAAGATCAAGGAACGCAAGCAGCAGGCCAAGGAGCGTGAGCGCGAACGTAAGGAAAAAGCCAAGGAACGTGAACGCGAACGCAAAGAGAAGGCCAAGCAGCGCAAGGAGGACGCCAAAGCCCGCGAACAAGAGCGCAAAGACCGCCAAAGGGAACGCGAGCAGGAACGCAGGGACCGTCAAGCCGAGCGCCAGCAGCAAGCCAGGGACAAGGATAAGGATAAAGACAAGGACAAAGACAAGGATAAGCCCAGTGGTGGCAAGAACGCCGGCGCCGGAGGCACCAACAACGGCACGGTATCCAGTCCTCCCGCTGATCCCAATGTGCCCAACAATCCTGACGCACCTGCTGACCCCAAAACGGTCACCGAACCCAAGGCGCCCGACAACTCCACCCCTGATAAACCCAGGGGCAAGTCAGTAAGACCTGGCAAGAAAAACGACTAACTAAAAACAATATAAACCAACCACATGAGCAAAGAAAGAATTCTCTGGGCCGATGACGAGATCGACCTGTTGAAGCCCCACATCCTGTTCCTCGAGAACAAGGGCTATGAGGTGGATACCGTCACCAACGGCCGCGACGCCATCGACATGCTGAGCAACCAGATCTTCAACCTCATCATCCTGGACGAGAACATGCCAGGCATCAGCGGACTCGAGGCCCTGCAGCGCATCAAAATCATGCAGCCCAATGTCCCGGTCATCATGATTACCAAGAGCGAGGAGGAGAACATCATGAACCAGGCCATCGGCGGCGAAATCGCCGACTATCTCATCAAGCCGGTCAACCCCATGCAGATTCTCTCGTCCATCAAGAAGAACCTGCACAGCGACGCGCTCATCGCCGAGAAGGTAACAGGCGACTACCAGCAGGAATTCATGCGCATCGGCCAGATGATTAACTCGGCACAGACCATCGAGGACTGGTATGAGCTCTACTCCACCCTCGTCCGCTGGGAACTCACCTTGTCCAATACCGACACCAACATGGACGAGATGCTCAGGATGCAGAAGGTGGATGCCAACAACGCTTTCGCCAAGTTCGTCAAGCGCAATTACGAGGACTGGATGACCAAGCCCGAACACCCCCTGCGCAGCAACGAGCTGTTCAAGACCAAGGTCCTCCCCAGTCTTGACAAGGGCGAAAAGGTGTGCTTTGTCGTCATCGACAACTTCAGGCTCGACCAGTGGAGAATGGTGAGCCCCCTGCTCGCCGACTATTTCAACATCGAGAGCGAGGAACTCTACACCACCATCCTGCCCACCGCGACACAGTATGCCCGCAACGCCATCTTCTCGGGACTCATGCCCGTGGACATTGAGAAGATGTTCCCCGACCTGTGGGTCGATGAGGAAAGCGAGGAGGGCAAGAACCTGAACGAGGCACCCCTCATCCAGACGCTGCTCGACCGCTACCGCCGCAAGGTGCATTTCTCTTACACCAAGATGAACGACAGCGTTGCCGGCGAGAAACTGATGCAGAACTTCGGCATGTTCAAGAACTATGAGCTCAACGTGCTGGTAATCAACTTTATCGATATGCTCTCACACGCTCGCACCGAGTCCAAGATGATACGCGAGCTCGCCAACAGCGACGAGGCTTACCGCTCGGTGACCGTGTCCTGGTTCAAGAACTCCAACGTGCTTGATATCTTCAAGATGATGGCCGAGAACGGTTACAAGGTCGTGCTCACCACCGACCACGGCACCATCAAGGTGGACCGCCCCATCAACGTCATCGGCGACAAGAACATCAACACCAACCTGCGCTACAAGGTGGGCAAGAGCCTCACCTACAACGGCAAGCAAGTCTATGAGATCAAGCAGCCCAAGCGTGTGGGCCTGCCTGCTCCCAACATCTCGAGCACCTACATCTTCGCGATGAACCGCGACTTCTTTGCCTATCCCAACAACTACAACTACTACGTCTCCTATTACAACGACACGTTCCAACACGGCGGCATCTCCATGGAAGAGATGCTCGTGCCCATCGTAACCCTCTCCCCCAAGTAAGGTTCACCGTGCCGCGACTCAGTCGCGGCCATAAAAAAATAAAATAATGAAAACAATCGAAATACCGATTCCCAATCTGGAGGCCATCGACGATGCCGCCTACAAGTTTATGACCGAGATGGGCGACTTGACCGTCTATGCCTTCTATGGCGAAATGGGCGCCGGCAAGACCACCTTCATCAATGCGCTGTGCAAGCAGCTGGGCGTGGAGAGCGACGTGACCAACTCACCCTCATTTGCCATCATCAACGAGTACCGCAGCGACGCCACCGCCGAGCTGATTTACCACTTCGACTGCTACCGCCTCGAGAAGGAGGAAGAGGCTGTTGACCTGGGCGCCGAGGACTACTTCGACAGCGGTGCCTTATGCTTCATCGAGTGGCCCGAGCGCATCGACGGCCTGTTGCCCGACGACACCGTGCGCGTGGACATCACCGTCAACGAGGACAACAGCCGAACCCTCAAGATGACCTTTCCCACCCTCGACTGAAACAGAAACTCTAAGGTCTAAAGTCTAAGGTCTAAAATGCCACATTACATCAAGGTCAGCCAAACGGCGAGCACCAACACTTACCTGTCCCGCTTGGCAGCGACGCTGCCAGGCGGAACGGTGATTTATACCCCCAGCCAGACCGCAGGCCGGGGCCAGAAGGGCAACTCCTGGGAGAGCGAGGACGGCAAGAACCTCACGTTTTCCCATCTGCTCAAGCGACCACCTGTCAAGGCGCGTGACCAGTTCTACCTGAGCGAGGCGGCGGCCCTGGCCGTCGTCGAGGCGTTGACAGCCGAGGCGGGCGACCATTTCACCGTCAAGTGGCCCAACGATGTCTATTGGCAGGACAAGAAGGTGTGCGGCATGTTGATTGAAAGTTCGCTCGACGGCACCGACATCGCCACCAGCATCGTGGGCATCGGCATCAACGTCAACCAGGAGCGTTTCTTGAGCGATGCCCCCAACCCCGTTTCCCTCACCAACATCACGGGACGCCAACACGACCTGATGACCCTGTTGAAGCGCGTGTGCTCACACATCGAGGAACTCGTGGACGCGCTGGACAGCGACAATGCCCGTGAACAGTTGCACCGCCAGTACATGGCGGCCCTCTACCGCAACGACGGCCAGTTGCACCCCTACGAGGACGCCTCGGGCAACCGTTTCATGGCCAGCGTGGCGGGTATTGCCCCCGACGGCACCCTCACCCTGCGCCACCAGGACGGCACCACCCACGACTACCTCTTCAAGCAGGTCAAGCACATCATCAACGAAGTCGTCCTTTAAAAAACATCAACCATTAACTGTTAACTATTAACTGTCAACTGTTAACTCTATGAAGATTGTCGTCTATTGCAGTTCCATGGAGGGACTCGAGGAGAAATACCAGCTATTGGCCCGCGACTTGGGCACATGGATTGGCCAACAGGGTCACACCCTCCTGTATGGCGGTTCCAATGCAGGTCTGATGCACATCACCGCGGCTGCCGTCCATGCAGCAGGCGGTCACGTCGTGGGAGTGATCCCCGAGATGTTCAGGCACCGCATCGACCCCCTGTGTGACGAGGTGGTCTATACCGCCAATCTGGGCGACCGCAAGCAGTACATGATTGAGCATGGCGACGTGTTCATCATCCTGCCCGGCGGCATCGGCACCCTCGACGAGTGGATGTCAACCCTCGCCGTGATGACCATCGGCAATGACGACCCCCGCCCCATCATCGTCGCCAACCTCGACGGCCTGTACGATGCCACCATCCAGCAGTTCGCCCACATGACCGGCACCCCCTTTGCCCGCGGCAAGAACCTCGCCCGCACCATCCCCGTCACCACCTCTCAACAACTCCTCACCACCCTCACCCAGTCCGTCCAGTAGGGCCTCGCCTTGGCGTGGCCGCCTTTCGCCGCAGTTTCCCCCGCCCTTCGCCGCAGTTTCCCCCGCCTTTCGCTGCAGTTTGTCCATGTATTTCGAGGCTCCGCCTCGAACCCCCACCACCATCAACAAGGGAAAAACAGGGGCACTATCTTTGTCCCGCAATGATATTCGTGCCATTACGTCAGTCCTTGGCATGATGGCACGTTTCTTGCCCGTGCGTATAACATTGGCGGCCTTTGTCCGTTATGATTAATAAACAAAAAACATCAACACAAGATACAACCACTATGAAAGGAAAAGTTTACACCCGCACTGGCGATGCCGGCACCACTTCACTGGTGAGCGGAAACCGCGTGAGCAAGGATGACGTGCGCGTAGAGGCCTACGGTACCGTCGATGAGTTGAATTCTAACATCGGCGTGCTGCTGCACAGCACCAAACTCGAGAATCACGAAATCATCGCCCTGCTGCGCAAGGCACAAAACAAACTGTTCAACATCGGTGCCTACCTTGCCAACGATGCCAACGATGCCACCCTCTACGGACTGACACAGGACGATGTCACCGCACTGGAGGCGATGATGGACAAGATGAGCGAGCAGTTGCCGCCCATGCGCGGCTTTATCCTGCCGGGCGGCTCGCGTCTGTCGGCAACGGCCGACCGCTGCCGCACCGTCACCCGCCGCGCCGAGCGCCGCGTCGTGACGCTGTCACACACGGCCCACGTCGAGCCGCTGGTGCTGGAATACCTGAACCGCTTGAGCGATTTCTTCTTCGTTTTCGCAAGATTTAACAACATCACCAACCAGGTCGAGGAAATTTTCTGGGACAAAGATGCCTAAAATTGAAAAATAGCATCATTGTCGGATAAATTTTGGAGGCATCTCGTTATAAAAGATGAAAAATTTCATTTTTCATTTTGTTATGAACTCGACTTGCACTAAATTTGCGCAATTTTTAAGAAACAGGATAATTTCATAGAAAAAATTAGCACAACAAGACTATGTATTGGACACTTGAATTGGCTACAAAACTCGAGGACGCTCCCTGGCCCGCTACCAAGGCCGAGCTCATCGACTATGCCGTGCGCAGTGGCGCACCTCTCGAAGTGATCGAAAACTTACAGGAAATTGAGGACGAAGGCGATACCTATGAGTCCATCGAGGACATCTGGCCCGACTATCCGACCAACGACGACGACTTCTTCTTCGACCCTGACGAGTATTAACTACCAGTAGAGAACACAAGAGAATAACGGCAGCCTATGGGGTATCACCTCACGGGCTGCCTTTTTTACGCTCTTTTCGGAGGAATGCACTGCGGCATGGGCAATGGATGCTATCCGTTTTTCCAGGACTGGTAAGGATTGGAACTGAGCATGGCATTGTAATACCGGTTGTCACCAGTGACCTCCTGCCCTAACCACTCCGGACGCTCAAAGGCGGCGTCCTCGTCGGGCAACTCAATCTCGGCGATAATCAGTCCCTCGTTGTCGCCGTGGAACACATCGACCTCAAACGTGTACTCCCCCGCATCAATCAGATAACGCGTCTTGTCGATGATGCCGGGCTCGCACAGCCGCAGCAGTTCCCTGGCCTCCTCGACAGGGATGCGCTTCTCCCATTCATAGCGGCTCATTCCAGTGTCGTTGCTGCTGCCCTTGATGGTGATGAACCCTTGGTCGCCCTTGACACGGACGCGCACGGTGCGCTCGGGCACCGAACTCAGGTAACCCTGCGTGATGCGAGTCTTGCACCTGGCCTCATCCTTAAAGCCTTCATGCTTTACAAGAAATTTTCTCTCAATCTCCATTGCCATAACGAGTGCAAAGGTAACGATTAATCACCATAATACCAAACACCCTGCCACGTCATGCCATCATGGCATCATTCTTGCAGCATTTGTTTTGGTAATGATATTAATGTTGGCCAAACCCTGCGGGGCTAATTCGGATTTTTAATTTTCACTCGTGTAATTCGCGAAATTAGCGTTGAAAAAAAACAAGGGGCCAATTGCTATATCGTTCCCTTTGTTTATTGCGTGATTTTCGCTATATTTGCAAACTGAAAAAAGCAATTGATTATGAAATACACCTGTCCCAAATGTGGCAAAAAGATGGAATTGAGCACCGAGGTGCTCATCAACAGCGGTTACAAGGTCATCTGCCCGCAATGCTTGAGCCAGCTTCAAATCGTCGGGGATTTTGCCTATATTCCCAACGAGGATTTGGAATTGGACACCACTGTATCACCATCGCAGACCATCAACTGCCCCACCTGCGGCCATGAAGCAAGCACAGGCGCCCACTTCTGCCCCAACTGTGGCACCAGCTTTGACGCCACCACACCGAGTTCCGACCCCGCTGACACCATCGACGCCGAGGAGGTCACCGTGTTGCCGCCCCCCGTGCCCAACAGCGACCCGCTCTACAACGAGGCGGTGAAATACCTGATGACCTGCAATTCCATCACGCCGATGATGCTGCGCGACCGCTTCCACATCACCGACGAGCGCGCCGCCGAACTCATCCGCCAACTCGAGGCAGGGGGCATCATCGGCCCATACAACAACGGAGGCCCACGTCAAATCCTCATCCCCCACCAGGCCTATTATGAACGCACCACCCAACAAGGAGTGCCTATGGGTGGGCTGCCACCCAGGGGGTTGCCTCGCCCTCGCGGCATGGGATGCATGTCGTGGGCATTCTATTTCCTGCTGTTCATCTTACTGATGAAAATGTGCGGCCTATAATCCCCCTCATTAAAATCATTTCTTCGGCAGATACTAATTGTTCAGGATGATGTGAAGGATGGCGTTAACGTCCGAGATGTTGACCACGCCATCACCGTTCATGTCTTCTCTGGGCACACGGGTGTGACCTGCGTTGCCGCCCATGATGACGACATCAATCACGTTGTTGACATCCGAGATGTTAACAACGCCGTCGCCATTCATGTCACCTGACGGATTCGATATAGGCTTGATATTGAAGAATTCTTTCCAAATCGGTGCATTCTCATATTCATCCACAGCCTCGGACGGGACATATAGAGTCGCTTTTCCGTAACATTCATCATCAAAACAGTTCTTGTCGGCTATTGCTGGTGGCGTGGTTGCCAGACAAGTGATTTTTGTCAAGGCAGTGCAGCCCGAGAAGGCAAACGCCTCGATGGTCTTGACACCACTGCCAATGGTGACATCGGTGAGTGAGATGCAAGCGGGTTCCTCAATATATCCAAACTCCTCATCCACCTCGGCGGCAAAAGCCCTATACTTGATGACCTCAACGGAATTGGGGACTGTTATCGTTTTTAGATTAGGGCAGCCCGAGAACATTTGTTTTCCTATCAGTTTTACGCCCTCACTGATGGTGACATCGGTCAAATTAGGTATCCAGGCAAAAGCGCAATTTCCCATGTCTTCAACCCCGCTACCGATGGACACTTTTTGCAGATTGACGCAGTCGTCAAGGAAAACATAGTTGCCGATATACTTCACTGAATTGGGAATAACGACGCTGAGCAATCCCTCATAATTGTCAATATCTATATAATACTTCTCGTCGGCATAAAATGCCGCATCAGCAATGCTGGTGGTCCCTTCCGGGATGAGCAGGTGAGTGTCTTCAGGAATCCTTCCCTTGTAGTGATAGGCTACCGTGCCGGCATAGACAAGGCCTTCGGGCTGTAAGTCATACCAGCCCGTGCGCGAAAAGGCACTTTCACCGATAGACTTGAGTGAGTTGGGGAAATCAAATGACATCAATTTGATGCAACCCTCAAATGCCCTTTCCCCGATGGTAGTCAGCAATTTAGGCAATTCTGCAGATTCCAGTTCTGCACAACCCATAAAGGCTCGCCGCCCAATGCCAGTGATACTATTGGGCATGGTAATGCTGTTAAGAAGTGTACATTCCAAAAACGCATAATCGCCAATGGCGGTAACGGTATAAGTTTTACCCGACTCGATGGTGACAGTCTCAGGTATGATAATATCACCACTGTATTCTGTGCCTGCCGTTTGACTCGGTCCATTGGAATAATTGGTGACCGTGGCCGTGGCATTCTCCTCATCCAAGACATAATAGATGTCGTCAACCACTACATCAGCACCCATGCCTTGCTCCCAATCGACGCCAATGATGGTGGAAAACCGTCCCCATTCGCTGGTTTTATAGGCTCGTTCGGAGTCTTTAGGCACATATAAGGGTGCATGGTTATAGACATTGGCTGTGAACATATCCGTGTTATACCAAGAAGGAGGTGTTGTTGCCTTGCAAGTGACCTTCTCAATTGATGTTGTATTCTTGAAAGCATCTTTACCGATGCTCGTGACCGATTTGCCGATGCTCACGTTCATTAAGCCCGTGCAATTATAAAAAGACATGCCGCCGATTTCAGTAACTAAGTCAGGAATAACAATACTCTTCAGCCCAATGCAACCATTGAACGCATTACCACCGATGGTCGTGACTGTTTTGGGAATCTTGATGCTCGTAATGCCGGCACAGCCCGAAAAGGCAGATGAGTTGATAATCGTAACCGAATTACCGAGAGTCACGCGTGTAAGGGCTATACAGTCTTCAAAGGCGACCTTTCCTATCTCAGTGACTGAGTTGGGAATAATGATGCTCGTCAATCCCGAGCAGTCTTCAAACGCATTGTCACCGATAGACGTAACAGTATTGGGAATTGTCACGCTTGTAAGGCCACTACAGCCCTCGAATGCATAGTTTCCGATCTTGGTAATGGACTCAGGAATGATTAAATCGGTCACTTCAGTACCATTCAGATAGAGATGATGGGCATAAACAAGTGGATTAAGACAACACATATCAATCTTGCACCATGCTTCAATATCTGTAATGTTGACGCGGGTCAACCCTCCGCAATCATAGAACGCACCACTCCCGATTTTGGTGATAGATTCAGGAATGGTAATACTTGTAAGGCCAGTACAATGAGCAAACGCATCGTGGTCAATGATTGTGACTGGATAGGTCATGCCTTCATAAATAACGGTGGTGGGAATAATCACATCACCTGAGTAACCACCCCAATAAGTAGAACTATAATAGCCTTTGAAAGTAACAACAGCTGTGTCGTTTACGATTTTATAATAGATGCCATCCACAGTAAATTCATAGTTGTCGTAGTCCTGTGGAATGGCAACAACGATAACTGGCAGCATGAGTGCCAGCAGCAATGTCATCAGTTTCTTTGTAGCGTTCATAATGATATCTCGTTTTAGGTTCATTGATTGCAATAGTGATTCACTTGCAAAGGTAGATATAATTTCTCAAAAAAAGGCAACATTCAGACCTCATTCTTCAAAATACAAAATATTGTAAATCAGCTATTTAAAAAATAAAAATCTCATTTGGGACTCATTGCGGTAAAACTTTGACCGCAAAGTGTTAATTTTGCATCAACATTTCGCCGCTTATCGTGGTGAATGGCCTGAAAACTGGACGTAAAAACCTTTATCGAATGATACATTTCAAGAATCTCCCCATTGCTCTTGCCGCCGTCTTTTTCCTCTTGACGACGGGATGCCACCACAATAGTGCCCACATGCAAGAACTCGTCCGCATCGATTCGATGGTCTATCATCAGCAGGAAAAAGAGGCTTTGCCCTTGCTGCGTCAGATGAATCCTAAGCAATTCAGCAAGGAGGAGCGAGCCTATCATGCTGTGCTGTTGTCGATGGCGATGTACAAGAACTACATCCCCTGCACCAGCGACTCGGCAATTAACGAAGCCGTTAACTTTTACAAGAATTCGGGTGATGGCTTGAAATATCTGAAAGCACTGATTGCCCAAGGATGCGTCAATGAAGACATGGGCAACCTTGATCAGGCGGTGAATAGTTATCATCATGCCGAAGTGTTGCCGCTATCCACCGATAGTTCAATGATAGCCTACGCCAAACTAAGGTTGGGAACGCTCTACCAGTCTCAGGTCGTGGGGACCAACACCATCGCCCTGCAAAAATACAAGGAAGCATTGCCCCTTTTCAAGGCCCTCAACGACCGTCATTATGAACTGGTGTGCCTCACCAGCATCGGCGGCATTTACCGCAATATTGATGAGAAGCATGACTCGGCGGTCATCTACATGAGGGAATCTATCGATTTGGCTCAAAAACTGGGTGACGAGTATCACCTTTTTGCCAATCGTTATCTCCTGTCGGAATACTATCTGGTGCGAGAACAGAATTACTTGCTAAGCAAGCAGTATGCCCTGCAGGCCATTGCTGCCAATCCTGCCATCATCGACCATCCGCGGGCACATTATCGGCTGGCTTCAGCCTACTTGTCTTTAGGAAAGCCCGACTCGGCGTTATATTATTTAAAGCAGGCACCTCATCCCGAAAGCGCAAGGGATAGTATCCTTTATCTCCAACTCATGTCTGAACTGGAGCACCGGTATTGGAAGAATGAAGGGAAATCAAAAGACTATATCCAGTTAGCGCACGCCATGGCCGATTCCATTGCCATCAATGGACTTAACCATCGCCTGCTGGAAGTGGAGAAGAAGTATGACGTCCAACTGGCGGAGTTGAACCAGGTCAAGAATGAATCCCAATTGAGGGGCTCTTTGCTCCTTGCAGCCTTGCTGGCATTGGGCTTGCTGGGGCTGGCCTTCCTGGTGTGGAGGTATCGCAACCAGTTAAAGATGAGGCAGCACGAGGTCGAGATGCTAAAGGCCGACCTTGACGGCTCGCTCAGGAGCCTCAAACAGATGCAGGCTCGCCTTGACTCTCGCGAGCAGGTTCAGCAAGATGGTGAGGGCAAGAAAGCCCAAACTGATGAACTGCGTGCCATCATCAACCAACAGATTGATGCCGTGCATCAACTCATGACGTGGTCCTATCAATATGAAGGCGACAAGTTTGCCGAGAAGTTCAAGGAAGTGATGACATTGGGCGGCACGGGTGACGACCGCAACTACTGGTCCAACCTGCAGTTACTGGTCAACGACCTGCATGACAATGTGCTTGTCAAGGCGCAGGAAGAGGCTGGCGGCACGCTCAATGACAGCGAACTCAACCTGCTTGCGCTCTATTGCTGCGGATTCTCGCGCACGGTGGTGATGGTGACGATGGGCTACAAGAGCATCGGCACCGTCTATAACAAGAAAATGCAGATTGCCAAGAAACTCCATGTCGCCGACCTCGACGACTACGTGAACCGATTCATCAAATAACCGTGGGTACCAAACTATCGCCACCCTTTTCGGCCATTTGTGGATTTCTCGATAAAAAAGGCGGTGTGTCATCATTCAACAATTTTAACATAACCGCCCGTTGGTCAGGAATTTAAGCAAATTATTATCAGAAATATTAATTTATTAATTTGTTTAATTTCCCGTGCGTTAGCACGGCTATGTTACCATGTCAAAATGATGACACACCGCCTTAATCTTGGTTGAAGCAGTGGTTACTTGCCGAGGTTGTCAATCTGCTGCTTGGCCCATTCCTTGGCCATGCGGATGGCCTCGTTGGCCATCTGGTTGACCATGCTGTCCATGCCCTCGGGAATCTCGATGCCCATGACACTGTCGGGCAACACCCTGGGGTCAGGCAGCACCTCCTCGTCCTGCTCTTCACTCTCCTCGTCCTGGGGAGCGGGGGTTGGCGGCGGTGTCACGTGATGGTTGGCCTCATAGTCGTCCATGGCGCGTGTCCAGGCCTTCTCGATATCCTCCTTGCCAAAGGTGAACACATGGCCGAAAACGCCCAGCGAAACCATCTTCTCCTCGTTGTCACCGATGGCCATACGGCCTACCGAGCAGACAACATAGTTCTTCACGTCAAGATACTTGGAGATGACCTTGTCGGTACCGATACCTGTGAGTTGCTTCAACGCCTTGTTGATTAAGTCGCCAAAGACGCCACCCACGCCGGTGATAGCACCCAGGTTCTCGTCAACCTTGTCGCCCACCCAAGCCTTAGTGACCTCTTGGATGGCAGCTTCATGGTCGGCGCGCTTGGGGCAAGTGAACACCATCGTGCCAAAAAGTATCGCCAGTATCAGCGCGGCGACCAGCCAGGGGGTGCAACCGCTCTTCTTGGGAGGCTCGTCTTGCACGGGCACACGTGGCGGCACTTGAGGCGGCACATAACTCGGTGGGGTTGATGGCTCATAGGGCTGGCCCATCGTGGGACGGGCCTCAGCGGCTCGTGCGGCCTGTTGTGCAGCCTCAAACTCGGCACGCTGCAGCACAGCGGTCAGTTCGGGCACATCACCAGCCTGAGCCCAGTCGGCCATACCCTCGGCCCACACCTCGCTCTCGGGGGTAATGCCCCGCTGCGACAATTCCTCGACGGTAAACGGACCTTCCTGTTTTCCGTTAACAATGAGATGAAATTCCATAATCAATGTTGCATTAATAGTCTAACTTCTAAAACATAAAAACCTAATGGCTATTTGGTACCAGTGCAAAAAACGTGCCCAAATGCGCCAAACGACACATTTTGGGATTTCCCGTTGAGGGTGACAGTACCCACGTTGCATAGCCAGAAGTCTTTTACGGTCAATGATTTGCCCACCTCCTCGGCAACGGCTTTACGGGCCGCATCGGGATTATTTTTGGCTTGATTGACCAGTTCGGCATTCTTGCCCTCAAAGTCCCAGCACACAATGGCAGTGCTGTCCAGACCTCCCAGTTGCGCGGCCTTGACAATCTCGTCGGTGATAGCGGCCTTGTGCTTCTCGATAGAGGGGCGCGTGAAGAACATGATCAGCGCCACAATAATTAATACAGCCAATAAGGTCTTCATAATCTTTTCACAGAATTTATGTCCCGCGAGGGGAACGGTTGATAATTAATCAACTGCAAATATAGGCTTTTTACCTAAAACATTTAACAATAAGCCTTTAATAATTCTTAATCATGCCAATTGCATCAATCGTTGGGGAATGAGGACAGCCTTGAATCGTGGCTGAGCACCATTTCTCACTTGGAATTGATGAAGTCCTGGAAGGCCTGCTTGTAGCTGTCGCCGATGGGGATATACACGTCGCCAAAGACGATGCGGTTGCGCTCAATCTCGCGGATTTTGCTCTTCTGAACGATGAAGGAGCGGTGAACCCTGATAAAGCGTGAGGCGGGCAGCATCTGCTCGATGGCCTTCATGTTCATCAGCGACAGGATGGGATGAGGCGACTGCTCGGTATAGATTTTCACATAGTCCTTCAGTCCCTCGATGTAGCGGATGTCGTCAAGGTTAATCTGCAGCAGCTTGTACTCACTCTTGACAAAGATGCTGGTGGGCTCTTCTTCGGCTTTGGCGGTGGGTTGCTGCTCATTTTGCTGCACGAGCTGGAACCATTGCAGCGCCTTGTTGCAAGCCTCCATAAACTCGGCATAGCTGATGGGCTTTAACAGGTAGTCGAGGGCATTGACACGGAAACCGTCAATGGCATACTGGTTGAAGGCCGTGGTGAACACGATGCGTGTGGTCTCGGGCACCATGCGGCTCAGTTCCAGTCCGTTGAGCTCTGGCATCTGTATGTCGAGGAAGAGCAGGTCCACGGGAGTCTCGCCGATGCCGTGCAGGGCATCGGTGGCATTGGTGTACTTGCCGCACAGTTCCAGGAACGGTATCTTCTTCACGTAGCTCGCAAGCAGTTCCACTGCCAACGGCTCGTCATCAACGATGGCACACTTGATAATCATAATTGTTTTTCTTTCTTGATGGTGATGATGGAATAATACTGCTTGCCGTCGGGCGTGGTGCCCTTCTCCCAAGTATAGCGGTCGGGGTACATGAGCTCCAGGCGTCGAGATACCTGCTCCAAGCCGATGCCCGAGCCGCTCTTGTCGTTGCCGCGCTTAGGATAGCAGGTGTTGTGGATCTCGCAGGTGATCTCCCCATCCACTTGGTTAAGGTCTATTTTGATTTCGCCGGTGCCCTGCGGTGAGATACCGTGCTTGAAGGCGTTCTCGATGAGGGAGATGAACAGCAGCGGAGCAATGGGAGTGGAGTCGTTGGGCTGGATATTGATGTTCGCATCAATCTTCACGCCATCGGTCACGCGGATTTTCATCAGTTCGATATAGTTGCGCATGAAGTCGGCCTCCTTGCACAACGGCACCATGTCCTGCTGGTTCTCGTAGAGCACATGCTGCAGCAGTTTGCTCAGTTCTCCCACCGCCGTCTGGGCCTTGTCCTGGTCAAAGGCGATGAGGGCATAGATGTTGTTGAGCGTGTTGAGCAGGAAGTGGGGATTCATCTGGTTGCGCAGGTTGCTCAACTCGGCCTCGGCACGCGCCGTCTCGGCCTCCTGACGCACCTCCTCGATG